>NZ_VFIX01000009.1 GCF_006385185.1 Metamycoplasma equirhinis | reverse complement strand
ATTAAATATTCACTAATTTTATCTTTTAACTTTGATATATTAATAATCTTTAAATCATATGTATTTTTTTCTAAAATGTTGGTTATAAAATTTTTTAAATAAATTTTTTCTTCACTTAGTTTTAAAAAAATATTTGACAAAATATTAAAAATAAGTGAATTATCCAAATATTTATCTAATTCACATTCATCGACTTTTTTGCTTTCTTCGAAAATAAAATTAATATCATAATAATTAAAATTTTGATTGTCTTTTAAATCATCGATATTAATGTTATTTTCTATGGGTTCATCTGTCATTTCTTCATAATATTGTCAGAAAAAAGCTTCTTCAGGTAATAACTCATCAATATTGGTTTCGAAAGTAAAAGCTAAAAATTCATTAGAACATTTTGTTAAGTCTTTTAAATTGTAAATATCTAAACTTTTTAATAATGCATTAGTTATTTCAGAGTTAGAATTAAATTCCCTTTCATTATTCACATACTTAGATTTAAATTCAATAATTTTTTGGTTAATTTGTTCTCAATTATTTAAAGTAAAAAATATTTTTTCAAAGCTTACATTTAAAGGAAAATTTCTATCAATTAAAAAATTTAAATATAAATCAAAAGCATCATTGAAATTTACAATTTCAATGTCTTTTTTCATTTTATTTCAATCAAGGCTTTTGTTGTTTTTATGATTGCATAAGTGATTGTAACTTTTTCTTAAAGTTTTAATCTTATTTAAAATTTCAAGCATTTCATGTTTTATGTCCGAAATTCTTTCGTTAGACATAATTAAATATTCACTAATTTTATCTTTTAACTTTGATATGTTAATAATCTTTAAATCATATGTATTTTTTTCTAAAATGTTGGTTATAAAATTTCTTAAATAAATTTTTTCTTCACTTAGTTTGCATTGATTTAAAAAAATATTTCACAAAACATTAAAAATAAGTGAATTATCCGAATATTTATCTAATTCATATTCATTAACTTTTTCTTGAAGACTTTTCTGAAATAGAAAATTATGATAATTATTCATTATCGCCTATTATTTCAGTTAAATAAATATTTGGATTTGTATTGTCTTTTAAATATTTTATGTATATATCTTCTAAACCATTATTTATTAAGTTTTCGGTTATTCTAACAATTTTATCCTTTACATCATTATCATTAGGATAAATAACTTGATATATTTTTGTTAATAAATCAATTTTAATATTTTTGTCTTTAATCAATTTCATAATTGCACTATCATGTCAAGTTGTTTTTTTAGCTCTATTATTTTCTGAAAATAATTCGTTTTTAATTGCGTATACAAGTCCGAAAATTGCAATTTCATTTCCACGTTCAAAATATTTTGTTTTTAGTAATTTTTGAATTGCATTATTGCTATCATCGGTTAAGCCTATTTGAGTTTTATCAGACATAATTTTCTCCTTTATAAACTTTTAATTTTAGATTTGTAAATATCCAAATCAGTATTTGAATTTGATTTTTCTTTAACTATTTCATACTCGTTTAAAACTTTAAAATCTTTATTTTTTAAGTATTCTTTTTCATGAGAAAGTAAAATTACTTTATCTGAAATTTGCGAAATATGTTTGTATATTTTAATAGAGTTATTATCTGTTAGAACACTAAAAGGCGCATCAAAGAAAATTGTTCCATTGACTATTGAATTTTTATGAATTCCATATATTAATGACAAGATTATAATTACATTCTCACCTTGAGAAGGAGAAAATACAATTTTGTCATTTTTATCTTTTAAAGAAACTTTATAAATGTCAGAAATTAATAATTCTTTGTAACTGTCAAAATTTTTAATTTTTTGAAACATTTCATTAGCATCATCCTTAACTCTTTCTTTAATTTTCACTGCATATTTTTTTTCAGCATTTTCTAAACAAACTTTTAATTTATTTACCAAATCAATTTTTGTAGATATTTTTTCTTCTTTTTCTTTGTTAGCATCATCAGTTTCAAGTTTTTTAGTAGCATCTTCAAGTTCTTTTTCTTTTTCTTCTATTTGTGCTTTGTGTAAATTTATGTCAGTTTCTAATGTAAGTATATTGTCTTCAATAAAATTGTATTTATTTAACTTATTTTTGTATTCGTTAGTATCTTCATTTGAAAATTTATATTTTTCAATTTCTTGTTGTTCATTATTTTTTCTTTTATTTTCAATTTGAATTTTGCTTTTTAATTGTTTTATTTTTTCTTCAATATTTTTCAAATCTTTAACAAAATAATTGTTGTTAATGTTATTTTCTATATCTTCAATTAATTTAAAACAATGATATTTAGCATTATTTTCAAAATTTAAATTTTGCCCTGTCTTTAAGTTATTTATTTTTTCATCAAAATTTCTTTTATCTTCATCAGTTATTTCGCGTTTACAGTGAACACATTCGTTTGCATTTTTAAGAGAATTTAGTTCAGCAATTTCATTGATTATTTTTGATTTTTGTTTATAGTTTGCAAAATCATTGTTTTCAATTTCATTTTTTTCTTTAATCAAATTTATAATTTTTGTTTTACAAAACGCAAAAATGTTGTTATTGTTTAAATATTCTTGTAAATTCGAGATTTCTTTTTCTTGTTCTTTTGAATACTCATTGATATTTTTTTCAAAAGCATCCATTTTCTTTAAATAATCATTAATAACTTCATTATTTTTTAGATATTCTTTTAATTCTTCTTTTTCTTTTTTGTAATTTTCTAAATCAATTTGTTTGTTATTTATTTGTTTATTAAGATTGTTTTTTGAATTTTCTAATTGTTCTATTTCCCGTTTAATTTCTTCATTTTGTTTACTTTTTTTGGATAATGCTTGTTTTTCTTTAGTATAGATTTCTAATATTTTCTTTAAGTGATGAATTCCGTTTTGTATAGAATCTATTCCTAAAATTTTCAATATATCAGTTTTTAAAACATTTTGTTGCGTGATTTTTGTTGATAAAAGACTTTTATATTCTTCAAAAGTATTTTCTCCATCAAAAAGGAAAAATTTAATAGTTTTTTCAGGAAAGATTTTTTCAATAAATTTCTTTGATTGATCTTCTGAAAGGAAAGAATTATTGTTGCTTATATTTTTTATAGTTAGTTCATTTTCTCATATGTTATCTTGCTTTTGTAATGTTCTAGATATTTCATAAGATTCATCATTTCATTTTAAATTAAGTTTTACATTAATTTTGTAATCTTTTTCTTGTTTTGATAAAGTATTCAATACTTCTTGTTCAATTACATCAGTATTAATTTGTTCTTTCTTAATGTGATAACCTAAGCAAAATTTAACTGATTCCATTATGGTTGATTTTCCAGCGCCATTTTCACCATAAATAATAGTTAGACCATTAGAATCAAGAAAATCTATACTTTGTTCTTTATAGTAAGACTTGAAATTGTAGATAGTAATCTTTTCTATTTTAAGCATATTTATTTATCTATCCTTTCATCAATTAATTCTTTTATTTTCTTTTCAATACCTTCGTTGTCAGAATTGTATTCTTCTTCTATCTCTATATCTATTATTTGTTTAAGAATTTCTTCTTCGTCTTTAGTTAGTGTTTTTTCTATTTCTTCTATAATATTTTTAATTTTTTCTTTGTTAGAAAGTTCCATACTATTTTTCTCCTTTCTGGATATTTAAATATCTTCTTTTTATTCATTGAATATCTTTATCAAGAATATTTCCATTTTCTGAATTTCTTGAAAAAGCTTCTAATCTTTCAATTTCGCTTTCTAATGAGCTATCAACTATATCGTTAGTTATATTTGCGGATGGTAAAACTAAAAAATCATAAATATAAGCATAGTTTTTACCGGTATGTTTTCTTAAAATTCTTCCTCTTCTTTGGACATATTCTCTTGGATTTTTGCTGCTAGCAATAATAATTGCTTTATTTATTTCTGGAATATCAACACCTTCATCTAAACATTTAATACAAAAAATGATTCCACCATTTTTTCTAAAGTGTTCAATGATTTTGTTTTTAATTTCATTTTGATTTTGCATTCCACTATAGAAGTCATATGTATAATCCATATATTTAAAATTTCTTTGTTTTAGTAATTGCCTAAAATTTTTTATTTCTATTTTGTCTTCAAAATAAATTAACCATTTTTCATCTTGAATATTTTTAATTTCATTGTTTAATATTTCTATTGTTTTTTCATATTTTTGCTCAGCTTTTTTTAATATTTTTGCTCGATTAATAAGAAGGGTTTGTAGAGAGGAATCGTCCATTATTTTTTCTTTGCTGTTTAATAATGCTATTTTCCTTCCAATTCTTTTGGTTAAAGATATGTATTCTTCGCTTTCAGCTTCATTCAAATAAACATTATTAAAAAAGTAATTGTATCGAGATAAAGCGCCATCATTAATACCGTTGCTTATTTCATAAACAGGCTCAATAGTTTTTTCAAAGTAACTTAAAATAATTTGGGAACCTTCTTCATCATATTTTCTCATTGGTGTTGCGCTTAAGCCAATTTTTGCGCCAACTTCATATTCCATAATTCTTCTAGCATTTGTAGCACCTATATTGTGAACTTCATCTGCTATTAAGAAAATGTGTTTTCCTCAATGAAAGTTTTTTAAAAAATCTAAAGAAGATGCTTTTTTATACGTGAAAATAAAAGCCATTTTATTATTTTCATCTTGTCTTTTTGAAAAAGAAAGTGTATTAGGATATTTGCTTAAATCATCATTTGTAAACACTAAAATTTGATTTCCCAATGCTTTTTTAATTTCATTTTTTCATTGAAATTCTAAAAGCTTAGAAGGAACTAGTATCAAAGGAATTTCATTTTTATTATAAATAGCATCTTTTATAGCACAAATTGAAGTAAATGTTTTCCCAGAACCAGTGCACATATTAAACAAACCAATTCTATTATTAGCTTCTCAATTTTCAAGTATTTGCAATTGATAAGGTCTTAATTTTTTACTTGAGTTTTCCAAATCTCATTTGTTAATTGTGTTTTTTATTAATTTATTACTTAATTCAAATATTGCTTTTTGTAATTGTTCATAAATTTCAATTCTTGATATGTCAATTTCTTTATCTATTTCATAAATACTTTTTTCTAAAATAGCTAATAGTTCACTAGGTTGGTAAAGTATTACATTTTGATCGTCTTCATTATTCTTTCATAATGAATCAAAATATTTTTCTTTATTATCACAACGTTCATCTTCATTTGTATTTCAGCTGCAAAAGACTTCAAAACTTTCTTCATTTCCTTTTTCTGATCATCCAGAAAATGTTTCATTATGAGAGCCAGTAAAAGCAACAATATTATTGTAATTATCTTTAAAAATACCTATTTTCGAATGTAAGAACCTTTGAATTTTGTTTTTTGAATCTCAAGTTTCAATTATTTGAATATCAAGAATATTTTGTTTTATTAATAAATAAAGCAATTTAGAGCTTTCAATATTATTCCTGATCATTTTCACAATTTCTTCGTTAAACAAAGTTTTTTCTCTATCAGAATATCCTTTTTCTATCGAAGCTAAATCTTCTTTATTCTTAATGATTTCTGTATTACAAATAATTCTAATTTTTCCTTGGTTTTTAATAAAGATTTCTAATTCAGGTTTTATTAAATTAAATATCGAAGAATTAAAATAACCAGCAATTCTCTTATACAAAATAGAATTTTTAAGACAGTCAGAATAAAATTCATCTACAAAGTTATCAGAATTTTTTTCATAAGATTTTTTAAATATCAATTTAGACAAATTTGGCTTATTCATTTTTAGTCTCCTTAATATTTGCTAAAGATAAATCCACAAATTTCTTTTCTTTTTCGAATCCTATAAATCTTCGTTTTAATTTTTTTGCTGTTATTCCGGTTGTTCCACTGCCTAATCACGGATCTAAAACTAGATCATTTTCATTTGTGCACGCTAATATATATTTTTTTGGTAAATATTCGGGTTGAACAGCTTGGTGATTAGTTTTTCTAGATGAAGTTGAACCATAAACTATGTTTGAATCTGAATAATAATCTTGGACAAAACTGTTCATATCGGAATTGATTTCTTTTTTTAATTCATCAATAAAACTATTTTTTGGTAAAGCACCTTTTGGATTAGGTTCTATCTTTTTATCTCTTGTTACATATAGACTATTTTTTCTTTTTTTATAAATTTGTTCACTATACATTTTTAATGAAACAGGTGAATATTTTTTTCGAATACTATCAATATTTATTTTTCAATTAGGAGATTTAGCAAATCATAAAATATATTCGTAAGCATCTATACATGCTGATTTAATTCCTGTTGGTGCCGGATTAGATTTGATTCAAATTTCGATATCAACACAATAAAGACCCAATTCTTTTTTAATGTAAAGCATAAGTTCTTCAATAATTAAAGATCTTTCAGAACATTGATTAGTTTTTTTCTTTTTCCGGTTAGCTTTTACATTGATTACTAAAAAACCTTCATCATTTAATTTATTTACAGCCTTTTTTAAGAAAGTAGAAATAAAATCTATGTATTCATCCTCATCTCATTTTCCATAATCTCTTTTAGCATTAGGGTAAGGAGGAGAGCCATAAATTAACTTAATGCTTTTATCTTCAATATTATCTATCGCTATTTCACAATTTTCTTGATAAATTACGCTATTATCAAAAACAAATTTTTTCATTTTTATGACAAAATAGGCAATTTTTTAACAAATTGCCCGCTCTTAAAATTAAAAATATTTGCGAAAGAAAATATAAAAAAATTAATATATATATATATATATATATATTATTATTTGTTGAAATTTCAGCATTGTGTTTTCTATGCATAATATAAAATTATACTCAATTTAAGTTGAAAATATTTGATTTACACACGCTATGAACAATTTATTTATTACGCATCACAAAATAATTTGATTTATATCATTAAAAATTCATCTATAAAATTATTTAAATTTGACTTCATTGAAAATATTTGTATGATGATAAGTAAATCAATATTAAAAAATACTTTATAAAAAATGTGCCTCATTAAGGCACATCGTTATTATTCGTTTTGCTTTGCTTCAGCAATTCATTTATCTGCTTGTTCTTTAGTTCCATAAATATAATGTTCATTATTTACTTTGTGAATTTCAGGAATATTTGGATATTGTTGTTCACTTAAGTAATCTAATGCGAATGAAACATTTTGGAATTTTTCGTTAGCGTTTGAAATTTTAGGAATTGCCTTAAATAAATTAATAGTATATGGATGGATAGGATTGCTGTAAATTGTTTCAGTTTTTCCTTTTTCAACAATTTTACCCAAGTGCATGATTTCAACTTTATCAGCAACATATTCAATCATACTTAAATCGTGAGCAATAAATATTAAACCGATATTTTTGTTGATGCATAATTCTTTTAATAGGTTAACAACTTGTGCTTGAATTGATATGTCAAGTGAAGCAATTGGTTCATCAGCAACAATAATTTTTGGTTCAGTAATTAAGGCACGAGCAATAACAATTCTTTGTAATTGTCCACCACTAAATTCGTGTGGATAGCGGTATGCAAATTGTTTTAGCAACCCAACATCTTCAAGCGATTTATATATTGTTGTTTTATATAATAGGCTTGAAATAAGGGATTTTGCAATTGGAAATGAAATTTTAGAGTTAAAGAAATTGTATGTCTTTTTTCATTTTGAATGTTTTGCATCATTTGGAGTGTCATCATCATTAATTTTTAAATTAGATTCGACTCACTTGTGATCAATTCCTAGCAAAATGTAAATACTTTTAATATCTTTTTGCAAATAATGTTTCTCAATGTTAAATGATTTAATTGTGTCTTCTTTCAAAGTTAAATCAGATTTATACATTTTTTTATTAAGTTGCAAGGTTTTGTTATTTTTATCAATTTTATCTTTAAGTGAATTAATTTCTTTTTTAGTCAAATCAGATAATTTATTTTTAGATTTTTTATCATTTTCTTCAGAAGTTTTGTTTTTAGCGTTTGCTAATATTTGTTCAATTTTACTTTCTAAAATTGCATTTGCTTCTGCGGTTTGATTTTCTAAAAATTTGTAAAATAACGATTTAAATTCCTCATAACTAGCGTTGCATTTTGTTTGAAGTGAAACTAGATACTTATATTGAGCTTTTTCTTTTGAAATTTGGCTATATAATTCTTCAATTTTTGCTTTATATGAAACTAACATTTCTGAACGGGCAACAAAATATTCTTCTGTTGCTTTTGCTAAATCATTTTCATGAATTTGTAATTGTGCAGCTGTATTCTCTGGCTTTTCTTGCGAACCAGAAGCTATTCTGCCCATAATATTTTGCAATTTACTATGCAATTTGGCCAATTTGGCATTTTTTTGACTTTCTTGTTGAGATGATAATTTTTTATATTCAAAAAAATCAAACTTAAATTCATTGTTTAAAATATTTACGATTTTTTTTCTAATTACAGATGAAAAGTTCTTATTTTTTAAATTGACAATTTTTTTGCTTAATTGTGCAATTTCTTTTTTTATTGAAAGTAATTTAGGATTGTCTTCATTAACTTGTTTTTCAAGAAGCTTTAGTTCTGATTGTTTGTTTTGCAATTCTAGTGTTAAAGGAGCAGAAACTTCATCAAAAATACTTTCAAAAGTAATTGACTCCAAAAATTGGCTATAAAAATTTTTACTGTATTCATCTATTGATAGTGAAAGTTTTTTGATTTGCTCAAATTTTAAATGATGACATTGATATCAAATTTGTTTAAATATTTGAGCACGTTTTTTAAATAGCAATTCGTTTTTTAAATTATAAATATAAAAATCAAGATTTTCAGCTGTCAAACGAGCAATATTAATCAAACTAGATTCTTTTTTGTTTTCGTTTATAAAATTAATAAAAGTATTATTATTTTCATTTCGCAAATCAGCTAACATGCGATAGAATGATTTTAATTCTGCAATAGCCTCTTTATAATCAGCCAAGGCATTATATTTGTTTAATGAAATTTTACTTAATTGCTTTTGTTTTTTTAATGTTCTTTTGGCAGCTTCATAATTTAGTTCTGGTTTTGTTAACTCATTATTACGATATTTTGCTTGCTTATCGTAATAAAACTCAATTAATTTAGCTGTATTTGAGTACATATTATTGATAATTGCACTTTCAACGTGTTGACGTTCTTCAAGGTAACCAAAAAATAATGTAAAATTATCTTCTTTGCTCAATTCGGGGTCTAATTTTAATTCTTCAAAAGATTTTACTCATTTTGTAAACAAAGGTTCTGCTAAACGGTTGATTTCTTTATAGTTTTGCAATTCTAATTTCATTGCTTCGATTTGAAAAGTATATTTGAATGCTTTTTTAACTTCCATTCAATCTTTAAAAATATCAGCAATTTTGCTTTTCATTATATGGTTAACTTTTAGAGGTTCTTTTAAAATTGTATATACGTTTTGTTGGCCGTTTAATGATGCATGTGGGTCTTGAAAAATCATTTGAACATTTTTACGTAAGTATTTATTTAAACCGAAACTGATTCTCTTTCCAGAAATAATTTTGTCATCTAATCTAACAAAACCATTATAGTCGTCATATAATCTTAAAATTGTGCGACCTACCGTAGTTTTTCCTGAGCCCGATTCGCCAATTAATCCAACTATTTCACCTTCGTGTACATCAAAAGAAACGCCATCAACAGCTTTATTAATAAAGCCTTGATTAACGAAATATTTTTTTAAGTTATCAATTGAAAGAATAACTTTTTTATCTTCAAAATTTTTATTCATTACTAAATGCCTTCTTAAATAATTCTAAACGTTTAACTAATTCTTTTGATAAGGTAACTTTTGGTGCATTAGGACTTAAAAGTCAAGTTGCAGCAGCATGAGTTTCAGTGATTGGGATTAATGGTGGTTCTTTTAGAAAATCAATTTCTAAAGCATAATCATTACGAGGTGCAAAAGGATCTCCTAATGGCAAGTTTGCCATATCTGGTGGAGTACCTTTAATGTTATATAATTTTTCTTCTTTTAATTCGGGAATAGCGCTAATTAAAGCTCAAGTATAAGGATGAGCAGGAGCAGTAAAAATTTCTTCTTTTAAGCCTCTTTCAACGATTCTGCCAGCATACATAACATATATGTAATCACAGAATTTAGCGATAACAGAAATGTTGTGGCTAATTAAAATAATTGAAATACCCATTTTTTGTCTAATATCTTCAAATAATGCCAAAACACTAGCTTGTACAGTTGGGTCTAATGCTGTAGTAGGCTCATCTGCAATTATTAAATCAGGTTTTAAAGCAACAACCATTGTGATAACAATTCTTTGTTTCATTCCACCTGATAAAGTGTGTGGATAGGCTTTAAAGATTTTTTCAGCTTCACGCAATCCAAAGGTTTTCAAAAGGTCAATTAAATATTCTTTTTTATCTACATATAGTCTGTTGGTTCAATCAGAGTTATTATTTAAAGCATCTAATAGTTGATCGCCAATTTTTCTAGTGGGATTTAAACTTGTTAAAGGGTCTTGAGGAATATATCCGATTTTTTGACCTCTAACATGTTCCCATAATTTAGGATGTTTAATTTTTGTTAATTCTAAATCATTAATTTGA
Organism: Metamycoplasma equirhinis; assembly: GCF_006385185.1. Lineage (GTDB taxonomy): Bacteria > Bacillota_I > Bacilli_A > Mycoplasmatales > Metamycoplasmataceae > Metamycoplasma > Metamycoplasma equirhinis. Next base: position 8,039 of record NZ_VFIX01000009.1, on the reverse strand, counting down.
ATTTTATCAGCAGAAATAATTCCGCTTTCATTAACATTGATTAACGTTTTTGAAGTTACAGATTTTCCGGAACCAGATTCACCAACCAAACCTACAATTTGTCCACGATAAACATCAAGATCGACACCACGAACAATATGAATGCTTTTCTTTCTACCTTGAGAAAAACTAACATGCAAATTTCGAACTTCAAGAATTTTGTTATTTTCTAGAGGTTTAACAAATATGTCTTTTAATGCAGTTTCTCTTTTTAGTTTAAGGGTATCAGTTTTTGACAATTTTGGTTTTTTTACTTTAGGAGTTTTTTTTGCGAGTTTTATTTTTGATTTAGAGTCATTGGCGGATGTTAATTCAACATTACTTTTTATTTTTTTTTCTAATTTCATATTGATTATTTCCTTCCTCTACTCATAACTTTAGGATCAAGTGCATCGTGTACACCTAATGCAATAAAATTCAATGACAATGATAAAAATAACAAAATTAATGTTGGTAATAAAATAATTCAAATATTCGAGCCACGTTCAGATGAGGCCTCAATTAACATTTGTCCTAAGTTAATTTCGCCATCTTCCTTGAAAAAGCCTAGAAAGGCAAGTGAGGCAATTCATAAAATAACTCCAGGTACTGCTTTAACCAAGCTATTTGCAATTTTTCCAATAATGGCGGGTAATGCATGAACAAACACTGAACGAGCAGTTGAAGCACCAATTGCTTTTGAAGCAGTTATATATTCTTCATCTTTAACAGTGATTATAAACATTCTCGTTAATCCTACAAATCCAGGTCATCCAACAACTGTCAGTGCTAAAATTAATGCTCACTCTTTTGCACCAATAATTGAAACGAATAGTAAAATTCAAATCAATGTTGGCGGTGACATAAATATCTCAATAATACGCATTGCGATTGTATCAACTAATTTTCCGGCTTTAAAACCTAAAAAGGCACCAATTGAAATACCAATAACGCCTTCCAATAAAACAACAATCAAAGCGATTTTAACAGCTCTTCACGTTGCGTATCAAGTGGTAACTCAAATGTCATACCCTGTACTTGAAGTTCCTAATAATACTTTTGAATATACTTTTGTTTCTTTTGCAATTATTGCAATAACATCCGCATCAGTTAATGATTTTCCGGCTAACTTAGCGTCGTTAATCAATTCATTCAATTTGGCTGCAATAACTAAGTTGAATGCATTATATTTAATTAAGTATTCTCCATCAGGAGTAATCTCACGGCTAAATGAATCGGTAAAAAATTTTAGCCATTGAGCGTATTGAGGGTCAAGAGCGGATTGATTCAAAATGTTTTGATATAGATTATTTTCTGGACTATCTGGGGCAACTATTTTTGTTATGAAACTTTTATAAAAAGGAGGCAATGAACGAACATAATCAGAAGGGGTGATTTTAGCATTTGGTTTAAAATCAGAAGTTGCAGGAATAATTAGCGAGCATAAGATAATTGCAACAAAAACTATTAATGATGCAATAACAATAGGATTTGTAAAAAATCTTTTTATAACCTCAATTCACATCTTTTTAGGCTTACCAGCAATAGAAGATGCTTGAATCTTATCTTTTTCAGCAACAAAGTTAAATTTGCTTGCTAAATCAGTGTTTATTTTATAAGTTTTATTGAACTTTGTTGTCAGTTGCGTTTCCATTAGTTAAGGTTTTCCCTTCTATTGATAGATGATATTTGGTTAAAAGATTTTTAACAAAGTAATCTCTTGTGATTTTCTTTCTTTCTTTATATGCTCTTAAAAATAGTAAGTAATTTTTTTTGCTATTAGATACATAGGTAATTTTTGGATCTAATATTGCAAACGAAACATCAATAATAATTTCAGCAATTAGTGAAACTAGTGTGAAGAATAGAGTTGAAAACATTACAACATTAATTTCTCCACTAGGGAAAGCACTAACTATGACGCTTGATGTTCCTGGGACTTGTCAGTATTTTTCAATAATAATAGAACCTGATAAAAGTCCAATAAATGATCCAAATATTAAACTAAATAAAGGAATAGAAATATTTCTTAGTACATATTTAAAAAATATTTGTCTGCTACTTAAACCTTTTGTTTTAGCTATTAAAACATAATTTGAAGTTAAAACAGTAACTACTTGATTACGTGTATAAGTAACATAAGCAGCCAGCGACGAAAGAGTCATAACAATAATTGGTGGTAAGTAAGCTATAAATGTTGCTAAAAAGGGTTGATCGCCAGGACGGGGAACAACTGCTGATACGCCTAATGAGAGCGCAATAGCAATAGCAATAGGCGCAATAATAAATGAGGGAACAGCAATAAATATTAAAGCAAATAAGTTTGAAGCACTATCGAAGAATTTCCCGCGTTTATAGCCAGCAAATACGCCTATTGATATTCCGATAATTGAACTTGCTATAAAAGTTGGAAAAGTAATTAACAATGTATATTTTAATGGTTTGAAGAATAATTGTCCCATTGTTTTATATGACGATGGGTCAGGGTTATTACTTGGATTAATAACAAATCCGAAATCACCACGGAAAATTCCTCCAATATATCTAAAATATCTTACGATTATGGGAATTTTCGCACCAGGTGTTCCGTCAGATAAAACATAACGAAGGCCATTTTGTATTTCTAAGTTTTGCAAAACTTCGTTAAATGTTTTTCCACTTGTCTTTAATCTTTCGTATTCTTTAACTGCTAGTTGTTGAACCGGATTAGGGCCAAATGCAGCAATTAAAATGTATACGAAAAATGAGATAATAAATAACGTAAGAATAGCGAAAGCTATTCTTTGACGTATGTATTTAAACATTTTTTATATTATTTTTTTAATCCAGTTATTCTTCAATCGACATATTGAGTGTATTCATAACCAGTAATATCTGGTGTTACATAGTGATTGTTAACTAATTTCTTTGCATAAGGAGATTTAGACTTAGTAATTCCATATGTAAAGTTTATGTTTGTAAACGATGCAAATTCTTGTATTAATTTAGCTAAATCTTCGTTTGTATGCGCCTTATTGTAATTTAATCAGAATTTTCCACTTCATTCATAAGGATCTGTTGCGGACTTGCCTGTTCCAGGATCAAATTGTACTAATACAGTTTTCTTTTTGCCATCAATTTCAACTTCTTTTGTTTCAGCTTCATATTTATCGCCAACTTTTTTTAGTTTATATCCACTAATTATTGCTGAAAAGTTACGATTCATTCATTTTGTACTTACTAAATCTAATTCATTAAATGGAACTGAAAATATGGTTTTATGGGTATTTTCATAATCAATTAATTCTTTTGCTAATTTAGATAATTCTGGGAATGAATCTTTAAAATCTTGACTTGAAATTTTTGAAATTTTCACCAATGTAGGGATTAATAAACCACCTCATGATAATCCGTCAAATCCAGAGCCTATACCGTCATAGTCGTAACTTCAAGCAAGATTTTGTTCACCATTTAGAGCGTTAAATCTTCAGTTATCAAATTCTTTGTCATCACCATTTGTAAAGTATTTAACAGTTAATTTAATTCTTGGATTTAATTCTTCGACTACTTTTGCAATTTCTTTTCAACCATTGATGTATAAATCTGGGGCATTAACAAATGGAAAGAAATATTGAATTTCGAAGTTTTGATTTTTTAATGTAGGATTTTCTTGATCAAATTTTTCGATAACTTTAGCTATTTCTTCTTTTAATTTGTTGAACCCTGCTGATTTTAATTTGTCAGCTGTTGATGATTTATTTTTGATTGCTTCTGCATTTTCTGAGGGGCTTAATTCTTTACCTAAAGTACCACCAAAGTCAATTTTTTTACCGTCGACACCTATAGCAGATAATGCGTTAATTTGGTCTTTAACATCTTCAGGTGTTTTTATTGAACTTGTACTTTGATTGCTTCCGCCAATTTCAGACCCATTGGCAATTTTAGCAACTCAAGCCTCAGATTGATTTGAGGAAATAATTCCGGCATATGTATCTCAGTTAATTGCAGCATTTAAAATTGATCTAAAACTTAAACCTAAACCTGAAACATATGAATCAGCATTCATTTCGCCTTTTCTAATTTCTTCAACTGTTGCGCCTCACATTAATTTTGCATAGGCATCATTAAATCCATAATTCGCATTTCCTGATGCAACTCATGGAGTAGTAAACATTCTATAAAATGGCGATTTAGTATTTAATGTTTTAGCTAAACGCAAACCATATTTGCCAGGATTCTTTGATACTCTTTGTTTTTGAGTTTCTGAAAGTGATTGATATGCTAATTGTGATAAAGTGCCTTGTTCAAATTTGTTAAACATTGTATCAGTAAATAATTTGGCATCCATAGCTGCTGATTGGTGTTGGAAAATAATTGTATTAATTGTATCTTTGGCTTCTGTTCAAGTTTTATCTCAATAATGTTGGTTTTTACGTAATGTTACTTTTTGATTTTTAGCTGATTCTAAGTAATATGGACCAACATGCAATAGAGTTCTTGGCGAAACACCATATCAGTATGCTCCAGTAAAGTATTGAATTTTATCTTTGCCAATTTTTGCAAGTTCATCAATGAATTCTTTTCTTAAAGAAGCAGGAACATCTTCACCAAGGTTATTTGCAATAATAGGATTTCCAGATTCATTTAGTTCATCAATAAATTGTGATGGTGCTGGCATAAATGTATAGTCATTACCTGAAAATAATTTTGCAAAGAATGATGCAAATTCAGCTTTAGCACTGCCTGTAGCTTTTTCAAATGTTAAGGCTTGATCTTCTTTATATTGTGAAGCACCGCCTACTTTTTGAATAAATTCATTTTCTTTATAAAATTTAGATGAATCAATTCCAAACAATCCATATAGATATTCGTTTTGAAAATCTTCAACATCAGTAAATGCTGTAGTGTTTTTGCCACCTAATAATTTGAATTTTTCATCTAATTCTTTTGAACCGCCGTTTGCATGTCTATAGCTTTCATTAAGTGAAACAGTTCTTAATCATGAATATCAATAGTCGCGCGCAACTAATTGATATTTAGTTTTTTGACCGTTTGAATCAACTCAATTAATTCCTTTTCTAATTACTACTTGGAATTTTTTAGCTTTTGCCAATATTTCTCTGAATTTAGCGCTATTAATTGATTTTTCGTTACTTGATGTTAATTTAACAGTTGATTCTTTATAGTATTTTGTTCCATCAGTAGCAGTAGATTCAGCTTCAGGTCTTGTGCCATCAGTTTCATCTGAGTCAAAAACGTGAACATTGTTAGATTCATCAGTTAGAATAATTGCTTGTGCCAATTCTAATTTATATCTAACAAAGTTAGGTTGAATAGTAATAATTTGAATGTTACCTTGCGAATCAACAATAGATTTAGTTTTAACTTCTGTTAAACCTTGTAATCTAACAAATTCTCCACCTGTATGTTGAATTGTTGAAGTTTCTAAATAACTTCCAAATGAACGTGAAGAGTCATATCTAAATGCTTGGTTATCAATTGTTGAGTTAAATTCAAAAACATATTGTTGTTTTTTTCATGCGGGTACAGTACATGCACCAGAAAGTACAGCAACACCAGGGGTTACTACACTAGCTAGGCTAACTGCTCCCAATAGTCAGAGTTTTGATTTCTTTTTCATTATTTTTTTACTCCTAATTATAAAAGTATATTTTTTTAAAAATTTAATTGGTTTTTTAAATTGCTTATAAATATACAAAAATAATTATAAATTATTTTGATATTTATAGCTCCTTTTAAGTTAATTTATATATAAAATAAGTAATTTTTGACTTAATTTTTACTTGTAATTTGAAATTTTATTTTTCATTGAAAGTTTGGCTTTTATTAATAAATTTTTGCAATATACAATAATTAAAATTTTATGAACCTCTAAAAGCCATAATTCATGCTTTATGAAGTGTTTTGTTATTATTAAAATTAAAAATTAAATGATTTTGTAGCATTATTATCTCCCTTGATTGTATTAATTGCGTGGCACATATACATGTCAGCATTAATATTTTTCATATCAATGAAGTTAATAATTTCAATAGAGAAAATTCCAGCTCATGCTGGTGCAAATGACTTATCTAAGTTTGTTTGTAATCTTAAATTTTCGTTCATTTTGTTTCTCTCTTTGTATTACACATAATATTTTACACATTTTTCATTTTTAGGCAATAAAAAAACGGCTTTTTGAATGTTTTTCGCTCAAAAAAACCATTTTTTATCTAAATTTTAAGCATTTTTATCATGCAATAAATTTTTGCAATAAGATTAATTTATTATACTTTTTGGGTTTCATTTGTTTCAATAACATGATTTTTATTAGGATTTTTTATTCTTAAAACACCTTTCCAAAAATATGCCAATACAGGTGCTAATAGTGCTCCGAGCGCAAACATTAAAATGTCAAGTACAATTACAATTCCTAGTTTGCTGCCTTTATAAAACATCGGTTCTTTAAAATTTAAAAAGCTATATACAACTGTGCCGTAATTAACGTATGGATTATCAATCTTTTTTAGTTCTAAAATTGGTTGTGCGATAAAAAATGTAATCATTGCACCAAAAAAATACATTAAAACAAATACATTCGTCAATCAAATATTTTTATTTGTTAGTGTTATTTTCTTCCGTTGTCAAATTAGGATGCCAATTCCTATTGCAGGATTTATGGCGTGTAAAACAAAACTCGGAATTGCAGCTGATAAATTTTTTCAAATTCCTGCTTTAAGTGAAACAAAAAATATTAATGTTCAATATATTAAAAATGTTATTGTGATGTTAACACATGCGAAGAAATAGAAGTATTTTGTTTTAGATTGTTTTGGAAAAACAGCATATGAAATCATTGCTACAGCTAAAACAATATTACTAATCATTGTAAATGTTCCAGCATGTCTTCACATTGCTGCAATTGCGTTGGGATAAAAATTATTTTGTCCGATTAAATTTTTAATTTGTGGATCACTATATTGTTTTATTAATGGTTGTATACCATGAATGTTAAAATAATGAAATAAGATAATAATGTCAGTTAATAAAAGTAAAAGCCCGAGCGTAAAAATTAAAATATTAGTTTTGGCAGAATACCATTTAACTTGTTTCTCGTTAATTCAATTTTGATTTTCTATTTTCATACAACTAATTATAAATAAATTTGTCTAGCAATCGCTAAAATGGTGTATAATGATATTAATTCATCTCCATGTTGAGGTGGATTAACATAGTTAATGTCTTATCAGAGCTTAATAAGCTTACTTCACTGAATAATCGAAAGTGGGATCCGCGGAGCCCATTTTCATTTTATTTTTTTATGATAAAATTAATTATATGAATTTAGAGACTAAAAAAATCATTTTTAACCCAAATAAAGATAATATAAAATGAGATGTATATTTTATGGCGCTAGCTAAACTTAGCGCAATGCGATCAAAAGATCCAACAACAAAGGTTGGAGCATGCATTGTTAGCCCAGATAATTATGTTATTTCATTAGGATATAACGGCATGCCAACTAGTTACGAAAACAAAGAAGTCAATAATGATGAATTATTTACTTGAGAAAGGCCCGCTGCTGATAATGATGTGCTTAATTCAAAATACACTTATGTTGTTCATGCAGAAGCAAATGCAATTATAAATGCAAATTTAACAAGTTCAAAAATTATGCCAGGTTCAAGTATTTTTGTAACGCATTCACCATGCTATCATTGCGCTAAATTGATTGTTCAATCAAAAATTTCAAAGGTGTATTATTCAATTGCATATAAATGTGATTCTGAAGATTTTATTGCTTCACAAAAAATATTTGCAGCGTATGGAATTGAATTCAAACAAATTGAAAACAATTTTGATCTTGATTTTAAAATAAAAAAATAAAAGCCGAAATTTGGCTTTTTTTTGTTCTCTGAAAACTGAATATCGCAATTTTAGATAAATCTCTATAGAATCCACTATTAAACCGTTCAATTTATTAGTACTGGTCAGCTGAATGCATTGCTGCACTTACACCTCCAGCCTATCAACCTCATAGT
>NZ_VFIX01000008.1 GCF_006385185.1 Metamycoplasma equirhinis | reverse complement strand
GCTATGTTTTGTGAAACAAGAGATGAAAAAGAAAATATCGATTGATTTAAATTTAAAACAAACATTGAAAATTTAAATTTCAATGATGCTTTTGATTTATATTTAAATTTTTTAATTGATAGAAATTTTCCTTTAAATGTAAGCTTTGAAAAAATATTTTTTACTTTAAATAATTGAAAAAAAATAAAAGAAGCAATTGATGTTTTTAAATCAAAATTCAATAATAATGAAAGGGAATTTAATTTCAACTCTGAAATAACTAATGCATTATTAAAAAGTTTAGATATTTACAATTTAAAAGACTTAACAAAATGTTCTAATGAATTTTTAGCTTTCATTTTCGGAACCAATATTGATGAGTTATTACCTGAAGAAGCTTTTTTTCAAAAATATTATGAAGAAATAACAAATAAACTCGCAGAAAATAACATCGATATTGATGATTTAAAAGACGATAATAATGACATTTATGCTTTAAAAAAATTAAAAAAATATAAATATGAAGAAATAATATTAAACAAAGTATTCAAAAATAGAGAATTCTCAAAATGAATTTATTTTTCTGAATTAAATAAAATATTTGAAAATGAACAATTTTGAATTTTTATAAAAAAAATGACAACACGACATTCTAATAATAAATATTTTTTCAATAAAAAATATTGTTTTTTCTACAATAATGAAGTTTTTGATATTGAAAAAATAATCGCTGAATTACCTAACGTGATTACAAATAAAGACTTTGATAACTTCAACGCATTAGAAAAGCAAATAATTACTAATAAATATAAAAAAAATAGAACCACATATTTAAAAACCGGTTATTCTTTAAATGACTTAATAGTAAAAGAAATTAGAGAAAATTTTCCTTATGGATACAAAATAAATCAAAGAAATGTGAGTAATGATAATAAAAAATTAATAAAAATATTATTTGATAAATATGGAATAAATTATGAAAATAGAATCGATTCTTTTTTGGAAAGAAAAGAATTAATACTGATTGATAGAGGATTGTATTTACATTTTGATGATGTCAAACAACAACAAAAGGATTGTATTAACGTTAATGAAAAGCAAATTATTGATTTTATAGAAGAAGAAATAAATGAAAAATCTTTTGTTTTTTACCGCGCTATTTTTAACTACTTTATTGTTGTGTTTAAAAATAACAATATTAAAAACCATTATTTTGCTAAAGGTCTTATAGATAAAATAATTATTTCTAAATATGATCAATATAAAAATACAAGAGACAAAATAACTAAAAAATATTTTGAAGAAAATGTGAATGCAAAAATTTTAGAATGTATCGAAGAAATTAAAGGTGTGTTCGGAATGAATGATCTTTTAAAAAAATTTAATGGTAAAAAATCTTATTTTTTCACACAAGCTTTTGATAGTTATAAAGATAAGATAATAAAATTAAAAAAAGAAACATTTATTTCCTCAAAATTTTTAGATATACAAGAAGAATGTAAAAACGATGTTCTTGAAAACTTATTTAACCTAATTCAAAATAGTGACATTGGTATAGTTAGCAATCAAAAATTGTTTAATAATTTTTTAGAAAATTATAAACTTTCATATGACAAATTGGAAGACTATTTAAAAGATGAATTTTCTTTCTTTTCATTAACAAATTATTTATTTTTAAATCAAAGTAACTTTCAAGATACTTTTGCTTTTCGTAGACCATATATTTGAAATAAAAATTTATATCAAAAAATGAATAAAGAAGTTTTGCTAGAAGTTTTTATAAATTTAATCAACAAAGACGTTATTAAAGCTGATGAATTAAGTTATTTATTTAATAAATATGAATTTACCTTTACTCCTTCTTATAATGACAAAATGAAAAATTCAAATTACGTAAGAATAAATCGTAGTGAATACTTAAAAACAGAATTATTTGAGTTTTATGATGAAGAAATTAAAACAATTCATAATATGATAAATGAATATCTTGAATGCAATGAGCAATCAAATGAACAATCGATTAGTTTAATTGATATTGATTATAGTTTATTTGAAGCACACTATGATTTTGAATGAAATAAATATTCATTAACTTCTTTTATCGAAAAATATTTAAGCAACTTTTTTGAAGTAAAAAATGAATCTATAAGAAAAGTAAATAATTAAACTTAATAAATTTAAGGTGCTTAAACATTAATATTTAGCATCAAAAGGCACTTCATTAAACAATAATATTCTAAAATTAATATTAATCAGAATTAACTTTTATTTGTTAAACAAAGAAAATATAATAGTTGAATCGAATTCAGATATTATTAAAAATAGTTATGCAAAGCTAACTTACGAACATGAATTTGCAATAAAATGTGACGATAAAAAATATCAAGAATTAGAAGAAGGCTTCAAATATATTATAGGAAATGGAATGATTTTAGATAAAGAAATAAATACATCTAGAGGCAAGAAAATGCCCGAAGATAAAGAAGAATCTTCAAACATTGATAGAAACATTTTAATTTATCATGGATATAAAGATCTATTATTAGATTTTAAAACTATTGATTTTAAGAAGATAAGTTTAAATGAATTTCGCAATATTTGAATAAGAAGAAGTCAACAAATTGTTAAGCTTTTTATTAATATATATTGTTATAAAGATAACTAATTTATTTAATTTTATTAACTAACGCATAAATTGTGCGTTTTTATTTATTTATAAAAATAAACACGTATTATTATAAAATATACGTAATTATGAGTAAAAACAAAGAGATATATTTAGGTAGAATCGGTGGATATTTTCAAAATAGCTGAACAAAGGCAACAATCATTTATTATTTTGTATCAGCAGTTTTTTGAACATTGTTAGTTTTTTTAATTCGTTTCTCATATGTAGAATCTTCTAAATTGAAGTTTGCATATTTTATAGGTGAAGTTGCTGAAAAAATGTATCAAAAAGATTGACAAACATCAATATCAATTTCAGCTGGAAGTTGTCTTTGTTTAAATATTCTTATCGTTTTAATAAAAAAAGGGATGGGACGAGGAATTTTTAGACCATTAATTGATTTTTATCGAAATAGAGTTATTGCTAATCGATTAAAAAATCAAATAAGTCCAGGCGCTACTTTACATGAAAAAGACATTTTAAGAAATAAAATTCGTCGTGAATATGACAAGGAAATAAACCAAAAAGCCTTGAATAGAAACCTAGAAGAAACAAATAACCTAGTTTTTTATGTGCTAATCGGTTACTCAGTGCTTGCGATTGTTAGTTTAATTCCAATATTTGCATTACATATTAATTGATAGGAGAAGTAGCATATGAAATATTTAATTGGTAATTTAAAAATGAACTTAACTTATTTTGAAAGCCTTGATTATATTAAAAATTTAGAATTGAAAATTAAAAATAGCAATTTGAAAAACACAAAAATTGGTGTAGCCTTTTCTCACGATTCAATTTCACTAGCAAATCAATTTCAAAATCGAAATTTTATTTTTGGTGCGCAAAATATTTTTCATAAAGAAAAAGGCGCATACACCGGAGAAGTTTCAATTCGCAGCGCTAAAGAATTAAAACTAGATTTTGTTTTAATTGGCCATTCTGAACGCCGAGTGATGTTTAACGAAACTAATGAAGTTATTAATGAAAAAATTAAAGCCCTAAAAAATTCAAATATTATTGCAATTTTATGTGTCGGTGAAAATCGTTGCGATGTTAATAATAATTGTTCATTAAGAACAATTAAAAACCAAATTGAAAAAGCATTATTAAATGTTAACGATTTTAGCAATTTAATTATTTCATACGAGCCTATTTATTGTATTGGTAATGGTGAAATACCCACAATTGAACACATTCAAGAAGTAGTTGATTTAATTCATAAAATTACCAATAAAAATGTTCCTATTTTATATGGTGGCTCTGTTTGTCACGAAAGCATTAATGATCTACTAAAGGTAAATAATTTATCGGGATTTTTAGTTGGTGGAGCTTCTTTGAATCCAGAAAAATTTATAAATCTTGCTTTTGAAATAGACAAATAGAAAATTAAACTTGCTTTTGATAGTATAAGAATAAAATTTAAAAAAATAAAAGCAGGAAAATAATTTTCTGCTTTTATAAGTCAGTTTCCTGAAATGGTACGCGAGGAGGGACTTGAACCCTCACGCCGGAAGCATTAGTGCCTAAAACTAACGTGTCTGCCAATTTCACCACTCGCGCAAATGGTGCCGTTTATAGGACTTGAACCTACGACCTACTGATTACAAGTCAGTTGCTCTGCCAACTGAGCTAAAACGGCTTTTATAATGCCTTATTATTATATAAAATTTCTTTTATTTTTACAAAAAAAATAATAATAAAACCATTAGTTATAAACTAATGGCCAAATAACATTTAATGTTTTTTTATTAAAGTATAGAATCTTTCCTGTATTGATTTTTTAATTTTAGTCATTGTTAGACAAACTGCGTCAATTCCGGTATGAACAGCAATATCTGTAGAAAGTTTCATTGATATTATATTAGGTCAATTATTAGTAATTTTTCTCACTCTTTCGACAATTTCATCTAATTCAAAACTATTTGCGTGGATAATCAATAAATGTTGTTCGTGATCATTTTTATCGATTTTCTCAAATAATTCCTTTGTTAATTTGTCTAATGTTTTTGAAAAAATTCTACCAATGCTATCTTTTTCCAATTTTCCGTTTTCCATTTTGATAATAGGAACAATCTTTAGTAATCTTGCAATTGTTGCTGCAGATTTACTTAATCTTCCGCCTTTAACTAATGCGTCATTATATTTAGGCACAAGCAGTAATCTTTCGTGAGGAATATCAAAAATTTTAATTGCCTCTTCAAATGAAATGCCTTCATTGATAGCATCTTCAAACAATAGTACATCGCGCAATAGTGAATATGATAATTTCTTTGAATCAACAACAAAAATTTTTTCATTATTCGCAAAAAGTTGTTTTAAGTTGCTTACTTGTGACGATAATTCAGTTGAAATTCCATAAATTATAATTTTGTCATAATCGTTTATGTATTTGTTAACAATTTCTTCCGCTATTCCTGGAGGGGTTGCAAAAGTAAGCGCATCAACTTTACGATTAGCGCGTCATATTTCTTCAAATTTATCAATATCCATATCAATACCATTTTGATATGTTTTACCATCAATTTCACTTTGCAATGGCATTAATTCTCATCCCAAAGCCTCGGCTTCATTTTTAAGCAATCCTGATGACGAATCCACAATTATTTTTATTTTCATATCTTTCCTCACTTTGTTCTGTAATCATTTTAATGATTAGATATAATTATTATATTTCAAAAACTTGCTTTAATTATAAGCATTGAACAAGAAAATATTACCAAAAAGGATTAATTATGCATAAAAATATTTTAGAAGATTTACGGGAACGAGATGTTTTAAATAATATTTCTAGTGAAGAAAAATTTAATAAGCTAACTAAAGGTGCCGGCGTTTATACAGGTTTTGACCCAACCGCAAAGAGTTTGCATTTAGGTAATTATGTACAGATTTTGACTTTGTTAAGATTTAAAAAATATGGTTTTAATTCATTTGCAATTCTTGGCGGCATTACAGGAATGATAGGGGATCCTAGTTTTCGTAAATCGGAGCGTAAATTTTTAGACACAAAAACGCTAGAGGAAAATAAACAAGCTATTAAAAGTCAATTGGAACGTTTTGGACTTTCGGTCGTTGACAATTATGAATTCTATAAGAATTGAACGCTTGTGGATTTTCTAACTAATGTCGGAAAATTAGTTAATGTCAATTATCTGTTAGAAAAAGATAGCATTGCTACAAGATTAAAAACTGGGTTAACATTTACTGAATTTAGCTATCAATTATTACAAGGCTGAGATTTCAAAACAGTATTTGAAAATAATAATGTTAAAATTCAAGTTGGAGGTTCAGATCAGTGAGGAAATATCACAACCGGACTTGAATTTATACGAAAAATACATGGTGAAGCAGCAGATGCAATTGCTGTTACAACAAATTTATTAGTGGATGAAAATGGCGTTAAATTTGGAAAAAGTACTGGTGGAGGATCGCTATGACTCGATCCAAAAATGACTAGTCCTTATTCTATTTATCAATTTTTGCTAAATCAACCCGATGCAAAAATTGAAGAATATCTAAAATGACTAACGTTTTTAGAAATTGATGAAATTGAAAAAATAATGCATGATCACAAACTTGACAAATCAAAACGAATTGCCCAAAGAACCCTTGCATATGAAATAGTTAAAGATATTCACTCAAAATCTATTGCTGAAAAATGTATCAAAATCAGCGAATCTTTATTTTCTAAAGATCAAAGAAATTTAGATGCTGAAGATATCAAAATGCTTGAAGGATTTTTAAATTCTTATTCAGTACCTAAAAATTCAAGCTTTATTGAATTTATAAAATCATCATCAATTTGTACATCAAATCGCGAAATTCGAGAATTTATTAAAAATAAAGCTTTTAAAATTGATGGCAATATAGTGGAAGATGAAAACCAAATGATAGAATTTAGTAAATATAACAAAAAATATGCACTACTTAAAAAGGGAAAAAAGGAATTTATCATTTTAAAAAATGAATAAATTAAAAGGGGCAATATGGGATTTCCAAAACTTATAATTAACGAAACAAAATTTAAAACTAATGTTAAAGTTGCAATTGATATTTGCAAAGAGCACAATATAACTGTTTTAGCTGTTACTAAAGGTTTTTGTGGAAACAAAAGAATGGCGCGATTATACTATGAAGCTGGAATAAGACATTTCGGTGATTCTAGGCTTGAAAATTTTGAAATATTTAATGGCTTTCAAAACATTCACAAACAATTATTGCGAATTCCAATGATTTCTGAAATTCCTGAAGTTGTAAAAATATGTGATTCAAGTTTAAATGGCGATATTAATGTAATTGAAAAAATTAGCGAATATTGCCTTGTAAAAAAACTTAAACCACATGAAATTGTTTTAATGGTTGATTTAGGTGATAGGCGCGAAGGTATTTTACCCGAAGAGGCATTGGTGACGGCTCAAAAAATTGCTAAATTAAAAGGAGTTAAATTAATAGGCTTAGGCTGTAATTTCGGTTGTTATGGAGCAAGAATACCATCAAATGAGGCGATGGCAAAATTTGTTAAAATTCAACATGAAATTGAAAACGAACTTAATATTAAGCTAACACATATGTCAGGTGGAAATTCACTAAGTTTGCATATGGTTTGAGAAAATCGCATGCCAAAAGAAATTAACTTCTTGCGAATGGGATTTGCAATGATTTTTGGCACTGAAGACATGTACCGCAAAACTATTAAGGGTATGTTTCGTGACGCGTTTGTTTGTGAAGCGGAAGTAGTAGAAGTCGACTATAAAAGCTCGTTGCCAATTGGTGCTTGTGGAATAGATGCTTTTGGGCATAAACCATATTTTAAGGATATTGGCACAATTAAACGTGTTATATGCGCAATAGGGAAATTAGACACAATGTTTGATGCTATGATTCCATATGATAAAGACCTTAAAATTTTAGGCGGGTCAAGCGACCATTTAATTATTAATGCCAATGATTCAAAAATTAATTATAAATCTGGTGATATTATTAAATTTGACTTAGATTGAGGCAGTTTACTTTATTTATTTAACTCAAAATATGTAAAAAAAGAGTTTATAAAATAATTTAGTATTCAATAAAAAACTTAAAATTAAAAAACATCTCATGGTTATTGGGATGTTTTTTTGTTACGCAACTAACAAATCTGGAATTTTGTTTGCGTGATTTATTTTTTTTAACAATATTGCACATGTTGATATAAAACCAAATAAAATTGACAAAATAATTGCACCGTAAATTGTTCAAACCATTTCATATGTTTTAATATTTGAAATTGCGGCTATTCCGAGTGATGAAAAATATGAAATTAAAACCACTATTGAAAGACTTAAAATTATCGTTTTGAATTTTCTGAAATTTGGAAATATTAATAGCTCCAAGAAAACATAAAGTGAAACAAAGAATATAAAGACAACAAATACAAAACTTAATGATGCAATTACTGTATCGGGGAAAATTATTGCCTCACATTTTAAACTTATTAACATGCAAAAATTAGTCACTCATTTTGCCAAAATCATTAAAGTTAAAATACCTAATAGCGATATCAAAATTGGTAATTCAATTAATAATGCTTTAAATTTTCTATTCATCTAATTGCCTACCATTCTTTTATTTAATTCATATAAAATCATTATTCTTATATCAATTTCATTTGAAGCATTTTTCCTATTTTTTAGATCGTTTATAAATGAAGAAATACTTTTTGATTTAATTGGGTATTTTAAATAATTAGTATCAACAAAATTGTTTTTTTCTTTTTGATTTTTGAAAATTCTTTTTAACGATGAAACTTCTTTGTTTTCGCTAGACGATAAATTCAAAAAATTCATTTCTATTTTTTCTTTCTGCTTTGAAATTTCTGACATTGCATTAATCATTTTATTTAAATGATCATTTATTCTTATTTTTGCAATTATTTCTTTAAAAAAGAAATTTAATTCGCTAAAAATTTCTAATTTTTCTAGCTTTTCTTTCAAATATCCTTCAAAATTTTTAGTTGTAGATATTAATTTATCAAATCAAAAATTATTTAAATAATATGAAAGGAAAAAATCTGAAATTAATAAATATTCAATATATTTTTCAATTTTATTTATGTTAATGGATTTTAGTTTGCTTAATAAAAAAGCAAGATCTAATAATGCGTTTTCAATTTTTTCATTTGTTAATATTTTTTTGTCAGTATTCACCAAATATAGTTTAAAAAATTGAATAAATTTCATGGCAACCATTCAATAAATATTGGGGATTAATATATCTTTCACTTGTTTACAATAAATTTTTGGTATATATTTAGAAAATAAAATTTCTATTATTGAATCATTATAATTTAATTTACCAACAATATTATCAATGTACAAAATTGATAATCCTTCTAATGACTTTAAAGAATTAGTATTTGGTAAATTTGCGCTTGAAATAAAGTCAAAATCATTAGTTTTTCTTCAAAAATCTTTAAATTTATATGCAATTGCTTTACTCCCTTGCAAAACATAATTATTTTTAGCCATATACTTCAATAAATCAATATCTTTTTTGCTAAAACTATTATCAAATGTAAATAAAGACAACTTACTAAAGTTGAAAGAAAAAATTAATTTTATCTTTAATCATTTTATTGCTCTAAAAATATTGAATTTATAGTATTTATTAAAAACTATCGTGGCTAATGAATTCATGAATAAGAAAAATTCTAATAATGATAAGATAAAGAAAAATGTAATTAATACAAAATAAGATTCTCGATTAGATTTTTCTCTGAATTTTTCGCTATTTAATAGCCCATATGTTTTGTCGCTTAAAAACAACACAGCTATTATTGTTAAGACAAAAAATAGTGTTGCTAGGAAAAGAAAAAAATAATATTTGGAAAATTTAGTTTTTACAAATTTTTTAGTTTCTATAAATTTAATGTTTTTTTCTAATATCATGAGCTCCCTCAATATATGCTTCTTAAATAATTATCAAATCTTTCTCTAGCAATCAAATATTTATTCATGACGTAATCAAGTACTATTTTTACTTTTCTTTTTGCCACTGCCAAAGTAATTAGAATTTTAAAATTTCAATCTATTTTTTCCAGTGTTTCTTGAGCGGTTTCCAAACATACTCTTAGAGGAACTATATTCTTCTTTTTAGAAACATCATAAATATTTTCAAACATTTCAATAATGAAATCTTTTGAATAATTTAATTTTTCTTGCTCTTGTTTTAATAAACCTAGTATTTGAAATACTGTTTTGCCGACTAGCACAGCATCATCAAATATAGTAAATCCAGTTTGCCCATTTTCAGATAATGCTGAAAGATATTCAGAAATTGCCGCCGATGCATCTCAAGCAGGATTCAATGTGTGCAAAAATTTCTTTAATTTAGATAGAACGCTTCTTGTTTTTGAGTGAAAATCAAAAAAAGTTTTGATGAATCAATATATTTTATTGTCAATTAAATTTCAATCTTCTTGATACATAAAATCGTCTATATTCTTGTTATTCTCCTCTTTGGCATTAAGCATATTAACGTTTTTAATATTAGTTATTTTTTTAGTTCTTAAAAAATTATTTATTTTATTATTGAATTCCAACCTTAAATTGTCTATGTGTTTTTTGTATGAAATAAAATTATCATCCTTGTTATTAGTAATTTTATTATTTTTATTTATGTATTCTTGTAGTATAATCATTTTCCTCTTTTATTTTTTATATAAAAATTATAGATTAAATAAAATCGTTTATTTGAAACGCAAAATTTTAAACAATAAAATTACGTTTTATTTTTCTTTTTTAATATTTTGATTTGCCGATAAATAAAAAATTGCAAATAAATAACTAAAAAAATGTGTTATTTATTTGCAATTTGTACATCTTTTACAGTTTAGAAAATACTAATTTATTTTTATTTTTTAATTTAATTATTAAAGCGGTAAGCAAAATAAACACAAGAATATAAACCAAGTTAATTAAATAAATATTATTGGCAAATTTTCCAAGAGTCATAGCGATATTTCTAAATAAATATACTGAATTTATAATTTCGGGGAAAACCAATGAGCTTAATATAATAATTATGTAATTAGTTAATCTATCATGCGATATTTGATAGTAGAGTATACCCAATATTAGAGAAATTAGTCATATTGTTACAAATACAAAAATAAAGATTATTCCCCTTTTAAAGTTATTAGAAATTTTTATAAATAAAAAAGTTAATAAAAACCAATATATTAACCTGAATGTATAAATATAAAAATATTCAAAAATTTTAGTATATGCCAAACGTATAGCTATTTTTTTAACTTTTCTGCTCTCATATATAATTTGCTCAAAATTTTGATTAATGAACAATATCATTATATTTATTATAAAAACCACAAGTAAGGATATTACCAACGATAATAATAGTTTTAAATGAATTTTTCTTTCTATTATTTCTAAATTTCGTTTTATCAAATATTTTTTTGTAAAAAGATAATTTATAAATAGACTCAACATTAATAATACTAATAAAAGCTGAGTAATATAAGATGGCCCTAGCAAAAATATTTGATTGATTGTAGGAAATATGAAATTATCGTTAATATTATGATCTATTTTTAAAAATATAGTCATAGATAGAAGATATATACAAAATGAAGCTAATAGAATTCAAAATGGTAAAAATAACAAATCAAGCTTTTTAGTTTTCATTAAATAGTTTCCGTATTTCTTCGTTATTGTACATTTTGTTTTTATATTTGAATAATTTTTTTGTTTCTAGTTTTTGATTTTGTTTTGCCCGCATAGTAAAAATAATTTTTAAGGCAGAAGCAGCGGCTGCGAGTTTTCAATAATTTACTAAAACAATAGAATCATTATCACCTCATAGTCAATTTAACAATACCATTTGAGTTTCCGAATCAAAACCATATATAATAAAAGCATGCATAGTTTTGGCAGTACTTACAATAACCGGATTATCATTTCTGATATTTTCGATTGTACGATAGTAATATGTCCCCATTTTATAGTCGTACTCGTATTTTGAAAAAACATCTTTGCCCTGTAAAAATTTATTAATTGAATACGTATATGAATTATATGAATAAAAATTTAATCATCTTTTATTTAATCTTCATAATTTAGCAACGAGCGAATTATCGGGATTATTATATTGGTAATATTTGAACGTTGGAGATGAATTTTGAATAGTTTCATTATAATTGTCATAATCGAAATAATTTGCGAATTCTTCATCGGTAAAAATACAACTATTTTTAAAAAGATGGTTATATAACAAAATATTTGAAATTGCTATATATTCACATAAGCCTGAATCATCGTATTTATCTTTCAAAAGGCTTTGATCAGTATAACCAATTTTTTGTGTTGTATTTCTTGTCGCTCATCACCAACTATCTTTTATTTTGTTACTTATATTTGGCAATTTATCCAATTTGTCGTTTTCCAAAGGAAAAAAATGCTTATTACTTGTTAATCTTAATTTATTTATATTGTTTTCATTTCGTTTATTGCTATATAGAAAATTGTATTCAATATTTGTGTCAAAATTATAATTGCCTTTTTTAATTTCTATTATTGAAAAATCTTTTCTGTCAATTATTGCATAATAATTGATATATTGAGCATACAAATAATTAGCATTTATTTTTTTTATGTATTTAAATTGCTCAGATTTCCCATAAAATCTTTGAATTGTTTTAGTTACCTTAAATATCGTTTTATCATGTTTCTCATTTTTGGTAATGTTAGAGGATAAAACGACACAAGGAGTTATTGCTAATAATCCAAATCAATGTAAATTTATTTTTTTCATTTTGTTCCCCCTTTAAAATAATAAAATAAAAATTTAATAAATATGAATTATGCAAAAATTTAAAATAAATTTTCTATGGCGATATTTTTATATTCCGGCATAGATTTTTTAGCGTCAAAAAACATTTATATTGTTTGCTATCGTCCTAACTTATAGATAAAAATTATATCTTCTAAGCTATAAGTCAATGCTTTAACTTGATATTTTTTGTAAGAAAAATAAAAAACGAGCACAATAAATGCGCACGTGTAGAGATTATTTTAATGATTTTTTAAGTTTTGAAATCATATCGATAAATTCGTCTTTTTGATATATCTTTGTATCATTTGAACCATATGCCCTGACAGCTAAAGTGTCATTTTCAATTTCTTGTTTGCCAATTATTATTACAAATTTAGTTTTTTGTAATTGGGCATCACGAATTTTTTTATTAATTCTTTCGCTTCTTAAGTCAACATTTACATTAATATCTAAATTGATAAATTCATCATATAAGTTTTTACAAAATTCGTTTTGTTCATCGCTTATTGGCAAAATTGTCACTTGTCGTGGGCTTAATCAATATGGCAGCGCACCTTTAGTTTGTTCTAACAATGTGGCAATAAAACGTTCATATGTGCCAATTAAACCACGGTGAATTAAAACAGGGGTTTGAAATTGTTCATTATCATCTACATATTTCATTTCAAATCTTGAAGGTAGCAAAAAATCTAATTGCAATGTTGACATTGTGATAATCCTATTTAAAACAGTTCGCACTTGAATATCAACTTTAGGTCCATAGAACGCTGCTTCACCGATGAATTCCTTATATTCAATATTTAATTCCTTAAGTACATCACGCAAATCATTTTCAGCTTTATCTCACATCACATCATCTTTAAAGAATTTTTCAGTGTCTTGCGGATCTCTTAGTGAGAGTGAGATATGATCAACTTCAATATTAAAATCCTTTAGGGCTTGTACAATCATTTTGTATAAGTGTTTAAATTCATCTTTTATTTGATCAGGTCTTACAAATACGTGACCCTCTGTTAAGTCCATGCCTCTTACTCTTTCAAGGCCACTTAATGCGCCAGATTTTTCATAGCGATATAATCTTGATTGTTCTGAATATCTAATTGGCAAATCTTTATATGAGCGACGTGTTGAATTAAATAGCAAAATATGGTGAGGGCATGTCATTGGCCTTGGTACTAAAACTTCGTTATCCATTTTTAGCGGTTTAAACATCGTGTCTTGATAGTGATCTCAATGCCCACTAATTTGATATAGTTCTTTTTCGCCGAAATGTGGAGTTAAAACTTCACAAAAGCCATATTTTTTATCCAACTTTAAAACATAATCACGAATAGCATTATGAATTTTCATACCATCTTCAAGTCAAATTGGTAAGCCTTGGCCGCTTAGTTGTGTAAATGTAAATATGTTTAATTCTTTACCGATTTTACGGTGGTCTCTTTCTTTTCTTTCCTCTAGTATATTTAGATATTTATCTAATTCTTCTTTACTTTCTCAACTAGTTCCATAGATTCTAGTTAACATTTTATTTTTTGAATCGCCTCTTCAATATGCACCGGCAACCGATAGCAATTTAAAGTGTTTAATTTCTTTAGTGTTTTCAATATGATTTCCGGCGCATAGATCGGTAAATAAAATTTCATTAGTTTTTGGATGATAGTATTGATAAAAAGTAATTAACTTACCTTCATTTTTAAATTCTTTAAAAAGTTCAGTTTTGTAGGGTTGATTTTCAAATGAATATTGCTTTTCGTCAACCATACGCATTTTATAACCTTGTTCAGCCAATTTTTTCATCATTTTTTCAATTTTTGGTAAATCAGATTCTAATATTTGTTCTTTAAATTCAAAATCATAATAAAATCCCTCTTCTATTGCTGGCCCAATTGCTAATTTTGTGTTTGGATAAAGTTTCAGTACAGCAGCAGCCAATAAGTGGCTTGTTGAGTGATTTAATTTGCTATTTGCTTTCATTATTTAATCCTAAGCCTTTCATTAATTTCTTTAAATTTATATTTGCAAATTTTTGGGCTTTTTCAGCTCCGATTTTGCTCTCATTTTCAACATTATTTATATAAAAATTATATTTTTCTTGAATTCTTATTAATAAATCTTTCACTAGTTGCGCAGTTTGTGATTTTAGCTCCGCGTAATTTTTATTAGCAAATATTTTTTCGGCTTCATTTAAAGATATATTTGCTAACGCACTATAAATAGTTAGTAAATTTTTTATCCCCGGTTTTTCATCCGATATATATATTTTGCCTTCAGAATCTGTGACAGCTTTCATAATTTTTTGATAAGCCTCGTCAGGATTATCTAACAAATAAATTGAAGCTTTAGCGTTTTTATCAGATTTAGACATTTTTTTTGTTGGCTCAACAAGTGACATAATTTTAGCGCCAACTTCAGGAATATATGGTTCTGGTATTTTAAAATTTGTCTTAAATTTATTATTTAATCTAATTGCTAAGTTTCTAGTTAATTCAACGTGTTGTTTTTGGTCAATTCCAACCGGGATAATGTCAGCGTTATACAAAAGAATATCGCCCACCATAAGCGTTGGATACATTAATAATCCTGTCGGAATAGTTTCCATACCATTAGCCGTTTTTATTTTGCTTGATTTGTCTTTAAATTGTGTCATACGTGACAATTCACCAATTGTTGTATTTGTCAGAATAAGTCAATTCATAAGGCCGTGTTCCATAACATCTGATTGAAAAAATAACGTCGTTTTTTCAATATCAATTCCGCAAGCTCTAAATAACGCGAAAATGTTTTTCCGATTTTGATTTAATGTTTCTGGTTCAATTGGTAGCGTCAATGCATGTAAATCAGCAATAAAAATATAGTTTTCATAGTCATCTTGTAATTTCACCATATTCTTTATTGCGCCAATATAGTTAGCTAAGGTAAGTTTTCCAGTTGCAGTTATTCCACTAAGCATTATTTTCTTTTGCATTGGTATCCTTTCATAATTACACATAAATACTTTATTAATTTTATTACAAAATTTAAATATTGAGTAGTTTAATAATTTTTATTAATAATGGAATTATGCAAGTAAATAAAATATAATTATTATAATCTTTCAAAGTATTGGTTTTAAGTAAAAAAAGGAATGTATATGAATTCAAAACACAAATTTTTATATGTATTTTTATGCATAATAACATTAGGCTTTATTTGTATCTATTGAAAAAGAAAATATCGGCAAAAAGCGACTAAAAACTATTTATCTACAACAAGTGAATTAGCGTTTGATTATAAAATATTTTTGCTTTCACTTGGCGGAATTAAAAATCTTCAAAATGCCACGGCATCACAAAAAATTATTCGTATTGGATTTATCGATCGCGCTTTAATCAACATTGATAAATTAAAAGAATTAGACGGTATTAGCGGCATTAACTTTCAAAGTAATTCAATTTCGCTAGTAGTTGGAAATTCAGCAAAATATCTTGAAGAAAAAATAAAAGAGGACATTCAAAATGATAAATAACGAAGTGAAGTATCAAACGATTTTAGCAAATTTGCAAAACATAGAAACAAATGACTCGTCACTATTTAGTTCAGTTGATAACGAGAAATTTTTTGATGTTTTTAATGCATTTGGTAAAGACACATTTCACAACTTCTATGAAAATTTTCATTTGGATTTTATTTTAAAAGAAAACGGGAATCGTGTTATTGCAGATAAAGTTAGAGAATCAAATTCAAAGCAAGAAATCATTGCAATTTTTCGTGATTTTAATCGTCGCATGGATAGCGATG
The DNA here is from genome assembly GCF_006385185.1 of Metamycoplasma equirhinis. Taxonomy (GTDB): domain Bacteria; phylum Bacillota_I; class Bacilli_A; order Mycoplasmatales; family Metamycoplasmataceae; genus Metamycoplasma; species Metamycoplasma equirhinis. The sequence continues at coordinate 12,416 of NZ_VFIX01000008.1, read as the reverse complement.
CATTTAAATTACTAAATACAAATATTGAAAAAGCTAAAACGATTTTAATAAACAAATTAGAAACAGAATTTCAAAAATCAATTGTTAAATGAAAAAAGATTTTAAATACTGCAAATAATATCAATATTGAAACTAACATTTGACCATTACATTTAGGATTTTTATTTGTCTCAATTAAAACCGAAAAAAAGACAATTTTTGCACCTCTATTTTTCAAAGAAGTTACATTCAAAATTCAAAATTCATTAGTTCATTTACAATCAAATTCGGCGATCAGAGTTAATAGTAAATTGATTACTTTTTTGGGCCAAGAAGGCTTTATGATTGATGCCAATAAATTCGATTTTGAAAATGCTTCAATTAGAGAAGTATATGAAAAAGTTAAATCAAGTTGAAACTCAATTTACGATATCCCTGAAAGCATTAGCACTTCTATTCCTAATATCGGACAAGATATGATTGTTAATACATCAATTGAATTTCATCCGGGCATGGTGTTAGGCTTTTATAATGTTTCATCTGGTTATTTATGAAACCAAATGAAAAAAATTATTGAAAATAATGAATTTGACAATATTTTAAATCCTGATATCAATAAAACCAAATATGTTGAAATTGTCAAAAAATCAATTTTTGATAAACATTTTAAATTATTTAAAATTCAAAAAACTAATTTTTCACAAGATTGTGCAACAATTTCATCACTATATCAAGACACAATAATTTGAGGTCCTCCCGGAACGGGTAAATCACAAACAATTACTAACTTAATTGTTAATATTATTGCACATGGTTATTCAGGATTAGTTGTATCGCAAAAGAAAGCTGCTTTAGAAGTCTTACAAAGTAGATTAAAATCGCTATCTAAGTTTTGCTTATTTACAATACATGATAAAAATTATCCACTGGAAGATTTTTATGAGCCTCTTAAAGAATATATTTATGAATTAGAACATTGCTCGAATGTTTCAACCGAATCTGGAATATCAATTTTTTCAAATAGCGATAAAGATTTTGTTGATACGATTTCTAAATTCGATGCAAATAAAAATATTGATAATATTCTTAATTTCTATTCGGCCATTATTAATATAGCACCCAATTTCACCATATCGATTTTTAATACATTGCTTGCAATGAATCCTAATATTAAATATAATTTAAATCGGTCATTTGCAGATAAAAAATCAATATTAAAGCATTTATATGAAGTTAATAATAATCGAATGGCTAATATGTTTACAATTTACCCTAAAGCATATAAAGAAGCAGCGGAAATTATTTTTAATGAACCATCACTTTCATTTATTGATGTAGATAAAGCATTACAATATGTGCATCTTGTAACATTTAAAGAAGTAAAATCTACTATTGAAGATTATGCTAAAATCTTGCAAGAAAAAACAATTGATATTAATGATCAACGCATTTTATCGCAAATGATTTTAGACAAAAAATTTAAAGCGTTGTCAGAATTTAATGACGAGCAAAAAACAAAATATAATAATTTTGCATTTTCGGTTCGTACCGCACAATTACCACCACACAAATTCTTCCACGAACATCGCGATATTATTAAGTTTTTATTCCCAATAATAATAACGACGCCAGATATAGATCTATCACTTTGAGAAAAGGAAGAATTCGACTATGCAATATTAGATGAATCAAGCCAAATGTTTTTAGAAAAAGGTATTCCGATTTTATATCTAGCTAAACGTAAAATTTTAGCTGGCGATGGCCAACAAATGCAACCAACACGTTGATTTTCGGTTACATATAATTTTGATGAATATGATGAATTAGGTCATATTGAGTCATTGCTCACTTATGCTAAAAACCGTGGTGTATTCTCAATGCTATTAGATAAAAACTATCGTTCGAAACTAGCGGCATTAATGACGTTTAGTTCAAAGCATTTTTACAATTCACGTTTGGATGTTATTGATGATTATGAACGTTCACTTTCAAAAGATAAAGCAATTGATGTGATTCAAGTTGACGGTTCATGAAACAATAGCATGAATATTGAAGAAGGCGCTAAAGTTATTGAAATTATCAAAGACAATTTAAATAAATACAAACAAATTATTGTGTTAGTATTTAATATTAAACAACAGGATTATTTAACAAATTTGATTTTTGCAACTGAACCAGAAATTGAAGAAGCAATGAATTCGGGGGCAATTAAATTAAAGAATATTGAAAACATTCAGGGCGATGAAGCTGATTTGGTTATTATGTCAGTAGTATACGATAAAAACACTGCACTATACGGAACATATGTAGCCAGAAAAGGCGGAAAAAATGCTTTAAATGTTGCTGTTTCTCGGGCAAGAGAAAAAATCATTGTTGTTAAATCAATATATGCAGATGATGTTGAAATAACAGAAAATTCTACCTCTGATGTTCGTATTTTTAAAGAGTGATTGAAATTTTTAGATTTATCGCTTGAGGAACAAAAAAATTACCTATTTAATGATGAATACGCAAATGAAAAAATTGCTAACACTCGCAGTATTTCGCTTTCGTTAAATATTGATTTTAAAGTTAAGCTATTAAATGAATTACAAAAATTAACAGAAAAATACGAAAATCTCCATTTCATAGGTGACTATTCAATTGGAACAAAAGCACTTGATATTGTTTTAACTAATAAATTAACTAATAAATTAGTTCACGGTTTCATTGTTGATTCATTTGATTATGTTAATAATTATGAACAATATCTTAAATTTAAAGATGGAATCAGATTTTTAAAATCAAAAGCATATCCAATTACAATCATAAATAAATACGAATGGATTGTTAAGCATAATGAATTTATTAGATTTATTACTGAAAAATTAAACGAAGAAAACAACTACAATTTAAACCACATGCAATCATATAAGGTTGCGCAAAATAATCTTTCCGTTGAGATAGAAAACAATATGCAAACAATTAATAATCAAAACTCACAAGATAATATTTTGCCCTTTAATTTAGATTCTAAGAAAAATAATTTTGACATTGAATCTAATGAAATAGCTAATGAAGTTGATTTAGCTAGAATAGAAAACGCTAAATTTAGTGAAAATGACACAATTTCCAGTCTTGACAAAATTGATATCAAAGAATTAGCTAGTGAAACAACAAAAATTTCTGGACTTGAAAATCAAATTGACGATGAACCATTTGAATCAGAAATTGAAAATATTACTATTAATGAAAAAACAATTGATAATTCTGCATTTATCGATTCGGAAAAATTGTTACAAGAATTTGAATTAATTGATGAAAATGATAAAACAACAGATTTTAACATTGACGCAAATGACGAGGAATAAATTAAATGAGTTGAAGAAAAAAGAATTCAATCGATCCTTGAGATAAACAAATTGATGAACAAATATCAGATGAACAATCTCAAAGACATAGTGATATAGCCAAGAAAATTACTCGTGGTAAAAAAATTCGTCGAATTGTATTTTATTCGCTTGGTGCAATAATTCCGTTAGTCGCCATTACTTTTGTTTTAACATACAAAAAAATTAAAGAACCACTCAAATTTTGAGACTCAAATTTAAAATGAATATTGAGCAACGAAGCTAAATATGATTCGGTTGCAAATCCTAAAGGTGCATTATCTTGAAATGATGCTATATTAGATGGCAAACCTGAAGATATTATGGTTGAATTATTTAAAAATCCATTGCTAACTAATCCTATTTTAAAACCCTTACATTTAAAATTACAAGATTCTAAATATGATGCAAAAATTAGTAATTTGATTTTAGATACATACGATAAAAGATCTTTACATTTTGATCTTGAAATTCTAACAAAGGAAAAAAAGCCAAATCTAGAGTTTATAATTCGTAATTTTACAGTCAATACCTCTAAAGAATTAGAATTTATTAAGCAAGATAAAATTAATACTTATACTAATAAAAATAATGTCAAAAATATCTTCACGTCGATAAATTCATGAAAACTAAATTTTACTTCTAGTAGTGTTTATGATTATAACGATTTAACTAATCCTTGCCGAATCGAAATGGATAAAATTGTAGCAACACTAAATAAAGATATTTCTAGCACAAATTATATTGACCGTGCAATAAAACTTATAAATTATCAAAATAAACCCACTTATTTCTTTAATTTATTTAATGATATTAAGAAACCTTTTTTTGTACCTTTTATTTTTAAGGGAAATGTTGAATTTCTAGCCGAAAAACAACCAAAACTAAAATTTGAAGCTAATATTTTTTCACTGGCCAAAGATGTTATAAAAATAAATAAACGTAAATATGAATATGGAATTTACATTCCTCATGAACTAGGCAAAACAAAGCAAATCAGCCTACCGATCGTGTTTAAAACAATTGCCGAAAAATAATATTTTAAATACATTACTTGGATATCTATCCAAGTTTTTGTTTAATTGGAAGTGTTTAAAAATGTAGGGTTGAACCTTTAAGAAAAAAGGGAAAGCAAGATCGTAAGGTCTTGCTTTTTTATCGTTCTGTTAGTTAAAAAAATTAGTTAGTTAAAAGAATAAAAAAAACGAGGGAAGAACCCCCCAAACACTAAATATATTATACCAGAAATATTCTTCCTTCGTTTAAAAAAACTTTTAATTTGTTAGGAGACATTTTATGGGTAAATTTAGTGAACTTCATCTTTTAGAACAAGAAGCTAGATTAAACAATGATTATAGTGAACTGGATAAATTTTGAAGAGAACAGAAATGAAAGGAAAATTATGATAAAAAAATCTATGACAAGTTAGATGAAAAATTGATTGAGGTGATACTAAAATCAAAAATAGTTATTGGTCAAAGTTATTATCAAAAGCTAAAAACAAATAAGGTATTACTTGAAATATTTATAGCGCTAAAAACATTAGGTAAAAAAGGAATTAAAAGTTCTGATTTGATAGCTTTTGATTTTAAAAAAACAAGTATTAAAAATGCTATTAAAAAACTACTTAATTTAGGAATTTTAGATTCAAAAATTTATAAAGAATTTAGATTGTTAAAATTAAGAAAAATAGTCCTTAAAAAACCTAAAGAAAGTTTTTGAATTTTGAAGAAAAAAGATACTTGAAAAATCTTTTTGCTTTATGGTTTAGATGCAGCTATTATGTATGTGATTAATAGCTTCAAAAGTAAGGTTTATAAGTGAGATAAAAAATTACATTCAGTCCCTAATAGGCGAAAAGTAATTTTGCAAAATGCTTACTATAAAAATTTAAATATTTCGGATACAAAAATTTATTTATTGAATAAAATGATTTGTAATTATTTTTTAGTTCGTTATAGAGAAATGTTTGGAATTATTCATAAACGAAAAACTAAATTTATAACAATTAAAAGTAAGAAAAGAAAAATTATTCATAAATTTATTGGTTATGAATTTAAAACTTTACGTTATTTGTTAATGCAAATTTAATTGGATTTAAAACTTTTTAAAACGGTAATAAATGATTTAGTAGTAGAGTGGTTAATACGCTTCCCTGTCACGGAAGAGATCGCGGGTTCAATTCCCGTCTAAATCGCCATATGGATTAAGTTCCAAAAAAAATTACTGTTTTAAAAACTAATTGAATTTTATGTTTTGATAATGATTTTGGCACTATGTGTCTATTTTAGTTTTAAGTTGATGGAAAAAAATAACAAATTTGTAATTAAGTAATTTTATTAAGGACAAAATTATTAATTTTAAATTATTAACGGTAATAAATATTTATTACCGTGAATCATTGCATATGATAGGGGAAAGTAGTGTTTAAAGTAGAAACAAAGTTTAATTTTATAACTCCTAATACTTCATACAAAACAGGATTAGGAAATGAACATAATATGAAAAATTGAGTTAATTCTGGAATGGTAATTGAATATATTACTAGAAAAGATAAATGCGTTGTTTTTAATAATGATGAAAATAACTATGATGCTATGAATTTAATGATGACTAGAGAGGAAAAAATTGCTTGATATCGTTCACATTTAAAAATTAATCAAAATAGCGACCAATCTGGTCTTTATAACTTATTAGACACTGAACCTAATGATGTAGAACTTGAAAAAGTTAAAAATGATTTAAAAAATTTGAAAGATAATTTTTGAGAATTAATTGTTAATCCTGGTGATTTGGGACTTGATAATAATATTTTATGTAAAGATAAATGACATGAAGTATTACAAGAAAACTTTAAGCGATTTTTAAAAGCTAATAACTTTGATATAGATAATGTTAATGTTTATTATTCAATACATGGAAATACTAATTATCCTAATGTGCATATGTTTTGATATGAAAAAGAACCTAAGCATAAAAGAGCAAAATTAGACTTAAATTCTATAAATGTATTTGGATATAAAGTTGGTTTGTCAATTAAATATGATGAAGTGTTTGATTATTTTGTCATATAAATGACAATTCTAATTTTTCAAAAGATTTACAAATACTAAAAACTTCATTAGTAATAATGATAAAATTAAAAGCATTTGTGTATTTTAATAAATCTTGTACTTGAATATCTGACCAATTTGAAATAATAATAGTCATTTTAGTTTTGGGTTTCATAGAATCTATTCACTTATAAAAAATTTCTTTGGTAATGAAAAAATCATCATTTAAAGAAAATAATGACTTATACATTTTCGAAAAATCAATATTAATCTTTACATAATTTCAACCTAAAAAACTATTTAAACTATTTTCCATAGCGTTTAAATTTTCATGTTTAATAATAAATTCTTGGTTTCAATACTCACTTTCTAAGATTTTACTAACTAATACATTTTTAGCATTGAAGTTAAATAAATCACTAACTTTGGTTAATTTATTAATTTGAATACAATCATTTAAATAAAAAGAAAAACCATTAATTTGAAATGCTGCATTTTTTGTGTCTTTTTCATATTCATATATATTTCTAAAAAACAAATCCTTATCTGTGGTTTCAATAATAGTTATACCTTCAAAGTCTAAATAAACTTCTTCTGGAAATTTATTAATTTTAAACATTTTTAAAATTTAATATATCTTTCATTATTATTAAAAATTTCATTTAAAGATTTTTCTCCAGATAGTAATTCAATGTTTTGATATTGTGATTCTGTTATAAGCATTATCCTAATATTTGAATTTGAAGGAATAACTTTAAAAGTTTTTTCTTTTCATATGAATATTGAGTGTGAGCAGTTAAACATTTTACATATATAGAATATTGAATCATAAAATATCCTAATTTCAATAATTCATGTCTAAATTTGTTATATTCTTTAATCATATCGTCATCTGATGTAGAAATATCATACATAATAATGATTCTCATATATCTATTAGATGTTTCAATCAATGATAAAACTTGATAAAACTTCATTTTTTAATGAAGTAACAACATAATAATTAATGTATTCATTAATAGTAATATTTCTATTTTCATATTTAATATAATCGAAAAACATTAAGAATAGTTTTTCTTTAAATTCTTGAAAGTTAACTAATTCATTATTTTTAAAATATTCATATACTAATTTATCAATTAAGCATCTAAATGGTTCCATTAAGTCTGTGGACAAAGCATAATAATTATTAAAACTTTTATGAAAAACTGCAATTCTACAATCGTAACCCTTAGAAATAATTCCTCTCGTAATATAACTCATAAGTATTGAATATCCATAATTTAAATATCTATTAATAAGATTGTTATCATCTTGACGGTTAAAGTTATTTCCAAACAAAAGTTTAAAATACAATTTAGCAGCATGTGCTTCACGATTAGTAGAATCCATAAATTTAATACTATTAGCATAATCTAATAAAGTACTTTCTTCAATAGCATTTAATAAATTTAATTTTTTTAAAAGATTCAATGAATTTATTATTTTAAGATTAATTATTTTTGTTCATACAGAATTTTTAAAATTTGAATCTCACAAAATTTGATTTTGTAAAATTTTGTTATTATAATGTCCTTGCAAAGGAATTATTAGCGAATTAGGTAAATGTTTTTTATCACAAATTATAATGTTTACACCCTTACTAACTAGCTCATTAATTAAAGGTAATGTAATTGTGGAATTTTGATTTTCAAAAATTACAGTATCAATATTTTGAGTTGGTATAGAGATTTTTTGTTTTTCTTTATATAAAATTAAATTTCCTAAGAAAAGTTTGGCATAATTACTTTCATTAATTTCGATAATTTTTTTGTACATACATCCTTTCCTAAATACATTAATTTAATTTTTTTAACAAACAACAGTTATTTATTGAGTACAATTCTTTAGTAACCTATAGGTAAATTTATACCTACTTGATTTTAACACACCTCATTTTGTGGGTTTCTCAATACATTTAATAATGAAAGATTTAGTTTATGTTTGTATTAAACATGTATGAAACGTAACTTAATTAGTTATATTAAGGATCAATAAATAATATAATTTTTATTATTAAAATTTTGTGAAAGAAGACTAACATGAAGAAAAAAATATTATTGGTCACTTATACAATACCATTATTTTTTCCTATTGTAACTTTAAGTTGTAATAACAATGAAAAACAACAAAACACAATAGAGTTAAAAGATATGTCTAATCAAACTATTAAAATAAATAAAGCGCCTAGCAAAATAGCATTGCAATCTAGATCTTCATTAGATATGATGATTGCTTTTGGTTTAGGCAATAAAGTGGATGGGGCATATAAAAATTTGTTATCAAATTCATGAGTTAATTACATTTATCCTATAGCCAACAATTTTTATAAATATAAATACAATGAAGGAATTGAAACTTATTTGGAACGCAATATAGATTTAGCTATTGTTTTTGAATCACAAACTAAGGCTTTATTGTTAGATAAATGTATAAATTCAATTACTATCAATCAATATGACGGTAGAAATTTTAATGAAAATTCTTTATATATTTTTCCAGAAATTATTAAAAAAATTTCTCCGAATCAAGAAAATGCATTAGCTGATAAATGAATATCTGATACAAAAAAATTTATCAAAGAAATCAAAGATAAGATGAATGGTTTAAGTTCTAACAAAAGAATTTTTTATTTAAGGGCGGACAAAAAAACTGACCAAATTATGACAGAAGTTAAAGGGTCATTAGTTAACTATGTTTTTGATTTATTAAAAATTAATAATTTAGAAATTCAAAAAGATAGAATTCAAGATGAAGAATTTATTAAATTGAATCCTGAATATGTAATTGCGGGAGGTTCTTTTCAATACGATCTTTTACAAAGAATAAAAAATAATCCAAAATTTTTGGGTTTAAATTTTATTAAGCAAAATGGAATATTACATGCTCCTTTGGGATTTAGCATGTTTGAACAACTTAGTGTAGAATTACCAATTTTTATTGCATATTTGGCAAATTGAGCATATCCTACTGCGTTTAAATACGATATTAAAAAAATGATTAAAGAATGTTATAACACTTATTTTAATTTTTATTTATCTAATGAGGACATAGACAAAATTTATAATGGCAATACAAAATAAAAAAATTAATTCTTCCATTCTTTGATTTAGTTTTGGTGTTATATTTACTATTTTTATTTTCTTTTTAGGACTAATGGTAGGTAGATTTAATATCCCTATACAAATTTTTTTTAAAATATTATTAGGATATAAAGAAGAATATACTAATTACTATAATACAATTGTTTTAATAAGATTGCCCAGAACTTTGATTGCGTTATTAGTTGGCATTTCTTTAACATTAGCTGGAATTATTTATCAACAATTATTTAATAATAATTTAGTTTCACCTAGTATTTTAGGTGTGTCTAATGGTGCCTCCGTAGGAGCAGCGCTTTGTATTTTTGCAGGTTTAAGCGGTATTTATGGTAATATCATTATTTCTATTGCAGCTTTTGCTTTCGGAATTCTTTCCATGATATTGACCATTTTACTATCAAAATTGTTTAAAAGTAATAAAGGAAGTGTAAGTTTAATTTTAGCTGGAATTATTGTCTCAGGATTTATGACTTCATTAATTAGCATTATTAAAACTATTTCAGATGTAGAATCAACTTTACCAAGCATTGTTTTTTGAACTATGGGTTCTTTTTCAAAAACTAATATGACTCAGTTTTGAATATTGTTTTTTATTGTTGTTCCTTGTTTTATTACTTTGATAATTTTACGTTGAAGAATATCTTTAATTGGTTTAGGTAAGATTCAAGCACAGAGTAAAGGTTTAAATTATAACTTTTATAAATTTTTCATTATTATCATAGGTTCTATATTAGTGAGCGCATCTGTTGCTACTTCCGGTTCTATAGCTTGAGTAGGTCTAGTTATTCCTAATTTATTAAAAATTATTTTTAAAGCAGATATTAAAAAAAGTATTGTATTTGCAATTCCTTTTGGTGGATCATTCATGATAATAGTTGATATTCTTTCTAGAAGTTTTACCTCCCTAGAAATACCAATTTCTGGAATCACAGGAATTATTTGTTTATTAATTATGATAGGAATATTTTTAATCAATATAAGGAAAGGGCAAACTAATGATTAGTTTAAAAAATATAAATTTTAATTATGATAAAAAAACCAATAAAAAAATTATATATGATTTAAATTTTGATTTTAAAGAAGGCAATATATATGCTATTTTAGGAAAAAATGGCTCAGGTAAAAGTACGTTATTAAACATAATGAATGGATTTTTGAAATGCAATAATGATAGTCAAATATTTATAAATGAAAAAGAATTAAAGTCTATCAAAATAAAAGAGAGAGCGAATGTCTTTACTTATATCCCTCAAAAAATGAATTGATTTTATGGCGGAGATGTTAAATCATTTTTAGAGTTTAGTTTTTTACATAATAAAAAATGTTATGAAAATAATCTTAAAAAAGATGAAGAAGAAAAAATTTTTCAAATCTTAAAACAATTTGAACTGTTAGATTTAATTAATAGACCCATGAACAATTTATCAGGTGGTCAAAGACAAATGATTATTTTTTGTGCTGCTATACTACAAAATACAAATATTTTATATTTGGATGAGCCTATGTCGGCAATGGATTTAACTAATCAAGCAAAAGTCTTAAAAATCATCAAAGAGTTAAAAAACAATAATAAAATTATTATTTTTACAACTCATAATCCAAATCACACTCTTAAATTAAATTGTGAAGTTTTAATTTTAAATGAAGGGAAATTAATTGATTATGGACCCTCTAGAGAAATTATTAATAAAGAAAAAATGATAGAAATTTTTGGCCCCGAAATTAAGAATTCTAGCTCTTTAGAATATGATGAAATAACTATTTAAGCAATTGTTTAATGTAAAAAATATGTAAAAATTTGTAAAAAGATAACAAAACAATGGTTTTTTGTGTTTGAAGATTTTTGATATAAAATATTGTTAAAATTGATTGATAAATGAAAAGCTTATTAAGACTGTGAAAAAATAATAAAAACTATCTTATAAATACCTATGAAAATGCTAATTATTTTGGTGGAAATGCTGAAACTTTTATTGGACATTACTTAAAAAAATATACAAAAAATGCATTTTCAAGACAAAATATTAATCTTTTAAAACTAAAAATTCTATTAAATATTCCTAAAAATATAAACGTGATCTTCTTATAAAATCACGTTTTTTTATTGCTTTTTTATTTTGAGTTTGCGGTTTTTGTAAAAAATTATATATAATTACATAGTAATTATATATAAAAGTTGTTAGTGCTAACAATTAGCAAGCACTTTTTTTAAAAAATCAAAAAGTGCAAACTAGAGCGCATGCAAAAATAATATATTATTACTATGTAATAATATATCAAAAAGGGAAAAACCGCACTACGGTAAGTAGTTTTAGCGGTTCTTCCCTTGCCCTATTCAAGGGTGCGCGCCCGTATGCGGGCGCGTATATAGGGCCACTTTTTGTGCTTGCACTAGTGCAAACTCAAAAAACAATTTATATTATTTAATAAAATTTTGGTAGAATTATATTGATAAGAAAAATCACTTTATGATTTTGCTAACCCTACATTTTCCTACACATCCGTTTAATTTAACATATATTTTGCATAAAAAAGCCAAATCTTAAACGAAAATATTATTTGAAAATACCTAGATAAATACTCAAAAAAGAATAATAGGAAGTGTCGCAGATAGATAATTTTTGAAAATTCATGCACGAAAAAACTTGTTTTCGTGCTTTTTTTATGCTAAAGTAAGTTGCCGACTAACCATTTTCAAAAAAAAAAAAAAAAAACGCCTACAATGTAATGGTTTTTGTATGCTCGGTCAAAAATTGAGCATCTTAAATAATTATTATTTAAGTATTAAGAGGTAATATGAATTCTAATAAGAAAAAAACTGCAATCATTGTCGGATCAGTAGCTACAGCTTTGCTTGCTTCTGCAGCAATCGCTAC
>NZ_VFIX01000007.1 GCF_006385185.1 Metamycoplasma equirhinis | reverse complement strand
TAATTTATTTTCGAATAATTCTGAAACAAAAGCAAAATATATGAATGTATATCAAAAATACTTTGATGAAGTGATTGATGCAAATAAACACACTGATATTCTTGATGGCAGTCTTTACAATCAAATTTGATTTAGTACTAATCCTACTTATTTGAATATTAATTATTTTAATCAACACTATTTACGTTTTACAAACGAATTAATAGAGGAAATGAATAAAATTAATCTTGATCAATTTGTAAAAGAATTCATTATAACAATAAAACTTCAAGATGTAACCAATAAGAATAAATTTCCATCGGAATTATTAAAAAATAAATCTTTATTTGAGATCGAAAAATTATTTAGATTGGAATTTAAGACTTCTAAAAGTAGTAGTCAAACTAGCGAAATTGATTTAGACAAATTAAAAGACAAAGATCATTTATTATCAAAACTTTCTAAAATAGAAGAAGGCATACAAATTTATAAAGATTTTACTTTTAATATAGAATTACCGACTTTTGATGATATAGAAGGATTAGTATACATAAAAATTTCGGGTAAAACAACTGTTAATTCAAAAATCTTAAATACTGAAAAAATAATTAGTTGCTATAATGTGTTTAAAAAATATTCTGGTCTTGGCGTACCACAAAACTATAATGGACATTCAATTGTTAATGATGAATCTATTTTTACAATTGATGATCTACTTCAAAGAATGAAAACTGCATCTAAAACTATAGCTAATAATAAATTTGGCGATTTTGTTGAATTTAGTGGTCAAAATCCTAACAATTTAAAAGCTATAGTTGATGAAAATAGTATCAAAAAACACGACAGCAAAAAAATTGAATTCATAGTAAAATTTATCAAAGAAAATGTTGCTTATGTTGATGCGGATAAAAGTCAAAAATATAAAGATTATGAGATAGGACACAAGAAATATGCAATTGACTTTGGTGAAGCAATTAAGAATAATCGTAAAAAATGGTTAGAAAATAATCAATTACAATTTGTTTATAAATATGAATCAGAAAAAGCCAAAAGAAAAGCGTCTGAAGCATACTCAAATTATTTTGAATTAGAAACTAATAAAAATCCTAGTTGAATAACTTATGTAAGTAATAATGGTTACACTAATCCGAATGATGTTGATGGGACTGTATCGTTATGATATTCTGAAATTTATTTTAACGATGGAATAGAAAGTATTAAATTAACTCCTAAAGAATCTAATAGAATATCAGGTTTTAAGCCATACAGTTTAACAATTGAACGCCCTAAATATCGTTTTGAATTAAATGATAGCGTAGGTGGCTTTTCATACATTGAACATTGAGGTTATTTTTTAAGATTTGGATTTTTACATGAAGAATTCCTGCTTAATTTTAATAGTAAAGATATTAATCGAAAAAGAGAAATTTTCAATAGATTTTTCAGAGTAATTAATTATATTGATTTGTCTAATGCCGATATTTCATATAATCAAGGTGAAGCTTCATTTAATGTTAAATATTCAATGACAAATAATGTAATTATTTCTAGGGATGCAAATGGAAATGAATCAACACAAAGCAAAACAGAACATTTTACAGACAATCCTAGTTTTAAAGAAATTGCTCTTACTATAAGAAGAATGAGAACTTTTAATAATTACAGTAGTAATTATTTAAGCAATGTTATTTCTGGACATTATTACGGTGGAAAGGGAAAAGAATTTCAAGAACTTTATAATATTGCAAACACAGATCAGAGAAATGAAATTTATAGATTACAAAATTGACTATGATATGCAGGCGGTCATAACTTTAAAGAAATATTTAATGTGAATAACGCAGTAACTAAAGAAAATATAGATAACATTGAATTACAACAAAAAATTAAACAACAATATGATGCATTAATGGTTCCAGTTAAAAAACTTTTTGATTCATTTGGAACTAGAGGTCAACAAATTTTAGCTCAAATACTAAAAATATATGATAATACTTATGATGGTGAGATAGGAGATTTTTAAAAAGTTTTTTGTAAAATTAATGTATTTTTAAAGAAGCATTTGTATATATGCTCCTAGAATGTAATATGAAGTGCAATATGTGCTTCATATTTTATTTTAGTTTAAAAATTAGTCAAAAAGTCAAAAAAGATGATACAAAAATTGCAACGGCAAATTTCACTATTGTTTTGACTATTAATTATTCTAATAATTTATTTTCTAATAACTTTATATATTCAGTTTCATATAAGCTTTCAGAAAAAACATATCCTAGTTCTTTTCTAAGTCTTTGATTAATCATTACTGTGGCTTTATCAATATCTTTTTGACTAATTTCATTAAAATTGCTACCTTTAGAAAAAAATCTTCTTAATTTTTCGTTTCAATTTTCATTGCTGCCCTTTTGTAAAGAAGCATATGATTCACACTGATGTATAATAATTCCAAGTTTATATGCAATCAAACCCAAAAGTTTAAATTCTCAGCCATTATCGGTTGTGATACTGCGAACCAGAATATTATATTTAAAAATCATATCAAGCAAAATTCGATTCAAATTTTTGGGATGTTTACCTTTTATTTTTGCAGTAAATGTATACCAAGTTTTCTTTTCTAAAAAATAATTATATGAAATGATCCTCTTACATTTTTGCCACAAACTAAGTCAATTTCTCAATGTCCGAATTCCGAGCGATTATTAATATACTTTGGTCTTGACCAAATTGATCTTACATATTTTGTTTGAATAAACGATCAATTACATTAGAATTAGCTTGTTTTCTTCCCTTAACATAAGTTTTTCGCAGAATTTGAAAATGTTTTAGAATTCAATTGTCTGTTTTAATTCAATTAAAAAACGTTTTAATAAAAGGAATTAAATAATTGCAATGTTCTTTTATTTAATGATTCAAAAGCTAAACTGTTCAAATTTTTCGATCGTAAATATTAAAAAAATCTTCATTGAATTTTTCATATTTATCTTTTATTAAAAATGAATAAAAGTAAAATCGATAGTATCTTCTTTGATTAGCGAGATTATTTGCTGTTACGAAATTGTATGTCATAGTTTTACTGTCAAAATTCCTTTTTATTTCTCGGGAAATTGTGGAAGGATTTCATCTTAATTCACTAGGAATCTTGTTTATGGAATCTCCCCTTTTTAAAAATTTTTCGATTAAAATTCGTTCATTGGCGTTTATGTGTGTATACTTCAATTGATAACCTCCTTTTTTGAACACACAATTCGGTTATTATTGAAGAGCTTCGGGCTCTTCAATTTTATTATATAAAAATGCAAACACTTGGCATAACAAGTGTTGCACTTCACATTACAATGTGGCAAAATGCTAGCGAAAAAATTAACAATTTTTTTCTTCAACTTTAAAAAAAATAAAACGCCTAATTGGCGTTTTTTGGTGTATTTAAACAAATGGTGGAGAATGAGGGGCTCGAACCCACGACCCTTGCCTTGTAAGGGCAATGCTCTCCCAACTGAGCTAATTCTCCATGGTGACCCTAGCGGGACTCGAACCCACGCATGTATGGATGAAAACCATATGTGTTGACCACTTCACCATAGGGCCAAATGGCGCCGACTATTGGGTTTGAACCAACGACCAACTGGTTAACAGCCAGCTGCTCTACCGCTGAGCTAAGTCGGCATCATTTATTGAAATGCTTAATTATTATAACTAAAAAAGACTAAGTTTTTTAAAAAAATTGAAATTTTTAAATTCGATTTTCCGCACAATATTTTCAATGCAAATTATAACTAAAAAAATGGCTTAATTATAGCCACTTTAATTAGTTTGGTAAATAAATATATGGTGCTAGTTAGAGGGATCGAACCCCCGACCCATTGATTACGAATCAATTGCTCTACCAACTGAGCTAAACTAGCAAACAAATATTAATTTTAAATAAAAATTCTGTTTTTTTGACTAAAAACATAAAAACGCAATTTTTTAACGTTAAAAAAATAATTTTTAATCACAAAACAGTTTTTTATGTGTTAGAATATAGGTGATAGTGGAAAGAAGTGGAAATGTTTGGAAAATATTATCGTCAAATAGATAACAAAAACAGAGTTGTAATTCCTGCTAAACTTTTGCAAGAATTAGGGTCTGAATTTTACATTACTATCGGATTTGATAAATCACTAGTTTTGCGAACTCCTATTGAGTTTGATAAAATAAAAAATAAACTTGAAGAAAACAATAGTTTAAATAAAGATATTCGTGATTTAACTAGATATATATTTGCCAACACAGAATTAGTTTCTCCTGATAAATTAGGAAGAATTGTGTTAGCAAAACATTTTTGTCAAAAGCTCGCTATCATAAACGAAGTTGTCTTTCTAGGTGTGGGTTCAACTTGCGAAATATTTTCTAAAGAAATATATGATGCTAAAGAAAACTACTACGAAGATGAAGAAAACATTGATTCACTTGCTCAAAAGCTTTTTGAACAAGGAGTTAAGTTATAGAAAAACATATTCCGGTTTTATTAAATGAAGTGATTGAATCGCTACAAATAAAACCAAATGGAATTTATGTTGATTTAACCCTTGGTAGAGCAGGTCACAGTCAAGAAATTTTAAAAAAACTTGAAAACGGCAAATTAATATGTTTTGATAAGGATATTGAAGCTATTAATGAAAGTAAAACAAAACTTGCAAAAATAAATTGTAATTTCATTTTAATAAAGAATGATTTTCGCAACTTAAAATCCGAACTTGAAAAATTAGACATTAACAAGGTTTCGGGAATCATTGCAGATTTAGGTGTAAGTAGTCCACAATTGGACAATAAAAACCGTGGATTTTCATATTCACAAGATGCAAATTTAGATATGCGGATGGATTTGGATAATAAATTAACCGCAGCAGAAATAATTAATAATTATTCAGAAGTAGAAATAGAAAAGATTTTATATCAAAACGCTGATGTAAAATTAGCCAAACTAATTGCTAAAGCTATCGTAAAATCTCGTCCAATAAATACTACTTTTGAATTAAATGAATTATTAAAAAATACTTTACCAGCTAAAATTGTGCGTGAAAAAAATCCATCAAAAGCGGTTTTTCAAGCATTTAGAATTGCTGTAAATGATGAACTTGGAGCTTTAGAGGAAATGTTAAATCAAATTCCTGAATTACTTGAAGTAAATGGCAAATTAGCTATTATTACTTTTCACAGCAAAGAAGATGCAATTGTTAAAAAATACTTTCAAAATTTAAACTATCATGATCCATTATTAGACAAATTGCCAATCCAGGTAAATAAAAAATGGAGGCAAAAAACAATTTTTCCTTCAGACAACGAAAAGCAAATAAATAAACGCTCGCGTAGCGCGAAATTAAGAGTAATAACGAGATTGGAATAAAGGAAATGAAAAAGACTATTGTTGTAGCATATAAATTTCTAAATAATAGTTGCGAAGTTGAGGTTACTGAAAAATCTAACTTGGCTAATTTTCCTATATACAAAAAAACGTTTAATAGCCCTTATTTGGCAAACGCAAATTTAATTTCCTTTGTTAAATTAACAAAATCAGAAATTGAAAACTTAATTCAAGGCAAAATTAACGATATTGTTATCTTCCTTGAAAATTCATCAAATTTTATCGTTAAAAACAAAATTGTTGCTACCAACAAATCAATTAATGAAAATCTTTTAATTAATCATTTTGTTAAAGACTTTAATTCTAATAATTTATGTTTAATAGATTATTCAATTATTGAAAAAGAAAATTCAAAAAAATACTTCTCACTTAGCTATATTACACTAGATGAAGCAAAAAAACTTAATGCAATAATGAATTCTTGTGAATTAAATATCGCAAAAATTTATGATCTTAATTATTTAACAGCTAATTATTTATTAGCAAAACATGACAAAAAAATTGCTACTTTTGTCACAATGGATAATAATTTTTTAACTATTTCATTAGCTAGCAAATCTGGTATGCTAAAATCGGAAAAATTTGCAATCGGCTTTGATGATTTAATTAATGAAGTTGCAAGTAAATTAAATATTTCATATCGAGAAGCATATATAAAAACCTCCTTTCTGCAAAGTAATTGCATTTCAAATTTAAATAATCCTTTATTTGCAATTTGTAATGAATTTGTGCTAAAAATATTTTCTAAGTTTGTTTTATTTGCAAACAAAAATAAAACAGAAATTTATTTTAATAATTTGTTTTTTAATTCTCTTTTCAAAAATTTTAGTTTTTGAATTAATTCTTTAAAAAACAGTTTTGATATTAAAAGTGTAAATATAGTAAGTGACGCAAACATTTTAATTAGCAATGAAATGAATGGGCTATTACTAAAACTTGATGAATATGAGAACTGTGAAAATAAATTGACCATTACAACTGAATTATTTACAATTGATACTCTAGTGTTTAGCAAAAATAAATCAAATTTATTTATATAATTATTTGTAAATAAGTGAGATTTAAGAAAAGAGATAATATGGCATTAGATGATATAAGTTACAATCCTGTCGCTAACATTAAAGTTATTGGTGTTGGAGGCGGTGGAAACAATAGCATTCAAACTCTAATTGATACTAAATTAGATGGGCTTGAATTTATCGTGGCAAACACAGATAAACAGGCTTTAGCAAAATTTGATGAAAAATATGTTTTACATTTAGGCGATAAACGTGGTATTGGCGCTGGCGCTAAACCAGAAGTTGGCAGAAGCGCAGCTCTAGCAAGCATTGATGAAATTAAAAGCAAAATTAAAGGTGCAGATTTAGTTATTATTACTGCCGGAATGGGCGGCGGAACTGGAACAGGGGCTTCACCTGTTATTGCAAAAATTGCAAAAGAATGTGGAGCACTTGTTGTTGCAATTGTAACAACTCCATTTAGTTTTGAGGGTACTCATCGTGCAAAAATCGCTGAAAGTGGAATTGAAGAAATTAAAAAATATGTAGATTCATATATTGTTGTTTCAAACAACAAATTACTTCTACAATATGGCGATATTTCATTTAATGATGCTTTTAAATGTGCTAACAATGTTCTAAGACAAACCATAAGAACATTAGTAGATGTTATCGCATTGCCAGGATTAATAAATCTTGACTTTGCTGATTTGGAAACAACCATTAAAAACAAAGGTGAAGCTGTGGTCGGAATCGGCCAAGCTTCTGGCCCAGATAGAGCCGTAAAAGCAATCACATCAGCAATCAGCAGTCCAATTTTAGAATCTGGTATTGTCGGTGCAAGCGATGCAATAGTTTATTTCTCTGCTTCTAAAAAAGTTACCCTAAACGAAATTCAAGTAGCTTTAGAAACAATGCGTGGAATTGTGGGCAATGAAATTAATATCATTTTCGGTTTAACTCAAACTCAGTCCGAAGAAAGCGACAAAATTGGAGAATTATTTGTGTCGGTTATTGCAACTGGTCTAAAAAATGACGCTCCAAAAACCCCTGATGAAATTCAAGAAGAAATTTTTGAAGAAATCAAAACTAAGGAACTTAGCTTTGAAGATGAAAACACTCGTGAGTTTTTACTAAACGAAGGACCTTTTCAAAAACAAAGTTTTTCATCATATGATGAAGAAAGTTCACAATCAAGTAATGATTTAGCAGATATTTTGAAACATTAAGATGACGTAATAAATTTTAGTGAAATATTTGAAAAATCAAAACTCAAGAGGCTGTTTATTTTTGCCTCTTTTTGTTTATTTTTTTTGTGCTTTTGCTTTCTAATATATAATTAGAAAAGAAAATTTAAAAAAAGGAAAAAAGAATAAATATGAAAACTAAAAAAATTATTGCGCTTTTGAGCACAACTTTTTTGCCTATCGCTGCTACAGCTGCATTATCAGCGGGTTGCACCGATAAAGAAAAAGAAACTAGACAAAAAGATAACAAATTAATTGCTTTAGAAGTATCGAAAGTTAACGAAATTTTAAATAAATTAAGCGATACTAAATATAAAGATATTAATAAAGAAAAAATAACTGAACTAGTTAAAAAAGCAAATAAAATCATTACAAATAATTCTTCAAGTAAAGAGGAACGTGATGAAGTTATTAAGGAGCTACAAAAAGAACTAAAGGAATTAGAAACCAAAAAGAAAGAAATTGATAAAAAAGATAATCCTAGTCCGCAAAAACCTGAAGAACCCCAAAAACCTGAAAAGCCAAATCCAAACGAAGATAAAAATAAAGAACTAAAAGCAGAAGTATCTAAATTATTAACAGAACTTAAAGAACTTAATAAAATAGCTGAAAATGAAGAAGCTAAAAAAACGATTTTAGCTACTGAAGAAGAACTAAAAAAACAAGATATAACTGCAGATTCATTAAACAAATTAAAACAAACATTAGAAGAAAAAATAGCAGAAATTAAGAAAGAATCTAAAGAAAAAAATTATAAAGATTTTATTGATAAAGCAGTAATTCAAGAATTTGAACCTAATTTTATTGATGAAATTAAAGATCAATTAGATGCTTATTATACTTTATATTATAAAGGCGAAGCTGTTACTAAAGAAACAATGCAAAAATTAGGTATTGAAGCTGAAGATAAAGAAAAAGTATATTCAATTTCATACGATGAAAGTAACAAAAAAGTTTTAGCAAAAGCTAAATTAAATGGCAAGGATTTTGTTAAAGAATTTGAGGTAAAATATTTTTCGGCAAATCCTAAAGAATGAGTAGAAAAAAATGATGGTCTTAAAATAAAAGATAACACAAAATTAAATGAAATTTTGGCAGATCAATTTAACGCCACATTTCTAAATTCTAAATTTGTATATAATAAGACAATTGCTGAAGTTCCATTTATTAAATATATGGGTATCGAAAGATCTCAAAATCAAGAAGAACTTAATAAAGAAGGAAAAGCTAAATTAGTATTTAAATTTAAGAATACTTCAAATAAAAAAGAATATACATATGAGCATACATTTGAAGGATTGAAAAAATATTCAGAAAATGAAGATGCAATTCTTAAATTGTGAAATGAAAATAAGTTAATTTCTGGAACAATTAGTAACGAAACTCTAGAAAAAATTAAAAAACTAACAAATAAAATTGGTAACATGGGTAGATTTGGATACTTAAAATTTGATAAAAAAACAAACAAATTACTTTTTGGTGAAAATTCTAAAAAAGCTACTGAACATTTTGATGATACACTTAAATTTGATGCAGAATTTTTAAAAGCTATCAATTCAAAATTAATTACTTGCGCCCCAGATCAAGGGAATAGAAAAGCATTACAATTTGTTAAAAAAGATGACAAATTTTACATTGAATTCTACTACAAGTCAAAAACATATCAATTTGAGTTAAAAACAGCTTAATTTAATAAATAGGATACGCTAAAGTTATAGCGTATTTTATTTTGTTATTTTTTGTTAAATTTCCGTATTATATAATATATATTATGTATAAATTTTACTGTGATAAATTAATAGATGGATATTTTGAATTAGATGAAGAAACACAAAAACATCTTAAAGTTGTAAGAATAAAAAATGAATCTTTTTTGATAAATTATCAAAATCAATTTTATGAATGTATATTAGAATTTTCATCAAAAGCAAAAATTATAAAAAAAATGGACATAAATAATGAAGCAAACTTCGAAATTATTGTAGCGATTCCAGTAATAAAGCAGACAAATTTTGAAATTGCCATTCAAAAGGCCACTGAATTAGGCGCTACTAAAATTATTCCCTTCATTTCAAAATTTTGTGATTCACAAAATCTTAAAACCATGTCAAATAAGAATCGGCTTTTAAAGATAATTAAAGAAGCAGCACAACAATCATTTAGAAATAAAATTCCAGAGTTTGCAGAATTAATAATGTTTGACCAATTAATTAAGTTAAATGTAAAAAATAAAATTTTAGCTTATGAAAATAAAAAGAAATCACCAATTTCTGAAATTAACGAAAATGTTTTATTAATTGTGGGGCCTGAAGGTGGTTTTAGCTCCGCTGAAATTGATGACGCAACGAAAGCCAATGTTAAA
Organism: Metamycoplasma equirhinis; assembly: GCF_006385185.1. GTDB lineage: Bacteria > Bacillota_I > Bacilli_A > Mycoplasmatales > Metamycoplasmataceae > Metamycoplasma > Metamycoplasma equirhinis. The sequence continues at coordinate 21,216 of NZ_VFIX01000007.1, read as the reverse complement.
ATTGTTTCTTTAACTAAGACTATTTTACGTGCAGAAACGGCGTTAATTTATATGCTGGCAAAAATTAATTAATTTCTAATTTTAAATAAAATTATTATGTTATAATAACTAAGCATTTTATTAAATTACTATCAAACAAAGAAAGAGAAAGTATGCGTCAAACAACAATTATAAGAAAAGAAATAGTTGATAAAAAATGATACATCGTCGATGCAGCCAACGTACCACTAGGTAGACTTTCAACTCTTGTTGCTTCAATTCTTAGAGGAAAAAATAAACCAACATTTACACCTAATGTTGATATGGGCGACAATGTAGTTGTTATTAATGCTAAAGATGTGCTTTTAACAGCTAAAAAAGAAGAAAATAAAATTTACTATCATCACACAGGATATCCTGGTGGATTAAAACAAATTACTGCAGGCGACTTGCGTGCTAAAAAACCAATCGCACTCGTAGAAAAAGCAGTTAGAGGAATGCTACCTCACACCGCTTTAGGCCGTAAACAATTTAAAAATTTATTTGTATACGCTGATGAAAATCACAAACAATCAGCACAACAACCAACTAAGATCGAGGTTAAATAATGGCAGATAAAATTAGATATTATGGTTTAGGTCGTCGTAAATCTTCAGTTGCCAGAGTTTATTTATTACCTGGTTCAGGAAAATTTTTAATTAACGGGAAAGAATCAAAACAATATTTAAATTCTGATCTACTAATTAAAGATGCTTTAAGTCCATTTGCAGTTACTGAAACTAATAATCAATTCGATGTTATGGTTAATGTTGAAGGTGGTGGTTTAACAGGACAAGCAGGAGCTATTAGATTAGGTATTGCTCGTGCATTACTTGAAGCCTCAAACAATGAATACCGTAACAAATTAAAAGATGCTGGTTTTCTAACTCGTGATGCACGTGTTAAAGAACGTAAGAAATTCGGATTTAGAAAAGCAAGAAGATCAAGACAATTTTCAAAACGTTAATTTTTATATGATATTATTATATGGTGTCTTCACCATATTGTATGCGAGCGTAGCTCAGCTGGTTAGAGCACACGACTGATAATCGTGAGGTCGATGGTTCAAGTCCATTCGTTCGCACCATTTCAAGAAATTGACCGAACACGCTTTTGGGCGTGTTTTTATTTAAAAAGAGTTCAATTTTTATATTTATATAATGCATATTATTCATGAAATTATTTGTTTTGTAGAATTTTTAATAAATATTTTCCTAATATATCATATAATTATGCAAATAAATTTTAAGGAGATAATATGAAAAAGAAAATTTTATTTAGTGCTTCACTAATTGCAACCGCCATTACACCTGTTGCATTTTTAGCAGCTTCATGTCAAAAAGAATTGACAGAAAAACAATTTACTTCTAAAACATCAGTAACTATTGATGATATTAAAAATAAAACCATAGATGAAATCAAAAAAGAGGATATTAAAATTTCTTTACCAAAAGGTCATGAATTAATCAGCTATGATTTTACAAAAGAAGGTGAAGAAATTAACGTAACTGTTAAGGCTAAAAATATTCAAACTAAAAAAGAATATTCAATCACGAAAAAAATATCAGGATTTAAGGGTACAACCCCCAAACCAGAAGAACCTCAAAAACCTGAAGAGCCCAAAAAACCAGAAGACGGAAAACTTGACAAAGATGATTTAATAAATTTTAGAGTTGAAAAAAATGGTTCTAGATTAGACGCTGAAGCAATGTTAAAATTGTCGGTTGATGAAATTACAAAAGAAAATATTCACGGTGATAGTAAGTCAAAAATGTATGGTTATGAATTTACAATAGCAAAAAAAAATAAAAAAACTGGCACAATCACTGTAAATGTTAAACAATTTATAAAAGAAAAAGAAGTCGGCAATTTTAATCTAGAAATTTCAGGTTTTAAAAAAGAAAACTAAAAATTATTAAAAGTGGCTCGTAACGTATAGTTACGGGTTCTTTATTTTTATGAAAATAAAATTTAACTTATTTTAGGATATTAATTAAAAATACTAAATTTATTTAGACTATAATATGTGACTAGTAAATATGTATTTTAGGAGAAAAAATGAGAAAGAGTAAAATTTTAACAATAGGAATTGTAACTGCGCTAGCTGCTACAACCGCTGGTATAGCAATTTCTATACCTTTTATATGAAAATCAAAAAGAAAAAATGATTCAAAACAAAAAATTGATAACAAATTAGAAGATAAAAAAGAAAAAACAGAATTAGATAAATTTTTAGAAGAAAGAAAAGCCGTTTTGCTGAAAAATATTTCAGAATTAGCAAAAGATAAAAATTTAACTAATGCACAAATTCAAACATTATCTTCACAAAACTTTAAAGAAATTATTTTTAATCTAACAGATGCTACTATAATGCAATTAAAGTATGTATTTAATAAGTTAAAAATAAATGAAAACATTCTTGTAAATTTTTGCAATGATTTCTATTTAAAGAATAATTCAACATTAAAATATGCTGATATATTACAAAATAAATTTACTTCATATATAACAGAAGAAAAATTAACATTTGAAGATAATAAATATTACGAAACATTAAAATATGCTGCTAATTGATTTTTTAATTATATAAATTTAGAAGAATTATTCAAATCTAATTCGGAATTATTAGAATCATATAAACAAAATAATTTTGATAATGAAACTAAAAAAATATTATATATAACAATCTGAGATATTATATCTAATGAATTGCAATATGAAAGAGGCTCAAACATTTGAGGCGGCGGATTTAGTAAATCGTTTATCGAATTTGATTCTAATGGTTTACCAAAACCTGAATCAATTGCAAAAAATCAAGCATATTTGGAAAAACTAGGCGGTGTTATTGATTCAAGTTTAAATGTAAATAACAATAGCAAATTTGGATCTAAATTGTTAAATTGATTACTTAATTTGTTTAAAAATTATCCAAATTCTTTGAATAAAGATAAAAATTTGAATAAAGAAAATGATTTTGATTATTTTCCAGTATTTCAAAAATGAGACAGCTTTTGAAAGTCAGGCGATAAGTTATATGAAGAAATGATATTGTCCGTAAAAAACGAACAAAAAACAGTTGAATATGCCGATAAAATTTTAGGTAATTTCGCTAAAGGATTATCAGAGTATTACAATTATAAATCTAATAACCAAACTGAAAAAATGGCTGATTTGAAATTTAAATTAAAAGAAAATCTTAATTTGGTTATTGAAATCTATGAAATTATCTCTAAAAGCAACGATATTCCAAGCGAAACTAAAGAAGTTTGAGAGAACAAAATTGTTAAAATTTCAGATTCTTATGGCGAAATTTTAAAAGAACTATCACCGAATGATTAAAGATTATTTCAAACATTAATTTTGAAAATATATTTGAAAATGTTATACTTATAAAGATTAAAAATTATTTCTTGGTAATAATCATGATTATTACTAGGCTATGAAAGGAAAACCATGGTATCAAAAGAAAGAAAAGCTGAATTAGTAGCTAAATTTGGAAGAAATCCTAAAGATACAGGATATTTACCAGTACAAATAGCTATTTTAACCGAAGATATTGAAAGCCTAAAAAATCACTTTGCTGTAAATAAAAAAGATTTACACTCAATGAGAGGGTTTATGGCTAAAGTTAATCATCGTAAAGCTTTACTAAATCACTTGAAAGATGAAAACTACAATTTATATTTAGAAACCATTAAAACTCTAAATATTAGAAAATAGTTTTAATTACAAACACAGAGCGTCAATTGTTTAACGTTTTGTGTTTTTATTTTATTAAAATTAATTAAAAACATGTAATTTTTGCAAATATTATTAATGTATAATTTATGTAAAATCAAGGAGATAATATGAAACAAATATTTGCGCTAAATTCTAGCGAAATTAAACAAATAGATATTAAGACAATACACTCATCAAAGTATTTAAAGTTAGTTAATAATTTGCTAGATATTCACACCCGTGGAGACAATGCAACATTTTTTCACATTTCTAATATAAGCCAAGACTTAAAAAAACTCATTGGTTTAAATGGACTAAAAATTGCTTTCAATAATACAGCTTTTCAAATACCATTGCGAAATTCTTTTGATAGTAAATCATTAAACGAATTAAAAATAGTTAACTCTGTCGAAGAATTTTCACTTTGAGCTAAAAAATATGGTTATTCAATCACAAGTAAAATGCAAGAAAATTTAGCACATGATGCGTTTAAATGATTAGCATTTTATAAAAAACGAATTTTAGACCAAAATGCTAATTTTATTCGCACCTGAAAATCAAACGCTAAATTAGTTGAAGAAGTTTATGCTGAAACGAGTATTTGACCACTTTTTATAGGTACATATTTTTTAAAGTATCGCAAAGATGATGTTTATTTATATGCCCCCTTCATTTTAAAAGCGGTTAAAATAATTTTTTCAGGTAATTCAATTTTTCTAGAAAATGCTGATGAAAATATAATTATTAATGAAAAAATTAAATACTTGCTAGAACAACATAGCAAGCATAAATTACCAATTTTGGTTAATGGAGAAAATTTTAATATTTCCGAAGCGATAGATAGTATTCGCACTATGGACGAGAATTATTTAATTAAAGAATATAATTCGACCATCTTTTTTGAGAGCTCAATAGAATTAGATAAAAATCAATTTGCTAATGATCAAACATTAGAATTATTTCCTGGTTCTGTTTTAATAGAAGCAAATCCCGGAGGAACTAAATTGCGTGAAGCAATGATTAATTTGATAGCAACTAATAAAATCGATAATTTAATTACTATTGACGATTTACATGACTATAGTAAAGACGCTTATGAACTTGCTCTTGAAAAAAATAATATTGCCAGAGTAACTGCTTCTGATTTTAGTCAAGAAAAAGCAATTATTGGTACCCTAAAAAATTCATCAATAATAATCGGCCCTCCCGGAACCGGAAAATCACAAACTATCGCTAATATATTAATTAATATTTGCAAAGAAAATAAAACAGCTTTATTTATTTCACAAAAAAAAGTTGCACTTGATGTTGTTTTAAAAAGATTAGGTAAATATCAAAATATGATGTTTCAATTTTCTGAAAGCGCAAAGGTAAACAAAATCGAAAAAGAATATTTTTATAAACCAATTATTGAATATTTTAAGGAAATCAATGAAGCCAATAAATATAACGACTTAAATAAATACAATTCTAGTTTCTTTAGTTTAAATGAATTTAAATATTTAAATGCTAAAAGTGAAATTGGTGAAATTTTTAACCGAGACTTAAAAGCTTATCAAAATATAAAATTACGCGGTGGTGTTACCGAAAACACACGTAACTTTATGAATTTTTATAGTTTATATAATAAATTTCATTCCAAAAATGAATTTCTATTTATTTTTAATAACTACAAAAAATTATCAAAACGTAAAATAGCCATTAAATTAGGATATTTAAGTCACAATGCCTCAATTTTAAAATTCTTGCCATACAAATTCTTAAAATCATTTCATTTGGCTAAGAAAATTATTAGATTATATAATTCAAAATTAAGAAAATATGAAATTAACGATTTGGTTCAATTATCTAACTTTATTAGATTAAATTCATTCATTGAATTTGACAAAAAAGAAAAAGATTATTCAAGATTTTTAGACTTTAAAAAATTAGATAATACTACGCCAGAATTGCTTGAATTAGTATATGAAAACGCGGCTTATTTAGCTAAACAAAGACTTGATGATTACCGGCAAAAAAATGGAGAAAAACGTCAAAAATTAAACAAGTTTTTTGGCCGTCTTGAAAGACAAATTACACCACCTTATATAATTACCACACTCTTTAATGATATTATTAAACAAGTTTATAATATCTATGTTGGAACCCCTGAAATTCTAGGAAATTTTGTTGACTTCGAAAGAGATCGATTTGACTATGTTATCTTTGATGAAGCTAGTCAGTTATTTATTGAAAAAGCTATGCCTTTTATAGCTATTGCTGACAAGGTAATTGTTGCTGGAGATAGCCAACAAATGCAACCTTCTAATTGATTTGGAACTAGGGATAATAGCGATGATGAGTACAGTCAAGAAGAAATTACTTCATTATTAGATTGAGCGATTCATAACCATTTGCCTAAATTTGTTTTGGAAATGAATTATCGTTCTAATTCTTCTGAACTTGTTTTATTTTCAAGCAAAGAATTTTATGATTCTTCGCTTAAAGGTCTAGACAGTTACATGCGTAAAGATAAAACTAGCGTTGAAGTGATAGATGTTGATGGTAAATGAATTGATAATAAAAATGAAATAGAATGTGCTAAGATGATTGAAATTTGCGAACGCAATCTTAAAAAATACAATTCAATTATTTTGCTTGCATTCAATCGAAAACAACAAGATTATATTCGTGAGCAAATCGCGCTTTTGTCGCCAAAAATTTTTGAAGTTTTGGAAGATAAAGTAATTTTAAGAAATATTGAAAATATTCAAGGAGATGAAGCCGAATTAGTTATTGCTTCAGTATCATATACCGCAAATACAGCGCTTCATGCGACATATATTGGTTCTAAAAAAGGAAGAAACGCTTTGAATGTTGCAATAACACGTGCCAAAGACAAAATGATCATTATTAAAAGTATTAAAAATCACGAAATTGATCCTAAAAACGAAAACCTACTAACTTTCAAGCGTTGACTTAGCTATATTCAATTAAAAAGTGACAAACAAAAACTTTATACTTCAACACAAGCAAAAGAAAATACTAATAGTGAAAAATCACAATTCATTTATGAGATAGAAAAATGAATTTACGAACAAAATTTCAATAATCAAATTAAAATTGAGCATGATTATTGTGTCGGTTCATATAATATTGATATGGCCTTATTGGATGCTAAAGGTAATTTTATCGTTGGATTAAACATCGACGATTCATCACAAGATGCTAATTTGAATAATTTTATTGAAAAGCGTATTAAAACTGATTTTATGTCAGCAAAAGGATATCCAATTTACCGAATTTCAAACTTCAGATTTAATGAAAATAAACCTGCAATTTTGCGTTTTATTAGCGCGCTATTAAATAAATAATCACTAAAAAAATCTTACCGATACTTGCTAAATTTTCGGTGAGAATTTTTTTATACAAAAATCAAAAATAGATTCGTTAGATATACTTAAAAGGCTTATTTAATTTTGGGCAATATGTTTTGCATTAAAAGATGCTTTTTAATTCATATTTATTTTTAATATATAATATATTAAATATGATTAACATTATTCTATATCAACCAGAAATAAGTCCAAATACTTCAAATATAATTCGTACTTGTTTTTCAGCAAAAGCCAAATTACATATTATTAAGCCCATTGCTTTTGATTTACATCCGCACTGAATGAAACGTAAAGCTGCCGGCCACTTTTTGTCAGAAATTCAACATGAAATTTATGAAAATTATGAAGAGTTTTTTAAAAAATATAGTAACAAAAATATTTATTATATTACCCGTTACGGTCTTAAAAATTATGCTAATGTTGAATTTGCAAATGAATTAAACAATGATGGTGAATTATGAATTATGTTCGGCACTGAAAGCACAGGAATCCCTAAAAAGATCATGCAAACTAATATTGATAATTGTTTGCGCATTCCGATGAATAGCGAATGTCGTAGTTTAAACTTAGCTAATTCTGTAGCAATAGTTTTATATGAAATTTTGCGACAAAATTCGTTTACCGGTTTGTCGGAATATGAATCGCAAAAAGGCAAAGACTTTATATTAAAAAAGGATTAAGGATTTAAGATGATACATTGATTTCCCGGGCATATGGCAAAACAATTTAAGTTACTAAAAGAAAAGCAAAAGCTTTTTGATCTTTTTATTATTCTTTTAGATAGCCGTATTCCAGTTTCATCATTTAACAATGAAATTTATAAAATCGCAAATAATAAACCAATTTTGTTTGTATTAAACAAATCTGACATGTCAGATATTATTGCGTTAAAAGATTTTGCTAAGGAATATGAAAAACGTGGAAAAGTTGTTATCACTAATTTAAAGTCAAAACTTGCATATAATCAAATTAATAACGCTTTAAATAAATACTATCAGGAGCTAAAAATAAAAAATGCTGCTAGGGGTAAGCTTACTCCTGCCTTAAAATGTGTAGTTTTGGGTGTGCCAAATGTTGGTAAAAGCACTTTAATAAATCTTTTAGCCAAATCCAAAGTTGCAAAAGTAGGAGCAATTGCTGGAATTACACGTTCTGAACAATGAATTAATTGCAAAAATTATTTGCTACTTGACACGCCTGGTTTATTAATACCTAAAATCGAAAATAATGAAGTGGGTGCTAAATTGGCTTTGGTTGGATCAATTCGTTATGAATCGCTTAATCGAAACGAATTGATAGTTGAATTATATAAATTAATGTCAAAATATTATCCTAACAAACTAACAGAAATTGGTTTAACTTCAGCATTTGAAGATGAAGATATTTTTGAAAATATAACTTTGTTTGCTAGAAGCAAAAACTTGCTTTTAAGTGCGGGTAAATATGATATAAATAAAGCTATATCAATGCTAATTATTTATTTTAAGAATTTAACTAATGTACTTTTTGATAAAAGGGGTCAAAATGAATAAAACTAGTGAGACATTAAACCAGTATTACAAATTGCTGACGCATGAAGATAAAATATTGCGGACACCGATAAATTATGTTGCCATCGGCGATTTCTTTGCAGCGGGATTTAATTCTAAATTGGGGTTTAACACTAATGGAAAACTATTAAATGGTGAAATTACAGGATTAGATTACCCCTCGTTTTTTGCTTTAGCCATGCGCGATAACAATATCCCAATTAATAGTTTTATTAATCTATCAATGCCATCAGGTAATATTGATTTTATTTCTGCATTAATTAAAAATGATAAAAAATCATTAAAAAGCCAAGAAGCAAAAATCGATATGGTGCAATCAATTGACTGACAATCAAATAATATATATAAAAACTTTTTCTCACAAATTTTTAATAATTGAAACATTTCGAAAAATGACTTTCAAGCATTTTCTCATCGACTAAAAGATGCGAATTTAATTACTATCACTTTAGGATTTGTTGATTTATTTTTTGAAATTCCATTTAGTAAAATATTGAAACTAAATAAATTAGAGAAAGAGCAAAAAATGTCACAAATTGATTTAATTGCAAACTCATTAGATATTGTTGCAACTAAAATAATTGATAAATATGTCGATCTAATTAATGAATTAAAAAAATTAAATAAACAAGCGCAAATTGTAATAACTAACTATGCAAAACCACTAATGGCAATTGAATCAATTTTTGAATCATTTATTTGAAAAGATAACGCTAACAAATTTAACGTTTTTAACTATTTAAATAACCTTTTAAATTACATAATCAAAAAAGTGGCAAATATTTCCAATGTAAACTTTGTAGATGTATACGATGAAGCATTTTGAGGCAAAAATTCTTCATGACTAAACGAGAATATATTTTCGGTTTTTTGTACTGAAAAAGGCTATAAAAAAGTTGCATATGACCTATTTGCTAAGCTATCACTAAACAAAAATAAAATAAACGAACTTTTTATAAATACTGAATTTAAAGATAAATATATTGAAAATGAAAATTATTGAACAAACGACTTGTTTTCATATCACCGTCTATTTAATATTGGCGATAATTTAACGATATTCAAAAATATTTATGAGAAAAACAAAAATTATAAGTTACTAATAAATACAAAACTTGAAAATAACTTGTCACAGAATTTATCATCGTATTTAAATATTTCAGATTTTTTAATCTTATTAGAGCGATTTGAAAATTACAATTTCTATAAAATTGCTAGAAAAATTTTAAACGAGCGTTTTATTGATGCACCACAAAATTACCAGAGTGTTGAATTACTTAAAACATTTTTAGATAATAATGAAAACTCAAAAGAAACTTTTCTAACTTTACTTCGTAATGGAAAAGTTGATAAAATTTTATTTATTTTGCAAAATAAGTTAAAGTCAATTTCACAAGCAAACCCAATAACATATGCAATTTTATGTAAAGAGCTAACTAATATAATTAAGCAAAACCAATCGTATGTATATGGCATATTTAAATTGTTTTTTGACTCGGAAATAGTTACAAAAAATAAAAATGAAATTAAGTTAATAATCATTCAATTTATTAACGATATTATAAATAGCGATTTACTAAACTTTTTATTTAAAATTAAAAATAATGATCGTAGTCAAAAAATTAAATCATATCTTTACTCATTAAATTCATTTGGTGAAATTGTTGATTTTGTTATTGACGCAATTATTAATTATTCAGATATTTATCGCAAATTAAAAGATTTTGATGAACTTTGAACTATTTTTATAACGCAAAACAAATTTAAACTAATTTACCTTTTATTTAAACTGTTTAATGAGTTAACTGAAAAAAACAAATTTGAGCAGACAATAGAATTTATTTATCAAACTATTCTATCTTCATTTAGAAGCCAAAAACTTGAACCAAACGATGAAAGAGAATTAAAAGCTTCAATTGTAAAAATTTTAAATATTACAAAATCAAACTCGGATTTTACAAAAGGCTGCATTACATCATTTTTAAATAATATAAAAAATATTTCATTTTATGACTTACTTTATAGCAAAACTAAGACTTATAAATTGAGTTTAAGAATGTTCTTTTCATTTAATTCGCATTTTATAATTTCATCTAAAATTGTTACTTCATTACTTAAAATTAAACGTATAATCAAGAAAAATAAAATATAATTTTACTCTTAAAATAAGAATAAATTAAAACACCTCGATACTATTTTTATTCGAGGTGTATTTTTTTAAAATTCCATACCTGGTTTTAATTTTAAATTGCCAGATGCTAATTCTTTCATTTGTTTTGCCATTCTTTCAAAATCGGCCATTAGCATATTAAATTCTCTAGCACTTCTACCGCTGCCAAGTAAAACTCTCTGTTTTCTTGAAGCGTTTTTTAGTAATTTAGGGTTCTTTTTTTCAAGTTCAGTCATTGAACTTAATAAATAGTTATATATTCTAAATTTTTCTTCTGCTTCTTCAATTTTGGCATCATCTACTTTATCTGCCATTCCAGGAATCATTTTCAAAATAGATTTCATTTTACCTAATTTTTTAATTTGCGCTAAACTATTCATTAAATCGCTCAAATCGAATTTGCCAGTCAACATTTTATAGCCGATTTTTTTCATCATTTTTTCATCGACTTCTTCACTAGCCTTTTCAATTAGTGTAAGCACGTCGCCCATTCCTAAAATACGTTCAGCCATACGGTCTGGATGAAAAATTTCTAATCCACTTAATTTTTCGCCATTACCAATAAAAACAATTGGAATTCCTAGTAAATGAGTAATACTTAAAGCTGCTCCACCACGAGCATCACTATCTAATTTTGTGATAATTGTGCCATCTAAATTAAGTTCTTCATGAAACTTTTTAGCAGTGTTAATAACATCTTGACCGCTCATTGCATCAACAACTAAAAAGATGTAATCGGGTTTTATTGATTTTTTAATATCTTTTAGTTCTTGCATTAATTGTTCATCAATAGCTAAACGGCCGGCTGTATCGATTATTATTAAATCATTATGATTATCTTGAGCTTTATCTATTGCTTCATTAGCTATTAAAACTGCATTGTTTTCTTTTTTAGTAAAAAAATCAACATTAATTTGTTTTGATAATTGTTCTAGTTGTTCACGTGCTGCCGGACGATAAATATCATCACCAACTAAAAGTGGGTTTTTGCAAATATTTTTCTTTTTAAAAAAAACTGATAATTTAGCTGCTGAGGTAGTCTTTCCTGATCCTTGCAAACCAACCATCATTATTTTTGTTGGTATGTTTTTTAATTTAACTTCACAAGTTTTTTTGCCTAAAATATTTGTAAGTTCGTCTTTAAAAATTTTTAGCACGGTTTGTTGTTGATTTAGTTTACCAATAATTTGGCTATCTAAAGCTTTTTCTTTAACTTGTTTTGTAAAAACTTTAACAACATCTAAGTTAACATCAGCCTCCAATAACGCTAATTTAACTTCACGCAAAACCTCAATTATGTCTTCTTCATTAATTGACATTTTCTTATTGATTTTTTGCATCGATTTTTGCATTCTTCTTTGTATAAAATCTAACATGTATTTATTATAATGTATTGCTTTAATTTTGTTACTAAAAGTTAAAAAACAAAAACTTTTCTTTAGAAAAATCAAAGCATTTTTTAATTATTAACTAAATTAATTTTAAATTTAACATCAACACTTTGTGGTAAAGTGAAGTTTTTAGTATTTTAATTTATTCTTGTAATTCTGCTAGCAAAAGCAAATTTTTTTGTTTCAATTCTCTACGGTCAGTTTTCTTTTTTAGCAAATGAATTGATCCAATAACTACAACTAGCGAAATTATCAAAAGAGTGCCTATAATAGCTACTGCCATATCAATTAAAATCCATAATTAAACTAGATTTTTCTTCATAACATTATCTCAAAATACTTTTTGATTTAAGCTAATTTTCTATTTCTGCACTTTTGATAGTTACACATGCTGACAATATTAATTTAATTAATGTCTTCGTAATATCGTTGCCGTTTTTATCTTATTTTATTCTTGATAAATTAATTCTATTCTCTATATGCAATAAAATTAACTCAATTTTAGACGTCTAAAAAGTTTCCGCATTTTAAAATTTTATTTTTCAAAAGAAAAAACAACAATTAGTTTCAAAATTAACTAAATTTTTAACTTTTGTGCTAAACTTTATATATTGTTTTAACAATCTATAAATTGAGGTGCTTCTAGATGCAAAATAATAATTCTAAAAATATTCAAGAAATTATAAACCACTTAAAAGTTTCGGGTTTTGTATATCAAAATTCAGAAATTTATGGTGGGCTTGTAAATACTTGAGATTATGGTGATTTAGCTGTAAATATGATGACAGCGATAAAAAAATATTGAGTTAGAGAATTCATAAAAAAAGAAAAAAACTTTCAAATTGATTCAAAAATTATTATGAATCCAAGTGTTTGAAGAGCTAGCGGTCATACTGATAATTTTTCTGATTTTTTAATTGAAAACAAAATTAACCAAAAACGATATCGCGCTGATCACATTGTTAAAGATTTATTTCCCGAAATCAATGTTGAGAAAGCCACATTTGAAGAATTAGAAAAAATCATTGTTGACAGAGTTAAAGAATATGACAACGCAAAATGTGATTGAGGCACAATTAGACCCTTTAACTTAATGTTCAAAACTCAACTTGGTGCAATTGATAGCGCCACTTCAACAACATATTTGCGTCCCGAAACAGCTCAAGGTATATTTTTAAATTTCAAAAATGTTTGCAGAACTTCCCGCGCAAAATTGCCATTTGGAATTGGACAAATTGGTAAAAGCTTTAGAAACGAAATTACTCCTCGTGATTTTATTTTTAGAACAAGAGAATTTGAACAAATGGAATTAGAATTTTTCTGCAAAGAAAATGAGGCTGATAAGTTTTATCATTATTGAATTGAAAAATGCGTTAATTTTGTAAAAATGCTAGGACTAAACAGTGAAAACATTCGAATTAGGCCTCACGAAAAAGAAGAATTGAGCCACTATTCAAAAGGCACAAGCGACATTGAATATTTATTCCCATTCGGTTGAGGCGAATTGCTCGGAATAGCAAATCGTGGAAATTATGATTTGAGTCAACATATGAAATTTTCGCAAGAATCGCTAGAATATCTAAATGAAGATGGAAGCAAAATTATTCCTTATGTAATTGAACCATCAATTGGGCTAGACAGATTGTTATTTGCCTTATTAATTGATGCATATCACGTTGAAAAATTAGCTGATGATGACCTTAGAACATTATTAAAATTAGATTACAATATTGCTCCAAATCAGCTTGCAATTTTTCCGCTAACCAAGAAATTGGCCGATAAAGCAAAAGAAATATATGAAAATATATTGATTAATAGTGATATAAGAGTTGTTTACGATGAATCAGGCTCAATTGGTAAAAGATATCGTAGACAGGATGCACTTGGTACACCATTTGCGATCACAATTGATTTTGATACTTTAGAAAATAATATTGTTACAATTCGAAATCGTGACACTATGCAACAAGAAAAAATAAACATCAATGAAATTGAAACATATTTAAATAAATTTGAAAAATAGGAATTTAATGGAACAAGATAATATTTGAGATATAGTTATTTCAAAATCTGATATTGTTGATGTTATTGGCGAGCATGTTGCATTAAGCAAAAAGGGTAAAAATTTTGTCGCATGTTGCCCTTTCCATAGCGAAAGAACGCCTTCTTTTGTAGTAAGCCCTGATAAAGGTATTTTTACTTGTTTTGGCTGTGGAAAAAGTGGAAATTCACTAAAATTTATTGAATACTATAAAAACATATCTCCAATCGAAGCACTTAAAGAATTGGCAAAAAAAAATAATATCGATATTAGCAAATATATTAATATTCAAAACTTTAATGAACATACGCTAGAACAAGAAAAAATTTTAGGTATTAATAAAGATGCTCTAGATTTTTTTCAATACGAGATGCTAATATGCAAAGAAAAAAAATTATTAGATTTTTTAAATAAACGTTTTTTGTCACGCGAATTAATTAAAGAATTTGAAATTGGCTATGCCAATGAATCAAAGAGTATTTATAATTATTTAATAGAAAAAAAGCATGAAATTTTTGAAATCGCAAACTCTTCATTAGTATCGTCTAACGGCGAAAAGAACTTTTTTAATAATCGGCTTATTTTTCCATTAAAAGATGGATATGGAAATATTGTTGGATTTTCAGGACGCGATATTACTTCACAAAATGACCCCAAGTATTTAAATTCATCTGACACAATAGTTTTTAAAAAACAGGAAATTATGTTTAATTATTTCCATGCTAAAAACGAAATAATTAGGCAAAATGAGGTGTATTTAGTTGAGGGACAATTTGATGTTATTGCAATGTATAAAGTTGGTATTAAAAATGCTATTGCGATAATGGGCACGTCGCTATCAATAAGTCATCTGCAAAATCTTAAAGGCTGTAAAATCAATTTATTTTTTGATAATGATAGTGCTGGCAAAAAAGCCACACGTAAAAATTTGCATGCAATTTTGCAACATACCGCTGAATTAAAATTAATCCCTTATTTTGTTTTAAATACATTAAGCAAAGATGCTGACGAAATATTTAATATAGATGATGGCAAAACACTAAAAAGTATTGTAGAAAACAAAGTTGATTTATTAAGTTATTTGCTAAAAGAATTTGAAATTATCTGAAGAAATGACAATATTTTTGAAGTAGACAAACTAAAAGAATATAAAGAATTATTTGCCTTCGTTTATTATTTAGATCCACAACTGCGCTATGTGCTTAAAAATAGATTACTTGAAGCAAAAATATTTTCAATTGAAAGTTATAGCAATTTTGAAAAATATATTAAGCCAATAAGTGAAAGACATACTAATTTTGCCCGAAGAAATAAAAAACAAAATCAAAATCAAAATAATCAAGACTATAATTATTTCGATAATTTTGATTTTGAAATAGAAAATTTAGCGCAAGCAAATAATAAAAAGAATGAGGATCATAAAAAAAATCTTCTAGTATTTGGCAAAAACCGATGCTTAATAACTATCATTAAAACCATATTATCTGAACCGCTATATGTAAAAGAAATAGAGCCAATTTTATTTGCTCGAATGCATATAAATAATGATAAAAAAAATCTTAGAAGACATGAATTAATTTGTTATGTAACTTCTCTAATTAATAAAGGTAACCAATATAATAAATTAGAAAATTTGGATGTATTAATTAAAAATGACAAAAAAATAGACAATCAAAAAAAATCTGATTTGCTAATAGCACTTGATGAAGTGAAAAATTTAGAAGATCCTATTTATGAAAAAAATGAATTTATAAATCAAATTAATAATTTTATAAATAATGATGAAGTTCCCAAAAAACTAATAAAAATGAAAGTTACACAGTAACTCCGAGAAAGAGGCTACTTATGAAAGTAAACAAAAATGAAATGGTTGGATCAATTGATTTAATCGTTAATAAAATCAAAGAAGAGCTAAAAAAAGCTAAAGCAAAAAATAAAAATAAAACATACTTCACACAAGACGAAATATTTACTTTAATTGAAAAAAACAAGCTTTTTATTGACGAAGAAGAAGCAAATGATATCCTTGAAAAATTGATTAGTGAAAATATTGTTAAAGATGATGTTGATGAAGGCGACTTTGATGATGCTGAAGAATTTATGAAGATCATTGAAAAAGATGATGATGAGAAGCCAGTTGAAATTGACGATGATAATATCGATGAAGCACAACTAAAAGAATTAGAAGATCAAGTTATTGATGAAGAAATAGATATTGACACTGAATATGACGATAGTAGCATAATCAATAAAGATAACGAAGAAAACGATGAAGTATTCGAAGAAGAGGCCGCTTACATTCCAAAAAACAATTATTCTTATGATGATGAAGAAGATATTGATTATGATGAAATGGATGATGAATATGATGATTATGAATATTCAAAACCACCAAGAAAATCTCGGAATGATGATTTTGAAGCAGGACATTTGCTAAAGGAATACGATTCCGATGATATTATTATTTTAGAAGGTAGAAACAACAGCACTTCAGATAACGCTTTATCTAATCGCTTAACAGAAACTAATGATATCGTTAAGTGATATATGCGTTGAATTGGAAAATACGGGAAGCTTTTAACACCAAAAGAAGAACGTGAATTAGCAATCAAAATGCAAGAAGCCAAAGACGCGGGAAATAATTATCGCTATAAAAAAGCTCGTGACATGTTGGTGACAAGAAACCTAAGATTGGTAATCAATAACGCTAAACGTTATAAAAATCGCGGCTTGACATTTATAGATTTAATTTCTGAAGGAAATTCAGGAATAATGAAGGCAGTCTCAAAATACGATTATACGAAAGGTTTTAAATTTTCTACCTATGCAACGTGATGAATAAGACAAGCTATTACTCGTGCTGTTGCTGATCAAGCTAGAACAGTTAGAGTACCAGTTCACATGGTTGAAACAATTAATAGAATTTTGAAAATTGAACGGGAATTGCAACAAGAAAATGGTTATGCTCCTACTGATGATGAAATTGCTAAAAAATACGGTGGCGATTTTACCGCTGAAAAAGTTAGATACATTAGAAAAATAAATATCGACCCGATTAGTTTAGATAAAAATATTGGGAAGGAAGAAAATTCTAGCTTTTCAGATTTTGTTAAGGATGAAAATGTTATGAGTCCTACTAACTTTGCAAGTCAAAAGGAATTAAGCATTATTTTGAATCAAATGATTGAAGAAGGCTTAACCGAACAAAGCGAACGCGAACTAATAAGAAAAAGATTTGGTATAAATGATTTAAATGGCAGCAAATATCATCCGCATTCGCTAGATGAATTAGCTAAGGAAATGGGAATTTCAAAAGAAAAAGTTCGCCAATATGAAACTAAAATTTTACGTAAGCTAAAACATCCACAAAAACAAAAAAAATTAAAAGAATTCTTTAATAGTGAAAACTACGATAGCGATTAATGATGTTGGTAATAAAATAATTTCTGACATTATTTTTTATAATTTTAATATTAAATATAAATGAGGGAAAATGATTAAACTAGGAAGCCATGTTGCTTTTAAAAAACCTGATTATTTAATGGGGTCAATTAAAGAAAGCATAAATAACGGAGCTAATTGCGCAATGATATATTTAGGCCCGCCACAATCTTCATTACGCGTTAATCCGGATAATTATAAATATGAAGAATATTTAGCAATATATGCTTCAAAAATTAAACAAGAAGACATTGTTATTCATGCACCATATATTATTAATCCTGCTAATCCAGAAAAATCTAAATTTGCAATAAATTTCATGATTGATGAAATTGATCGTATGCAAAAAATTAACGCAAAATATATCGTTTTACATCCTGGATCTTCAATGAAATATTCGCGTATAGACGCATTAAATACTTTAATTGATTCACTCAAAGAAATTATTAATAAAACCAAAAATACAACCATTTGCTTAGAAACAATGGCCGGAAAAGGCTCACAAATTTGCACTAATTTTGAGGATATTAAATATGTAATTGATAAAGTAGGTAGCAAAAGAGTAGCAATTTGTCTTGATACATGTCACGTTTGAGACGCCGGATATGATATAAAGGATTATGAAAATTTCAAAAAATATCTTATTTCTAATCATTTTCTAGAACATATAAAAGTAATACACTTAAATGATTCAATGAATGAAAAAGCAGCTAAAAAAGATCGCCACGCCAATATTGGAAAAGGATTTATCGGCTTAGAAACACTTAAAAAATTTGTATTTGACAAAGATTTTGATAATTTGCCAATTATTTTAGAAACTCCTTTTTTTAATGGTAATAGTCCTTATAAAGAAGAAATTGCTTTACTTTTATCAAATCAAAATAAATTATTTTAAAAACATATTCACGCAATAGTATACTAAAAGGCACATGTGTTTTTTATTGATATCCATTTTATAAATTTAATAGTTATTTAATTAAATATTTGATTTTTGCTTTTATTAATTTTTAAAGTATAAAAAACGAGACAAATTATTTTGCAAACATTTAATTTGTCTCGTTTTTATTTGTAATCTTCAGGACGGCTTAAGACTTTAGCACCGTCTTTTGTGACTAGTACTGTGTCTTCAACTCTAGCGCCGCCAAGTCCTTCAATATAAATTCCAGGTTCAACAGTAATGATCATTCCCGCTTCTAATGTTGCGTCACCTTTTCCACGTCCTACGCCAGGTAATTCGTGTACATCTATTCCAACGCCATGTCCTGTTGAGTGGGTGAAGAATTTTCCATAGCCTTTACTTTCAATATAATCTCTACAAATTTTATCAATTTCATTTGTATCAATTCCAGGTTTAACAGCTTCACGGCCTAATCTTTGAGCCTCAGTTACGATTTCAAGGATATCAACCAATTCTTTTTCTTTAGGTTTACCAAAAAAGAAAGTTCTAGTTATATCGCTAGCTCATCCCTTATATTGTGCACCAAAATCAACTTTAACAATATCTCCATCTACTAACTTACGATTTGTAGGGTGATGATGTGGTTCGGCTGCATTTGAGCCAAATGCAATGATGGTTTCAAAGCATTCTTTTTCAGCACCGAATAACCTCATTAGATATCCCAATTTGTTTGAAGCTTCAAGTTCAGTCATTCCTTCAACTAAAACTTTTTTAAGTTCTTCAAATGCTTGAAGTGAAATTAAACAAGCTTCTTCAACTTTGCTAAATTCTTCCTCATCTTTAATAATTCTAAATTTTTTAGCTACAATCGATACATATTCAGCTTTAGGTAAAATTGATTTAAAGTATTCAAATGTTTCAAGATTTAAATAGTCCTTTTCAACTCCAATTTTTTTATATGCTTTTTTAGTTAAAAAAGTTTTAAAACTATCGCCTTTTAGTAAGTGAATTTCAACATTTTTAGCGTTTTTAGTCGCATATTCAATGTATCTTCCATCAACAAATAAATGCGCTTTATCGTTTTCGATTACCAAAAAACCGTCCGATGTTTGAATTCCGGCATATCACAAACGAGTTTGAGGTGCTTCTGAAATAACCGCATCTAATTTATTTTCTTTAAAAATTTTTTCTAATTCTGTTCTTAACATTCTTCACTCCTTAATATATTAATTATTTCTTTTCTTTATGAGCTGTGTGAGCATTACATTTTGAGCAATATTTTGTTACTTCCATTTTATCTGGGTGTAACTTTTTGTTTTTCTTTGTTATGTAATTTTCCATTTTACAATTTTCGCATCTTAAAGTTAATCCTTCTCTTGGCATAATTCCTCCTTATTTATAAAATAACTTCTTTAGAAATAATATTAATATTATAAATGTTTTTTATTTAGTTTTCAAAATTAATTTCTAATTAAAGGAAAGCGGATTTTTCACGAATTTATGTTAAATATAAAAACGTAAAAAAAGCATTTTTCGCCGTTTTTTCACTCATTTTAATACAAATGATTAGTTTGTGAAAATATATAAATAGATATGGATAAAAATCGAAAAATAATATTAGGAATTTCATCGGCGGTGATATCTTCATTGTTGATTATGAGTTCAATTACAATTCAAAAATTTTTACTGAATAAAAAAGATAGTAAGCGAAAAATAAACCAGAAAATTATTTGTGTAGAAATATATGGTGCCGTTTTATATCCTGGCGAATATGAATTATTAGAAGGTAGTTTGTTAATTGATTTATTAAAAAAATGCAAATTAGAATATGGCGCAGATTTGTCAAAAATATCAGTAAATTCTTTGTTAAAAAATAAACAAAGAATATACATTTCTTTTTCTAAAAATATTAAGCAAAAAATTACAAATTTCACGACATTAAATAGTTTTTTAGCTCTAGGAATAAGAAAAAATATTGCCTTAAAAATTATTAATCATTTAAAGGAGAATAAATATAAAACAACATGACAAAATATTCAAAATATTTCGGGCGTTGGCGAAACAACATTGAAAATTTTACAAGACGCTATAATTTTGTAAATTCATTTCTGATGGCAGCAATTTCAGCCTTGTTTTCCATAATATTTTTATTCTATAAAACTAATTTTATTATGATAATTTTTATAGTTGCAATATTTTTGTTCAATATTTTAAATTGAAAATTTTGAATTTATTTTTTAGCTATTTTTGCAGTGTTTTCCTTGTTTAATTTTTTAAATTATCAAAGTTTAAAAAATTATGCAGATGAAAAAATTTCAGGCTCTTTTTTGGTTGTAAATAAATTTTCTAGGTCAATAATTATTAGATATAAATATGCAAATATATTAGTTAATTATAGCAAGGAAATATCAAGCGATTTCAAGTGAAAAATTCGATTGGAAGGAAATATAAAAATTATAGAAAATCCAAGCAATTTTTTAATAGGACAAAATACCTTTTTAAAACTAGAAAACGTTAAAATTTTTGATATTTTTCCTACAAAAAATTTTAGTTTAAATATTCTTATTAAAAAAACAAAAATTGCAAAAAAATATTTACAGCTAATTTTAT
>NZ_VFIX01000006.1 GCF_006385185.1 Metamycoplasma equirhinis | reverse complement strand
GGGAAGCCCCCTCAAAGATGAGTATTCCCTTTAAATTCCTTATAGACTATGAGGTTGATAGGCTGGAGGTGTAAGTGCAGCAATGCATTCAGCTGACCAGTACTAATAAATTGAACGGTTTAATAGTGGATTCTATAGAGATTTATCTAAAATTGCGATATTCAGTTTTCAGGGAACGAAATTAATTAGGCCTTATACCTGATTTTTTATTTCTCATTTTTTTTAAAAAATAAACAATAAATCAAAGAAAATTGATGGAACTATACTAGAAAATGCTGAACATGGTTATATTAAAGAATTTTTTGACATACTTTTAAAAAATGGTGGTTTACCAATGGGAACACTAGAAAAAGTAGTCGCTAAAGCATTCAATTTAAAATAATTACTTTATATACCGTTAATGAAATACAACAATTAAACAACATCATTGTTTAATTGTTTTTATATTAATTAAATTTTCAAATATTTTGTTTATTTTTATAAAATAAAATCGCAAAAATTATTCATTTTTAATTAATAATCAATAATTAATTTCATTAAATTGATAATTTTGTTTATAAAAAAATAAAATAGTATAAAATAGATGAACCATTTAAAATAAAGGCGGAAAAATATGAAAAAAAATATCAAAATACTTTTAGCAAGTTTTGTTGCTATGCCAGTTGCTATTTTACCAATTGCAACTAAATGCAATATCACTAATGACAATAAAAAAAATGAAAAAGAAAACGATAAAAACGAAGAATTTTTAAAAGAAGTTAATACCAATATTGCAGAAGATATTATTAATAAAAATAAAAATAATCCTAACTTTCAATTATTAGATGTTAGAACTCAAGGTGAAATTAACGAGCAATATATAGAAGGAATGATTAATATTGATTTTAAAAAATCAAATTTTAAAGACGAAATTTTAAAATTAGACAAAAATAAAACATATCTAGTATATTGTCGTACTCAAAATAGATCGTCAGAAGCTGCCAAATTAATGCATGAAAATGGTTTTAAATATGTTTATTGAATGTATGGCGGAATCACTCAATGATTAAAAGACGGCAAACCAGTTGTAAAGCCTAAAGTAACTAATGAAGATATCACAATTCAATCATTAAAAAATGTTTTTAGCAGTTATAATGAAGTTAAATTTAATATTTTAGGTCTTAAAGAAAACAAACAATTTATGGCTACTTTATATGGTGAAGACAAAAATGCAATTGCAAGCAAGGAAATTAATAATGTAAATTCAGAATTTGTTTTGAAAAACGTTTTTAATGCTGTTAATATCGAAAATGAAAAAATATACACAATTGAATTAAAAGAAAAAACAAATCAAAAAATAGCTTTATTTAGTTTTAAAATTTCGACCATTGATAAAGACAAATCATATAGTGATTATAATAGCCAAAATGCTTACAGTCATATAAACAGTCAAAGCAAACATGATATCAATGAAAAATTTATACAAGACCGTTTCGGAACAAATATTTTGCAATACAAACTATTTGATCTAGATAAAAAAGAAAGTAAACTATTTGAAAAAATCGATCCATCTAAAAAAACAATTTTAATGTTTGGCTCAACAACTTGTGGTTCATGTTTAGAAACTTTTACCGAATTAGAAAATCTCGATTTATCAAATTTTAATTATGTAAAAATTTTAACTTCAATTAATCCTAATGAATTAGATGAATCAGTTTCAAACGTAAAAGATGTATTTACAAAAAATAAATATGAATTATCAAATTCATTTTTAGATGCTAGTGATTTTATTTGACAAAAGAAATTGAATTTTTCAACTACGCCAAAACTAGTAATTTTAGATGAATTTGGCAGATTAGTAAATGCTTCAGAAGCATTTAAAAAAGAAGAATTTTTCAATAAATTTAATTTATTAATTAAAAACACATTCAATGTAGAATTGAAAAATAAAAATGGTGAAAACGCACCGGAAATTCAAACTCCAGAACCCAATCCAAATCCTCAACCAGAAAAGCCACAAGAACCAGAAAAAGAGTGAGAATCAAATCGAAACTTCACAAAAAAAACATTTGAAGAACGTGAAAAAGATAAAGAATTTGAATATCATGGATATTACGATGAAAGTGGTACAGATATTAAACAAATTGATATCAATAAAAAATTATATGGTACTGATGTAACGAATTTTAAAGTTTATGATTATAACGGCGATGCTAAAAAATTTAGTGAAATAATTCCAAAAGACAATGATAAACCTACTATATTATTGTATGGAAAAATATATTGCGGACATTGTTTGCAAAGATCAAAAGAGTTTACACAAAATCCTTTTAAAAATGCTAACTTTATAGATTTAATAGATTCTACTGGTTATGGACAAGGTAATTATTATAATATACTTAATGCTAATGGCTTAAAAGAACATGTAGATAAAAATATATTTCGGCCTAACCTATATAGTTATGATGACGACTGAAAAGTATTGCACCAAAATTTCCGTTTTGTTCCTAGAATATTTATTTTAGATAAAAATAATAAGGTAATTTTTACCTCAGTTGAAACATATAATATTTCTAAATTGCTTGAATTTTTAAAAAATACAATTGCTTAATTATTTTTAAAATCTGTAAAAAATATGGATGATCATATTGTAAAAATATGACTTCATTTTTTTCTATTTTTATTTAGATTAAAAAACTTATATTAATTTTTAAAATTATATGCTTGCAATTTTTATTAATACATAATTAATTGATTAATTCATTTATAATTAAATGAATATGAAAAAAGGTGTTATTAAAAACAATCTTGGTTACAGCGGGAATTTATTTGTTTATCAAGATAAGGAAATGTTTAATTATTCCGTTGATACAATCTTACTTGGCAATTTCGTATCGTTGAATCGTAATGTTTCAAATATTTTGGAAATTGGAACAAATAATGGCGCCTTATCAATATTTATTGCTGCGCGAAGCAAAAAAATCACTATTGATGCAATTGAAATACAAAAAAAAGCATGTCAATTAGCTAAGCAAAATGTTAAGCTAAATTCCATGGAAAATCAAATAAATATCATTAATGCTGATTTTAAAAAATGAGTAAATGAATATGCCTATAAATGCGGTAACAAATTAGCTAAAAAATATTCATCAATAGTGGCAAATCCGCCTTATTATAATGAAAACTATAATCAAACTCGCATCAATTGCACCATAGAGCAAAAATTAGCAACACATGAAATTAATTTAAATCTCGAGCAATTGATTGAAGGCTCGTCAAAAATTATTGAACAAAAAGGTTATTTAACAATAGTTTTACCAATTGCTAGATATGTGGATTTACTTTGTTTACTAAGAAAGTATAAATTTGAACCAAAACGAATTCAAATTGTTTATACTAGAATTAATAGTTTGCCTAAATTTTGTTTAGTTGAAGCTAGATATAATTCCGGATGAGGTACGCACTTTTTAGCAAATTTATATTTACATAATGAAGATTCTAATGATCATAGCTATCGTGACGAAATAAAAGCATTATATATTCCAAAAAAGGAAGCAAGAGGAGAATAATATGGCTAAAAAAACATTTTATATTACAACACCAATATACTATCCTAGTGGAAATTTACATATCGGACATTTGTTAACAACTACTTTAGCTTGAGTGTATAAAAATTACAAATCACAACAAGGATATGATGCGTTTTTCTGTACAGGAATTGATGAACACGGTCAAAAAATTCAAAAAAAAGCTGAAGAAAATAATATTGATCCACAAACATATGTGAATGCACAAGCGAAAAAGTTTGAAAATTTATGAAATTTATTGGATATAAAATATGATTCATTTAATCGAACAACCGATAAAAATCATGAAAAAATCATTGCATTAATTTTTGATAAAATGCTTGAAAAAGGCTATATTTATCGTGGTGAATATGAAGGTTTATATTCTATTAGCGATGAAGAGTTTTTAACGAAAACCCAAGCAATGCATAAAGAGGGCAAATACTATCACCCTCAATCTGGCCATGAATTGCAAGAAGTAAAAGAGGAAAGTTATTTTTTTGCAATGTCAAAATTTACACCTTGAATTAAAAAATTCTTTTTAGAAAATCCTGATTTTTTAGCAAATAAAGTTATTTTAAAAGAATTAAATAATAACTTTATTAATAAGGGGCTAGACGATTTATCAGTTACACGTGTATCTTTTGATTGGGGAATAAAAATTAATCAAAAAAATGATAAAAAACAACATGTTATATATGTTTGATTAGACGCTTTATTTAACTATATTACTTTTTTAGGATACTTATCAGATGATAATTCTAATTACAAAAAATATTGAGAAAATGGTGATGAACGTGTGCATTTATTAGCCAAAGAAATTTCGAGATTTCATGCTATTTATTGACCGATATTTTTAAAATCCCTAGATATTAATTTGCCAACCAAAGAAGTTATTCATTCATGAATCATAACCCCTGAAGGAAAAATGTCAAAATCAAAAGGCAACGTAATAGATCCAATTCCACTAGTCCAAAAATATGGCGCCGAAGAAATAAAGTATTTTTTTAGTTCACAAGTAAATATTGATAATGATTTTTCGTTTAGTGAAGAATTACTTATAAATGTTTTAAATGCTGATTTGGCAAATAATTTTGGTAATCTAGTTAACCGTAGCGCCAAAATGATAAATAATTCATTTGTTAATGGAACAAAATATTTTCCCGGAATGTTAGAAATAATTGACAAAGAAATTTTTGCATTAATTTCACAAACATATAAATCATATCAAGCCGAATTTGACGAATTTCACGCTGACAAAGCTCTTAAAAAAGCAATAGAACTTGGCAAAAAATTAAATGAATATATTGATCGAACCGAACCCTGAAAATTGAAAGATAATTTATTGCGTTTAAACGTCATTTTAAATACCTTGCTTAACGGGATATATGCAATTAATTTTATGTTGAGTGTTGTAATGCCAAATAAAAGCAAAAAAGTTTTAAAATTTTTAGCTCAAACAGAAAATAGTTACGAGAAAATGCTCGATTTCAGTAAATTTGATAATAAGCCAATTATTGCAAATGAAATTTTATTTGAAAGAATTAAATAATTTGTTAAATAATCAATAGATATAATTAACTTTAATTAGTTATGTTATATCTATTTTTTATATATACTATTTGGTAAAATAGTAACATGAAATTTATTGATGAAGTTAATATAATTGTGCAGGCGGGCAACGGTGGAAACGGCATTATCAGTTTTCGCCGTGAAGCAAATGTTGATAAAGGCGGCCCAGACGGTGGCGACGGCGGCGACGGTGGAAACATTTATTTTGTTGGTGATACTGGTCAAAATACGCTTTTGCCATTTTACTACCAAAATAAATTACAAGCTGAATCTGGAGAAAACGGCAAACCTAAAAATGCATATGGTGCAGCTGGTAAAGATTTAATAGTAAAAGTACCAATGGGAACAATGGTTTATTTAGGTGATAAATTAATTGCTGATATTATAAGCAATGAAAAATACTTAATTGCCAAAGGTGGCATTGGTGGCAAGGGAAATTTACGATTTAAATCAAGTCGTAATACTGCGCCTAGAATATGTGAAAATGGCTCACAAGGGCAAAAATTAGAACTTCATTTAGTTTTGAAAGTTTTGGCAGATGTTGGATTTGTTGGCAAACCTAGCGCAGGAAAAAGCACAATTATTTCTCAGATTTCAAATGCTAAACCTAAAATTGCTGATTATGATTTTACAACACTTGTTCCTCAACTCGGACTAGTAAAATATTTTGATGAAACATTTGTTGCGGCTGACTTGCCAGGACTAATTGAAAAAGCACATGAAGGCAAAGGGTTAGGAATTAGATTTCTGAAACACATTGAACGTTGTAAAGTTATTGCACACGTTATTGATTTTGGGTCGCCCGAAAAAAATCCAATTTCGGATTTTCAAATAATTAATGACGAACTAAAAAAATATAATCTTAATTTAGAAAATTTACCACAAGTAGTAATCGCTAATAAAAGCGACCTTGATGACTTCGAAGAACATTTAAAATTATTTACTAAAAAATTTCCACTAATACCTTTAATTTCACATTCTGCATTAACTAATGAAAATATTGACGAAATTAAACGTTCGTTACTTGAAAAAATTAAATTACAACAAAATATAAATTTTACTGAAGACAAAGATAATATCGTTGTCATTTCATTAAATAAAAAACCAATTAATATTATTAAATTAAATAATGAAACATATGAAATAATTGGTGATGACGTATTCGAAGTTTATGATCGTATTCCTTTGCTTTCAATTGATAACCTTTGAAGATTTAATAACAAATTGAAATCACTTGGAGTTTTTGAACTAATTAAAAATAGTGAAATCAAAAACGGCGATACTATTAAAATTAAAGATTATGAATTTACCTGAAATGCCGAAGATTTTTAAAATTAATACTGGCATTTTTGCACATTTTTGAGCGAAAAAAATCATCAATTTTTTCACAAAACAAAAAATATTTTTTTTGGCAATTTAAATTAAAATTTATATATAATAATAAGGCAAACAATCTAATGCGCGTGGAGAAGTAGCTCAGCTTGGTAGAGCACTTGACTTGGGCTCAAGCGGTCGCAGGTTCGAATCCTGTCTTCTTCACCATTTATGGGGGGGTAGCTCACCTGGCCAGAGCGCCTGCCTTGCACGCAGGAGGTAGAGGGTTCGAGTCCCTTCCTCTCCACCATTATGGCACTGTAGCTCAGTTGGTTAGAGCGTCCGGTTCATACCCGGAAGGTCAAGAGTTCGACTCTCTTCGGTGCTACCATATGTAAACCTAACAGAGCGCACGGACCCATAGCTCAATGGTTAGAGCAACCGGCTCATAACCGGTCGGTTACAGGTTCGAGTCCTGTTGGGTCCACCATTGGGCAATTACCCAAGAGGCTGAAGGGAGCAGTCTTGAAAACTGCCAGGGGCTTCACGGCCCGCGGGGGTTCAAATCCCTCATTGCCCGCCATTTATATAGCGGAGTAGAGCAGGCGGCAGCTCGTTGGGCTCATAACCCAAAGGTCATTGGTTCAAATCCAATCTCCGCAACCACGGTCCAGTGGTAAAGTGGTTTAATACGCTTCCCTGTCACGGAAGAGATCGCGAGTTCAATTCTCGTCTGGACCGCCATTATGGCTCTGTAGCTCAGTTGGTAGAGCAACGGACTGAAGCTCCGTGTGTCGCTGGTTCGATTCCTGCCGGAGCCACCATTTCAGAAATGACTAACACCTTTCGGTGTTTTTTTATACTTATTTTTAAACGTTTTTATATAATAATAAGGTTATGAATATTGCAATCGAAACGTTAGGAATATTAGGGGCGCTTGCTACAATAGGATTAGGTATTCCTCAACTAATTCAACAATTAAAAACTAAAAAAACCGGAAAAGTTAATTTTGCTTCATTTTGAATATTTTATATCGGAATTGTTTTTTGAGTAATTTACGGAATGTTTGCAGGTCCAAGTTATTGACAAGTATTTGTTGCGAACATAGTGTGTACACTAATATATTCTGCAACGATGTATTATTTATATTATTTTTTAGATCAAAAAACCAAAAAGCAAATGATGCAAGTTATTATTGGCATTACTATCATTTCATTTGTTTGTTTAGTTTTATTAATTTTATTTTCGCTAAACATGAATCAGTTTATAAAGGCAGGAATGCCAAAAAACAAACATGATTATATTATTCCGATTTTACCTGAAGCGCATCGTGGAATAATAGCTGCTATTGCCCCATCACTAACCACATTAGCATTTTTACCACAATTGATTATTAATTTAAAAAATAAGGACTTCAAAGGTGTTTCACAATGAATGCCATTTCTATTTATGATTAATAATTTATTATGAATTGCATATTTTATTTTAAAACCAATAAATCATGATCCTAGTGTTTCAATAAAAGATGCATGAATCGAAGTTACACCGGCGCTTGCATGACAATTTATTTCATTAACTGTCTACTTTATACAATTTACAACAATCACTGTTTATAACGCTAAACAAAAGAAAATTGATAGTCAACCAACTAACGAAAGTGCTAGTCACCCAAACATTGCTTAGCCGCCATTAAATAGGTGCGTAAAAGCGTGGATTTGCCCAATTTAATTCCGCCAAAATATCTAACAACAAAAACCGCTTTGTTTGTTAGATTTTTATTTTCTAATAACTTGTATATCGGAATTCCGGCTACACCTTTGGGCTCATTATCGTCACTATATCCGGAAATTTTGATTTTATTTTCCTCAATAATAAATGCATAAACTATATGATTAGCTTTTTTGTGTTCGCTTATTAGCTTATTAAGTAAAATTTTCACTTCCTCTTTGGAATGAACATTAAAGCAAAAGCTTAAAAATTTAGATTTTTTAATAATTAATTCATGCATAGCATAAATATTATATATGTCTTAATATGTTAAAATATTCGTATGTTGAAAATTAAAGTTGAATATAGCGAAAGAATTGATAAATATATTGCTAATAATTCCGAAATTAGTCGTAATGATATTCAAAAACTAATCCAAGAAGGATCGATTTATGTAAACGGAAGTAAAATCAATAAAAATAAATATATTTTGAAAATTGATGATGAAATTGAAATCATTAGACAAATCGACAAACAAATTAATGTAAAAGAGCAAAATATACCTCTAGACATCGTTTATGAATGTGATGATTTTTTAGTTGTTAACAAACCATCTGGACTAGTAGTTCATCCCGCTCCTGGACATCATGATTCAACTTTGGTTAATGCACTTATGTATCATTTTAAAAATAATTTAAGCGATGTTAACGGTCTTTTAAGATTGGGAATAGTTCACCGCATTGATAAAGATACAAGCGGGCTTTTACTTATCGCAAAAAATAATAAAACCCATAATTATTTTGCAACTTTACTTAAAAATCATGAAATTAAACGAACTTATTATGCAATAGTGGATGGAATAATCGCAAACAAGGAAGTTCATATTGATTTACCTATTGGAAGAGACAATAAAAATCGCCAAAAATTTACCGTAACAGAATTAAATTCAAAGTCATCTTATACAATGCTTAAAGTAATCAAATATCTAAAAATTAACGGAAAAGATAAAACATTAATAAAATGCAACCTTAAAACCGGAAGAACACATCAAATTAGAGTACATTTGGCATATATTGGCCACCCAATTTATGGAGATCCAGTTTATAATAAAACAATTGATGAATTCAATCAAAGACTTCACGCTGGTGAACTTGATTTTGTAGATGCTAATGGAATTGTTCGACATTTTGAAGCAAAAATGCCATTGGTCATGCAAAACGAAATTGAACAAGAAAAAATATTTTAAAATATAATTAATACATTAATTATTAGGAGTGAATATGAATAAAATTGATTTTGATAATTATAATTCAACAAGCGAATTATATAAAGAACACGGTAAAAGATACTGAATGTGATTTATTTTATTTTCGGTATTTTTCGGACTTATTTTATTGTTACAAATTACATCGATAGTCCAATATATTTATGCTAAAGAAAATTATTTAACGCATTATGCAGAAATAATTAGCAAATCATATACCGATAATGTTCCTGCTCGTGCTAGTGAGGCATGAAATCGAAACCTAAGCATTAGCACAGTGTTTGTTAGTGTCATATTTGGTATATTTATTTGACATGTGCTATCACTTATCAAAATTAAAAAGACTAATGATTTTTCGAGTTATTCATTTTTCTTAGCTCAAATTTATTTATTAATTGCTGTAATTTTGATTATAAATGCAATATTCTCAGGTTCCAGTTATCTAAAGATATATCCATGGGAAATTAATCGTATTTTAAATATGGTTTCAACAATTTTATTTATTATTACATTTTTTACATTTTGAACAATGGCAAATGGAGCTATTAAAACATTTAGAATTTTAAAAATTAGATTGATGCAAAAAAATATGAGTAGTGATTCCACATTTGCAGCATTTGAAAACTTTTTTTCGCAACAAAATAATTCAAACAATTCAAATTCTAATTCATCTTCACAAACTACCACTACAGCTGATGCTACTGTAGCCACTGCAATGATGTCAGGCGACGGTATGCCGCAAAAAAGCGTATACCGCGAAAAACTGGAAATTTTAGACAAAGAACAATTAGTTTTAATGGCACAAAAACTAAATATCTACGGTGCAAATGAATTTAGTAAAGAAGAGTTAATCGAAAAAATAACCGCTATTTTTGAAGAAAAAAATTTTGATGCCAAATCAAATCAAAATAATTTCAATAGCGAAATAAAATCTAACGAAAATAACGACAACGATAATCAAACTAAAACAAATAATTAATTAGAAAAGGAAGAAAAATGCCAATAAATTTTCAAAGTTCGTCATCAACGACTAAACCAACAACGTATTCAATTTGATTGCTCTTATTAGCACTTATATTCATTGCTGCGCTATATATGACAATTAAATTAATAATAAATTTTAAACGCAGTATTACAAAAACTAAACAAATTTTAAAAGAAGAATTGGTTATTAAATATGTGCAAGGTTTATCGCCAAAAAGCAACGCCTTTTTCAACATTTTAATAATAAACGCAACTTGAATTGCGATGATTATTGTGTCCTCAATAATGATTTCCAAAACAATCAAAGCAAATAATAATACTTATGTTGCTTTTATTGCAATTACATTATTAGCATTTTTTGCAATTTGTGCGTTCAATATTAGTTTATTTATTTTATATATTTATGGATTTAATTCTCCACAATATAAACACAACAAAAATGATTTATTTTTAGAATTAGAATCATTACGTTCGCAAAAAGCCAATTTAATTAGTAATTATCCCGACAAAATAAAAATTGATGTAGAAAAAATTTCTCAATCAAATCCACTTGCTCCTCGTGTTTTAACAAATTATTTAAATTACTATAATACAAAAATTAATAGCAGCGAAATTTCATTAATTAAAAAATATAAAGAATATTTAAATGAGATTTTTAAAATTGATTTTTTTATAGAATCACTTGAAACAATCGAAAAACAACAAGAAATGCAACAAAACATGTTAGGTTATAGCCAACCCGAAAATAATGATTCGCTATCAAAAGTTGAAAAAGAAATTATTTGAATGGACCGTATGGATAAAAAAGTTAAATTAATGAAAGAAACTGAACATTTTGACAAAGTGGACAAAAAAGAATTTGCCAAAAAATATGATGAATATTTATATACCGTAAGATCACAAGATCCTGTATATCAAAATATTCAAAAAAATACATGATTGACTTATCGCGATGGCGACATTGAAGATTTATTTTACAACCCTAATAGCACAATAACATATACTCTTGACAATGGTCAAAGTGCAAATGAAAAATCATTAGCTGATTTCCTAAAAGAATATAAAGAGTATTTAGTAGCAAAATTTTATTCATTGGATTTTAAATAAAATATGAAAAAGAAAATTTATTTGCCTATAATGGTTGCCGGTTTGGGGATGTGCGCAACAATTCCGGTTTTATCAAGTTCATGTAATTTTTCAAATGTTAAATACAAATTATTAAATGGTTTAAAATCCAAAATGATATCGCTTATTGGCGATGTTAATGAATATTTTAAAGATGATAAAGATACTGATATTAAAGAATTCAAAGACAAATTAACCAAAATGGTTAACGATATGCAAAACGAAAAAATCGCAAAAAATAACGAATTAAAAGATTTTATTAATAATTATGAAAATAAATTTAATGATTTAATTTCTTTGTATATCAAATTAAAGCAAGAAAAATATAACATTATTGCCGATTATTATATTGCTAAAACTAGTTTGTTAAATTATGTTAAAACAGAACTAATAAATCCGAAATACGCCGAAGTTGCCAAAAAGGCTAATGAAAAAATTAATAAATTACCACAAACTGTTGATATGTCAATTGCTAAAAAAGAAATTCTAAAATACACCGAAGAAATAAATAATATTTTAAAAGAAGCCAAAGAAGAAAAAGCCAAAATCGGATAATTTCATCGCCAAAATAGCGATGATTTTTTTTATTAAATAATTCCAAGTAAAAATGATTTTTTTAGGGTTTATAAAAATTTATAAAAAAATGTTAAACACCGGATTAGTTGTTGTATAATTTTAACGTATTTTGTTAAATAGCATAAATACCAAACATTTATATAATATAAAAACATTTAATTAAATTAAAATGAAAGGATTTTAAAATGCCTACAGTTGCTCAATTAGTTAAACAAGGCCGTAAAGATAAAACTACAAAATCTAAAGCTCCTGCTTTAGGTAAAATGTATAACTCTTTACAAAAAAAAGAAAACTCAATACCTGCGCCATTTAAACGTGGCGTATGTACTCGTGTTGCAACTATGACGCCTAAAAAACCTAACTCAGCTATTCGTAAATATGCTCGTGTTAGATTATCAAATGGACAAGAAGTTACAGCATATATTCCCGGAGAAGGACACAATTTACAAGAACACTCAGTTGTATTAATTCGCGGCGGTAAAGTTAAAGATTTACCCGGAGTTAGATACACAATCGTGCGTGGAACACAAGATGCAGCCGGCGTAGATGGAAGAAAAAAAGCTCGTTCAGTATATGGTACTAAAAAACCAAAAAGTAATTAATTATTAGTTAGAAAGGAAACAATATGTCAAGAAAACATAAAGCACCAGTTAGAGAAGTTCTAGCAGACCCAGTTTTTAACTCAAAAATTATTACTAAATTAGTTAACACCATTATGCTAGACGGTAAAAAATCAATCGCTGAAAACATTTTATATAACGCATTAGAAATTGTAAAGACAAAAACCGGAAAAGATTCTTTTGAAGTATTTAATACAGCATTAGAAAATATTAGTCCTCAATTAGAAGTAAGATCAAGAAGAGTTGGTGGTTCAAACTATCAAGTACCTTGTGAAGTTAGTGCAAAAAGAAAACAAACACTAGCACTAAGATGATTAATTCAATTTGCTAGATTAAGAAACGAAAAAACTATGGAAGAAAAGCTTGCAAATGAAATTATTGATGCCTCAAATAAAATGGGTGGAGCTATTAAAAAACGTGAAGATACCCACAAAATGGCTGAATCAAACAAAGCGTTTGCACACTTTAGATGATAATAGGATACTTATATGGCTAGAGAATATAAAATTGAAGATTATCGTAATATCGGTATAATGGCTCACATTGATGCCGGTAAAACAACTACAACAGAAAGAGTTTTATACCACACTGGTAAAATTCATAAAATTGGTGAAACCCACGAAGGAGCTTCACAAATGGACTGAATGGTTCAAGAACAAGAACGTGGTATTACTATTACCTCAGCTGCAACCACAGCTTTTTGAAAAGGTAAAAGATTAAACATTATTGACACCCCAGGACACGTTGACTTCACTATTGAAGTTGAACGTTCACTACGTGTTTTAGATGGTGCTGTTACAGTACTTGATGCACAAAGCGGAGTGGAACCTCAAACTGAGACAGTTTGAAGACAAGCAACAAATTATAAAGTTCCTAGAATTGTTTACGTAAACAAAATGGACAAAATGGGCGCTAATTTTAAAGCATCTATTGAATCACTTAAAAAATTATTGGGCGCAAATGCACACGCTATTCAATTAAACATTGGTGAAGAAGCACAATTTTCTGGCGTTATTGACCTTGTTACAATGAAAGCATATGAATTTGACGGATCGATTGATGAAAATTTAACTGAAATCGCTATTCCTGATTATTTAAAAGATGAAGCATCATTAATGCGTGCTTCATTGGCTGAATCACTAGCTGATTACGATGAAGATGTTATGGAAACTTTATTAATGGAACAAGAAGTTTCTCCAGAACAAATGAAAAAGGCAATCAGAAAAGCTACATTAACTTCAGAATACTTTCCAGTTGTTTGTGGAACATCATTTAAAAACAAAGGTGTTAAATTTATGATCGATGCTATTGTTGATTATTTGCCATCACCTATTGATATTCCACCAATGAAAGCATATAAGAACGATGAAGAACTTCATATTCCTGCAGACGATGAAGAATTTTTCTCTTCATTAGCATTTAAGGTAATGAATGATCCATTTGTTGGAAATCTAACTTTCTTTAGAGTTTATTCAGGTGTTGTAGCAAAAGGTTCATATATCTTTAACTCAACCAAAGGCGAAAAAGAGAGATTAAGCCGTATTTTATTAATGCATGCAAATAGCCGTCAAGATATTGATGAAGTTCGAACAGGAGATATTGCTGCTGCCGTTGGTTTAAAATTCACAACCACGGGCGACACTTTAATTGATGAAAAACAAAAAGAAGTTGTTTTAGAAAATATGAACTTCCCAGAACCCGTTATTTCACAAGCTATTGAACCTAAAACAAAAGACGCTTCCGAAAAATTGTCATTGGCATTGCAGAGACTTTCAGCAGAAGACCCAACATTTAAATACTACACTGATGAAGAAACTGGTCAAACAATTATTGCTGGTATGGGTGAATTACACCTTGACATTATTGTTGATAGACTAAAACGTGAATTTAAAGTTGAAGTAACTGTTGGAGCTCCTCAAGTTTCATACCGTGAAACTATTACTAAATCAGCTGAAGTTGAAGGAATGCACAAGAAACAATCTGGTGGTAAAGGTCAATACGGTCACGTATGAATTAAATATGAACCAAACCCAGATGGTGGATTTGAATTTGTTGACAAAATTGTTGGTGGTAAAATTCCTAAAGAATACATCAAATCAATTGAAAAAGGTCTTAAAGAAAAAATGGCTATTGGTATTCTTGCTGGATATCAAATGATTGATATTAAGGCAACATTATTCGATGGATCATACCACGAAGTTGACTCTTCAGAATTAGCATATAAAATCGCTGCTTCTAAATCACTTACAAAGGGTCGTGAACAATTAGGAACAGTTCTATTGGAACCTATTATGGATGTTGCTGTCGTTGTACCCGAGGACTTTTTCGGTGATGTTATGGGTGATATTTCAAGAAGACGCGGACAAGTTAGAGATAATGAAACCAGAAATGATGGCGCACACGTTATTAAATCATATATTCCATTGAGCGAAATGTTTGGTTATGCTACACAACTAAGATCAATGACAACAGGTCGTGGAACATATCAAATGTGATTTGACCACTATGAAAAATTGCCTCGCAATTTAGCTGATGAAATCATCAAAAAACGTGGTGGAAAAGTTAAAGTCGAAGAAGATTAATTAATAAAATAATTTATAAACGTTGGCAAAAACTCGCTAGCGTTTATTTATTTTTAATTTGCTTATAGCAAAATTAAAATCCATTATAATTAATAAAACAAAACTGGAGATGAATAATGAAAGAGGCCTTTAATAATTACAAATATTTAGATTTACAATCAAAAAACATCGAGGAACGTATTGAACAATTTGACAATAAATTATATTTAGAATTTGGAGGTAAACTATTACTTGATTCACATGCTAGTAGAGTTTTACCTGGTTTTGACCCTAGTGCAAAACTTAATTTATTGCTTAAATTAAGAGAAAAAATAGAAATATTATTAGTGCTATCGGCTCGTGATATTGAAAAAAATAAATTACATGCCGATTTAGGAATAAGTTACGACCAAGATATTTTACGTTTAATTGATTTATATCGTTCATATAATTTTTTAGTTAAAAATGTTGTTATTACTCATTATAATGAACAGGCCAACGCAAAACGTTTTAGAGATAAATTAACTAAATTGGGAATTTGCGTTTCATGTCACTATATCATTAAAAATTATCCCAACGATGTTGATAGTATTATTTCTGAAAATGGCTTTGGTAAAAATGATTACATTAAAACTGAAAGAGAATTAGTTGTTATTACCGCTCCCGGTCCGGGTTCTGGCAAACTTGCAGTTGCTCTAAGTCAAATTTATCATGATTCAAAACATAATATTAAATCAGGTTATGCAAAATTCGAGACATTTCCAATTTGAAATTTGGCGCCTAATCATCCAATCAATTTAGCTTATGAAGCCGCAACGGCAGATTTAAATGACCAAAATATGATAGACCCCTTTCATTTGAAAAAATATAAAAAAGAGGCAACAAATTATAATCGCGACATTGAAGCTTTTCCGGTTTTAAATTCATTATTCAAAAGAATTTATGGTGATAGTCCCTACTCATCGCCAACTGATATGGGCGTTAATATGGCTGGTTTTTGCATTGAAGATGAAGAAAAAGCAATTATAGCTTCTAAAAAGGAAATTATTCGTCGTTATTTTCACGCTATGGTTGATTTGAAAAAAGATATCGGCACAATTAAAAGTGTTAAAAAAATCGAAGATATTTTAAAGAAAAATAACATTAATTATTCACTTAACGAAGCAATAACGGAAGCACATCTACTTTCAATAACCACTGAAATGCCGGCTGTTACAATTTCATTGTCGGATAATTACATTGTACGCGGCAAAACATCTAATTTATTAGGGCCAAGTTCAGCCGCGTTATTAAATGCATTGAAATACTTGGCAAAAATTCCTAAAGAAATTGATTTATTAGAGCCTTCGGTTATAAAATTAGTTCAAGATTTAAAAATTAATTATTTACATAATCAAAATCCACGTTTGCATATGAATGAAACTTTAATTGTTCTTTCAGCATCAGCTGAAAAAAACGAAAACGCAAAAAAGGCAATGTTATCAATTCCGAAATTAAAAAATGCTGATGCTCATTCAACTGTTATTTTATCTGAAACAGATGTTGAAATTTTCTCTAGATTAGGAATATTTTTAACCGAAGATCCTAAATATGAAAAAAATCGTTTTTATCATAAATAAACACCTTAAATTAGCAATATTATTACATTAATTTCTGCCAACAAAAAATATCCAAATTTGTTGTAGAAATTATTTTTATTATGATATAATAAGCACGCAATATACGAAGACAGTAACAGCTGAAAGCTTAATATGTTACCAAGTATGCTTACTTTTTTGAATATTGCAATTATAATTTATAGGAGGAAAAATGAGTGCTTTAAGAGATGCTAAAGTTTTAGTTGTCGATGAAATCGCTAAAAACATTACTGAATCCAAAGCTTTATATGTTGTTAACTATAAAACTTTAGATGTTGCTTCATTGCAATCAATTCGTAATGATTTAGCTAAACAAGGCGTTCTATTGAAAGTTTACAAAAATAGATTAGTTAAACAATCATTAAACAAATTAAATCATGCTGACTTAAACGATTATTTATTAGGTCAAAATATTTATGCATTTGCAAAAGAAGATGATTTAACAACTTTAAAAGCTTTAGTTAAATTTAAAAAACAATTTCCAGCATTTGAATTAATAGCTGGAATTTACGAAAATAAAGTTGTAGACGCAAAAGCATTAAACGAAATCGCTAAGCTTCCTTCATACGAAGAATCACTTATGATTCTTGGAAATTCATTACTATCACCAATCAGAAATTTAGCAATTGGTTTGAATGAATTAGTTAAACAAGGAAAAGTATCAGAATAATTACATTAAAACAAGGAGATTATTATGGCAAAATTAACAAAAGAAGAATTCGTTTCAGCATTAAAAGAAATGAACATTAAAGAAGTTATGGAACTAGTAGAAGGATTAAAAGAAGAATTTGGAATTGATCCTACTGCTGTAGTTGCTGCTGCTGCTCCAGCCGCCGCTACTGAAGCCGCTGAAGAAAAATCAGTATTTAACATTACTTTAAAATCAGACGGAGGAAACAAATTAGCAGTTATTAAAGCTGTTAAAGATTTATTAGGTCTAGGATTAATGGATGCTAAGAAATTAGTTGAATCAGTACCTGCAGTTCTAAAAGAAAATGTTAAGAAAGAAGAAGCGGAAGCTATTAAAGCAAAACTAGCTGAAGTTAAAGCTGAAGTAGTTTTAGAATAATTAAAAAATCAAAAATAGGCTTTTCAAAGCCTTTTTTGCTTTTTTATTATATACGTATGCATATACGTGCAAATATCACAAATAAAATATTAATTTAAAAAATAAACTAAAAAATGAGGAAAGATATGGCGATTAAATCAAAATATGAACTAAGAAAGTTTGGACCAATTACCGAAAGAAGAGATTACTCAATTAGCCAACATAAATTTGAGACCCCTGACTTTTTGGAAATGCAAAGAGAATCGGTTGAAAAATTTCTTAAGGAAGGCATTGAAGAAGAATTAAGAAATATTTATCCAATTGAAGCAAACGGAAAAGTAAGAATTGATTACATCCACAATTCTGCGCATTTTGAATATCCAAAAAAAATTGAATATGAATGCATAAAAGAAGCTAAACAAAAAGGCTCTTCATATCAAGGAAAATTAAAAGCTAAATTAAGACAAACAAACACGATAACTGGTGAAGTCGAAGATTCAGAAGTTGTGTTTGCTGAAATTCCAATAATGACTTATGGTGGATCGTTTATTATTAACGGTTCTGAAAAAGTCATTGTTTCGCAATTAATTCGATCAACAGGAGCATATTTTGGGGTTAACGTTAGAAATAAGCAAGCAAATGACTTATTTAACAAAGTGGAAATTATTCCACAACTTGGCTCATGAGTAGAAATTTATCATAAAGTAACCTCTTCTGGTACTGATACAATAAAGATTCATATCGACAAAAATAAATCATTTTTATTATCAACATTTCTAAAAGCTTTAGGTTTTAATGAAGATGGCATTAGAATGATGTTTGGAAATGTGCCCGAATTAGAAGAAACGCTAAAGAAAGACAAAATTTCAAAATTTGAAAATGCTGATAGCACATTAGAAGCACAAGAAGCTATTTATCGTTTAATAAGAAAAGGCGATAGAATGACAGCAGATTCTGCTCGTAATTTAATTCCCTCGACTTTATTTAATGAAAAAAGATATAACTTGACTGAAACTGGCCGCTTTACATTAAATCGTAAATTGAATGTAAAGGAAAGAATTGCAAATTCATATCTTGCAGAAAATCTATATTCTGAAGATGGTGAATTATTGCATGAAAAAAACACATTTATTACTTGAGAAATCGCACGCAAAATTCACAAAGAATTTGAAGATGGCATCATTCCTATGTGACATTTACCTAATATTGATGAAAATGTCTATGGTTCACAAGTAGAGCCGCAAGAAAATGAACCCGAAGAAATTCAAGTTTTACGTAATCGTTTATATGTTCCTTCAGTTTGAATATATCCAACCGAAAAAGACATGTTAAATGATCAAAAAATTCAGGTATTGGGTAACGACCCTACTGCTAATGAAAAGTTTTTATTAGTACCTGACATTGTCGCAACAATTTCATATTACTTTAATTTACTTTCAAAAGTGGGAATTGATGATGATCCTGATTCACTTATTAATAAAAGAATTGTTACTATTGGTGAATTACTTCAAAATCAATTTAGAATTGGACTAATTAAGTTAGAAAAAAACACCCGTGAAAGAATTTCAACTAAGGATATTGATAAAATTACACCTAAAAATGTAACAAACAATAAACCAATTTTTAACCAATTTAAATCATTTTTTAATACTTCAAAATTATCACAATTCATGGATCAATGTAATCCGCTGGCAGAAATTTCAAATAAACGCAGAATTACATCACTTGGACCTAGAGGATTAAACCGTGATACTGCACAATTTGAAGTTCGTGACGTTCACCCTACTCACTTTGGTAGAATCTGTCCAATTGAAACCCCAGAAGGCCCTAATATCGGACTTATTCTAAACTTGGCTTCATTTTCTAAAATTGATAAATACGGTTTTATTCAATCACCATATTTTAAAGTTACCAACCGTAAAGTTGATTTTAGCGAACCTATTTATTTAACCGCAATTGAAGAAGTTGGATATACATTTGCGCAATCAACAACTCACATTAAAAATAATGTTATTGTTGATGAAAAAGTTATGGCTAGACGTGACAACGAATTTGTCGAAGTATCAGCTGATGAAGTTGATTATATTGGTGTATCCAACCGTCAAATGACATCAATAGCCGCATCAGCAATTCCATTTTTAGAAAATGACGATGCTAACCGTGCACTTATGGGATCAAACATGCAACGTCAAGCCGTTCCTGTTCTATTTCCTGAAAAACCATTAGTTGCAACCGGTGTGGAAGCTGATATTGCTAAATATTCATCAACAAACATTTGTGCAACACGCGCTGGTGTTGTTAGTTATGTTGATGCAGAAATTATAAAAATTATTCCAGACGGGTTAAGCAAGCCAGATGTCTACCATTTAAGAACATTTGAAAGAAGTAATCAAGGTACTTTAATTCACCAAATACCAATCGTAAAATTAAATCAACGCATTGAAGCTGGCGATTTGCTAGTTGATGGCCCTTCTATGCAAGATGGTGAATTAGCATTAGGCAAAAACGTGTTAGTTGGTTTTACAACATGACATGGTTACAATTATGAAGACGCCGTTGTTTTATCGGAAAGATTAGTAAAAGATGATGTCTATACTTCGATTCATATTGAAGAACAAACTATTCAATTTAGACATTCTAAAGCAGGAGATGATTTACTAACTGCGGATGATATTCCTAATGTTTCTAATTTCTCTAAACGTTTCTTAGATGAAAACGGAATTGTTAAAGTTGGTTCTGAAGTTAGTGCCGGCGACATTTTGGTTGGTAGAACTTCGCCAAAAGGCGAAGAAAACCCAACTCCTGAAGAAAAATTAATGGCGGCTATTTTTGGCCAAAAAACAACTTCAAGAAAAGATACATCACTAAAAGTTAAACA
The DNA here is from genome assembly GCF_006385185.1 of Metamycoplasma equirhinis. Lineage (GTDB taxonomy): Bacteria > Bacillota_I > Bacilli_A > Mycoplasmatales > Metamycoplasmataceae > Metamycoplasma > Metamycoplasma equirhinis. The sequence continues at coordinate 32,152 of NZ_VFIX01000006.1, read as the reverse complement.
CGGTCATAACGGCACAGTTGTTGCTGTTGACATTTTAAGCCGTGAAACAGGCGACCAACTTGAAGACGGAATCGATAAAATCGTTAAAGTTTCTATCGCTCAAAAACGTAAAATTAAAGTCGGTGATAAAATGGCTGGACGCCATGGTAATAAAGGTGTTGTATCAATTGTTTTACCAGTTGAAGAAATGCCATATCTAGAAGATGGAACTCCACTTGATATTGTTTTAAACCCTCAGGGTGTTCCTTCTCGTATGAATATTGGACAAGTTTTAGAACTTCACTTAGGTTTGGCTGCTAAAAAACTAAATACTAAATTTGTTACCCCAATTTTTGATGGCATAACTCACAATCAAATTCGCGAAATTTTAGAAGAAGCAAAAATTGACCCAAGTGGAAAAATGGTTGTTTATGATGGAAGAACTGGTGAACCATTTGATAATCCTATTTCGGTAGGAATTATGTATTATCTTAAACTATATCACATGGTTGATGATAAAATGCACGCTCGTTCTGTTGGACCATATTCACTTATTACTCAACAACCACTTGGCGGAAAAAGCCAAAATGGTGGTCAAAGATTTGGTGAAATGGAAACATGAGCAATTGAATCATATGGAGCTTCAAATGTATTGCAAGAACTTTTAACGTATAAGTCAGATAATATTTTAGGCCGTAACCAACTTTATAATTCATTGGCAAGAAACGTTAAATTGCCAAAACCAGGTATGCCAGAATCATTTAACGTTCTAGCATATGAATTACGTGGTTTAGGTATTAAGTTAGAAGCTCACGAAAAATTAAATGAAAATGAAGTAGATGATGACATTCAAAGAATTGATACAAAATACTATCAAGAATTTGAAGGAGGAGCAGAATAATGAAAAAGAGTAGTAAATATGATTTATTGCAAGAAGAAAGAATTGCTAAAATTTCATTAGCTCTTGCAACCCCTGAAGATGTTGTTAAATGATCTCATGGTGAAGTTACGAAGCCAGAAACCATTAATTACAAAAGTTATAAACCGGAACGTGGTGGATTATTTGATGAAATAATTTTCGGCCCTATTATTGATTATCGTTGTCCAGTCTGTGGCTATAAATACAAAAAAATAAATGAAGGCGAATATTGCACAAGAACAGAACTTTGTCGTCAAGAACATGTGGAAATATTGCCCAAAATGGCACGTAGAAATCATATGGGACATATTAAATTAAATAGTCCTGTAGTTCACTTTTGATATTTTAAAGTTGATCACTCAATTATTTACAAATTATTAGGTTTAAGGACAAGTAAAGGCCAAGATTCGGTTCGTCGTGAAGAACTTGAAAACTTAATTTACTATAAAAATCATATCGTTTTAGAAGACGGTGGTTTAAAATCATTACCTAAAAATCAAATTATTGAAATTAATGATGCTGCCGTTATATATAAAGCGGCGCTAGAAGAATTGCTTTTACGCTTTGAAGAAAATAGCGAAGCTTATGAAGACATTAAAGATACTCTTGACACATTAGTTGATAAAGCGACTTCTAAAATTGGCCAAGAATACGGTATTGATTTCTATGAATTAAACGAAGTTATTGAACATTATTGTGATGCTAAAATTGGTACCGGCGCTTTAGCAATTGAATATTTATTAAAAAATCTTGATCTACAAAAAGAAAAGGAATTTGTTTCTGAAGAAATTAGAAAATTAAATTCTGAAGAATTTGCAAACCCTGAAAAATTTGCTTCAACTTCGAAACAAAATCGTGAAAAATTATACAAACGTTTACAAGTGATTAATGCATTTATTGAATCAAAGCAAGATCCAACAAGTATGTTAATTTACAATTTGCCGGTTATTCCCGCTGATTTACGTCCATTAATTCAATTAGATGGTGGTCGTCACTCAACTTCTGATATTAACGAATTATATCGCCGGGTAATTATTAGAAATAACCGACTACAACAATGACAAGAAAAAGATGCTCCTACTTTAGTTATCCAAAATGAACTTAGAATGATTCAAGAAGCAGTTGACGCTTTAATTGACAACCAAAGAAGAAGTCCAAACCCTGTTTTATCAAAAGATAATCGTCCATTTAAATCAATTAGCGACGCTCTGACCGGAAAAAAAGGCCGTTTTAGACAAAATCTATTAGGAAAACGTGTTGATTATTCTGGTCGTTCAGTTATTGTTGTTGGCCCATCACTTAAAATGCATCAATGTGGTATTCCTCGTGAAATGGCAGCAAAATTATTTGAGCCATGAATTATTTCACGTTTAATCGAAAAAGAAGTAGCAACCACAATTAAAAACGCTAAGAAAATAATTGAAGATCAAAATCCTATTATTTGACCTCACGTTGCTGAGGCTATTAAGGGAAAATTAGTGCTTTTAAACCGAGCACCAACCTTACATAGACTTTCAATTCAAGCTTTTGAACCAGTTTTAGTACGTGGAAAAGCTATTAAATTACACCCATTAGTATGTACTCCATTTAACGCCGATTTTGATGGTGACCAAATGGCTGTTCACGTGCCTATTTCAGAAAAAGCTTTATTAGAAAGCCGTGAATTAATGCTTGCTAATAAAAATATTTTAGGTCCAAAAGATGGCGAACCTATTATTAATCCTTCACAAGATATGATTCTTGGTCTTTACTATTTAACAATTGAGGAAGAAAATGCTAAGGGTGAAGGCAGGGTATTTGATAACTTTGACCATATGATGCGTGCGCTTGAAAACAAAAAAGTTTCATTACACGCAAGGGTTGCAATGCCAGCGGAACAAGTTAAAGATTATCGTTTGCTTAATCCATCAGCAACACCACAATATGTAATTTCGTCAGTAGGTAAATTTATTTTTAACAATATCTTTCCTAAATCATTCCCATTTATTTACGATAATAATGTAAATAAAGCAATTTCATTAGAAGAATATAACAAAACATTCAATAACAAATATGTTGTATCTGCGCCAACTGACATTTCAGAGTATATAAAGCATGAATTATCATTGCAAGAAGGATTCAACAAGAAAAATATTGCCAAAATTATTCGTTATATTTTTGATAAATATGTTGCAACAACTACTGTCGCAGAAATTGCATCAGTAATTGATAAATTAGATGATAGTAATGAAGTTGGCATTTTGAAAAACTTCATGGAATTGAAATCATATAAAAATGAAAATATTGACAAAGAACACGCATTATTATTAGATGAATTTACTAAACAAGCTAGAGACAAAGTGGATGCGTTAAATATTTATCGTGCATCTAAAGCACAAGATGATGAAATCAAAATTCCTTTAACTCCTGAAGAAAAAGCTCAAATTTTAGATGAAGTTTGATTTAAATATACAAACTTTGTTGCTTCAATATTAGACAATATCAAACAACTAGGATTTGACTATTCAACTACATCTGGTATCTCGATTTCATTTTCAGATATTTTAGAAACCGATAAAAAAGAAGAATTTATTCTTGAAGGCGACCAATATATTGCTAAATTGAAACAATACTACGATCAAGGTTTAATTACTGATGATGATAGATACTCGTTAACAATCAAAAAATGAGCCGATATTAAAGAATCACTTCAAAAGGTATTAGAAGATATTATTAAATCAAACCCACAAAATCCTGTTATTACAATGATTAATTCGGGTGCTCGTGGTAATATTGCTAACTATGTCCAATTAGCTGGTATGCGTGGATTAATGGCTAACAACACAAAAACCACTAAAGCCGATGCTAAAAACGATAGAGTTGTTAGATCAACTGTTGAAGTTCCTGTTAAATCATCGTTTATTGAGGGACTTACTGCATTTGAATTCTATTCATCAACTCATGGTGCTAGAAAAGGTCTAACTGATACCGCCTTAAACACTGCTAAATCTGGATATTTAACAAGAAGATTAGTTGATGTAGCTCAAAACATTGTTGTAAGACAAGAAAACTGTGGTTCTGATTATGGATATGTAGCACAAGATATTATCGATACTAAAAATAATCAAATTATTGTTTCACTAAAAGAAAGAATTGTTGGTAGATTTACTAATAAACCAGTAATTTCGCCAAGCGGTGTAATGGTTTGCGATCGTAACGTCTTAATTACTGAAAAAATAGCTAAAAGAATCGAAGATTTAGGTATTACCGAGGTTGAGATTAGATCAATTTTGGGCTGCAACACTCGTAACGGTGTATGTAAAATGTGTTTTGGTAAAGACTTGGCAACAAATAGAATTGTTAACATCGGAGAAGCTGTTGGTATTATTGCTGCTCAATCAATCGGTGAACCTGGTACACAGTTAACAATGCGTACCTTCCATACTGGTGGTGTCGCTGGTGTAGAGGATATTACTGGTGGTTTTACTAGACTTATTGAATTAATTGATGCTCACGAACAACCATGAGGTCGCCCTGCAGTAATTTCTCCTTATGCTGGAAAAGTTACAAAAATCGAAAAATCTGAAACTGATGAAACTTCATATTTAATTTCAATTGAAATCAAAAATGCAAAAAATGTAAAAACAATACAAAAAATTTTTGTCTCAACAAATAAAAAATTAAGAGTAGAAATTGGATCAGAAATCGAAATTGGTCAAAAAATATCAGAAGGTCCAATCATTTTAAAAGAATTATTGAATTTAACTGATACAATTACCGTTCAAAATTATTTACTAAAAGAAATTCAAAGAATTTATCGTATTCAAGGTATTGCAATTAGCGACAAATATATCGAAATTATTATTCGCCAAATGATGTCAAAAATTGTAATTAGTGATCCTGGTGATTCGAAATTCTTCGCTGGTGCAATTGTTGATATTTTTGACTATCAAGAAGAAAATGCTCAATTATTGACTAAAGGTCTTAAACCAGCATTTGGTAAAGTTGTAATCAAAGGTGCAAAACAAGTTCCTTTATTATCTGATTCATTTTTAGCAGCTGCTTCATATCAAGAAACTTCAAAAATTTTGGTTCATGCAGCGATCTCTTCAAGAACAGATACTTTAAGTGGTCTAAAAGAAAATATTATTGTTGGTAAGAGAATTCCTTCAGGAACAGCTTTATATCCTTTTGAATCTTATTCAAAATATGATATTAAACCATCAATAGCATATTTTAAGAACATAAATGAAGATGCTGAATTAGAATCAACTGAAAATATAGATATTGACGCTATTATTCAAGAAGTTCATGACGATTATAGCCCATCTGATGAAGAACAAATTGCCATTAATGAAGAAAGTGAAAACTTAGATTACGAAAAAGTTTGAGAAGAATAGAAAAAAGCACTAAACAACGGTGCTTTTTTTATTTTTTGATATAATAAAACAGTTACTTATATAGTAACCATTCTAAAAAGGTTTTTCAAACTAATTTAGTACCTTAAAGATGCGACAAAATATAAGGAGGCAAAGTAATGTTTGCTATTATTGAAACAGGCGGAAAACAATTAATTGTTAAAGCCGGCGATGTAATTTACGTTGAAAAAATAGCAGGTGTAGAAGGCGACGACGTTGTATTTGACAAAGTTTTAGCAATTGAAGATAAAATCGGTACACCTTACTTAGAAAAAGCTTCTGTTTTAGGAACCATCGAAAAGCAAGGAAAAGCAAAAAAAATTGTTGTTTATAGACATAATGCAAAATCAACACACAAACGCAAATTGGGACACCGTCAACCATATACAAGAGTTAAAATCTCAGAAATAAAGGTGAAATAATATGGCACATACGAAATCTGGTGGAACGACCTCTAATAGTAGAGACTCAGCCGGTAGAAGATTAGGTGTTAAAGCTACTGACGGACAATTTGTTTTAGCGGGAAGTATTATCTATAGACAAAGAGGAACAAAAATTTTTCCAGGGCAAAATGTTGGCCGTGGCAAAGATGACACTCTATATGCTTTAATTGATGGAATCGTTAAATTTGAAAACAGAATTAATAGAAAATTTGCATCAGTATATGCAAAAACTGACAAAAAATAAGGCTAATTTAGCTTTATTTTTTATATAATTTAGTCATGAAGAAATATTACATATTAGGCATAGCAATCGCAATATTTGTATTTACAATATTGATAGCAATTCTAATTGACGTATTTATTGTTAAGCGTGCTAAAAAACTAAAAAAATACGTTCTAGAAAATAGCGAAGCTTTACAAAATTTGCAATCTTTAAATAATAAATATCAATTTAATTTTTTTGAATGAATTGATAAATATGATCATTTTTATGACAATGAAAATTATTTTAATAACATTAGTTGTAAAGAATATTTAATTTACCTTTTAGATTCTGATTATTATAAAAACATATTTTTCAAAAAAACAAAACTCGCATCTGAGAATAAAAATTTATATGAGTTATACAAAAATGAATTGGCTAATATTGAATTAAAAGATTTCAAAATTGCACCAAAACATTATTCGCTTATCAAAATTAATAAAATTCAAAATTCTCTCTTTTATAAAAATATAAAACCTGAGCCTATTTCAGAATATAAAATTGGTGTAATTTTGCATCTAACTAATCTATATAAAACTCACATATTTCAAACAAAGGAAGAAGTATTTACGTATTCTGAAATTGTGACTATTATTAAAAAATTAAGACAGCGCAATTGAAATAATTTATGTATTGATTTAGATATACGTAAAGCAATTAATAAAGTGGAACATGGTCAAGTCTCTAATAAGATACGTTTTGAAATTTATAGTCGAGACAATTATTGTTGCAAACGGTGTGGAGCATATAATAAAAATTTAGAAATTGATCACATTATTCCTATATCACGAGGGGGTAAATCCACGTTAGATAATTTACAAACCTTATGTCATGATTGTAATCAGCAAAAAGGTTCAAGTATTTAATATTGATTTATAAAATGCTCAATTCATTTAGGTTTAGCATTTTTATTTTGCTATAATTTTTAATTATGGAAAAGACAATGCGAGAATCATTATTTTCTATTGCCAAGCAATATGAAAATCTAGCTAAAAAATTAAATGAATCTGATATATATAATGATATTAAACAATACACCAAATTAGCTAAAGAAAAAGCGGATATTGAAGAAATTTATGAAACATTTACAAAATATCTAAATGTTGAGGAACTTTACAATTTATCAAAAGAGATTTTAGCAAACGAAAAAGATGAGGAATTAATTTTATTGGCCAAAAACGATATCGATAATCAAATCAAAGATTTAGAAAATCTAGAAGAAAAAATAAAAGAATTGTTGCTTCCTCAAGATGAAAATGATAAACGCAATGTTATTATGGAAATTAGAGGAGCTGCCGGCGGCGATGAAGCAAATATTTTTTCAGGTGATTTATTTAAAATTTATCAAAAATATTGTGAAGCGAAAAATTATAAAATAAAAATTATTGATTCTACTTATGGGGCAGCAGGCGGGTTTAGTCAAATTATTTTTAGCGTTAAAGGCGACAAAGTTTTTTCACAACTAAAATTTGAACGTGGTGTCCACCGCGTTCAAAGAGTTCCTCAAACGGAAACTCAAGGAAGAGTTCATACTTCTACTGCAACCGTTACTGTTTTGCCTGAAATTGATGAAGATGTTAAAATTGATATTAAACCGGAAGATATTGAAATTGATGTATTTAGAAGTTCCGGCGCTGGCGGGCAATCAGTTAATACAACTGATTCAGCGGTTAGAATAACGCACAAACCAACTGGAATCGTAGTTACCTCGCAAGATGAAAGAAGCCAAATTCAAAATAGGGAAACCGCGTTAAAAGTTTTAAAATCTAGACTTTATGAAATGGAAGTAAGCAAACGTGAAGCCGAAGAAAGTGGGCTAAGAAAACTAGCCGGTTCTGGTGATCGCAGCGAAAAAATTAGAACTTATAACTATCCACAAGATCGTGTTACTGACCATCGTATTGGTTTTTCAACTTCGCTAAAAACGATTATTGAAGGTGATTTACAAAAAATAATTGATGCATTAATAGCGGAAGAAAAGGCACAAAAAATTAAAGAGGTTGGTCTTTAATGATTGATAAAAACGAATTATTGCGGGAAAAGGAAAGATATAACCTACCGCTTTTTATTTCTAAAAAAGAATTAAAAAAATTAAAAAAAGATGTGCCCGTTCAAAAAATTATTGGTTTTCAAATTTTACAAAATGTTCATTTAGATTTGCGCTATAAAGTGCTAATTCCACGATATGAAACCGAAGAATTAATTATTGCTGCATATCCATATCTCAATAGTAAATCAAAGGTTTTAGATTTAGGGTGTGGATCTGGTTTTATTGGGTTATCAATTGCTAAAAACAAAAAATGCAATGTCACATTAGTTGATAGAAATTCACAAGCTATTAAACAGTCTAAACTTAATGCTAAATTAAATAACTTAAATGTTTCAGTTATTAAATCAAATTGATTCCAAAAAGTAAATGAAACATATGATTTAATAATTTCTAATCCGCCATATTTAAAAACGCTAAAAAATTTAAGCAAATCATTAAAATATGAACCAAAAAATGCCTTAGTAGGTAAAAACAATGGACTTTTACCATACAAAATAATTTGTTCTCAAGCATATAATTTTTTAAATAATAAAGGAGTATTGATGTTCGAAATTGATGACAATATTGCTAAATGATTTAAGGCAAAATTTAATAATGTATTAATATTAAGAGATATTAATTCAAAAGAAAGAATAGCCATATTAGCAAGAAACGATTTACGTGACTACAAATTCGAAAAATAATGCTCAAATTTGAAGAAAAATATCTATTTTAATTTGTTTAATATTGCCACGAATATTTATATCAAAAGTTAGCACTCAATTTTATTTTGTGCTAAAATTGTAAATTATGAAAGATAACAAACGTGATTATTATGATGTGTTGGGTGTTTCAAAATCGGCATCTGAAAAAGAAATAAAATCTGCTTATCGTAAATTGGCAATGCAATATCACCCTGATAGAAATAAAGCACCAGACGCGGAAGCAAAATTTAAAGAGGTGACTGAAGCTTATGAAGTTTTATCGGATCCAGAAAAGAGAAAAAAATATGACCAGTTTGGTCATAGTGCTTTTGAACAAGGTGGATTTAATTACTCATCAGCAGAAGATATTTTTAGTAGTTTTTTTGGTTCGGGAAACAGTTTTGGCGGTGGATTTGGAAGCGTGTTTGAGGATATTTTTGGTTTTGGCGGTTCATCTAATAAACGCAGCCATAAAGTGAAAGGCGATGACCTGAACTCACGTATAACAATAGATTTCATGGATGCTATAACTGGAAAAACTGAAAAAATTCAACTTTCGAAATCCTCAAAATGTTCGCATTGTAATGGAAGCGGCGCTGAAACACCTAGTGATATTATAAAATGTCCTAAATGTAATGGTCGCGGCCAAATTGAACAAAGGATGGGATTTTTCTCGAGTGTTAGCACATGTAACAAATGTTCAGGTCTTGGTAAAACTATTAAAACACCATGTCATAATTGCAAAGGTTCAGGCAATGAAACAATTAAATCAATTGAAACAATTACAATTCCAGCAGGCATTAAAAATGGCGAAACATTAATTTTGCGTGATTATGGCTTGCCATCATCTAATGGTGGTGAAAATGGCGATTTATATATAACTATTGCAATAAGATCTCACAAACACTTTGAACGTGTAAATAACGATATTATCTTAAATATGCCAATTTCAATAAAATCAATAATTTTAGAGGAAGTCATAAAAATTCCAACTCCGTATGGTTTTAAAGAAATAAAACTTAATAGAAATATGAAATTAGATGGCGTTATAACTATTGATAATTATGGTTTTCCAATTAGAAATTCATCAAAAAAAGGAAACTTGATTGTTTCTATAAAACCATATATTCCTGAATTATCTAAACGCGATGATTCAAAAATTAAAGAAATTTTTGAAAATGCAAAAGACAACGATTATAAGAAGTGGTTAGAACAATTCTAATCCATTTTTTTATATCTTGTTTTGTTTATGCTATTATATTAACATTAAATTTTGGAGGATAAATAATGAGTGAGAAAGTAATGATTGTGGAATCGCCAAATAAAGTGAGCACAATTCAAAAATATGTTGGCGATAAAATAACTGTTGTTTCTTCGGTCGGTCATATTTTAAAACTTGCAACAAAAGGTGTGGGTAATCTCGGGATAGACTTTGAAAACTGAGAACCTAACATGGTTCCAGACCCCGCCAAAAAAAATATTATTTCTGAACTAAAAAAAGTTACAAAAGATGCAACTGAAGTCTTGATCGCAACTGACCCTGATCGCGAAGGCGAAGCAATTGCAAATAATTTAGTTACTACTTTGAAACTTGAAAAAAAATACAAACGTATTAAATATAATGAGATTACCGATGAAGCAATAAATTTTGCAATCAATAATCCTCTAGAAATTGATAAAAATTTAGTTGATGCCCAAAAATCAAGGCGAATGCTTGACAGAATTATTGGATTTAAACTTTCACAATTAATGCAACAAAAAATCAAAAACACGCCAACTACACCTTCGGCGGGAAGAGTGCAATCAATAGCGTTAAAACTTGTAGTTGATAAAGAAAAGCAAATTGAAGAGTTTGTTCCTGTTTTATATTCTAAAATTGATGCTAAAATTTCTGATGACGTAATTGCTCATTTATTTTTCAAGGATAATTTAGATTTTAAAAACGATAATACATGAATAGATAAACAACATGCAATTGATATTTTAACAACGTTAAATAAAAATTTATATTTAGATGTAACCGATTATAAAATTTTCGAACGAAAAGAAGCTGCAATTACTCCATTTAAACAATCCGTTTTATATAAAGAAGCCAAATATTCATCTTCAATTGTTCAAATTAGTGCGCAAAAATTATTTGAAGCTGGTTTAATTTCATATCCAAGAACTGATTCTACTAGAATGAATGATTCGTTTATAAATAAAGCCAAAGACTTTATAAAAAATAAATTTGGTGAAAATTATGTGGCTAATGAAATTAAAGGTTTTTCCGGTGCACAAGATGCCCATGAAGCAATTAGACCTACAGATATTTATTTAACACCTGAAAAGGCAATCCAAAAACATGCGTTAAATGAAGTTGATAGTTATATTTATAAAATAATTTATGATAAAACAATTATGGCTTTAATGACACCGCCAAAACGTAAAGTTTATCAATACGAATTACAAAACGGAATACATTATTTTAAAATGTCATATACAGAAGTGATTTTTGATGGATATTACGCTGTTTCCGGCTACGAAGTAGTTAAGGCGCTACCGGAGTATAAAATAGGCGACAGAGTCTCGGTTAAGGAATTTGAAAAATTAGATAAAGAAACAACTCCACCCGCTCGTTATAATGAAGGTTCATTAATTAAAATGCTAGATGATATTAAAGTCGGAAGACCTTCAACATTCGCTTCAACTATTAATATTATAAAAAATCGTTTATTTGTTGAAAACAAAAATAATTATCTGCATCCTACTGAATTTGGAAAAATTGTTTTAAATAAGCTAATAAATGGCTTTCCTAAAACAATTAACGAAGAATACACAGCTAAAGTTGAAGAAGAACTTGATATGATTTCCGAAGGTAAGGAAAATTATCGTTTACTAATGCAAGATTTTTGAGAAAAATTCAACGAGCATTTTGATGATGTAAGTAAAACTATTGAAATAACAGTTCTACCACAAGAAATAATTGATGAAAAATGTCCGATGTGCGAATCTCAACTTCTTTATCGTTACACAAAAGCAAAACATAATAAATTTATCGGTTGTTCTAATTTTCCAACATGCCGTTACATTAAAAATATTGATCAGCCAAAACGCCGTTTTTGAGGTAAAAAAAGTAATAAATAAAATTAAGTTAAGACTCGTAATTTATAAAATTACGAGTTTTTGTTTTGCTTTGTACAAAGCTAATTTACCTTTTTTATTTATAAATAAAAAATTATTATAAAATTAATGCATCATGGAAAAGAAAAAAATGAATCGCAAAAAATTACTTGTTAATTTATCTTGAGGATTAGGTGCAGTTGTTGTATTAACTTCAATTGGTGGAGCAATTTATTTTGTTATGAAAAATACAAAAAAAATTAAAAAAGTATATTGAAGCCCTGAAAATTTTTTAGAACACGCTAAAAAAGTGCAAATAATCCCATTGTCAATCGGTCCTTCTAATGTTAGCGATTTATACAATAATTTTCAAAATAGTAAGAAGTCTGCGGATGAGAAACGTAATGCATATTTTGAGTCACATCCTGATATTAAAAGAAAACTAGAAAACCCTAAAATATCTAAAAAGGCTAAAGAAAAATTGCTTGAAAATGTGCCAAGATTATTTGATGCAAATGAATTTTTGTCAACTTGAATTGAAACTAGTTTAAATTATGAAGAAACCAAATATTTAAAATTTAAATACAAAAATATTGAACTTACCAACAAACCTAATGAACTAAAAGTTAGTTATGAAATTTATTTAAATTACGAATATGCTAGCGGAAGACATGAATCATCAGAAATTCGCGAAACGCCTAAATCTAAATACTATTATGCAAATGCACAAGTAATCACAATTTTGACTATTTCGGAAAAATGAGATCAAGGTAGCGATTATTACAAAAATCTTCCTCTAATTAATGAAGATTTTGCAAAAGAAATAAGAGCGATTACTAATTTGAAAATTTCACACTTACAAAAAGCATTTAAAAAAGCGAATGAAATTTTAAAGTCAATTACCGGAAAAGAAGTTGATAAGGCTAAAGATCAAAATAGTTTAGATGACTTAATTAAAAGCTGTAACGAATTAATTGCGCAATTAACAAAACAAGCAAAAGAAGATACGATTTCGCCTGAAAATAAACAAAAACTTTTGAATAATGCCAAAACATTGCAAAAAGCAATTGAAGATGCTCTCAACGATAAAGAATGATTTTCACAAGACTCATTTATCAATGCAATATTTGCAAAATTTGTTAAATCAATGCAAGATTATAATGCTTTTCCAGATATATATCCTAAGGATAAATATGATATAGTTTTACTGGAAAATGATGGCAATAAAGCTGTTATTTGAAACCAAAAACTAAACAGTTTAACAATTACATTTCAATATGTTTCTAAAATTGATAAAAATCTTAAATCTCTTGGTGTTTTAAAGACGTTTAATATTGAAAAAGTTTAATAATGAAAAAACAAAATAAACAATTATTAATTGAGCTTCGCAATCTCGAACAAAAATGTAAAAACGATAAAAAAATAATTGAACAAATAAATAAAGCACTAAATATTCGCCAAATTCAAGAACCAAAAAACGCATATTTAAAATCCTTACTAGAAAATTTTTCAATAAACTCTAATTCCAAAGATTTTTTTGATAAGTTAAAAACAAAATTAGAAAAATCTGAATTTTTTGATTATACAGAAATAGATTTTTTAAAAAATATAATTTCTCAAATTGAATTAGAGCCAAAAATGCCAAATGCTAATGAATTATTTGAATTAAATTCCGAAGCTAAGGAAATTTATAATAAAATTAATTCAAAGTAAAATAAAAAAGGAAAATCATGACTAAAAAAATTAACATTGCCATCGACGGACCTAGCGGCGTAGGAAAAACCGTTATGTCGAATATGCTAGCCAAAAAATTAGGCTACAAATTTTTAAGTTCCGGTAGTTTTTATCGCGTAATTGCCTTTAATGCAATTAAGCAAAATTTAGATTTTAAAAATGAAAAGCAAATTAATGAATCTTGAGAATTTGATGATTTGAATATTACCGAAGATGGGAAAATAATTTTTAAAGGAAATGATATTTCATTATCAATTAGAAACGATGAAGTTTCACAAGCAGCATCAAAAATCGCAAAATTTGCTTCAATTAGAAAAAAAGTAAATCTTTTTATTCAAGATTTTGCTAATAAACATAAGGGAATAATTGTTGATGGGCGAGATGCTACATATCGAATTTTACCTAACGCCGAAGTTAAATTTTTTTTATGAGCCTCTGCGGAAATTAGAGCAAAACGTCGTGTTAAGCAAGATGCTGAAATGGGAATTATTTCAAATTACAATGATGTTTTAGAATCAATCAAAATTCGTGATTATAATGATATGAATCGTGACATTGATCCACTTAAAGTGTCAGAAGGTTCGATAGAAATTGATTCGAGTAATATGAGTGTCGAGGAAAATTTTAAAGTTATGTTAGATATTGTTAATGAGAAAGTAGGCAATTATGAATAATAATGTTGTCGCAATTATTGGCAAACCTAATGTAGGTAAAAGCACTTTATTTAATAAAATAATTAACAAACGTAAATCAATAGTTTATGATACACCTGGTGTAACACGAGATCGTCTCTATTCAGATGCTTCTTGAGCCGGGAGAGAATTTAAAATTATTGATACTGGTGGAATAACAATTGAAGAAGAAGATTTTAAAAAACAAATTAAAATTCAAGCGCAAATCGCAATTGATGAAGCTAATGTTTTAATTTTTTTAGTCGATGGAAATGATTCGCTTACCACCGAAGATTTTTATGTTGCAAATATATTAAGAAAAATTAATAAGCCAGTTTTGCTAGCAATAAATAAATTGGAAGGTCAAAAAGTTGAATACTTTGATAATTCAATTTATACACTTGGTTTTAGTCAAATTTTTCCAATAAGTGCAATGCATGGCGATGGTGTCGGTAATTTGCTAGATAGTGTAATAAATAATTTTAGTAATGTCGAAGATAGTAATCTTAAAAACTTTAAATTAGCGATTTTAGGAAAACCTAATGTAGGCAAAAGCACCTTGTTAAATACTTTGGCCAATGAGAATCGCTCAATAGTTAGTGATATTGCTGGAACAACACGTGACTCAGTTACTAGCACAATATTTATTAATGACGAAAAGTTTGACATAGTTGATACTGCCGGAATTAAAAGAAAAAGTAAATTGATAGATAGCGTCGAACACTATGCTCTAATGCGCGCAAATGAATCAATTGAAGAAGCTGATTTATGTTTATTGGTTTTAGACGCAACTGATGAGGTTAGTCATTTTCATCAAAATATTATCGGTATCGCATATGAACTTAAAAAACCGTTAATTGTTATTGTTAATAAATGAGATTTAATTGAAAAAGATACCAATACAATGTCCCATTACAAAAAAAATTTGTCACAGAAACTAAAATTTGTTGACTGAGCTCCAATTGTATTCATTTCAGCAAAGGATAAAAATCGAATTAACAAATTGAGAGATGAAATAATAAAAGTTAAAAATAATATTTCACGAAAAATAAATACCAATCAATTAAATACATTAATGATGACAGCACAAATGATTAGACCGGCTAGTTCAATTAATGGTCGACGTTTATCAATCACTTTTTCAAAACAAATTGCTGCTAAAATACCTACATTTGTTTTATTTGTTAACAATATTGAATTGGCACATTTTACTTATTTAAGATATATTGAGAATCAAATAAGAGAAAATTTTGATTTTTCTGGCACACCTATTGAGCTTGTTTTACGCAACAAAAACCAAAAAGGAGAAAAATAATGGCTAAAATTCTTGTTTTAGGTTCTGGCGGAATGGGTACAGCTTGTGCTTCTGTTTTAGTAAATAATGGTCATGATGTTACAATTTATGGTATTGAAGAAGCAGAATTAAATGATCTAACAAGTGGAAAAAATCTTAAATATTTCCCCGATGTTTTTGATTTACCGAAATTCAAAGTATCAAATAACATACTTTCATCACTAGAAAACGTTGAATATGTCTTATTTGCAATTCCAACTAAATTTATTAGCGAAGTATTTAAAAAAGTTATTTCTAATCTTAGCAATAAAGCAGTTATTATTAACGTTGCAAAGGGATTTTGACCAGGAACTAATTTTTCGGTTCATGAGCAAATGATAACTTTAACAAAAGAAAACCAGTTTGTAAAAGGGATTGTCTCATTGATTGGCCCCTCGTTCGCGATTGATATTGTTAAAAAAAATATTACCGCTATTTCTGCTGTGTCATATGATATTGAACTTGCTTCGGAAATTCAAAAAATCTTTTCGAATGATTCATTTAGGGTTTATTCACAATTAGATGTTAAAGGCGCAGAAATTGGTTCAATTTTTAAAAACATTATCGCCATAGCATCAGGAATGGCTGAAGGCCTGGGTTATTCAACTAATACACAAGTAGCAATAATCACACGCGGCATCAATGAAATGAAACTATATAACAACTTAAAAGGTGGTAAAGAAGAAACGATTTATGGTCTCACCGGGCTAGGTGATTTAATTTTGACTGCCCTTTCTTCAAAATCAAGAAATTATACTTTTGGAAAAAACTTTTTTGATAAAAACTTCGATTCAAGTAAAATTACAATTGAGGGACTAAAATCAATTGAGGTAATTTACAACGAATTTATTAAAAATAAAATACTAAAATTGCCAATTGTAGAGGCACTATATAAAATAATTTATTTGAAATTAGATGTCCATGATGTAATAAAGTCACTTATGACTAGACCGCTCAAAAAAGAATAAGGAGAAAACATGAACAAAAAAGAACTTATTATCAAAACAAGCGAAAAAACAGGATTTCAACAAGCGATTATTGAATCAATTTTTGATGAAATAATTGAAATTGTCTCTGATCAAATCGCACAAGAAAAAACAGTATCTATTTCAGGCTTGGGACTTTTTTCAGCAAAATATATTCCTAAAAAAACAAAAGTTCACAATATTACTAAAGTAGTTTTGAATGTTGAAGCAAAATTAGACCCTCGTTTCAAATTTTCTGATACTTACAAAAAACGAATTACCGCGCAGTATGAAAATTATAAAAAAATTAAAAAAAATGACTAACAATTTTGATGTAATCTAATATACCGGGAAAATCCAAATTTAATGAATATCCATACGCTATTGCATCTTTATAGACTAGCGTATTTTTATTTTCGCTTATTATTTTCATTAAATTCTTATGTTTGATAATTAAAAAATCATTTTGCATCTTAAAATATATTATTCAAAAAGCAATTCCATCAAAAGATTCAATTAATGATAAATATTCTAATTGATGTTGCTTAATGTTTTTTAATTTAAAATTCTTTTCCTCGGTACTTTTGGCTTCAAATGCAATAAATTTGCCTTGAAAGACACCATAATAGTCAACGGTACTCTTAGATTTTATCTCGGCATCTTTTAGTAAAAGTTTTCGATTTTCAATTTTGATCTTGCTAAATGAAACATCTAAATTTTTCTTATGAATCATAGCAATTTTATTTTTTAAATAAAAAATATTTGTCTTATTTATTATACTTTCAAGCATCATTCCACGATTATTGGTGTTTTTCATATTAATATTACACCATGATAATTGGTAAACAATTTCGCTAATTTTTCGCCAAAAAAACTCAGAGTATGTATCTCTGAGAAATTAATTAAATATTTTTATATTCAATAAAATTTTTAAAATATTCTTGAGTTTTTTTACAATTTAATAAATATTGAATTAAATCAAATGTCATTATCATTGCCATAACGTCATTATGACAATATTTTTTTAATTGTATTTCTTTTTGTTCTCATTCTCTATCTTTAATAGCATTAAATGCTCTTGCAGTGGCGATTTGAAGTGCCATACCACCATTTTTAACTGCTAGTTCGTGGTATGGTGTGATCATATGCTTTAACTTTAGCTTGCTATTAGATACAAATAATTCAATTTTTTTAATTGAATATAATCCTTTGGTGAAACCTAAATTTATGTATTTGCTTGCAGCGGTCTTGCCATTAAAAAAATCAGCAATATCAATCATTTTTGAATTTACTTCATTGATTTTTTGCGATTGCGATTCATAAGTTAATTTATCAATACTTCCATCTTCGCAATAGTTTTCTAACATTTCTTTAATTTCGATTAGCCTAGACTTTTCATATGATTTATTAAAAACGACATAATGTTCAGCATTTTTGTCATATAAATCATTAACAATTTTTACAAGCGTTTTATAGTTGTAGTTTAGTGGATCGTAAACAAAGTCATTTGTTTCTTTTTCAATAATTTCGTTATTTATTGTTTTAATTATTGAAGTCTGCGAAATGAGTTGGTTATATGCAGGGTTATAGTCAATTATTGGAGTAGGTTTAGAAACTCCTTCAAAATCAAATCATACAATTTTAGCTTTATTCTCAACTAATTTTAAATATTCGGGATGTTCTAATATTTTTGGGTTAATAGCAATTTTATTATTTTCATAAAATTCTAAGAAATCTCTATCTGCTAGTGATGTTTGCTCTAAATTATTAATTTTTCTTTTTAAAACAATTTTTGAACTAAAAGTATATTCGGGAATAATTTTTTTAACTAACAAACGATAAAAATCTAGTTTTAAATCTAATCTATCATTTGTATCTTTTATTGTAATTATTTTTTCTAGATTATTTAATTCACTAATTGATTCGAAATTTTCAGCATAGTAAACAAATTGTTTAAAAGTACAAACAAAATCATCTTTTTGAATATCAAAAAAACTATCTCTATTAACCGTTGATAAATCATTATTGATGTGTTCAATAATTGTCAATCTATTTTCCGATTTTTTTTCGCTTGGGTTTGGAATTCCGGCAAATCTAGCTTGCAAAATTTCTTCGCTATAATTTTTCTTTTTTACTGCGGCGTTGTTTTGTGATTTACTTTTGGTTGCCTTGCAATATTCAGATGAAATAAAATCAAGTTCATTTGCTTTAACATTTTTGCGATGTCTAAATTTAGGCAATATGTGAACGCATTTATTTACACTAATATTTTGACTGCGCATTACTTTTACTTCAAAATAAAAGCGAATAATATTTTTAAGCGAAGATTTTGAAGAATAATTCAAAATTCCTATTGTCTTATTTTCACTATCGTAATATAAAGGTGTCGCTAAACATTTTTTATATTCGAAAACAGGAAAAAATACTATTGCATTTTTGACAATAGCTTCGTTTGTTTTTTTAATTCTAGCTTCATATTTATCATTAACATTTATAACAACAAAGTTACGATCTTGATTTTGCTTTTTTATAAACTCTATAGCTTTTTTTTCAATAATTTCAAGCCCCATTGCTGTAGATTCAAAACTTTTAAGTGAATTTAAAAATTCTAAGGCCTCATCAATTTTTTGATTAGCTGCAAGTTTTTTATAAAAATCGGCATCATTTTCCAATATGTTTTTTAAATATGAAATTTTTTCGAAAGTAGATTTTTCATCTAATGATTTTTTGTCACTTTCTTTAAGAAAAGCGGAAAAGTTTTTATCGATTTTGTTTTCTATTTCATCTATTGCAAAATCTAACAAATTATATTTTTCCTTCGAATTGTCGCTATCAAAATCATCTTCTGAATCATCGCTTTTAAATAATTCGTCAATATATAATTCAATATTATTTGAAAAAGCAAAAAACGGTCTGGCACAATTTGCAATTAGAAAGTTTGAATAACGAAAATATTTATTCATATTTAGCTGTTGCCTTTCCGTTTTCAACTCATTTTTTATACAAATCTTCTCATTCGTTAAAATTTTTGCAAGCTAAAAATTCAATTAAATCAGCATCAATTTTTTCGTTTCATTTAGGAGAAATTCCAGTTTTTGTGTATTTTTTAAATCATTTAATACAAGTATCAATGTCATCTTGAACTTGAGCTTCGTTTATTTGCATGTTTCAGTTTTTAACATACCTTTGATTAATATCTATTGTTTCGAGATTCAAATAGTCTTCTTCTTTTAAAAAGCACGCAACAATTGCAAAATTTCTAACGCCCATTAGGTAAGTGTATAATTGAGCTTGCTTTATGTAGCCGGGATTTACACCGTATTTATTTCAATTTTCTAGATTTTTTTCACCAGAAGTTTTAATTTCAAACACCATTTTTAGTTTTTCAGAATAACCATCAGGTAATCCACCAAATAATTCATTTTCAGTAAAAAAGTCATAATTATATTTCTCAGCGGGGTAGCGGTTTAATGTATGCCCTAAATGTTTTTCAATTTTTTCAATAATTTTAGGTTCAAGTACAATACCAGCACGAACATATTTATCGTCCAAAACAGGCATTTTGAAATTGCATAATCTTGAAAACGCAGCAAATTCGCTATTAAAATCTGTTAAGTGCATAATATCACCTAATGCCGAACCAGTCATTTTTCTAAACCCTCCAAAAGATCCGGGCTTTTTAGATTGCATAGATTTTAAAAGTGATTCATTAACGATAAGCACTTGATTTTTGTAGTCAAGTGTATATTCGCGTTCATTAAAAAAATTACGTTTTGGAATTATCATTTTTTTGTTCATTTTTGCCTTTCTTACTAGTTTTGACAATATTTATTAATTATATTTTATTAGATATTTTAGATGTCAAATGTTTATTCACAACAAATTAGCGAAAAAATTAAAAAATCATTAAAATTACATCTTATTTTGCCTAAAAATATTTTATTTTACAATTTTTATTAAACTATAATATAATTATTTGTGTAAAATAACAAGTCAAGGAGATAGATAAATTATGAAAAAATCAAAAAAAATATTACTTGCTTTTGCAGCAATTAGCCCTCTATTTGTTTTGCCATTAGCATCAGTTTCATGTAAAGACCCAAAAGGACCTAAAGTGAATAATAATGTTGAAATGCAATCGCATTTAGACATTAAAATTGCGAAAGTTGCCAAAAATCAAGAAAGTGTTGATCCTGAAGAAGTTGTTAAGAAATTTCTAGATGCCAAAAATTGAGATGAAGTAAAAGAATTATTTAAAAAATACAATATTGCTTTTGAAGTTTCAACGGAAGCTCCTAAAGGTGCAGAATATGCAGTAGCAAAAAGTACTCATGCTCACGCCGATGAAGGAATAATTCATTTAGATATTACTAGAACTGTAAATGGCAAATCAGAAACCAAGAGATTTGAAATTGGCGGCTTTAAAAAAGAAGTTATCGAAGCTAAATATACTTTTGGTAATTATGAATTAACAACAAAATCAAAAAAACAAATCACCCCTTATGAACTTAAAGTAAAAATTATTGAAGCCCAAAATAAAGGCTTTGAAGAATTAATAAAAGTTTTAGCAGAATTTGTCGAAGTTAAAAAAATCAAGGAAGATGACAAAGAATCACAATTTTCATTTGATGAAAAATCAATTGAAGAAGTTAAAGACTCAGGTCAATTACATTTTGAAAAAGTTTATTTATATCAAAAATCAAAACCAGAAGCAAAAACAGAAGCTAAATCACATTTCGTAATCACAGATTTGAAAAAAGAATAATAAAGTTAAGCAATAATGAAAAATAATAATTCAATTACTATTTTTAGAAAAATTATTGCGTTCTTTTTTATTTTTTTGTCAGCAATTACAATTGTTTTTTTTGCTATTAATTTATTAATGGAGCCACAAATCAAAAAGAACATTGCTGTTGCTAATCAAATTGAACCAAATCTATGAAAACGATATTTAGAATTTATAAAAAACCTCTTTATTTTTAATCCAGGCAAAATTTTTTCAAGTGAGTTAAATAATACTAACCTAAGTATTTTTAGCTTGTATTTTGCTCAATTCAAGTGAACAATTCTATTTATTTCGTTTATCTTTTTACTTGGCTTAATTATTGGCAATATTTTAGGTATTTGAAGTGGCTATAAATTTAACAAAACGCCAGATTTTATCATTAATTTAATTGTTGCATCAATTTCGACAATTCCACTATTAATTGTGGCGATTTTAGCAATGACAAATTCACATATTTTTGGTTATCCATCGCAATTTATTTCTAACGCTAAATACACATTTCTTTCTTTGCTTGTGCCCACTATAGTAACCTCGTTTGGAACAATTAGTTTATTTCATTCTCGGGCACGAAAAATTATTAAAGAAACTCTCACATCAAATTACTATCAATTTGCTATTTCTTTAGGGCTGAATAAATTTCAATTATTTAAAAAACAAATTTTTAAAAATCTCTTAATTAGCGAACTTCAAGTTATTATTCCATTTTTTACATTACTATTTTCATCATCATTAGTAGTTGAAAGAATTTTTTCAATTCCTGGACATAGCGTATTTATTTCATATGCCTTTACAAAAGCGGAAATAAATTTAATTATGTTTTATTTTGTTTTTAACTTCATTTTGATTTTAATTTTTAGATTAATTAATCACATAATTTTAACTTACTTAAATCCTTTACAAAAAATTGAATCAAAAATTAAAATGCAAAAAAAGATTTTTACTTTGAAGGGAAATTTAAAATATGCCAAATAATCAAAAAACATTATTTAAATTTGCCAAGCAAAAAACCACAATTGATAGTTATGTAGTTCATCAATCGGAAACAAAATTATTTTGAAGACGTTTCTTTTTAAAAAAACAAAATATTGCTAGTTTTATTATTTTTAGTTTAGTTATTTTGGGAAGTATTTTTGCTTTATTTTTTATTAAAAATTCACCAATAAATTCCATTGATTCTAATTCAATTTATGTAAATAATTTGCCAGCCTTAAATACAACAATTTTTCGCAATTTTGAAAGAGGTTCTGAACTTGATTTTATTCGTGAAATTGCAAGGTTAGAAAAAATTAGAGCATTTAACCAAAATGAAAGTCCAATATTTCAAATATTTTATGATTCAGCTTATGATAGTGGCGGTGATTTAACTATAAATACTGATATTGTTGTGCTAGCATATAATCCTTTTGATTTAATAAAAGCAATTAATTTAAACTCAACTCACAAAATTTCTTTGTTACCAACAATATTAGGCACAAACCAAAATGGTGTAGATTTATATGCACGTTTAAATGTTTCGCTATTAATTACGATTGTAACTATTTTATTTGCAATCGCTATTAATTTATTTATTGGTTTTTCATTAGCGGCAATTTACGCACTGAATTCAAACAAATGATATGCGAATTTGATTGATAAAGTTGCATCAATAATCAATGCCATTCCTGAAATAATTTGAATTTTTATTCTTTGCGTATTTTTAGGAACAAAATGATACGGTATATTAATAGCATTTGCTTTAATTTCTTGAATATCATATTATGAAATTGCTAAAAATGAAATTTTAGCATTGAGAAATAGCGAATTTATTTTAGCGGCTAAAGTAATTGGTCTAAATCAATTTCAAATCATTTATGGTCATTTATTTAAAAAACTTTTACCATCTTTAATTATTTTGATAACCGATCGTTTAGCAATTAATGTTTTAATTGTTTCATCTCTAGCGTTTTTAAATTTTATTACAAACGAAAACGATTTAAATATTGGCATAGTTTTAAAAGAAGCAATTTCTCTTTCGAAATCTAACCCGCTTTATATTTCCTTGATTGTCATTTATTTGATTTTCTTTTGTGTATCACTAAAATTGTTTAATATTTCACTTTCAACTACACTTAACCCTAAAGTGTCTATATAGAAAACTATAATATTATGATCTAAAGTGCAACACTTGAAAAAAGTGTTTGCATTTTTATATAATAAAATTGAAGAGAACTAAGCTCTTCACTAATAGCCAAATTGTGTGTTTTAAAAAAACAAAATTAGGTTATTAATTATAACTTAAGGAAAATTATGAATCAAAATAATCCAATTGAAGTATTTAATAATTATGCAAATGCATTGGCACAAGGCAACTTTGCCGCAGCTTTTGAAACAATGTCAGATGACATTATATGACATATGGGAGGGAGCGGCCCTCTTTCAGGCAAAATTGTCGGAAAACAAAAACTGGGCAAATCTTTGGCAGAATTTGCAAAACGCAGCAATGGAACTTTTAAAGTAGTTACTAATTGAATCGCAAGCAATGGAAACTTTGTTGCTGCAAGCGTCGTGTCTTTAGCTAATAAAGATCAAGCACAATTAAATAATCCAGGTATTGACTTATTTAAAATTGAAAATGGAAAGATTCTAGAAGTATGAACATTTTCTGAATTTCAAGCTCAAGAAGATGAGTTTTGAAAAAACTAAATACCAAATTAAATTTCGCTTATAAAAGTATGCTTTAATTAATACATCATTAAAAAATATTGCTTAATTTTAGTTAAATAAAAATTTGTATCTATAATATATACATGCATACGAATTACGAAGCTTATTTTTTAGATTTAGATGGAACAGTTGTTGATGAACCTGAAAAAACCAAAGATGGCGAATTGGGAATTAGCCAAAAAAATATTGATTCATTAATTAAACTCTCAAATCTAAAACCGATTATTATTTCAACAGGGCGCGCCAATAGCGATTATGTGCTAAAAATCGCTAATTTAATTAATGCACCATATTGTATTTGCGAAAACGGTTCACTTATTGTAGATAAAAATAATAATGTAGTTAAGAAAATTGAAATTGATAAAGATACGACAACAAAATTAATTAAATACATGCAAGATCGTAACCTTTTTTACACAATGAATGAAGGCGGTATTATTTACTATGGTAAAAACTATAGTTGTGATTTTGAACGCCCATGAGTAAAGTGACATAAAAAAATACCTTATTCAGAAATGCCATATACTGAGGCAGCTTGCAAATTTTTATGTTACGGTGTGACGAAAGAAGAAATTGATTTAATTATTGCAGATTTAAAAATAAAGTTGCCAAATTTATCATTTCATAAAGTGTCGTTTGGCTATTCGATTGAAATTACTAGCAATTTAGCATCAAAAGGTAAAGGCGGTGCTTTTGTAGCTTCGCTATTAGGTTTTAGTGCCAAAAATTCTGTTCACATTGGGGATACAGGAAACGATATTAACGCTTTGCCTGAAATTGGCTCATTCATTGCGATGGGCAATGCAATTGATGAAGTAAAAGCTCATGCGTGTTACATTGCGCCAGAATTTAGAGATGGCGGTATTTCAAAACTAATTAAAGAACTTGAAAATATATAAAATATTGTGATGATTTTAGTCATCACTTTTTTAATTAAAAGGAGTGATAATGAAAAACTTAGATGAAAAAGTAATATCAGCAATGCGCGGAATTGCAATTGATGCGATTAATAACGCAAAAGGAGGACATATGGGTATGGCAATTGGTGCTGCGTCAATTTCCTATTCAGTAATTGCAAAAAATTTAATTATTTCTAAAGAAAATCCAAAATGAATTAACCGCGATAAATTTATTTTATCAGCGGGGCACGGCTCAATGTGTTTTTATTCAATTATGCATTTTTTAGGTTTACTAACTTTAGATGATTTAAAAAAGCATAAAAAATTAAATTCAAAAACTCCAAGTCATCCTGAAATCGATAAATTTGCTTATGTTGATGCTTCGACTGGACCATTAGGCCAAGGTGTTGCAATGGGAGTTGGTATGGCGCTTAGTCAACAATATTTAGCAAATAAATACAACAAACCTGGTTTTAATTTATTTGATCATCATGTTTTTGTTTTACATGGTGATGGTTGTATGCAAGAGGGCGTTGCTTTAGAAGCTATTCAATTAGCGGGAACACTTAATTTAAATAAACTAATATTGATTCATGACTTTAATGAAACACAAATTGATAGTAAATCATATGAAGTTAATAATATTGACTTCATAAAGTTTTTTGAATCAAATAATTTTAATACTTTTGATTGTCAAAGCGATTTGGCATCAGAAATACTGGAAACTATTGAAAAAGCTAAAAAATCAAATAAACCATCATATATTCGTATACATACTAATATTGCTAAATACACACCATTTGAAAATATGCCTAAGGGACACAATGGCACATTAGATGAAAAACAAACTATTGAATTTAAACAAAAATGTGGTTTAAAATCATTTACACCTTTTGAATATGAAAAAGAAATATATGATTATTGCCAATCACTATGAGACAAAAAGCAAGCAAATTATTCAAATTGGCAAACTTTATTTTTTAAATATTCTAAAAAATATCCACATGAATATAAAGAAATACAATCGCTTATTAACAAAAATTACCAATTTATCTTGCCTAAGAAATTAGCAATAACAAATAAAGCTACAAGAGATTATGTTGGCGAAATAGTTAAAATACTTGAACAAAGTCCATTTATAATTGGTGGCTCTGCGGATCTTAAAAGTTCAACTAAAGTAGGTTTTGAAACCGATATTATAAAAGGTGGCAAAAATATTAAATATGGTATTCGTGAATTTGCAATGGCCGCAATAAATAACGGGATTTATCTAGCATCAAATTTAAAAACTATTGACTCAACATTTTTTTCATTTGCTGATTATGCGAAACCAGCAATAAGATTAGGCTCAATTATGAAAATTCCATCAATTCATGTTTTTAGCCATGATAGCTACCAAGTTGGCGGTGACGGCCCTACACATCAACCATTTGATCAGCTTCCAATGTTACGAGCAATGAACAATGTTAAAGCGATTAGACCATGTGATGAAAAAGAAACGCTTGAAGCCTTTAAATGGGCGCTCAAGCAAAATCAAAATCAAATTGTGATCATCACATGTAGACAACCAATTGCATCACTAAAAAATAGGCTAAACGTTTTTAAAGCAGCATATATTATAAAGCGTGAAGATGAGTTTGATTTGAGTATTTTGGCAAGCGGTTCAGAAGTTTCATTAGCTTATGAAATTTCAAATGAATTAGCAAAAAAACATCATATTAAATCACAAGTAATTTCTGTTCCTTTGCTTCAAAATTTGGTTAGCGATAATAAATTGATTAAGCAATTAGAAATTGCAAAAAAACCAATTTTTGCAATTGAAACATCAAGTGATTCAATGTGATATCAATTAGCAAAATATAATAAATTTGATTGCCAATTAGCCTTAACGTACGGAGAGTCAACTAACGGACAAGAAATATATGAATTAAAAGGTTTTAATAAATCATTTATAATTAAAAAAATCAAAAAATTACTATTGCAAAATTAAAGGAGAAATATGTCAAAATTAGTAAATATGAAAAGTATGCTCATTAAAGCACATAAAGAAGGATATGCGGTTCCGCATATTAATATAAATAATCTTGCTTGGACTAAAACAGCTTTGCAAGCTGCACAAGATTTTAATTCGCCGATTATTATTAGTGCATCTTGAGGTGCAACAAAATATTTTGGCGGATATAATGTTGTAGCAAATTTGGTTAAAAATTTAGTGACTGATATGAATATAGAAGTTGAAGTGGCCTTACATTTTGACCATGGAAATTATGACCAATGTGTAAAAGCCCTTGAGGCTGGTTTTAGTTCAATTATGTACGACGGAAGTCACGAACCTTTTGCGATTAATTATGAAAATACAAAAAAATTAATTGAATTAGCAAAATCATATAATGCTTCAGTGGAGGCTGAGATTGGCCAAATTGGCGGTGAAGAAGATGGTATTACTTCATCTGGTATCATTGTTTCAGATACAAACGAAGCAATTAAAATGAAAGAACTTGGTGTTGATGCGTTAGCTGTTGGAATAGGAAATATTCACGGGCAATATCCAGAATGATGAAAAAGTCTTGATTTTGAAACACTCTCAAAAATCGACAGCGCATGTAATATGCCTTTAGTTTTGCATGGTGGCAGTGGCATTCCAACTAATCAAGTTCAAAGGGCAATAAAAAACGGTATTGCTAAAGTTAATATTAATACAGAACTCCAATTAGTAAATGCTGCGGCTTTAAAAGAATTTGTCTTATCTAAAAAAATAGACGAAGCAAAGAATTTTGATCCGCGTAAAATTGCAAATTATGGTATGGATGCTGTTTATAAATTATTGCAACAAAAATTTACTGAATTAGGTTCAATCGATAAATCGATTGCAATAAAACATAACAAAAATTAAAAATTTAGTAATATATTATTTTAAATAATGAAAGTTTTTAAATTTTTTAGCACGAAAAAAGCCCATTTTCGTGTTTTTTTATGCTAAAGTAGGACGCTAGCTAACCATTTTCAAAAAAAAAAAAAAAAAAACGCCTACAATGTAATGGTTTTTGTATGCTCGATCAAAAATTGAGCATCTTAAATAATTATTATTTAAGTATTAAGAGGTAACATGAATTCTAATAAGAAAAAAACTGCAATCATTGTCGGATCAGTAGCTACAGCTTTGCTTGCGTCTGCAGCAATCGCTACAGCGCTATATTTAAAAGGCAAAAATAAATTAGATAAACCTAAAGATAAAACAACGTTTATCGATTTTGGTATTTCAAAAGAAGATCAAAAAGAATTTGGTGCGCATGATGCTAAAGTTGAAGAAGAATTTAAAAAGATAAGAAAATATATCGAAAAAATTATTGAAAACCTAAATAAGGGAATTAATGAGGCTAAAAAAGATTTAAGCATCCAAGACTATAATGTTTTAATTAACTATTTAAAAGACGGAATTAAAATTGGTGAAGATGCTTTTCCTATTTTAGATAAAAGTATTAAGGCTTTGGCAGAGTATCTTGAAAAACAAAAACTTCTTCAAGATGATAGAAAAAGACTAGCCGAAACAATTGAAAAAGCTAAAGAAGCAATCGCATATGCACAATCTAAATTAGATGGACTTTTAAAAGATAAAAGTAAAGTTGAAAAACGTGCTGAAACAATTATTCGTCAAATTAAAGAAGCAATTGAACGTGCTGAAAAGGGAGTAATAATTCCCGAATTTAAAGCATCAATTAAAGAACTTGAAGAATTATCTGCTGCTGCTGAGGAAATTAAAACCAAGGCAAAAATTTTCGATTTAAATGACATTATCAATAAATTAGATGGTGCAATTAATGATGCCAATGCTGAAATTCAAATTCTAAAAGATAAAATTAACAAGCAAGATGAAGCTGCGCAAAAAGAAGCAATTAAAAAGTTTGCTGACGAATTAAAAGATAAAGTTGATAAAGCAATTAAAAAAGGCAAAGATGCTCAAACTGTTGAAGAGCTAGAAGAAGCTAAAAAGCAAATTGACACATTAAAAGATGTTGCCAGTGAAGCCGCTAAACAAGCTAATAAATTAAATGAGCCTGATGCCAAAGCAAAAATTGAATCGCAAATCCAACGTTTAGAAGAAGAATCTAAAAAACTTAATAAGCGTATTGAAGAAAAGAAAGCAAAAGATTCAGAATTAAAAAATGAACTAAAAGAATTACTTGAAGAACTTAAAAAAGCAGGTGCAGATGCTAAAAACGCTCAAAGCCTAAATGATTTAAACAAAGCAATCGCAGAATTAGAAGCAAAAATAGCAAAAGGCCAAGCTTTACAGCCAAAATTAAATCAAGCCAAATTAACTGATGAAGCAGATACATTAAAAAAAGCACTTGAAAAAGCTGCCGAAATTTTAACTGATGCTAAAAACCGAAAAGACGCTGAAAATACTAGAATAAGCGAGATAAAAACTAAGTTAAATAATCAAAAACAAGATCTAGAATCAAAAACTAATAATATCAAAACAAAAGAATCAATTACCGACCTAGAAAATGCATTAAGTGAATTAACTAAAGCAATTAATGATGGCGAATCACTTAACAATGAAGTTAAAGATGATAAATCAAAAGATTCATTTAAAGATGAGTATAACGCCTTTGCTAAAGCACTAGAAGATGCTAAAAATCAAGCGCAAAGTTCACAACAAAAATTAGATGCTTTAAAACAAGCAAAAAATGAACTTGATAAAAAGGTTGCTGATGCGATATCAAATGCTAATGAAGCAATCAAAGAAGCAAATCAAAATAAAAATAGTGAAGATAAAGATAAATTATCTTCTGTTTTAGAACAAATTTCTAAAGCTAAATCTGAATTAGAAAAAGCAAAACAAGATTCTGAAACTGCAAATGATGCTGAAAATAAAAAGAAATGTGAAGATAAATTAGCTGAATTAGAAACTGCTAAAGCTGAAATAGAAGCGCAAAAAACAAAAGTTGAAAACAAAGAAAAAGAAATTGCTAAATCAAAAGAAGCAGTTAAAAAGCAAATTGAAGCACTAAATAAAGAAATTGCTAATGTTGATAAGGCTATCTCTGATAAAAATAAAGCAAACATTGATTTAGCAAAATCTGAATTAGATAAAGAAATTACTAAAGCAGAAGAATTGCTAGAAAAAATAAAAAACGAACCAAAACTAAATCAAGAACATATTGATCTTAATTCAAAAATAACTGATGCTAAAAATAAATCAAAAGCTGCTGAAGAAGCTTTAAAAAATATTAATAAAGCTGAAGATGATGCTAAAAAAGCAACACAAGAAGCCAAACAAGAATTGGATAAAGCTATTAATGACGCTAAAACTGCCAATCCAAATAAACTGGATGATTTAAAAGAAAAACAAAAACAATTAGACGAGGCTATTGAAAAAGGAAATAAGGCAAATAAACAAGCTGATGAAGCCGGTGTAAGCGATCAAGACTTAAAAGAAAAATTAAAAGAAGCAGAAAAAGAAAAGAAAACATTAGAAGAAAAAATCAAAAAAGCCGAACAAGATAACATTAATCAAATTAAGCAAAAAATAAATGTTGCAATTAATGCATTAGATGGCGCAATAAGTAAGGTTAATGACGCAACACAAGACGCAAATAAACATGATTTAGTAAAAACAGAAGAAGCGATAGCAGAAATTGCTAATACGCTGAAAACTGCAAATGATACTAAATCAGAAACTGAGGCAAATCAAAGTAAATATCAAAATGAATTTAATTCTTTGATTTCTAAAATCACAGTTGCAAAGCAAAAACAAACTGAAATTTTAAAGCAAAAACAAGACATTGAAAATGAACGTAAAGTCGCAGATGAAGAATATAAAGCACTAAAACAAAATGTTGATGCAAACATTTTGTTATTTGATGGTAATTCAGATAAATTAGACAAGGTCACCGAAGCTATTAGTAAACTAGAAAAAAACTTAGAAAATGCTAAAAAACTATTAAATGAATCTAAAAAAATTAAATACTCTGATCTAGAAAATAAGACCAGTGCGCTAATTACTCAAATCGAAACCAAACTTATTGAGGCAAGAGCCAAAGAGCAAACATTAAAAAATGCTCAAGAAGCCGAAAAACAAAGAATTGAAAAACTAAAAGATGATCTAAATGCTGCAAGTCAAGAGTTAGAAAACAAATCTAATATTTTGAATAATGCTCAAGGACTAGATAATAAACAAAAAGCATTAAACGAATTATCGGAAGCTATTACAAAAGCAAATGAAATCTCTAAAAAAGTTACCGATATAGATAAAACTACTAATGCAAAAACCGAATGAGAAAACTTTAATTCTAAATTAACTGAAGCAACTAAATTAGCAACGGACAAACAAAAAGAAATTGCCGACAAAAAACTAGATTTAGATAACAAAATTAAAACTATTGAGAAAAAAGTTACCGATGCAATTCAAAATGCAGCGCAAGCGATAACCGAAAAGGATAAAACTAAACTTCAAGCATCTAAAACTGAATTAGAAAATTTAGTTAAAGATTTAGAAAAACTTAAAAAGGAAACCGAACAAGAAAAATATGCAGAAGGTACAAAAAAAGTCAATGATGAATTAACAAAAGTCAATGAACAATTGAAAAAAGTTTCCGATGAATTAAACTCAGAAACAAACCGTATTAGTCAAGTTAAAGAGGCTCTTGAAAAAGCAACCAGAGATCTTAAGGCCGCTAAAACAGAAGCTGAAAATAATAAAGATAAAGTTGACGAATTAGATAAAGCCTTACGAGAATTAGAAACTCAATATAATCTTGCTGACGCAGAATATAAAAAATATAATAAGCCAGAAAATACAAAAGTCCAAGAATTGCAAAAAGCATTACAAGATTTAAAAAACGAATTAGATTCATATGAAACATTTAAAAATAATTTATCTAAGAAAAATGAAAATACTAAAAAAGAATTAGATAAAAAACTAGAAGATGCTAAAAAAGAAGCTGATAAAGCAATTCAAGATTATGATAATGCTGGTGAAGATAAGAAAAAAATCGAAGACGCTAAAAAGAAATTAGATGATGCAAAACAAAAATTAGATCAAATTACACAAGACGCTGAAAATAATGGCTATGATAAGGCTAAAAAGGAAGCCGAAGAAAAATCTAAGGAAATTGACAAAAAATTAAAAGAAGCCGAATCAAAGCTAAATAGCAAAATTGCTAAAGAATTAGAAGATCTAATAAACGCACTAAATAATCAAGAAGAAAGCATCAAAAACT
>NZ_VFIX01000067.1 GCF_006385185.1 Metamycoplasma equirhinis | reverse complement strand
ACGGAATCAGCGCCACAGGCGGTTGCGAGGGCACGACGGCCGGGTGAAAAGTCGCTTGCGATCACCGTGTGTACCCCGCGCGACTTCAGCATGCAGATCACCGCGAGGCCGATCGGACCGCACCCGATCACGATCGCGACGTCGCCCTTGCCCACCTCGCCGCGCCGGACGGCGTGCCATCCGACGGCCATGGGCTCGGTCAGCGCGGCTATCTCGGGCGCCAGCCCGTTCGGGACAGGAAACGTCAGCGACTGCTCGACGACGAGCCGCTCGGCGTAGGCGCCCGGCGCCATTGTCGAAAGCCCGATCCCGTGCACCTCTTTGTTGCCACGCCGCAGCAGCGGCATGGCGACGACCGGGGTGCCGCGCCTAGGGGTCCTGCGGGTGCCGGGACCGTAATCGACCACCTCGCCACAGAACTCGTGTCCGAACACCACCTGCTGATTCGATCGCATGAAGGCGTGGTAGCCAGATTCGGCCATCACGTCGGCCAGTTCATCAC
>NZ_VFIX01000066.1 GCF_006385185.1 Metamycoplasma equirhinis | reverse complement strand
GGGCGCACCGCCTGCCGGATGCCTTGCGCGACGGCGCGCGCGCCACGTTCACGCCGCCCGCACTGGGCATGGACGACCTGGCCGTGCTGCAGTACACCGGCGGCACCACCGGCGTACCCAAGGGCGCCATGCTGTCGCATGGCAACCTGGTAGCCAACGTGCTGCAGACCGAAGCCGTGGCGCAGCCGGTGATGCACGACCTGCATGGCCGGCAATTGACGATCATCAGCGCGCTGCCGCTGTACCACGTGTTCGCCATGACGGTCTGCGGCCTCTACGGCATGCATGCCGGCATGCGCAATCTGCTGGTCATCAATCCGCGCGACCAGGCGGCGCTGATCGTTGCCTGGCGCCAGGCGCCGATCAATATCTTCCCCGGCGTCAATACCTTGTTCAACGCCCTGGTCAACAACCCGGATTTCGCCAAGCTGGATTTCACCGACCTGCGCCTGACCCTGGGCGGCGGCATGGCGGTGCAGCGCCAGGTCGCCGAGCGGTGGCTGGAGC
>NZ_VFIX01000065.1 GCF_006385185.1 Metamycoplasma equirhinis | reverse complement strand
GTCAACAACCCCGAACAGTTCTGGGATTTGTTGTGCGCCGGCCGAAGCGGCATCGTCCGGGTTCCCGCGCAGCGGTGGGACGCCGACGCCTACTACTGTGATGATCACACCGTGCCGGGGACCATCTGCAGCACCGAAGGCGGTTTTCTCACCAGCTGGCAGCCAGATGAGTTCGATGCGGAGTTCTTCTCAATCCCCCCGCGCGAAGCGGCGGCGATGGACCCGCAGCAGCGATTGTTTATTGAAGTTGCGTGGGACGCGCTAGACTACGCGGGCGTCCCGCAACACACCATTCGCGGTACGCAAACCTCGGTATTCGTCGGTGTCACCGCCTACGACTACATGCTCACGCTGGCGGGCCGGCTACGACCTGTTGACCTCGACGCGTACATCCCAACCGGGAACTCGGCGAACTTCGCCGCCGGACGGCTGGCCTACATCCTCGGGGCACGCGGACCCGCGGTGGTCATCGACACGGCCTGCTCATCGTCGTTGGTGGCGGTGCACCTG
>NZ_VFIX01000064.1 GCF_006385185.1 Metamycoplasma equirhinis | reverse complement strand
ATCGACGTCGGTGAGCTTCACGACTGCAGCCTTCCCCGGTCGAGCAGATCCGAGAGCGCCACCACCAACGCCGTGGGCGGGTTCCAGGTGAACACACCGGCCGGATGCCCGGCCGTCACCGGCGTCGCCGCACCGCACATGCCCCGCACAAACAGGTACAGCACCCCGCCGAGATGGCGCGCCGGAGCGTAATCCCGCTGCCGCCACCGCAGAAAGCGGTGCAGCACAACAACATACAGCAGCGCCTGCAGTGGGTAGTCCGAATGCAGCATGGCCTCGGTCAACCGCTCGAAGCCGTAATCGGCGGCGGTGTCACCAAGGTGATTGGTCTTGTAATCGACCACCAGATATCGCTGCCCGGGTAGCCGCAGCACCACGTCGATCGACCCCGCCAGGTAGCCACGCAGTGGTTGATCACCCAACCCGGCCGAACCAAGCCGATCGGAGTAGGGCAACAACGGGTCGTCGCCGGGCAGGTGCGACGCCAGCACCTCACCCACGTCTGACCGCGAC
>NZ_VFIX01000063.1 GCF_006385185.1 Metamycoplasma equirhinis | reverse complement strand
CGATACCGGCTCGGGGACAGGCACGTGACGCACCCGGTTGGTCGTCGTCTCGACAATCCCGGCGCCGGTCACACAGATGAGCGAATCGTCAACTCCCGGTCCCCACGTTCTTGCGACGCAGGGCCGCTGCCTCGCCGAAGCGCAGTCCGCAGTAGCCGAGAACCAGGGTCAGCGTCAGTACCGCAACAATCCGTGGTACGAATCCGTTACTCACCCACTCCCCCGCGCTCGGTCTTGGCAGCTTCCGCCTCTACCCACGCATCCAGGTCGGCGATATCGCAAAACGTGTGTCGGCCAAGGCGATAGCTGCGCGGACTGGTGCCCAGTAACGCCAGTACCTCAGCGTCGACTCAGGTAGGCCGCCGAGGTATTCGGCTGCGGCCTTGGTGCCCAGCCGAACCACAGATGTCGCCGTCATCGCTCTACTTCCTGTCGTCGCTCAACGCGCTTATGTCCCAATCCCTTTGGCAGTCCCAGGGCCGACCGCAAAATCCTTTCCATTGACCGCACAGTAACC
>NZ_VFIX01000062.1 GCF_006385185.1 Metamycoplasma equirhinis | reverse complement strand
CTCGGAGGTGCTGGGCTCGGCCCGACGCGTGGTGGTCAGCAAGGACGACACGGTCATTGTCGACGGCGGCGGCACCGCAGAAGCGGTGGCCAACCGGGCGAAGCACTTGCGTGCCGAGATCGACAAGAGCGATTCGGATTGGGATCGGGAAAAGCTTGGCGAGCGGCTGGCCAAACTGGCCGGCGGGGTTGCTGTCATCAAGGTGGGTGCCGCCACCGAGACCGCACTCAAGGAGCGCAAGGAAAGCGTCGAGGATGCGGTCGCGGCCGCCAAGGCCGCGGTCGAGGAGGGCATCGTCCCTGGTGGGAGAGCCTCGCTCATCCACCAGGCCCGCAAGGCGCTGACCGAACTGCGTGCGTCGCTGACCGGTGACGAGGTCCTCGGTGTCGACGTGTTCTCCGAAGCCCTTGCCGCGCCGTTGTTCTGGATCGCCGCCAACGCTGGCTTGGACGGCTCGGTGGTGGTCAACAAGGTCAGCGAGCTACCCGCCGGGCATGGGCTGAACGTGAACACCCTGAGC
>NZ_VFIX01000061.1 GCF_006385185.1 Metamycoplasma equirhinis | reverse complement strand
GCCATCGGTGTGCTCGGGCTCACCGATCAGCTTCGTCCGGATGCCGTGGAGTCCGTCGCGGCGATGGCTGCATTGACCGCCGCACCACCGGTGCTGCTCACGGGTGACAACGGGCGAGCGGCTTGGCGGGTCGCTCGGAACGCCGCGATCACCGATGTGCGAGCCGCATTGCTGCCCGAGCAGGAGGTTGAAGTCGTGCGCAACCTGCAGGCCGGTGGTCACCAGGTGCTGCTCGTCGGCGACGGCGTCAACGACGCTCCCGCCATGTCCGCCGCCCGCGCCGCTGTCGCCATGGGCGCCGGCGCCGATCTGACCCTACAGACCGCAGACGGGGTGACCATACGGGACGAACTGCACACCATCCCGACGATCATCGGGTTGGCACGGCAGGCGCGCCGGGTGGTCACCGTCAACCTGGCCATCGCGGCCACCTTCATCGCCGTCCTGGTGCTGTGGGACCTTTTTGGGCAGCTGCCGCTGCCACTGGGTGTGGTGGGTCACGAAGGGTCCACTGTGCTGGT
>NZ_VFIX01000060.1 GCF_006385185.1 Metamycoplasma equirhinis | reverse complement strand
CCACTACGCAGCCAATCTGATGGCAGCCACCCCGAAGCCCTCCTGGCCGTGGGTGCGCACCCTGCTGCACTCCATCTACGACCAGCCCGACGCCGAATCAGTTGTTGCCCAATATGATCGGGTACTCGACGCTCTGACCGACAAACTCCCCGCGGTGGCCGAGCACCTCGACACCGCCCGCACCGACCTGCTGGCGTTCACCGCCTTCCCCAAGCAGATCTGGCGCCAAATCTGGTCCAACAACCCCCAGGAACGCCTCAACCGAGAGGTACGACGCCGAACCGACGTCGTGGGCATCTTCCCCGACCGCGCCTCGATCATCCGCCTCGTCGGAGCCGTCCTCGCCGAACAACACGACGAATGGATCGAAGGACGGCGCTACCTGGGCCTCGAGGTCCTCACCCGAGCCCGAGCAGCACTGACCAGCACCGAAGAACCCGCCACGCAGCAAACCACCAACACCCCAGCACTGACCACCTAGACCGCCACCCGAAGGATCACGCGAGGAACCTTCACTCGTACAC
>NZ_VFIX01000005.1 GCF_006385185.1 Metamycoplasma equirhinis | reverse complement strand
TCGCCGCTAGGCTATTGCTAGCCTCGCTCGACATGCATGTATTAGGCACACAGCCAGCGTTCATCCTGAGCCAGGATCAAACTCTTAATATTTGATTTTGGTTAGTTATTTTATTATTGTTTTTTTTAAATTGACGTTATGGTATTCGTATCCAGTTTTCAAAGAACTATCATACACGTTTTTTAATATATAAAGACGTGTATTAGAATTATACATTTTTTTGTTTTGCATGTACAAAAATAATCAGGTTTTTTGTTAAAAAAGACGGGCACACTTGCTCGCCTCATTTATTATTTAATTTTATCATTAAATGCGTTTTTTAAAACTTTACTTCCCTTGTAAAATCCACAATATTCACATGCTTGATGAGGAATAATTAATTGTTTACAGTGAGAGCATTCCACAACTGTAGTTGCATCTAAAGCATGGTGGCTTCTTCTTAGGTGTTTTCTTTGCTTAGATGTTTTTCTTTTTGGTACTATTGCCATAATATTTTCTCCTTAAATAAATTTTGATTTAAATTAATGATTAAACTAATTGAATAATAGCCATCTTAGCATTATCGCCTAAGCGATTTGAAATTTTAATTATTCTTGTATATCCACCATTGCGTGATTGATATTTTTGTCCTAAAACATCAAATAAATATTGTAATGAATCTTTTGAAGCATCTTGTGAAGGAATTATTCTTAAAAAACTTGCAGCTTGTCTACGTGATGCTAAAGTATTTTTCTTTGCTAAAGTAATCATTTTTTCAGCATTAGATTTGATTCTCTTAGCTCTTTCTAATGTTGTTTTAACTTGGCCGTGAATCAATAAATCGGTAACTAAAGATCTTTCCACATGGTTTCATCATTCTGTATTTCTACGGAATACTTGTTTTGGATTTGCCATTTTATTCTTCTCCCTCTTCAGTGTTAGTATCTGATTCTTTTTTCTCTTCGCTATTTACTTCTAATTCACTACTATTTGCATTCTCGGCACGTTTCTCCATTCAATTTCTACGTTTGTCAACAATATCTTGAACAGATTTTTTTCCTAAATTTTTGATATTTGAAAGTTCTTCATCGCTTAATTTTTCAAGTTCATCAATTGTGTTAAATCCGGCACGTTTCAAAGCGTTCAATGAGCGAATTGTTAAATTTAATTTTTCAATTGAAATTTGAGCTCTTGGTGTTTTTTCTTTCTTTTCTTTATTTTCATCAAATAAATTAATTGTTTCAAGGGCATCAATATTACCGATAATTTGGAAATGTGCAACAATAATTTTTGCAGCTTGTTCCATTGCTTCCTTTGCTAAAACAGTTCCATCGGTTTCAATATTTATTTTTAAACGTTCTTCAATTGTTTTTGATGAGCTGTTTAAATCTTCATATGAAATTCCGCATTTTTTAACAGGGCTAAAATCACTATCAATGGCTAAAATTTGTCCATTTTCAATTTTGCTTACTAATTTTGACCCATATTCAGTGATAACTGATTTATTTTCTTCGAAATCAATAAATCCGCGACCGGTACGTAAAAATAAATCAAATTCTAATGTTGCACCATCTGATAATGTTGCAATGTGTTGATCTAAATTAACAATGTCTAAGCCAGGAATGCTTTCAATATTTGAAGCGGTAACTTCACTTTCATTATTAGAGTTTGTGAATTTTAAAGAAACTTTTGCTAAGTTGTCTTTAGTAAATATTTCAGGGTTGTAAGTAAAGCGAATTTTTCTTATATTTGCAACTAGAGTTATTGCATCTTCTTTAATACCGGGAATAGTTTGAAATTCGTGTTCCACGTTATTAATTTTTATTGCAAATGGAGCAACAGAAGTGATTGATGATAGCAATGTTCTTCTAATTACTGTTCCCATTGTATTACCATAACCGCGCATTAATGGTTCAATAACAAATGTTGTTTTAAAATCACTTTCCTTTTCAGCTACTAATTCTTTATATGTAATTTTTTGAATTTTTTCCATATTAATTCTCCTTACGATTTACTTATGCTCTTTTAAGAATTTTCTTAGGAGGACGAGTTCCATTATGTGGGGTTGGGGTTACATCTTTAACATCTTTAACAGTAAAACCACTAGTTTCAACTTGTTTTCTTGCTGTTGATTTTCCGGGTCCGATTCCTTTAACTAAAATCGTTACCTCTTTTAAACCAAATTCTTTAGCTTTTTCAACTGCTGCAGCAGCTGCTAGTCCAGCAGCATATGGGGTCTTTTTCTTGGTTCCCTTATATCCAATTGCGCCTGAAGAACTTCAAGCAAAAACATTTCCCTTCAAATCTGAAAATGAAACAATAGTGTTTTGGTAAGTTGAATGAATATGCGCTATACCTTGGGTAATAACTTTTTTATTTTTCTTAGCCATTATTATTTACCTTTCTTTCCTGCTATTGTTTTTCTTGGACCTTTTCTTGTACGGGCGTTTTTTTTGGTTGATTGGCCACGAACAGGTAGTCCTTTTCTGTGTCTTAAACCACGATATGATTTAATTTCCATTAATCTTTTGATGTTTAAGTTAATATCACGTCTTAAATCACCTTCGGTGGTATATTTTTTGGCTTCATCTCTAATACGAGTTAATTCTTCTTCTGTCAAATCTTTAACTCTTTTTTCGCCATCGACATTTGCATCTAACAAAATTTTTGCAGCAAGGGGTCTACCAATACCAAAAATATATGTTAGCGAAATACGAGCTTTTTTATTATTTGGAATTTCAATATTTAAAACTCTAGCCATATTTTATCCTTGTCTTTGTTTATGTTTTGGATTAATACAAATAACTCTATTAATTCCGTTTCTTTTAATTATTTTACAATCTTTGCAAATACGCTTGATTGAAGCTCTAACTTTCATGATTTCTCCTTGTTATTTGCGTCTAAAAACAATTCTACCTTTTGTCATATCATAAGGGCTTAGTTCAACATCAACTTCATCTCCGGGAATCATTTTAATATTATGCAATGACATTTTTCCCGAAATAAAACCTTTAATAGTTAACCCATTATCTAACAAAACATCATAATCTTTTGTTGAGTGTTTTTTGGTAATTTTGCCTGACATTTTTATTGCGTCTTTTGCCATTAAATGTTGTCTCCTGATAGAATGTATGCTTGATCATTGTCAATTAATACTGTTTGTTCGTAATGAGCAGTATTTAATTTAAATGGATCATAAACCGTTCAATCATCATCTTTAACTAATACATTCTTTGATTTTTGTAATATCATCGGTTCAATGCAAATCACCATACCATTACGAATAATAGCACCTGTATTAGCTAATCCGTCATTATATACATATGGATCTTCGTGTAAATTTCTTCCAATTCCATGGCCTGTATATTCGTCAGGGGTAAAATATCCACGTTTGCGAATTAAATTACCAATAGCATTGGAAATATCACCGATTCTCTTGCCAACTTTTATTGCATTAAAGCCAGCATAGAAAGCGTCTTTTGCAACTTGAATTAATTCCTTATCCTTTGCGCTAATATTGCCAACACCTTTGGTAAATGCTGAATCAGAGTAATACCCTTCTCAAATTACACCGGTGTCAATTTTAACAATATCGCCATCTTTAACAATGTAATCGCTAGGAATTCCGTGAATTAATTCCTCGTTGACGGAAATGCAACAAGTTCCAGGAAAGCCATATTGACCTAGAAATGCTGGTTTTCCACCTCGTTTTACTATTTCTTTAAAAGCGACGCTATCAATTTCTTTTAAAGAAACGCCTGGTCTTATGAAGTCCCATAAAATGGTTTTAACTTCTGCCAAGATCGAACAGGCTTTTTTTATTTTTTGAATTTCAAATTGGTTTTTAATAATTATCAATTGAGTGCCTCCTCAATATCCAATATAACTTTATCAATATTTTGATAACTATTAATTCTAATTAACAAGCCTTGATTTTCATAATTTGCAATTAAACATTCAGTTTGTTCTTTGTAAACCGCTAAACGCTTTTCAATTACCTCAGGTTCATCGTCTGGGCGTTTAATAATTTTTGACTCACATTTTGAACAAACGTCGCCATGTAATGGAGGGAATAATTCAAGATGATAAATTGTTTTGCAATTTGGGCAAACACGACGCTTTGATAAACGATCAATAATTTGTTGCTTTGTTATTTCTAACAAAATAACATTACCGATTTTAATATTTTTATTTTCTAATGATTTTAAAAAATTCAATTGATCAATTGTTCTTGGATATCCATCTAAAATAAATGGCTTATTTTCCGCAACTAATTGACTTAATTTTTTTTCTACTAGTTCATTAGTTAATGCATCATCAACGTATTTGCCTGAATCAAGTATATTTTTAATTTTTAACCCTAATGGAGTTTGATTTTTTATTTCAGCACGGAACATATCGCCGGTTGATAATTGAAGGTAATTATATTTTTTTACTAACATACCAGCAACTGAACCCTTGCCAGCTCCAGGCGCGCCTAAAAATATTAAATTAGGTTTTTTGCAATTGTCTATCATATTAAATCTTCTTCTTCCTCTCCATACATTTCTTTTAGTTCGCGAATTTTTCTACGTTTTCTTGCTAATTCTTGTGATTTGTATCTTGCCTTAATTTGTTGCACAGTTTCATAAGCTGTTGAAACTAATATCATTACGCTTGTTCCACCAAAAGCAATTCCCGGTGGCATACCAAACATTTGTTGCACAAACTGTAAAGCTCCAAGAAATATCAAATACCCCGTTGAAAAAAACGATAATCTTAATACTATATTTAATAAATATGTCTCAGTTTGTTCACCAGGTCTAACACCAGGAATAAATGAACTATTCTTTGCAAAGTCCTCACTAATTTTATCAATTCTAGATTGTTGAATTCCCATTAGAATTGTCAATCCAAACGTAATTAAAATAAATAGAAAGAATCCAAGTGGTTGTGTTAGTTGAAAATTAGCGTACACTCATTGATGGAATTTGCTAGTGTTAGGATCGAACAAGTTAGCAATCATTGTTGGAACGCTAAGCACCATCATTGCAAAAATAACACTCATTATTCCCGCAGGATTAGCTTTAATTGGCAAGAAA
This sequence comes from Metamycoplasma equirhinis, assembly GCF_006385185.1. Lineage (GTDB taxonomy): Bacteria > Bacillota_I > Bacilli_A > Mycoplasmatales > Metamycoplasmataceae > Metamycoplasma > Metamycoplasma equirhinis. The sequence continues at coordinate 78,954 of NZ_VFIX01000005.1, read as the reverse complement.
CTTAATTCTTTTTCATCTTTCGAAAGTCCAGCTCCAACTTGTTGAATTGGAATATGTCTTTCGGCAATTGTGAAGATGACAATTATAAATATAGTCAATAAATAAGACAAAATGTAAACTGAATAATTAATGATTTCTTTTAAAACCAAATTGCTTTGTTTAATAGAAGGCATGTAATATTCAAATGCCTGTCTAAATGTAGGAATTAAAGCACTCGCTATTCCTACAAAAATCATAATACTAGTTCCATTCCCAACTCCTTTATTTGTAATTTGTTCACTTAAAAATAAAGATAGAAATGAACCTGCCACCAATATCATTGGCAAAATAAAATATTGATAAGCAACGGTTCCTTTTGGACCTAATAATTTCGTTAGTTTGGGATCAAATGTTATCCCAAACCCTGTAGTTGGATTTACTAATGCTTTTGTAATCAATAATGCTTGAATTATTGCAAAAGCAAATGTAATTCCATAAGTTATAAAGTTAATTTTTATACGGCCTTGAGGACCAGATTGACTTAATCTATGAATTGCTGGAAACGCTTTTGTTTGTAAAATCATTAGTACTAAACTAGATGATATAAACGGCCCAATTCCGAGCGCAACAATTGAAAATCGCCTTAGCCCTCCGCCACCAACTAAATTCAAAATACCGAAAAAATCTCCTTGACCGAGTTTATCGGTATTAGTTAAATTTATGCCGGGAATAGTAATGGTTCCAATTGCTAGAAAAATAGTAATAATAAAGAGCGTGAAAAGAATTTTTTTGAATAAATCATGATTTTTTCATCATTCAGTTCATATGCTATGTTTTTCAGTTAAAAACTTATCGATCGCCAATTTGCGTTCGATTTTATCTTCATTCACTTCTTTTTCTAACTTAATTTTTTTTGCCATTATTTAACCTCGATTTTGCCCCCGACTGATTCAATAGCTTTACGAGCAGATTTTGAAAGTGAAAATACTTCCACATTCAATTTTTTTGTTAATTTGCCATTACCTAAAATTTTAACAGGTAAAGGTCTTTTAATCAAGCCTTTTTCAAATAAAGATTCATATGAAACAACTTCATTATCTTTATATGATTTTTCTAAATTCTTTAGATTCACAACTTGATATTCAACATGGTTAACGTTTGTAAAACCACGTTTTGGAATTCTTCTAAATAATGGAAGTTGTCCACCTTCAAATCCCAATCTAACTGTACTTCTCTTGGTTTGACCACTTTGTCCTCTACCAGCTTGTTTACCTTTACCGGCAGCATGTCCACGACCAACACGATGTTTTTCTTGACGTGCACCTGGGGTAGATTTTAAATTATTCAATTGCATTTTTACTCCTTAAATTACTTAGATAATAAATATTTAACATCAATATCACGTAATTTAGCGATATCTTCAACTGTTCTAATTTTCTTTAATGCATTAATAGTAGCTTGGACAATGTTTTGTTTTGTTCTCGAACCATAAGTTTTAGTTGAAATATCAGTATAACCTGCCAATTCAACAACAGCACGAACGGTGTTTGAAGCAATAATTCCAGCACCTTTAGGAGCGGGACGTAATTGTATTTTTGAAGCTAAGAATTTTTCATAAACTTCATGAGGAATTGTTCCGTTAACCACTGGAACTGAAAAAATATTTTTTTGTGCATTTTTAACAGCTTTTTTAATAGCATCTTGAACTTCATTTGCTTTTCCGTGACCGAATCCAACTTTAGATTTTTTATCGCCAACAACAACATAAGCTGAGAACGAGAATCTACGACCACCCTTAACAACTGTTGTAACACGAGCAATATCAATAACCTTTTCTTCGTAAAGTTTTGGTTGTTGTGCTTGAAATTTACGATCTGAGAATTGTCTTGGTTTTTTGTCGTTATGCTCAGATTTTTTTACTGTTGAAGATGGTTTTTCAGATTTCTTTGATGCGGTAACAACTTTTGTTGCTTCTGCTTTTTCATCAACTGGTTTAATAATTTCGTCTGCCATTAGAATTTAATCCCTTCTTCTCTTAATGTATCACAAAATGCTGCTAATTTACCGTGGTATATATAACCTGAACGATCAAATACGATTGATTCGATTTTAGCTGTTTTTAAGTTTTTAGCAAATATTTTTGCTACTAATTTAACACTATTAATATTATTTCTTTTTTCTGCTAATTCTTTTGATGAAGCTGAAGCTAATGTAGTGTGATTTAAATCATTAATTGCTTGCGCATAAAAGTTATGTAATGATTTGAATACTACAACACGTGGGACTTCGGAAGTACCTTTTGCTAATTTATTAGTTATTTTTAAATGTTTTGCTTTTCTTTTTTGATTTCTAGATAACATATTAAACTCCTATATAACTACTATTTAGCAGCAGTTTTTCCTTCCTTGCGTCTGATAACTTCACCTTTGTACATAATACCTTTTCCAGAATATGGGCTTGGGCGTCTTATGTCTCTTATATTAGCAGCAAATTCACCAACAGCTTGTTTACTGATTCCTGAAATAACAATATTTGTTGGTTTCACAACTTCAATTTTTAAGTTTTCTGGTATTTCTACCATAACTGGGTGTGAATATCCAGCGATAATTTCGATTTCTTTTCCCTTTTGTGTTGCTTTATATCCAACACCTTTAATTTCGATTTCTTTTTTGTAACCTTCAGAAACACCAATAATCATATTTTTTATGTTAGCATTTGTAGTTCCGTGTAATTGTTTTGTAGTTTTTTCTTCGTTTAGTCTTAGAGTTTGAAGTTGATTGTTTTCGATTTTTACTTGAATTAATGGTGAAAAGGTATATTCTAATTCACCTAATTTACCTTTAACAGTAATATGGTTATTTTCCAATTTAATTTCAACACCAGTAGGAATTTCTAAAATTCTTTTTCCGATTCTAGACATTATTTATCCTTAATTATCATATAAAGGCAATTACTTCGCCACCTAAGTTGGCTTTTCTTGCTTCTTTATCAGTTAATAGACCTTTTGAAGTTGAAATAATAGCTGTACCATATCCGCTTAATACCCGTGGTAATTTATCACTTGGTGAATATACTTTCAAACCAGGTTTTGAAACTTTTTTCAATCCTGAAATAGCAGATTGATTTTGATTCATCCCTTTATATTTCAAAGTTATTTTGATTTCGTTAAATGATGTTTTTTCATTTTTAATAACTTCGAAATCCACAATGTAACCTTCATTTTTAATAATTTCAAGTATTTTTTCCTTTTTTATTGAATAAGGTAATACAACTTCGTGATATTTACGCGAAATAGCATTTCTCATTCTTACAAACATATCTGCAATTGGGTCAATAATAATTGCCATAATTATCAGCTCGCTTTCTTTACACCAGGAATTTTTCCTTCGTGTGCTAATTCTCTAAAACAAATTCTACAAATTTTATATTTACGTAAAACCGCGTGAACTCTTCCACAAATCTGACAACGTGTATATTTTCTAACGCTAAATTTTGGTTCGCGTTCAGCTTTAATCATTAAAGATTTTCTTGCCATAAATATTCTCCTTAATTATTACCTTTAGCGAAAGGTATTCCTAAATGTTTCAATAAAGAATAGGCTTCTTTATTTGATTTTGCGTTGGTTACAATAATTACATCCATACCTTTTAATTTACGGATTTTATCAAATGAAATTTCTGGGAAAATAATCTCTTCTTTAATACCGATCGCATAATTTCCGCGACCATCAAATGACTTTAGTGATGTTCCATTGAAATCACGTACACGTGGTAAAGCAATGTTAATCAATTTAGTTAAAAATGATCACATTTTTTCGCGTCTTAATGTAACTTTTCCGCCCATTGGCATTCCTTCACGTAATTTTCATGAAGCTAATGATTTTTTGGCGGTAGTTTGATATGGCTTTTGGCCTGTAATTTGAGCCAATTCGCTCATAACTTCTTCGATAGCTTTTGAGTTTGAAACTTCGTTTCCGGCAGTCATGTTGATAACAATTTTCTCTAGTCTAGGAACTTGCATTACACTACTGTAATTAAATTCTTTAACTAATTCTGGACGAATAACTTCCAAATATTTTTTTTCTAATGCTAATTTTTCAGATTTTGCCATATTAGTCTCCTAAATTAAATTGTTTTGTTAACTTTCTTCATAACTCTTTGTTTTTTGCCGGTTTTGCTATCAATTTTTCATCCTATTTTTGTTCCAACTGAATGTTGACCTTCAGCGCCTTTTTTTGCCAAGTAAGCAACATTTGAAATGTGAATAGGATATTCTTTTTTTTCAATTTTTCCTTCAGTGTTTTCTTGTGAAGGTTTGTGGTGTTTGGTTTTCATATTAACTTGTTTTAATGTTACAGTTTGGTTTTTGGCATCAGTTGCTAAGACAGCAGCGAATTTTCCTTTATCCTTACCAGCAATTATTAAAACCATATCGTTTTTTCTAATTTTAGCTTGAGCCATATTATAAAACCTCCGGCGCTAATGAAATAACCTTTAAATAGCCCTTGTCACGTAATTCACGAGCAACAGGGCCAAATACCCGTGTTCCTCTTAGTGAACCATCTTCTTTAATTAATACAACAGCATTATCATCAAATCTAATGTATGAACCATTTTCACGTGTTAAACCTCTTTTTGTTCTAACGATTAGTGCTTTAACAACTTGTCCTTCTTTTACAACGCCATTAGGAATAGCTTTTTTAACTGTTACAACAACTACATCGCCGATGTTAGTTGATTTAACGATTGAACCACCTAAGTTTTTGATAATCATGACTTCTTTTGCGCCCGAATTATCAGCAACGTTACATCTAGAAAATTCTCTAAGCATTTTCGTTCCCTTCAATTGCGTGTTGTCTAATTTCAACTAATCTAAAGTGTTTAGTTTTTGATAATGGTCTTGTTTCTTGAATTTTTACAACATCGCCAATTTTAGCAATATTGTTTTCATCGTGAACTGCAAATTTCTTTGATTTTTTGAAACGTTTTGAGTATAATGGGTGTTTTTCATATGTCTCAACAACGACAGTAATTGTCTTGTTATTTTTTATTGAAACAACAGTACCAACCAAAATTTTACGGTGGTTTTCTCTAATTTGAACTTCCATTATTTATCTCCTTCCATTTTTTTGGCGTTTAATGCAGTTAATATTCTTGCAATGTCTTTTTTAACTAAAGAAATTTTGTGTACTTGGTCTAATTGGCGAGTTGCATTTTTGAAACGTAAAGAAAATAATTCAGCTTTTAAATCTGCCAATAATTTTTCCAATTCTTGAGTAGATTTTTCTTTTAATTCTGAATATGTCATATTACATTTCCTCCTTAACTTGAGCAACTGCTTCTTTTGCGACTACTTTTCATGTTACTGGTAATTTATGTCCGCCCAATCTTAAAGCTTCTTTCATTACGGTTTGATCGTTTCCGAATACTTCAAACATAACTGTGCCTTCTTTAACAACTGCAAATCATTGATCTGGGCTACCTTTACCTGAACCCATACGAACACCAATTGGTTTTGAAGTTTTTGACATGTGTGGGAAAATTTTAATAATAACTTTTCCTTCACGACCCATATGACGGGTTATAGCAATACGGGCAGCTTCAATTTGTCTTGCGCTAATTCATGCTGAATTTGTAGATTTTAGTCCAAATTCACCAAATGAAACGGTGTTATTTCTGTGCGCTTTAACCTTGTCGTGACGGATACGAAACATTTTTCTATGTTTAGTTCTTTTTGGTTGAAGCATGTTTTTCGCCGTCCTTTCTTGGTCTAGGTTTTCTTTCTTTTAAAACTTCTAACATTTCTTGTTGTTTTTGCTTTTCAACATCACCAAGAATTTCTCCTAATGATAATCAAACTTTAACACCTAAGATTCCATATGTTGTTTTAGCAATTGTAACTGCATAATCAACATCTTGTCTTAACGTATGAAGTTTCATTTCACCTTCAGTATAACCTTCAGTTCTAGCCATATCAACACCATTTAAACGACCTGATACTGAGGTTTTAATTCCTTTTGCACCAGCTTTCATAGCACTTTTAATTGCAAATTTTTGTGCCAATCTAAAGCTACCACGGTTTTCTAATTTAATTGCAATACCTTCAGCTAAAAGTCTTGCGTTTAAATCTGGATTTTTTAATTCAATAACATTAATAGTTATGTTAGCTTTTTTATTTTTGATGAATTTTTTAAGTTGTAAAGTTAGTAATTTAACGTTTTCACCATTGGTTCCTAAAAAGGCGGCAGGCTTTGCGGTATGAACTAAAACAATCACATGACCTTGTTGATCACGATTAATTTGAACTTTTCCGATTAAATATTCACGAACTCTTTTGTCAAAAAAAGTATAAATTTTTTGATCTTCTAATAATAGAGTAGCAAAATTAGCTTTATCAGAATATCAAATTGTGTTTAATGGTTTTGTAACTCCATAACGGAAGCCATTTGGATTAACTTTTTGTCCCATTATTTATCTCCTTCAGATATTGGAAGTTCAGATACTTCGATGTAAAAATGACTAGTTCTTTTTAAAATAGCATATGCTCTACCTTTTGAATGTGGTTGAAATCTTTTTAATGTAGGTCCATCGTTAACAAGAATTTTTGAAACAAATAGTTTAGTTGCATCAAGTCCTGCGTTATTTGTTGCATTTGCAATTGCAGAATTTAAAAGTTTAAGAATAATTTCACAAGCTTTTTTGTTTGTTGTTTTTAATATAACTAATGCAGAAGTTACACTTTTATTGCGAATTAAGTCTGCTACTAATCTAGCTTTTCTTGGGCTAATTCTTTGCATTTTTACTGATGCGTGTGCTGTTTTATCAAATAGTATGTCAGTCATTATTTTTTACCTTTATCAGCACCATGGCCGTTAAATGTTCTTGTGGGTGCAAATTCACCTAGTTTATGACCTACCATGTCATTTGTAACAAATACATCAATAAATGTATGTCCGTTATGAACTTGAAATGTTAACCCAATAAAGTCAGGATAGATAGTTGAACGTCTTGATCATGTTTTGATAGGGCGTTTTGGAGCCTTGTTTTCATTGATTGCAACAACTTTTTTCATTAGATGATCATCAACAAATGGAGCTTTTTTCAATGAACGAGCCATTATTTACTTTCCTTTCTTCTTCTAATAATAAATTGATTTGATGCTTTTTTAGTTGCTCTTGTTTTAACGCCAAGTGCTTTTTTGCCTCATGGAGTCATAGGACTTTTTCTACCAATAGGTTGGTGACCTTCACCACCACCATGTGGGTGATCATTAGGGTTCATAGCCGAACCTCTAACTGTTGGTCTAATTCCTCTTAATCTATTTCTACCAGCTTTACCAATATTTACTAATGAGTGTTCTTCGTTTCCTACTTCACCGATTGTTGCACGGCAAATTCCTAAAACTTTTCTAACTTCGCCAGATTTTAATCTTAAAATTACATATCTGCCCGATTCATCTTTACCCAAAATTTGTGCTGAACTACCAGCTGAACGAGCGATAATTCCACCTTGTTTTGGTTGTAATTCTATGTTGTGAACAAATGTACCTTCAGGCATATCTTTTAATGCCATGTGATTTCCAATTTGAATATCAACTAAATCACCTGATAAGATAACTTGTCCGATTTTGATTCCTTTTGGTGTGATAATATATCTTTTTTCACCATCTCTATACACAACTAATGAAATATTTGCTGATCTATTTGGATCGTATTCAATAGTTTTAACTGTTGCAGGGATTTCATCTTTATTTCTTTTAAAGTCGATAATACGATAGAATCTTTTTAATCTGCCACCGTGATGACGAGTGGTAATTTTTCCTTGATTATTTCTTCCTGAATGTGTTGGAAGTGCTACAAGCAATGACTTTTCAGGTTTATTTCCTGTTAAATTTGCTTGATAATCAAGAGAAGACATATTACGGCGACCGTTTGTATAGGCTTTAAATTTTTTAATAGCCATAATTGTTTCTCCTTTTCTTAAAAATATTGTTTTCTTTTAAGAATAATCATAATTAATTAAATGTAAAAATTAATTTTATAGTTAATGCAAAATTAATTATTCTTCTTTAGATGCTTCTGCCTTGTTAGTTTCTTTTGCTTCTTTTTCAGCAGCAGCTTTTTTAATTTTTTCAGCAGCCTTTAATTCAGCTTCAGATACTTCTTTTTCAACTTTTTCGGTTTTTTGTTTTTCTTTAGCTTCTTTAGCGGCTTCTTTTGCTTCTTCTGCAAATAAAACGATTTTTGAATTCTTATCTAGATATACAATTGCTTTTTTAACGGCATTTTTAAATCCTGAGAATCTTCCTAATTTAGCAGGTTTTTTGTCGTAATTTTGGATATTTACTTTTAAAACTTTTACATCAAAAATAAATTCAACAGCTTTTTTAACTTCAATTTTGTTTGTGCGTTTATCAACAACAAATGTATAAACATTATCGTTAGATCTTGCTATTTCAGATTTTTCTGTTAAAACAGGGTATTTAATGACTTCATTAATATTCATTATTTTGCCATCCCTTCTAAGTATTTAACATCTGCTGCAGATAATACTAAAACATCAGCTGCAAGCAATGATTCGATTGATAAACTTGTAACTTTTGTTACCGAAACATTTGGTAAGTTTCTTGCTGATAGGAAAACTGTTTCGTTATTTGAAACGATCAATATGTTATTTAATGATGCAATATTATCTTTTGATAATTCAATTAGCAATCCTCTTGTAGAGATCTTTTCTAGATTGTATTCTTTCACTAAAACTGCGTTATCCTTAGCAAGCAATGATAGTACTGAGAATAAAGCATTTTTTCTAGCTTTTTTGTTTATTTTTAAATTGTAATTTCTTTCAACTGTTGGTCCAAATACTTTTCCACCACCAACAAATATTGGCGATCTTAATGAACCAGCGCGCGCATTACCAGTATGTTTTTGGTCTCATGGTTTTTTACCAGAACCACTAACTTCGCCACGAGTTTTAGTTTTATGAGTAGCTAAACGTTTTGAGCCACGTTCTGATAAAATTGCATCAAAAATAGATTGACTGTAAATTTTTTCTAAACCAAAAACTAATTTTGGTAAATTGTCCGAAGAAAATTTTGTGTGTTTTTCTTCTGTCTTTTTAACTGAGATAGGGGTTTTTTTAACAGGGGCCTTATCGACTAAATTTTCATTTTCAATAAACTCAATTGCTTTAGAGTTTTCAACTTTTGCGCTTTCAATCTTAGATACAATAACTTTAGCTTTTTCGATATTAACTGATCCACGATAAGCACCATCACGATGAAATCAAACACGTGTATCAACTTTTGCCTTTTCTGAAACTTTAATAAATTCTTTTACAGCATCAATAAAGTTTTCAAAATTTGCTGAAACTTTTTGATTTGCTTTTTTGAAATTAAATGAAACATTTTTGTTAGCATCCGTTTTTTCAGAAATGTAGTATTTTTCAATTAATGTTGATTGTTCAGCCATTATTTGTTTTCTCCCTCTGTTTGTGATGCTTTTTCAGCGTTAGCAATAGCTTCGTCCAACGCTGCTTTCATGTCTTTTAGCGACATTTCCATACTTAATTCCAAATTGTATTTTTTTGCTTGTTCAAAAATTTCGTTTTTAGCCAAAGCTTCTTTTAAGTTAACAAGTTTAATTGCTTCTTTAGATTTAATTGATTTTTTGGTTTCTTTAATAACTACAAAAGCGCCTTTAGCACCGGGAACACTTCCCTTGATTAACAATAGATTGTTTTCAATATCTTCTTTAACAACTTCTAGATTTTGAATTGTAACTTGTTCTGTTCCAAGGTGACCTGGCATTGTCATACCTTTTCAAACTCTATTGCCAGAGATATCGCCAATCGAACCAGTTTGTCTAATAGGTTGTGAACCACCACCACCACCATGAGATTTAGGCCCAATATGTTGGTTTCATCTCTTGATAGCACCAGCAAATCCTTTTCCTTTCGAAATAGCTGTAACATCAACAATATCACCAGCACTAAAGAATGAGGCATCGATTGTATCACCTAAGCTAAATCCAGACATGTCACGGATTTCCTTTACGAAGCGCTTAGGTGTTGTGTTTGCTTTTTTGAAATGATTGATTTCAGGTTTTTTAATTTGTGATTTTTTCTTATCTTCAATAGATAGTTGAGTTGCAACGTATCCATTTTTTTCTAAGCTAAGAACATTAGTAACAACATTTGGTTTAACTTCAATTATTGTGATTGGTATTAATTTACCATCGGCCGTAAATAATTGAGTCATTCCAACTTTTCTTCCTAAGATTCCTTTCATTTTTATCCTTTCATAAATATTTGTTGTTCTTATAAAAATAAAAAACAAATTCTGTTATTTGTTAACAGATTTTAAACTTATTTGAACTCCCGCTGGCAATTCTAATCTTTTAGCTTTATCAATTAATGATTCGCTAACATTGCTTAAAACGATTAAACGTTTGTGAGTTCTGCTTTCAAATTGTTCACGAGATTTTTTATTAACGTGAACAGATCTTAAGATAGTGATAATTTCTTTATGTGTTGGTAAAGGAATAGGCCCACTAACTTCGGCTTTTTCTGCCTTAGCTAATAAAACCACTTTTTTAGCAGCATCATCAACTAATTGAGCATCAAAAGCTTTAATTTTGATTTCTAATTTCATAATTTGTTCTCCTTCTTCATTTACGAAGTAACTCCACACAAGTTATCGATTTTCGAGATGAACAACTAAGCTCGGCATATCGTAACCTTGTGCTTCTTGGTTTGTAGTTGCATTGTTAATTATAACAAATAATTTTTTTTACGTATAAAATCGTATTTTTTGTGAAAAAATTATTGCTTTTAAATAAAAATTTATCTTATAAAGTCAGTTAAGAAAGTTAAAAATTGAACTAAAATAAATAAATTTTTCAACATGTTTTAAATCGCAATGAAAATTCAACATTAAACATGAAAAATGTTGCGCATAAAATAAATATGATCTTAAATAAGCGCTATTTTAGAATCTGCTTTAGTTAATTTGAATATATAGACAAATTAAAATAAACATATTTTATTACTAAACTAATAGCAAATTTTATTTTCACGAAGATTTAATATTTCACGAAATTGAAGTAAATATAGATGGTGAATATAGCGAATTTAATTACGTATTAGAGTTGTTATATTTATATTTATGATTACATTATAATATTTGAATTTTGCAATTTACTTTTATATAAACTAATAGTGAAAACAATATGAAATTTTTGATTAATTATTTATGTTTTTTTAATTATGTTTTTGTAAATTTAAAAACACAAATAGCATAGTTTCAAGATACAAAATTCAAATATAATTGAATAACCGAATTATATAAAATGCAAACACTTTTTTCAAGTGTTGCACTTCACGTTACAATGTGTTGACTTTTAATCAGCAAAGCCTTCAATATCTATGTTAAATGTGGCAATTTGATCGCCGTCAGGATATTGTTGAAAAATTGTTAAGGTTAATTTTTTGCTATTATTGCTTCAACCAATTTTACTTAGTCTATATTTATATTTACCAGATTTACTTGTCACAATAATATCTTTATTTGTGTGATTTTTATCAATATCTTTAAATGAAATTGTTCCAAATTCTTCTTTTGCTTTGCCTTTAACTTTGATAATGATATCATCTTTGTCTTCTGGAAGCATTTCTTCTTTAAAACCTGTTAATTGAGTTGATTCTTCTGTTGTAAATTTACCATCTTTTGTTGTTATTTTAAGATAAACTGTAATTTGTTTACCTCTCTTTTGAACATTTAAGCTTGAAATTTCATATTCGAAATCACCAGATATAGAACTAACTGAAAATTTATCTTTTGAAGCCGCAACTTCAAAGCCTGTTTTATCTTTGTATTGTGATTCGTCAAGACCTTCAATAGTGATTTTAGCATCATTTTTGCTTCATTCGAATTTTTTGAATCCAGTGATTTTTGTTCCAGGAGTTAATTTTTCGTGAGTTGTTTTATTAGTTAAATTAATAAAAATTATTCCTTGTTTAACATTTACAATAGTAGAAATTTCATAGTTTTTAGGATCTAGTTTATCATTTTCAAATGTTAAAATAATATTTTCTTTTTTGATCTCATTTACTCAATGGTTAGCATATCTTTCTTTTGGAATATCCTTAATGGTAATTTCTTTTATCTTTTCTTTAATTTCCGTATCTTTTTTAAAACCAATTATTTCTTTTTCAAATTTAAATTCATATTTAACATCATTTTTGCTAGCTTTAATTATCACATTAGCTACTTGTGAACTTCAAATTTTAAATGATTCAACAACATAGGTCCATCCGCTAATTTTATTTTCAACAATAATTTTATCTAATGTTAGTTCATTGATATCTAGAGTATCTATATTTTTTACCGAAAGTTTTACTTTTTCTTTAATTTCCATTTTTTCGGCTTCTATATCCCGTATATTTACAAAGCCGGTCACTGTTTTTCAAACAACGTATTCCTTTTTGGTTTTTAGGTTGACAATTGTTATTTTGATTGTTGCGTGATTATTTACCTCATCCTTTGCTGTTACTTCGGCGCTTTTGATTTCATATCCTTTAGGAGCAATTATTTTGAAATCGTCTTTTGTAAAATCTTTAATTCATGAATTTTTAACGTTTGCGTCAACTATTGTTTCTTTTTCAATTTGTGCCTGCGACAATTCATCTTTACATGATATTGCAATTATTGATGTAGGAATAATTGCAGCCAAAATTAATGATGTATTAACTAGAATTTTCTTTTTCATAAATTTCCTTTCAAATAATAAAGTACAAAATAAAAGTACTATATCTTTATTTTACTCCGTCTTTTATCTTTTATTTTTTTATAAATAAAAAACATAAAAAAATGGGATAAATTTTCACAAATTTAGACAATAAATCGTAATTTGATTTAAATGTTATATTTAAATTATTTTAATTACCTATTTGTTAAATAAAACAAAAATTTTAGATTCTCATTTGCTATAATTAAGACCCTAAAATTTAGTACAATTATAAATATATAAGGTAAGCGTTTTACTAATAAAAACAAATTAAATGAGGCAAAATGAAAAAAAATTTTTATAACAACAATAATTATTTTAAAAAGATAGATAAATGGTTTAGGGCTGCAAATTATCTAAGTGTAGCACAAATATATTTGCGCGATAATCCGCTTTTGAAAACCAAATTAACTAAAGAAGATATTAAACTATATCCAATTGGCCATTGAGGGACAATACCTGGGCAAAATTTTATATACGCACATTTAAATCGAGTTATTAATAAATATAATTTGAATATGTTTTACATTGAAGGCCCCGGCCACGGTGGCCAAGTTATGATATCGAATTCTTATCTTGATGGTTCATATACCGAAATATATCCTGAAATTGAAGAAAATGAAACAGGGCTAAAAAAACTATGCAAAAGATTTTCATTTCCTGGCGGAACCGCAAGTCATGCTGCACCTGAAACACCTGGATCAATTCACGAGGGTGGTGAATTAGGTTATTCATTAAGTCATGCAACTGGCGCAATTTTAGACAATCCGGATTTGATTGCTGCGACAGTTATAGGCGATGGCGAAGCTGAAACTGGTCCACTTGCGACCGGATGATTTTCAAATGTATTTATTAATCCGGTAAATGATGGCGCAATTTTACCAATTCTTCATTTAAACGGTGGAAAAATATCGAATCCAACAATTTTGTCACGTAAATCTAATAACGAGATAAAAAAATATTTTGAAGGAATGGGTTGAAAACCAATCTTTGTTAAATGAAATAAAAATTTAACAAATATCGCAATGCATAAGTTAATGGCTAAAAAATTAGACATTGCAATTCAAATGATAAAAAATATTCAAAATAATGCTAGAAAAAATCCGGCTTCTGAAGCCAAAAGACCAACGTGACCAGTAATTTTGCTATATACCCCTAAAGGTTGAACAGGACCAAAAGAATGAGATGGAGAAGTAATCGAAGGTAGTTTTAGAGCGCACCAAGTACCTATTCCTGTGAGTGCATTTAAAACTGAAAAACTTGAAGAATTGGAAAAATGATTAATGTCATATAAACCAGATGAGTTATTTGATGAAAATGGAAAAATTCTTGCCGAAATTAGAGATTTGGCACCTAAAGGTTTGAAGCGTATGGCTGTTAATCCAATCACAAATGGTGGAATTAATGCAAAACCTTTAACATTAACTAATTGAGAAGAATTCGCCGTTGATATTAAATATCCTGGCTCGGTTAAATCACAAGATATGGCAGAAATGTCAAAATATATCGCGAAAATTATTTTGAATAATAAAGATAATTTTAGAGTATTTGGTCCAGATGAAACTAAATCAAATCGATTATTTGAAATTTTTAAAATAACTAAACGTCAATGATTAGAAAAAACCTCAAAAACGTTAGATGAATGAATAGGACCCGAAGGCAGAATCATAGATTCGCAATTAAGTGAACACCAAGCTGAAGGCTTTTTAGAAGGTTATGTTTTAACAGGAAGACATGGATTTTTTGCTTCATATGAGGCATTTCTAAGAGTAGTAGATTCTATGATTACACAACATATCAAATGATTAAAAAAATCTTTAGAGCTGCCTTGAAGAAAAGATTATCCATCACTAAATATTATTGCTACTTCTACTGCTTTTCAACAAGATCATAATGGTTACACACACCAAGACCCCGGACTATTGGGACATCTTGCTGATAAAAGGCCCGAATTGATTCGCGAATATTTACCAGCGGATAGTAATTGTTTGTTAGCAGTAATAAAAAAGAGTTTTGAGGAAAAAAATTCAGTCAATTTAATAGTTGCCTCTAAACAACCAAGAGAACAATTTTTTAATATAAAAGAAGCAAGCGAGTTAGTATCAAAAGGATATAAAGTAATTGATTGAGCTTCAAACATCAAATCAAACGAAGAACCTGACATTGTTTTTGCTGCAGCTGGTGTAGAACCAAATTTAGAAACATTGGCAGCAATCTCTATTATTAACAAAGAATTTCCAAAATTGAAAATTAAATACATTAACGTGGTTGATTTACTAAAACTAAGATCACCAAAAATAGATAAACGTGGAATCAATGATAAAGAATTCGACAAATTATTTACAACTAATAAGCCAATAGTGTTTGCATTTCATGGATTTGAAGGATTAATTCGCGATATTTTCTTTAATAGAAATAATCACAATTTGATTGTGCATGGTTATCGCGAAAATGGTGATATAACAACTAGCTTTGATATTCGTTTACTTAGTGAAATGGATAGATTCCATATTGCTATTGATGCTATCAAATCATTAAATTTGACTAATGGAAAAGCATTTATTGATAAAATGAATAAAAAAATTAAAAATCATCGTAAATATATTTTGGAATATGGATATGATATGCCTGAAATAATAAATTGAAGATGAGAAAATATTAATAAAAAATAACAAACTAAATTTTTAGCTTTATGATAAAATAAACCTTAGTTAATTAACATAAAATATATAGGAGCACATTATGAATAAAGATATTCATCCAAAATATAACCAAATTAAGGCTACATGTACTTCATGTAATGCTGAATTTGAATTTGGTTCAACAGCTGAAAAAGTTAGCTTAGATGTTTGCTCTAATTGTCACGCATTTTATACAGGAAATCGTAGCGATGTTAAAGCACGTGGACGTGTAGAAAGATTTAACAAGATATTAGAAAAATCTAAAAAAACTTCTAATTAGCAAATAATAAAATCAGGCTTAAAACCTGATTTTATTTTAAAAACAATAGTGAAATCCTATATTATAGCCAATGTTGCTTTCGTTATTGTCTCATTTTACATTAAAGCCATCTTTAGTTTTGATTTCGCCTTTTGACGCATTGGCAATTTTAGCTATTCCTGTTAAGGCGCCAACAGCACCAATCGCGACAGGAACAAAAGATAAAATAGTTGATATTAAAGTAGTAATAGCAAATCCACCAAATATTTGTTTTGCTCTTTTACTGTCAATAATTTTAAAACCAGACAAATTTCCTCCTTTCGTTTCAATCATAATTCTTGAACTAATAAATATGCTAGATTAGTGAAAAAATAAAGAAAACGCCGCAAAGGGCGTCACATATTAATTTGTTGAAAAATGACTTTCGTTATCTTCTTCGGTATATTTAACAACTTCATTATTAATAGTTTTTTGTTTTTTTTCTTGAACATAGTTAATAATAGAAATTACAGTTATTGAGATTACTATTCAAATTCCGCCTAAAACCAATCAAACATCGGCGAAATTAAATGTGCCATAGTCAGCTCAAGGAAAATTAATAATATCTCTAACACCGTCGAATTTAAAACGATCAAACATATTACCAAATGAACCCGATGCCGCTAAAGCAAGACCAGCAATAACTCATCAATACTTTTTCCCATGTAACATTAAAGATACAAATAAAGTTACAAGAATTATTAGAATACTAACAGTATGAAGTCCTGGCTTTGAAAGTCCAATTTCTAGTGTTGTGCCTCGGTGAAAAACAGATCAAAATCTTATAAATGAATTAGAAACAATAGTATATTGTTTTGAGGAATCATCTATCGCACGTTTATCAAAAATAAATTCTTTTGTTAGTAAATCAATTAATATGCCGCCAACAAAAATTCCTAAATAAACAGCTAAATTTATTAAAATTGATTTTCACTCTTTTTTTCAATATTCCTTAGTAAAAAAAGGTATGGTTTTCTTTGTTTTATTCATTTATAACCTCTTTACATCTCAAACAAATTTCAAGGCTATCATCAAAATTATCATTTTTGAAATGGTTCCAGCATCTTAAACATTTCTTAGATGGTAATTTTTTTACTAATGTTTCCTTTCCAAATTTTACATCTGCAACCATAAACAATTTAGTTAACGGCAATGATTTTATTCAAGGTGATTCAGAAAAAATTTCCACGAAAGCTTCATTTTGTCTTTTGATTGTTTGGTCTTTAATTTTTTCTTCAATTAAACGATAAATTAAATTCTTTAATTCAAAAAATTCCGCCCATTTATTTTCAAGACTATTGTCAATGCCAACATTCTTTATAAATGGAAGTAAATGCACAGATTCAAGTTTTTCCGGCGAATTATAATATGAATAAATTTCTTCGCAGGTCGTTGGCATGATTGGTGCAAGCGCTCTTATTAACAACATAATAACTTCTGAGAATATATATTGAACTTGGCGTCTTTCGACATCATCTTGTTTATTTAAATAAAGGATATCTTTAGTGATAGAAATATAGTAACTACTAAAATCAATAATAAAATTATTAATATTTTTAATAACATTGACAAAACGATATTGTTCAAAATCATTAAATAAAGTAGTTTCTAAATTTCTAATTTTTTGAAGCATTAACTCGTGTATTGAATCAGTTTTTACCTTTTTAAAATCAAAATCAGAAATGCCGCCTAACATGAATTTAATTGTGTTTCTAAATTTACGATAAATTTCGATAGTTTGATCAAGAATTTTATCATCAATGGTTACATCTCCAGTGTATTCTGAATTTGCTGCTCATAGTCGTAAAATATCGGCGCCATATTTATCAACAACTTTTAATGGGTCAACAACATTTCCCTTAGATTTAGACATTTTTTGACCCTTGCCATCTAAAACAAATCCATGAGATAGTAAAGCTTTAAAAGGACTTTCATTTTTTCATGCAACAAAATTAATTAATGAACTATTAAATCAACCACGATATTGATCAGAACCTTCTAAATATAAATCATATGGAGCCTTAACATTATCTATTTCAACACTCATTGCAGTTGAACCTGAATCAAATCAAACGTCCATGATATCAGTTTCTTTACTAAAACCTAAATTGCGGTATTTTTCTGGCAGCAAATCATCGACTTCGCGTTCATATCAAACATCAGAACCGTATTGTTCAACTAAATTAATTACATAATCAAAAATCTCATTTTCAATGACAGGATTTTTATTTTTATCATAAAAAATAATAATAGGTACACCTCAAGTTCTTTGACGTGAAATACATCATGTTTCCCTGTTTTCAAGCATTAATGAAAGGCGCTTTTGGCTTCAATCATTAAAGGTTTTAACATGTGAAAGTACGGAAATAATATTATCTTTAATAGGCTTTAATGAAACAAATCATTGTGGTGTTGCACGATACATAATTGGTAAATGTGTTCTTCAATCATGCGGATATGAATGTTTGATCTTTTTGAATGCTAAAAGTAAACCATTACTTTCCAAAAATTGGCCAATTTTTGGATTTGCATCATCATAAAACAAATTAGCAAATTGTAAGGCATTTTGGTTAAGAATGCCGTCATCATTAACATGCATAATTTTTTTAAGATTATTTTTTGTACCAATATTAAAGTCGTCTTCACCAAAAAGCGGTGCCATATGCACTAATCCTGTTCCAGATTCTAAAGTAACATGATATCCTTCAACAACAGGACAATTTAAATTATTAATAGGACTTATATAGGTTAAAGATAATAATTCTTGACCTAAAAATTCTCTAATTATTTCATATGAATCTCATTTGGCTATTTCGCAGAAATTTCTAAACAATTCTTTTGCAATTACATAATTTTTGTTTTCGTGTTTAACTAATAAATAAGTAAAATCTTTATTTATTGCAACACCACTATTAGCAATTAATGTTCATGGTGTTGTAGTTCAAATAACCAAATAATCATCTTTTTTAACAAATTGATTTCCACTATTAACTTTAAATGCAACATATAAAGATGGTGAAATGTGGTCTGCGTATTCAACTTCAGCTTCAGCTAAGGCCGATTGCGATGAAGGTGATCAATAAATTGGTTTTAAATCTTTATAAATCAAGCCATCATTCACCATTTTTTGGAATAAGCGTAATTGTTTTGCTTCAACTTTTTTATCTAAAGTAACATAGAATTTTTCAAAATCAGCCAATAATGCTAATTTTTTAAATTGATTTTTTTGGTTTTCAACTTGCTGCAAAGCATATTTAGCTGCATTTTTACGTAATTCGATTGGAGAATAATCTTTAGTTTGTTTTTTGGAATCGGAAAGCATTTTGTGTTCAATTGGTAAACCATGAGTATCTCAACCGGGCACATATGGCGAATAGTATCCCTGCATATTTTTAAATCTAATTATTATATCTTTTAAAATTTTATTTAACGCGTGACCAACATGAATATTTCCGTTTGCATATGGTGGGCCGTCATGTAAAATAAAACTTTTATTGCCTTTGTTTCTTTTTAGAAGTTTTTGATAAATTTTATCGTTTTCTCATTTTTTAATATATTGTAATTCTTTTTCAACTAAATTTGCTTTCATTGAAAACTCAGTATTAGGCATCAAAAGTGTATTTTTATAATCTTTTTTTTCTTCCATAATCTCTCCATTTTTATTTAATAATTAAATTTAAAATTTTGTCTTTTATATATATTTTTTTAATTATAGTTTTTCCTTCAAGTCACTTTGAAATATTTGGTAATTTTATTGCGTGTTCGATAACTTCATCTTCGCTTCAAGAATCTTGAACTTCAATTTGACCACGTGCCTTACCATTAATTTGAATTCCAATTTGAGGACTTTTTGATAAAATCTTGTCAACTTCTACAAAAGGTCATAATTGCTCATGAATTTGCTTTTCGCCTAAAATTTGCAATAACTCTTCTGCTATATGTGGGGCGAAAGGACTTAATAAAATAGCAAAAACTTTTAGTGGATATTTTGACGCAATTCTTGTCTGTGAAGATAAGTAATTTATAAATACCATCATTTTGCTAATTGCAATATTAAACTTTGTTTTTTCAATATTTTCTTCGACGTCTAAAATTAGTTGATTAATATTACTATCTAACTCGCTTGAATCTAACGAAATATCAATTTTATTGTCAAGCAAGTTTTTAAAAGTTGCATAAATTCTATCAAGTCATT
This sequence comes from Metamycoplasma equirhinis, assembly GCF_006385185.1. GTDB lineage: Bacteria > Bacillota_I > Bacilli_A > Mycoplasmatales > Metamycoplasmataceae > Metamycoplasma > Metamycoplasma equirhinis. Next base: position 59,017 of record NZ_VFIX01000005.1, on the reverse strand, counting down.
TCTTGATTCCGTTTAACGAATCTACGTTTCAAGATTTGGAATCGGTCAAGGGACCCATAAACATTTCATAAATTCTAAGCGAATCAGCACCATGCGACTCAACAAATTCGTCAGGATTTATAACATTACCGAGTGATTTAGACATTTTTTGACCATCTGGGCCTAATATAAGTCCTTGATTTATTAATTTTGCGAATGGCTCTTTAGTGTTTACAATTCCTAAATCGAATAGAAAACGATGTCAAAATCTTGCATATAATAAATGCAATACCGCATGTTCTTGACCTCCAATGTATAAATCAACGGGAAGCCAATTTTCAAAACGTTTTTTTGCTTCTTGTGAATCTAGAGGTGTATATGTTCCATCAGCATTTTTTAAAATGTATGCCAAATAATATCAACTAGAACCAGCTCATTGTGGCATAACATTATTATCATGGCGATATTTTTTGCCATCTATAATTACATTATTTCATTCAGGTATATTAGCAAGTGGCCCATCGGTTGTTCCCGATGGCTTAATATTATTTATATATGGCAATGCTACTAATTCTTTAACTAAATAAATATTTTGATTTTCGTCAAATAAAATTGGAAAAGGCTCCCCTCAATATCTCTGGCGAGAAAAAATTCAGTCTCTTAATTTAAAATTAATATTTTTTCTCACAGACATTGATTTATCTAAAGCTTCAAAAATTTTATTTGTCGCTTCTTCATTATTCAAACCATCAAAAATTGAACAATTTATGTGTTTTCCATCACCATTATATGGTAATTTATCATCACTAATATTGATAACCTTAATAATTTCCAAATCATACTTTTTAGCAAAATCAAAATCACGTTCATCATGAGCTGGTACACTCATTATTGCCCCTGTGCCGTATGATGTAAGAACATAATCAGAAGTTCAAATTGGAATTTGTTTTTTAGTAAAGGGATGTTTAACATATGTTCCTAAAAATACACCGGTTTTATTTTTAGAAAGTTGCGTACGTTCTAACTCACTTTTTTGCTTTGCATTAGCAATGTATTCATTAACTTCTTGCTTTTGATCTAAAGATATTAATTTTGATATCAACTTATGTTCAGGACTAATTATAATTGCAGAAACGCCAAAAATTGTATCTAAACGTGTTGTAAATGTGTCAATATGCTCGGTTGAATTTAATACGTTTCAGTTAACAACATGACCAGTGCTTTTACCGATTCAATTTCTTTGTAGCAATTTTAAACTCTCAGGTCAATCTAAATCTTCTAATCCTTCAAGCAATTTTTCGGCGTATTTTGTAATTTTTAAAACTCATTGTTTCATTGGTTTTTTAATTACAGGAAAATTGCCACGTTCGCTAACTTTAATACCATCTTTTTCAATTATTTCTTCATTTGCTAAAACTGTGCCTAAGCCTTCACATCAATTAACATCAATTTTTTCAATTGTTGCTAGGCCGTGTTTATATAGTTCTTTAAAAATTCATTGTGTCCAAACATAAAAATTGGGATCAGTAGTATTCACCTCTTTATCATAGTCATATGAAAAACCAAGAGATTTTAATTGGCGGCGAAAATTATCGATATTTTTTAATGTAAAAGGTGCAGGATGGTTACCGGTTTTTAAAGCATATTGTTCCGCTGGTAAACCAAAAGCATCCCAACCAATTGGGTGTAAAACATCAAAACCCTTTAAACGCTTAAAGCGACTAATAATATCAGTAGCTGTGTATCCTTCAAGATGTCCAACATGTAATCCCGCGCCAGATGGATAAGGAAACATATCTAGAATATAGGCTTTTTTATTATTTTGCTCGGTGGTTTTAAAGGTTTTATTTTTTTCTCAATATTGTTGTCATTTTTTTTCAACGTCTCTATGATTATACATAATCATAATTTTATATTAATTTAATAAAAAAACTCAAAACAAATGCAAATACAAATTGATATTCTATTGTGAAATACCGTACTTAAAAAGTGTTTTCATTTTTATATAATAAAATTGAAGAAAACTAAACTCTTCAATAATAAACAAATTATATGATTTGAAAAGAATGTTGCTAATTAAATTTACAATGAAAAATTGAACTATTAAAACTTATTAATTGACTTTTAAATTTTTGAACGAAATTACACATTTTTTTGCATTTTCAGTATTTAGATATAAAAAATGTAATGCAATCATTAAGATTATTTTAAATACAAAAATATTTGGTAAACATTAATAATTAAAAATTAAAAAGCAACTTTGATGTTGCTTTTACACAATGTGATATGGCTGCCCTTGTTAGATTCGAACTAACGGATGGCGGTACCAAAAACCGCTGCCTTTCCACTTGGCTAAAGGGCAAAAATGGTGGAGGGGGAGGGATTCGAACCCCCGAACCGTTAGGAAGTGGGTTACAGCCACCCGCGTTTGGCCGCTTCGCTACCCCTCCATTTTGAATTGCATAGATTATTATAATATATTTTGTTAATAATTATGACAAAAATGCATTTTTTATATTATCAAATTTATTTATTATAAATAATAAATATGCAATTTATTTAATCTAGATATTATTTAATAATTCGCATTGAAATTGTTTTAGCTGCGATTGTTCCATCACTAGTAGCGGTGGTTATTTGGCGAATATTTTTTGCAATTACGTCGCCTATGGCAAAAATGTTTTTGATTGATGTTTCCATTTCTTCGTTAACTAAAACAAATTTTTTTTCATTAAGAATATTTGGCAAATCAATGAAATCGGTTGATGGTCTAAAACCAATATAAGGGAAAACACCATTGATTTCAAATTCCTTAGGTTTGCCGTCAATATTTGCAATAATTTTCTCAAGCAATTCATTGCCAATTAGCTTTTCAATTTTTGAGTTTAAAAATATTTCGATATTTTCATGTTTTTTAAGATCTTCGACTAGTTTTTTTTCAGCATGAATGCCATCACGAACAAAAACATAAACCTTTGAAGCGATTGACGATAGATATGAGGCTTCTTCAATAGCGGAATTGCCACCGCCTATAATTGCACAGGGTTTATTTGCAAATAACGTTCCATCGCAAAGCACACAATAAGAAACGCCTTTACCATTAAATTTTTCAATATTTTCAATATCGTTTGGAACCACGTTTTTCATGCCAGTGGCAATTACTAATGTTTTTGCAAAAATTATTTTCTGATCTTCTAAAATAATTTTTTTCTCAAAATCAGAAATGTTAATAATTTGTTTAACATTGCCATAGATGAATTTTGCACCATTTGACCTAGCTTGGTTAAACATCTGCATTGATAGTTCAATGCCACCGATTTTTTCAAATCCTGGATAATTTTCAATTTTGGATTGTTCTGCCATTTTTCCGCCAGGTGTTTTGCCTTCAATAAATGCAACATTTAGATTATTTCTTGACATATATAATGCCGCCGTCAACCCAGCTGGGCCGCCGCCGATTATTATTGAATCATAAATTTCTTTTTCCATAATATTTCTCCTAGTAAAAAATAAATGCTAGCAATTTATTAACTAGCCTTTATTTTAATATGCATGCGATTTTCTTAAATTAGATTGTTTATTTCTTGGTTCGTAAACAATGAAATAAAATATTCCATGAGTTTTTTCATTTTCGAATTGTGGAATTTTGTAAACATTGTAGTTTAATTTGATAATAAATTCAAACAAGATTGTCAATGTTAAACCAACTAAAATATATAGTGCAGAAATAACTTTATAAATAGTATAGTTATCTTCACGCAATGGTTCCATACCAAAACGAATTATGCCGTAGTAAAGAATATATAATCCCCCTGTTGTACCTGGGCGAAGTCAATTTCATTTGTTTAATACTCAAACCAAAATTACATATGCAATTAGGTTTGAAATCGATTCGTATAAAAATAAAGGAAGACGATATTTGCCACCAATAAACATGTGATCACGAATAAACTGTGGCAATATTTTGAAAGCTAGTGATCCTTCTTCCATAATTTTTCCGTAAACTTCATGGTTAGCAAAGTTTCCTCAACGACCTATCGCTTGACCGATTAATACGGCTGGTAAAATAATTGAAAACGCCTTTTTAAGATCAATTTTTTCTTCGGTTTTCGAAAATAAAATATAAAGAATAACACAAGTGGTCGCAGTAATAACACCACCATGAATTGAAAGACCGCCACGTCAAACCGCAAAAGCGTTATATCATGGCCCATCGTTTCAATGACCTTTATGTTCAATTAATTGTTGAATTACAAACACAAATCTAGCACCGATAATAGCTGTTGGCAGTGCAATAAAAACGATGATTGCAAATTTTTCAAATGAATATTTTTCTCTTCGTCAAAAATAATAAACAGTTAAAATGGCCGCAAGCATTCCTAACATCATTGTTAGCGAATAAATGTTTATAAAACCTAATTTTAACTGAACGCCAGCAAAATCTTTCATTTATCCTCCATTTTAATTAATATGTTAAATTATAATAAATTATGACTTTTATTTTATAAACCTAAGATTTTTCGCAAATATTCACCCGTATATGATAATTCTGATTTTGCAACTTGCTCCGGTGTACCGGTAGCAATTATTTTTCCACCACCACTACCGCCATCAGGTCCTAAATCAATGATATGATCTGCACATTTTATAACATCTAAATTATGTTCGATTACGATTACAGTGTCACCGTTGTCGACAATACGATTTAAAACATTCAATAGATTTTGAATATCATATGGATGTAACCCTGTTGTGGGTTCGTCTAAAATGAATATTGATTTGCCAGTAGGTTTCTTTTGCAAGTATGTTGCTAATTTAACTCTTTGAGCTTCACCACCACTTAACGTTGTTGCACTTTGTCCTAATTTAATGTAATTTAAACCGACATCTAAAAGAATTTGTAATTTATCACGCAAATTAGGTTTGTTTATGAAAAAAGTGTGAGCTTGCTCAACTGTCATCTCTAAAATATCGTTAATGTTTTTGCCGTGAGATTTTACTTCCAAAGTTTCAATATTATATCTTTTTCCATCACAGTGGTCACAAGTTACATAAACATCAGGCAAAAAGTGCATTTCTATTTTAATAACCCCATCGCCTTGACATTTATCACACCTTCCGCCTGGGACATTAAATGAAAATCTGGAGCGTGTATAACCGCGCACTTTACTTTCTTCAATATTAGCATAAATATCACGAATATCATCAAATAATCCCGTATATGTGGCAGGATTAGAACGTGGTGTTCTACCAATAGGGTTTTGATCAATTTGAATTAATTTATCTATGTTTAATTGTCCTGATAATTTATCATCCTCACGAATATCATATAATGGATTATTCAAATATTTAGTTAAATTTTTAACTAATTCTTCATTTATCAAACTTGATTTCCCTGAACCACTAACGCCGGTAACAGCAATAAATTTCCCTAATGGAAAAATAGCTGTTAAATCCTTTAAATTATTTGTTTTTGCGTGTTTAAGTTTAAGAACTTTTCCATTACCTGATCTCCTAAAATCTGGTAACTTAATTTCACGTTTTTTAGATAAATATGCACCGGTCAAACTATTTTCACTACGCATTAATTCATTAATATCGCCGGCACAAATAATTTCACCACCATGTTCACCAGCTTTCGGACCTATATCTACAATAAAATCAGCCTGTTTAATTGTATCTTCATCATGTTCAACAACAATTAAACTATTGCCGATATCAACCATTTTACGTAATGAATTTAATAATTTATCATTGTCTTTTTGATGAAGTCCAATAGAAGGTTCATCTAGTACATAAAGAACTCCCGTTAAATTTGAACCGATTTGAGTTGCGAGCCTAATTCTTTGTGCTTCACCACCACTAAGAGTTTCGGCCTTACGATTTAATGTTAAATATTGAAGTCCAACATTAATCAAAAATGCCACACGGTGTTTTAGTTCATTTAAAATTAAGCTACTTATTTCTTTTTCTAAGTCAGACAATGTTAAATTATTTAATATATTTGACAATTCTTCAATTGATTTATTACACATTTCAAAAATATCGAAATCAGCTACTTTAACTGCCAAGGCATGAATATTTAGACGTTTTCCCTTACATTTAGAACAAGGAATATCGGCTAAATATTTACTATAATATGTTCTTGCTTCATTTGAAGAAGTTTCTCAATATCGTCTTTCAATTTTTTCAACAATACCTTCAATATGTCTCTTTCTATCAAAGCGATTTCCATTTTCTGAGGTTACAGAATATTGAATATCTTCTTGCGAACCATATTTAATAATATCTAATTCAAAATCTGTGAATTCACGAATAGGTTTTTTTGTATCAATTTGATAGTAATTAATTAATTTCTCGAACTCTTGCCATTCAAGATTAGTAGTGTACATAAAGTTTTTGTAATACTTTAATGCACCATCATCAATTGAAAGATTATCATTAGGACATATTAAATTAAAATCTGCCTTATGAATCAAGCCAAGTCCCTTGCATTCTTCACACATTCCGTTTGGTGAATTAAATGAAAATAGTCGAGGTTCTATTTTAGGCATATCAAAATCACCAAATTCACAACTATGATTGATTGAATAAGTATTGCATGATTTTCCAACTTCTTCAATAGTAACTAATCCATTTGCTTGCTCTAAAGCTATTTCAATTGCTTCAGCAATTCTTGAGCGCATTTCGGCATTCAAAACAATTCGATCAATGACTAAATCAATATTTCAATGTTCATTTTTGTTTAATGAAATTTCATTATCAAGCGTAAAAATATGGTCATTTATTTTCACTCGTAAAAAACCTTCACGTTTCAATTTTGCAAAAAGTGATTGATGGCTTCCTTTTTGATTAATAACCAAAGGAGCTAAAATATAAATTCTGGCGCCGTTTTCTAGTTTGTAAACATTTTCGATTATATCTCTTGTTTTTTGAGCTGTTATTTCGCTTTTATGCTTTGGACAAAATGGTCTACCAATTCGGGCATAAAGCAATCTTAAATAGTCATATATTTCAGTAACAGTTCCTACAATACTTCTTGGGTTATTGTGCGTTGTTTTTTGTTCTATTGATATTGCAGGGCTCAATCCTTCAATACTTTCAACATCAGGCTTTTTTGTGCCACCTAAAAATTGGCGTGCATAATTAGAAAGACTATCAACATATCTTCGTCTTCCTTCTTCATAAATAGTATTGAAAGCTAGTGAACTTTTTCCAGAACCGCTTAAGCCTGTAAAAACCACAAATTTGTTTCTTGGAATTTCTAAACTGACATTTTTAAGATTATTTTCTTTAGCGCCTTTAATTATTATTTTTTCATTCATAAAGAAAATTATAACAAAATGTTATTCATCGATTTTTTCTTGTTTTGCAATTAAAAAATTTTTTAACTTATTTGCTTGTAACAACAAAATTTTCTTAATAAATTTAAGATATTTTTTATCACAATTAGACTTCGGTAAATTTTTGGCATATTCTTCTATTATTTTGACTCACTTTTGATGACGTGGATTAGCAAATTTAAACAATTGTTCATCTAGAGAATTATAGAAGCAGGATTGGCGCTTACCATAATCTATTAATTGCGCTTGTGTTGATTTTTCAGTATATAGCGGAAAATCAAAAACTAATGATTTATTAAAATCAAAAAGCGGCGCAGGTTTAAATTTTTTAGATTTGTCATTATATAGTAAACCAAAATTTCCTAAATGTCTATCAACATTTAAAGTCAGTGCATCAAAAACCATCATGTCTTCAAAGTTTTTTTTACCGTAAAGTAAATATATTGCTTCTTCTAATTTTTCGCGATCTGAGTATGAGTTTAAAAATAGTTGACCAAAAGAAAAAAATTCATTATTTGTATTTGTGAAATTTGCGCTTTTTGAATAAGTCAAATTGTTAATTTTAATAAGCTCATAATTGATGGAATTTTTAATCAAAATATTAGCTAATTTACTAGTAAAAAATTCAGCATAATTATCATATAAAATTTTGTTAGCTACTTGAAGTGGAGATTTGAGTAAAAATAAATTATTATTTTCCTTTTTTCAAGTTTTTATTGTTTCGCCACATGTAAATCAGTCGGGAGAATTAAAATTGCTAATATCGCTAACAAAAAACCTATGATCAAACATAAAAGTTTCTAATTTGTTTTCAAAATTATTATATTGATTTTTGTTTGCTCATTTTAATGTTGAATTAACTTCACACATTCATAAATTATTATTTAAATTAAAACCTTTAAAATGATCATATAAATCAAAAATTGATGAAACTTTAGCAAATAAATTGTTGTAATTTTGGCGATTTTGAGGAATTAAATTTAATTTAAAAATATACTCGTATCATTCACTATTTTTTAAACTATGAGCATTTTGTGGTAAAAAAGAAAATTTCTTAAGAACTTCAATGTTACTTAAGTTTTTTGTCTCACTATCATAGTAAAATGATAAATAATTATCATCTTTATGTTTTAAATAGTATTTTTTGAGCATAATACTATTTTAATTAATTTCGCCCTCAAAATCATCAGAATTTTCAGTCATCTCTTCTTTACTATCATTTGATTTATTTGAGGTTTCTATTTTATCATCTGATTTAGAATTGTTCATTAACTTTTCAAGCACCTTCAAAACAAATTCTAGTACTTCTTCACTGTTAAAATCTTTTGAAACTCCTAGCGACTCAAAATCTTGAAAAGATTTAACGAAATATTCGCGCATTTCTTCATCAGGAATTCCCATTGATTTTGCGGCTTTATATATTTCTTCAATCATTTTTTCTAGCATTTCTAAAGGGTTTTTCATTTCATTATCCATTTCTATCTCCTATTATATTATTCATTGGAATTATTTCTTTGATTTTGAAATTCATGTAACATATATTTTTTTACAATATTCTTTAAACGATATAAGTAATCCAAAATCGCTTCTCCTAAGCCATTTTGTTCGACAGAACTCGTAAAAAAATGTGCAATATCTAAAATTTTGGCGCTACTATTAGCCATAGCATAAGAATATTGGGTGTGTTGTAGCATCGTAAAATCATTATTACTATCACCGATCGTCATAATATCTTCAATTTTAGTCTCAATATAATTATTTTTCATTAATCATTCAATAGCACTTCATTTTGTAATATTTTTGGCCGAAATTTCCACATTACATGCTGTAGGTACAATAGTTACATTTTCAACATTTTTAATACGCTCATAAATTTCATTAGCGCCAGCTTCAGTTTCATAATTAGTTAATGAATATAATTCAATTTTTACTGGTTCGATATATTCGCCTTGATATAACTTAGGAATCTTTTGAAGCCTTTCAGGTGTTGAAAAATGATACGAGCAAATTATTTTAACGCTTTTTGGATGATCAAATAAGTAAAAGTATTTTTCATTATCCCAAAAAATCATTTGATATTTTTGGCCCTTAACTAAAGCAATAATTTTTTTCAACGAATCAAACGATATCTTTCATGATTTAATAATTTTACCCAAATCTCTATCATATATCTGTGCACCGGATGATCCAATTATAAATTTTGATTTGAGTTGTTTAGCAAGATTGTACATTCTTTCTTCTATAGCGTTTCCCGTGCAAATATTAAAATCTGCGCCATTTTTGACCGCAAAATGAATATCATTTAAAGTTGCATCTAACAAATTAAAATTTTCATATATTGTGCCATCAACATCTGAAAAAATAATTGGTTTCTTATTATTTATCGGCTTTAAAGTTGTTTCACTCATGTTTCCTTCGTTCTACTTTTTGTTTACGCTTTTTAATTGCAATTGCCACACCAATATAAGTTGCTAAGCCTATAACCGCAATAGCTGGCACAACATATGATGCAATTTTGAAAAATCTTCGCGTAGAGCTGTCTTCCGGGGTTTCATATTTAAATTGATTAGGATAAACAAATCTATTAATGGTTGCGTAATATTTAAAGTTGAAATATTCAGAATTAGATTTGGTTTGCATAATTTCAAATTGGTATTTCGGCAATAAAAAGAATTTAAATAATAAAGTTGAATATAAATATTGCGTTCTCAAAATTATTTTAAAATTAATATTAAAAAATGTTTCATAATTCTTTTCCTTTAGAAATTTTAAAAATCCCGAATCATTTTTTAAAAATTCCTTTGTTTTATCAATAGTTTTTGCTTTTTCATAATCATCACTACCAAAAGCTCATGTTTTTGCAAAATTATTAAAATATTCGCTGCCCAGATAATTATCAAAATTATTAGGAAAAATCATATTATCTAAATCTAGAATGCTAAGTTTTTCAAATTGAGTTTTAATTTCTAAATATTTTTGGGTTTCATTTTGTGGTAATGTTAATTCATTTGGATCTTTAGATTTATTTTTACATGCTACTGTAATAGGAATTATACTAGTTAATGCAACTAGCGGAGCAGCTAAATAAAAGGGAGCAAACTTTTTTTTCATGGTTAATTAATATTTTACTAAACCTAAATATAAATTTATTTATTTTACGAAACATTGAGACTACACGTTGCATTAGTCTCAAAAATAAAAATATATATCACGAATTAATGATATACATTCTTATCTATTTTTTGTATTCCTCTTGATTAATATATTGTAAAATTTCTGAAATATTTTGTAAATCTTTTTGGATAAAACCAGAAGAATTAAAATGACCGCCACCGCCAAAATGTGTTGCAATTTTTGATACATTAAAATTTGTTTTTGAACGAATTTCGCAACGGTAATCGCCTTCTTTTCGTTTTAAAAAAGCTAGTAAAACTTCTGTATTTGAAATTTCGACAAATTTTGCAACCAACGGTCTGGCAATATCATTTGTAACTACTTTGTCTACAACAATATATGTGACTATATCATGAGTTTTTTTGTTTTGTATTGCTTCAAATATAAAATTATTTTCTTCGTTAGAGAGTTGCATTTTTTTAAGTAAATTAGCATAATCTAGACCATTTGATAGTAAAAATTTCATGGCCAAAAATGTTTCTGCAGATACATTTCTTTCTTTGAAATTTTCCGTATCAGTTAGAATCGCTACAGCAAGTCCTTCTAAAACATTTTTGTTTACCTTCAATTTTAAGGATCTAATCATATTTGTAAGTAATTGCCCTGTAGCGGGTCACTTGTCACCACCAATTTCAAATAATCATTTGCCTTCGCAAGGATGATGGTCCAATTTTAATGACTCTTGAGGATTAACTCGCGTGTCAAATATTCTTTTCTGTGTTGATGTATCAACTACGATTTTTAGTGATTCACAAAAAAATTTCTCACTTATTAAATCGATTGGTTCGTCAATTAAAAATTTCAAATTTCTAGGAAAATCGCCGCCGGAAATTTTAACATCTTTGTTAGGTTCATTAAGAATAATTAAATGCTTTAATGCAATTGCAGTGCCCAATGTATCTCCATCTGGCTCAACATGAGTAAATAAAGATATTTTTTTAGCTGATTTAATGTATTCTCAAAATTTAACAAATTTTTCTTTTAATTTCATTAGTAGATTCTCACAAACGATTCAAAGTATTTTTCAACAGCATATTTAATAGATTTTCTAACTATTTTATTGCGTTTAAATATTTGCCATTTTTTAATTTGTGTCGAGGCATTTGCGAGTGTTTCGCGGCAAACGTCACTTTTTAATTTTTTGAGATTTTGAGAAATGAGTTTCATATTTTTTTTGATTAAATTTTCTTTATTTCTTACATTATTTTTTAAGTCAATAAGTTGCGCATCTGAAATTGAGGATAAAAGCGGTAAATTATTTAAGGAAAGAAGTGGCAATTTATCAAATTTATGTTTAGCTAATACATATTTAACATAACGTGTTTCATTTAAAAAGATATCATCATTACTATTGCATATCGCTAATGCTTTAATGTACATTTTTTCTCTTATCATACGTTTAAATCAAACGTCTTGAGTAAAGAAATAGCCGGTCATAATTTTTGAACGTAAAATATTTGAGATTTGCTCTAATATTAAAAGTACCACAATTGTGAATATTAAATATGAAGATAATTTATCTCATTCCATAGAATTGCCCGAGTAAGTAAACACTTGGAATCCAAATTCACTAGCACCTACAGCTCCGATTACAACAGTTGATTTAAAATTTATCTCGATTCTATAAAGTAAATTTGATAGTGCTTGAGGTAAAATTGCCTTGACCACACCAAACTTAACTTTTTGAAATCAAGTTGCGCCAATCGAGTCTAAAGATTGGAATATTTTTCTTGGAATTTTTTCAACTGATTCCATAATTAATTTTCCAAGCATACCTATAGAGTGAATACCCAAAGCTAGTACACCAGCAAACATTCTTGACTCTTTTGATAAAATTAAGAATAGTAAAGCAAACGTAAAGGCTGGTATAGCTCTTAAAACAATGATAACAAACTTGAAAATATATGAAAAATACCCGCTAATATTTTTTGCTGCAAATATACCAATTGCAAAAGCAAATATAAAGCCAATTATTGAAGAGGCCAAAGCGATTAATAAAGCTTCAAAACCAAGCGGAATAGGGTTGGTTTTTGAACCAGAAAATTCTCTAAATAAACTTCAATCAGGATTAAAAAGTTTTTGCATTCCGGTTTCAAATTGAATTATTTTAACAGAGTTGCCCAATTTTCATTCAATTTGTAACAGTGTAGCAATGAATATAATTGCAATAAATATAGCAATAATAATTTTAAAAATATAAATTTTAGATTTTTGCCTTTTTAGTTGATTAACTTGTTCTGAAAAAGGTAATTTAGCATCAATATTTGGATGTTTTGGTGTAAATTCTAAAATATATTTCTTAATAACATAATTTAATAATTCAATTAAAATCATTAATGAAATTAAGGTTCATAAAACAATTGATATATGCGAAAATTTGTCTATTGAGGCATAATTATCACTTAATAATTGTCCGATAGTAGGAATGCCGACAATAGATAAAATTGCTGCAAATCTTACAACCATTTCAAATGAATAAAATCCATATGAAACAATTCTTTTACTTAGATATGGAAAAATAGATTTTTTAAAAGCTAGAATTTTACCATTTCCAATTGCTTGCATACCTTGATATGCACTAATGTCGTATGTATCCAAATCTTCATATAATCATTTTGTCATTAAAGAACACACGAAAACTGCAATAGAAAATGTAGCTGCCAATGAATTTGAAAATAAAAATGAAAAAATGAAGGCAAATACAACTGGCGGAACCGCGCGAATAATTGACATAATTATTCGAAACGGAATAAAAATAAATTTATTTTTAATAAAATTTTTAGAACTTAGTAGCGCAAGCGGTACAGAAACCACCATACCCAAAATCGTCCCTAAAACCGAATATGAGACTGTTGTTCATAAAAATTGTAATGATCTTTTAAAAGTGTCAAGTGGGGTGAATTTTGAAATTCCGATTTCAATTACTTTATTTATTTCAAAAAATTTAGCAATTGATTTTCAGAATATTTTTCAATTTTGAAAATCTGGCTTAATTAAAGTAAAAAAGCCAATAAATAATACTATTATTAAAAGTGAAGCTAAAATTTTATCTCATGGAAATTTTTTAACAACTTTTTGATTATTAATATCGGTAAATTTAGGTTGAAAAAAGTTTATCAATTTTTCAAAGCGGCTTTCATTTAGAACTTTTGAAGAAGGAGATTGACTATTTTTTTGCATCAGTTTTTAATAAATTAATTTTATTAATAATTTCTTCTTGAACAATGTGTCTTTTTCTGTGATTTTCAACAAATTGTTCTTTATCAAATTGTTCTAATTTTTCGCCGTAAATTTCTTTCAATTTATCTAAATTAACTTTATCTCATGAATCATCGAAAATTATTTTTCCTTTTTTTACACCAATAATTCGATCCGCATATTGCAAGGCTAAATCGACGTGATGCAAATTAGCAACGATTGTAATTTTATCTAATTTATTAGCTATTAAAAAGCCATCCATAACGCTTTTTGCCATAATTGGATCTAATGCGCCCACAGGTTCATCAGCTAATATTATTTTAGGTTTTTGCGCCAATGTTCTTGCTAGCGCTACACGTTGCATTTGACCACCACTCAAATCTTTTGCTAAATCATATGCGTTTTCTAAAATGTTTACTTTAGCTAGACATTCATATGCCAATGCAATGTCTTTTTTACTATAAATACCAAATAATGCGCGAAATTTATTCATTTGTGGCAATCTTGCAGCTAAAACATTTTGCATAACTGAAATGTTTTCAACTAAATTATAATTTTGAAAAATCATTCCGATTTTGGTTCGAAATTCTCTTAATTTATTACCTTTCAATTTGTTTACATTGTATGGACCAACCGTTAATTCGCCGGAAGTAATGGCGCTAATTTTATTAACAGTTTTAATTAATGTTGTCTTACCAGCTCCGGAAAGACCGATTACAGCAACAAATTCACCCTGTTTAATAGAAAGATTGAGATTAGTCAAACCTTTTGTTCCGTTTGGATAAACTTTTGAGGCATTTTGTCAAACTATATCTCAATCTTGTTTTGAAGTAATATTTGTTGTATCTTTTTTATTTATCTTTTTTATGTTTGTCATTTTATTTATATTTTAATTATTTAAGAAAACTTTCAAATCCTTTAAAGTGTTTTTTGAATCATTGTTCTGGATATGAAAATGAGGCTGCAGATGTTGTTGATGTATATCCATAAATAATTTCATCTTTAACGTCTTTTCATTCTAATTGCCAGTTTGAACCTTGTTCTTTTAATGCTTTAAGCACTAATTGCGCAATTTTTGAGTTTTTGTGGGCATATATATATGAACGGTAGTATCCCACCTTTGGCAATTCTTTATTATCTTTAGTTAATTCATCAATGAAGTTTTTTAGAGTTTCTGGATATCCTTCAGAAGTTTCTTGTGGGTTTTCTGATTTATTTTGATTAATATAAAGTGCTCTCTTATTATCAGCCGCTTTATTAAATTTCTTATAGAAATTAAATGCCTCAACTAATAATTTTTCATCGTCAGCTCCAAACTTAGGTTGTGAACTATTTGTCAAACTTTTATAGGGGTCAATAATTTGCACATCTCTACCAGCTTGTAAAATGAAGTTTGAATCACCTGATAATTTTGCTCAAGTATCAATTGGCAAAAAAGCCACATCAATTGATCCACTTGCTAAAAATTGTGCTGCTGCATTGTAATCAGCAGAAACTGATATATCAATATTTGCGAGTTTTAGATCTTCCTTAAAATATTTTAATAATTTTTGCGTTGCTCTAGTCACTAAAGAGGCGTCAGAAGATGGGATGAATTGTATTTTTAAAGTTTTAGAACTAGCGGCAACTATTTTGCCACCTTCCTCTTTAAAATATTCGTTGCCATCTTGTGGCTTGTTTGTATATGCTTTTTTCTTGTCTCCGGCAATATTGTAGGCAATTTCGGCATCATATCCTACCGCTGAATAACCATCATGGTTATATATTTTAAAAATACTATTTAATTTTCCTTTGTCATCCTTATAAGTTAAATTTCCCTCAGTACCCTTTTTGGCTTCGGCTTCGGCTTTTTTAACTACTTCAATAAAAATTTTTTGAATAATTTCAATATCGCCTTTTTTTAGATCTTTTCTTGATTGAATTCCATCATTTGAAATATATTCTGTTGCGCCAATAGCTAATAAATTGTCAGCTTCTTTGCCTGCGTAAAATCTTGCGTCAGACCAAGCGCCAGCAACAGTAATGCTACCATTTGCTAATTTTGTCATTGAATCAGCATAACCAGCAGTCTTAATTGCCGCAAATTTGTCCGTTTTGCCGCAAGAAGCAGCAACTAGTGAAACAGTTGGCAATAATGTTAATGTTAAAATAGTAGGTAATAAAAACCTTTTTTTACTTGATATTTTCATTTTTTCCTTTTTCCTTTTTTTATATTTAATTTCCGTACAAAAGTATACTAAAAGAAATAAATTAAGTAATAAAAAAAACACCGAAATTAGGCGTTTTTTTAAAAATTTAATGAGCTTTAAAGCGCTTTATTTTTTTTGTCAACTTATTATATACTTTTTTTACTATTAATATTTAAATTTGTTGTTTTTAAAGGCACATGATTTTAAAAATATTATACCTTCAAAGTTATAACTAACATCAATTCCATTCGTGTAAATATTAATTTGTTATAATAACTTTGAGAATATTATTTCTATTTAATGCTTTTTGTTACTAAAATTAAGTCAAAAAGTATTTTAGAAAAGTATATTACTTTCTTATAAATTTTGCTTAAATCAATTACAATATTTAACTCTTTTTTAAAATCAGACTTAACCAAATTCTTGTGTTTTTTGTTTTTTACCCTAAATGAGTGAACAGCATTTTAGTTCAATATATTTTCCAATAATTGATTTTCGAAAAGTTTAGTACGTTTATTTTGCTAATCTTTTCGTCAATAAGATAAGAAATTTGTAAAATCATAAAAATACCTAACTTGTTTTTTAATATTGCAAAATATTAATTTTCTTTTCTTGTTTACACTGCTTTTTGCAATCTCAAATTTTTATACTTTTTTATAATGACAAAAAATGAGAAAATATAATTTTATGAAAAATTATTAACTATTTTTTGATGTTTAATTATGTATTCAATATTCAAGTTTTAATTATTTTCGAATGTAAATTTCCAATTACTAGATTTCATATTATTATGGTGAAAGTTATTTTCACATAATTAATTTACTATATTGATTCGAATGAATGATTTTAGATTTTTCGCCATAAAAACAAAAAACCAAGCATTTATATTGCTTGGCATTATTTGTTTTTTTAAACTATTTAAGAATTTTTGTAACTGAGCCGGCGCCAACTGTTCTTCCACCTTCACGGATTGAGAACTTAGTACCTTCTTCAACAGCAATAGGAGCGATTAATTTAACTGTTAGTTCAACGTTATCGCCAGGCATAACCATTTCACGTCCTGGTTTAAATTCGATTCCACCAGTAACGTCTGTTGTACGGAAGTAGAATTGTGGTTTATAGTTTTGGAAGAATGGAGTGTGACGTCCGCCTTCTTCTTTTTTAAGAACATAAACTGTTGCTTCAAATTCTGTGTGAGGAATAATTGTTTTAGGTTTTGCTAAAACTTGTCCACGTTCAACTTCGCTTCTTTCAATACCACGTAGTAATAAACCAGCGTTATCTCCAGCTTGTGCTTCTTTTAAGTTTTTACGGAACATTTCAATTCCTGTTACAACTGTTTTTTTGGTTGGGTGTAATCCAACAATTTCAACTTCTTCGTTAATTTGTAAAACCCCACGTTCAACTCTACCAGTAGCAACGGTTCCACGACCTGTAATTGTAAATACGTCTTCAACAGCCATTAAAAATGGTTTATCAGTTTCTCTTTTTGGTTCATCAATGTAGTTATCAACTGCATCAATTAGTTCCATAACTTTTTCTTCATATGCTGCATCGCCTTGTAGGGCCTTTAGAGCTGAACCAGCGATAATAGGAGCGTTGTCACCATCGAATCCGTATTCTGATAGTAATCCACGAACATCCATTTCAACTAGTCCAACCATTTCGTCTCTTTCATCTTCTTTAAACATATCAATTTTGTTTAAGAAAACAACGATCTTAGGAAGACCAACTTGTTTTGCTAAAAGAATGTGTTCACGAGTTTGTGGCATAGGGCCATCTGTAGCAGCAACAACAAGGATAGCTCCATCCATTTGTGCGGCACCAGTAATCATGTTTTTAACGTAGTCAGCGTGACCTGGACAGTCAACGTGAGCATAGTGACGTTTTTCACTTTGATATTCAATGTGTGAAGTATTAATAGTAATTCCACGTGCTTTTTCTTCTGGTGCATTATCAATAGCTGCATAGTCTTTAGCTTCTGATAAACCTTTTTTTGACAATACTGTTGCAATAGCAGCGGTTAATGTTGTCTTACCGTGGTCAACGTGTCCGATTGTACCAATGTTTACGTGTGGTTTTGAACGGTCAAAATCTAATTTTGCCATTTTGTTTTTCCTTTCATAATAGATATTTTTAATAATATATTTATATGTAATAAGATTTTTAATCTTGATTAAACGCGTTTAACCTACCAAAGCATAGCCTTACATCTATATCCTGTCCAAAAACGCAGTTTACAACATATTCATAGCAATGTTAATTTTAACAAAAAAAACATTTTTTACGTTATTAAATTTATTTAAATTAAATTATATAGTATTTGTATTATTTTTATTTGGTTAATTAACTTTGAACAATTATTTATTATAAATAATAAAAACAGCGCTTGCACGCTGTCTCACAATTTTTAATTAATAAATAAGTTATTACTACAAATACACAATGTTGAGTTAAACAAACTCAAATAAAAAAGGAAATAGGATGAATATAAAAGTAATAAAAATGACTACATTGGGAAAGTGATAATTATAGAAAAAGGGGAACACTATAAAACACAAAACAAAATAGTAATAACTTTATTAGTGACAAGACAATAAACATGCATAAAATGTAATGCTAATAAATCTTGCGCGAATATTATAACATTAATA
This sequence comes from Metamycoplasma equirhinis, assembly GCF_006385185.1. Lineage (GTDB taxonomy): Bacteria > Bacillota_I > Bacilli_A > Mycoplasmatales > Metamycoplasmataceae > Metamycoplasma > Metamycoplasma equirhinis. The sequence goes on along the minus strand of NZ_VFIX01000005.1, from coordinate 40,480 downwards.
ATTTAATTTTTTTTAAAATAAAAAACTTTATTCGGTATCTTTGAATAGATCAAATAAAGTTCCTTGTAAATTTTCTAATGATACAGAAGTAAAAAGACCGTTTTTGGCTATCGTTATTCCGCCAGTCTCTTCACTAACAACAATTGTAGTTGCATCGCATAATTCACTAATGCCCATCGCAGCTCTATGTCTTGCGCCATATCTATTATCAATTGATTTTTTAGTAATTTTATAATATGTTGCTGCGTAATAAATTTTATTATTGCGAATAATAATTGCGCCATCATGTAATGGTGTGTGTTTATTGAAAATAGTAATAATTAGCGACGAAGAAATGTTGGCATCAATAATAATTCCGTCGGTTCTTAGTAAATCCAAGTTATCTTTATTTTCGATTGTAATAATTGCGCCGGTTTTTGTTTTAGCTAGATATTCAATAGCTTCTTTTAATTGATAAACAACTCTAATTCGGGTCGATTGGCCAAGTTGTTTTTTAAATGATTTATTAGTTTCTATTTTTTTAATAAAATTATATGCGTAGTTAATAATAATAATTAACGAAACAATAATAAGAATTGCTAATATAAAATACAATAGTTTTGTTTGTAAATTCATACTCTATCACCACTTATTTAATCCCACAATAATTAAAAGCATAATACTAATTAATGCAGCAACAGCAACGATAATTAAAACTCTAGCAGTTTTTGAATATGAATGTGCCCTTTGTGCAATTGGTGACTCAGATCACTTCTTATATTCGATATAACTTTCGTATTTTGCGGATATTTTATATTGACGTTTTTGCGATTCTTGTTTTGCAGTTTGCAATTTTTCATCCATAGTTTTCATTCAACGAATAGCTTGAAATTTTTCAAAAATTTCCATTTCTGAATATTCTTTTAAAAATTTAGCGTTTTTTTTGAAAGCGTAAAATTCATTTATAATCAAAGATAAACTATCCTTTTCAGGGTCGTATGTTAAGGTACGAGTATCTTTTTGCTTTTGAGCATTTAAAATCTTTGCCATTTCTTCTCCATAAAATTATTCAAATTATACCAAATAAATTAAATTGCATATTGAATTATAAATTCAAATGTTTGCTAACCTATTTAGCAATTTATTTTAAAAAGTAAATTATTTTTAATAATTATAATAACATTATTATGTAGAAATAATTACAATAAATTATTAAGGAAAATAATGAAAAAAACGATTGAAAATATTAATTTTGAAAACAAAAAAGTAATTTTGAGAGTTGATTTTAATGTGCCAATTTCAAACGGTCAAATCACTAATATAAAGCGCATTGAAGCTGCATTACCAACTATTAACTATATTTTAAGTAATGGTGCTGCTTTAATTATTTTATCGCACTTAGGCAGAATTAAAAGTATTGAAGATACAAAAACAAAGTCACTAGATATAGTTGCTAAAAAATTAGAACAATTATTAAATAGAAAAATAATTTTTATAAAACAAACAAGGGGAAAAGAAGTTGAAGATATTTGCCGAAATTTAAAGGCAGGTGAAATTGTAATGCTTCAAAATACTCGCTTTGAAGATTTGAATGATAAAGCTGAATCTTCAAATAATGATGAATTAGCTAAATATTGAGCAAATTTAGGTGACATATATGTAAATGATGCCTTCGGCGCAGCACACCGTGCACATGCATCTACTCATGGCATTGCCAAATATTCAAAAGAATCGGCGCTTGGATTTTTAATGAACAAAGAAGTTGAAAATCTAGAGAAATTACTACACGATTTTAAAAGACCATTTATCGCTATAATTGGTGGAGCGAAAATAAGTGATAAAATCGGAGTTTTAGAAAAACTATTTAACATCGCCGATAAAGTTTTGATTGTTGGCGGAATGGCTTACACTTTTAGAAAAGCAATGGGATATGAAATTGGTAATTCAATTTTTGAAGAAGATAAAATTACAATTGCAAAAAAATATTTAAACACATACAAAAGTAAAATTATTTTGCCAATTGATAATGCATACACAAATGAATTTGCAAATAACTTACCTAAATATACAAATGAAAAAAATATGGATATTCCCGCCGGAATGATGGGGCTTGATATAGGGCCAAAAAGTGTTGAACTTTTCGCAAATGAAATTAAAGATGCAAAAACTATTTTTTGAAACGGTCCGGCCGGTGTCACTGAATTTAGCAATTTTGAAGCTGGGACTCGCGGAATTGCAATTGCAATCGCAAAAAATTCTAATTGTTTTTCAGTTGTTGGTGGTGGCGACTCAGTTACAGCAATTGCAAAATTAGGATACGAAGATAAGTTTAGTTTTATTTCAACCGGCGGAGGCGCTTCGATTGAATTTGTTCAAGGTAAAAAATTGCCTGGACTAGAAATTATTCAAGACAAATAATAAAGTTTAAAAAAATAATTTAAAATGATTAAAACGAGACAAATTATCTATATAATAGATATATCAAAATACATAGAGAGTTGCTCAGCGTTACTGCAATGAGGCATGCCAACCTACTTTAAGCAAGGTGGACTGTAAGGGATTTTATCTAACATGTATATAACTTGTTTTAAAACCTTTCTGCTCTTTATTGAATAGAAAGGTTTTTATTATGAAAAGATTTTTAACTTCAGAGAGTGTCGGCGCAGGGCATACTGATAAAATTTGCGATCAAATTTCAGATGCAATATTAGATGCTTTGTTAAAAAAAGATCCTTATGCAAGAGTTGCTTGTGATGTTCTTGCAAATAACGATGTTATTTATATCGGTGGACAAATAACCACTTTAGCATATGTTGACACCATTAAAGAAACATGAAAAATTCTAAAGCCATTAGGTTATAAGGAAAGCGATTTTACAATTATAAATAAAATCTATCCACAAAGCCCAGACATTGCTATGGGTGTAAACGAAAATGAAAATCATGAACTAGGAGCAGGAGATCAAGGAATTCTATTCGGATTTGCTTGTGATGAAAATGAATATTTTATGCCTTGAGCAATAGTTTTAAGTCACGAACTTGTCAAACGTGCCGAAACTTTAAGACGAATTAAAAAATTCAAATGAGCTAAAAGCGACATGAAAAGTCAAGTGACAATTGAATATGATGATGCAAAAAATACAATTAAAATTCAAAAAGTATTAATGTCAATTCAACACGAAGCAAACTATAACGAAAAAGATTTCAAGAAATTTATTAAAGAAAAAATTATTGATTTTGTAATGAGACAACATAATTTTAATTTGGATTATGAAATATTAATTAATCCAACTGGTAGATTTGTAATTGGTGGTCCTGTAAGTGATACAGGTTTAACAGGCCGAAAAATTATTGTTGACACATACGGCGGATTTGCTCATCATGGCGGAGGTGCTTTTTCAGGAAAAGATGCTACAAAAATCGATCGCTCGGCTGCTTATATGGCAAGATATATCGCAAAAAATATTGTTGCTGCTAAAATTGCTAAAAAATGTGAAATTCAACTTTCATATGCAATTGGCTTACCACGTCCACAATCAATATATGTTGATACATTTGGCACTTCAGAATATAATGAAGAGACAATTCAAAAATTAGTTAATGATTTATTTGATCTTTCTGTTGCAGCAATCATTAAGAAATTAGACTTACGCCGGCCAATATATCTTCAAACCGCAACGTTCGGACATTTTGGCAGAAATGACCTTGATTTGCCATGAGAAAAGCTAGATATGGTAGATAAAATAAATAAATATATTAAAGAATTAAAAAAATAGATTTTTGCTGTCTTCGCTAAATCTATTTTTTTAATTGTACTTATAAAGATATGGCGGGGGTTAAAGGAATCGAACCCTTACAAACAGTTTTGGAGACTGCAGTACTACCATTATACTAAACCCCCATAAATACTTCCTTTTAAGGAAATAACAAATTTTATTTGGCAACTTTGAAATAGCAAACATCGCCATCTTGCATCAAATAATTTTTACCTTCAAGATTAATTTTGCCGGCTTCACGGCAACCTTTTTCACCTTGGTATTTAATATAATCGCTATATTTAATAACTTCAGCTTTAACAAATTTTTTTTCGAAATCGCTGTGAATAATACCAGCGCATTCAGATGCTGACATTCCATTTTTAAAAATTCAGGCACGAGCTTCAATTTCACCAGCAGTAAAATATGTTGATTGATTTAATAAATAAAAGCTATTTTTGATTATTGAATCTATTCCTGATTCTTCAATACCATATTCTGATAAAAACATTTGCTTTTCATCTTCTTCAAATTTGCAAACTTCATATTCAATTTTAATGCAAATAGGAATTAAAATCTCATTTGCAAGACGTGATTTTAGATTTTGAAAATGTGGTGAAGTATTCAAATTTTTATAACTATTGGAATCTAAATTTGCAACGTAAATAGTCGGTTTAGAAGTCAATAGTTGATATGATTTGATAATTTGCTTTTCTTCATTAGTTAAATCAAGATCTTTAACCATTTTTTCATTTTGAAGCGCTTCACGAATCTTAAGAACAAGTGAATATTCAAATTTTAATTCTTTATCATTTCCGCTTTGAGCTTTTTTAGCAATTCGATTTACAATATTTTCAATAGTTTGTAAATCCGCGAGTATCAATTCTAAATTAATAGTATTTAAATCGTTGATCGGATCAATTTTATTTTTAACATGCACAATATCATTATTTTCAAAACAACGAATTACGTGCACAATCGCGTCAACTTCACGAATATTTGATAAAAATTTATTGCCCAAACCTTCTCCCTTAGAAGCGCCTTCCACAAGTCCAGCAATATCAACAAATTGAAATGTAGCGGGAACTATTTTTTTAGTGTTAACAATCTTTGCTAATTCATCAAGTCTTTTATCTTTTAAATTAACGATTGCAACATTGGGCTCAATAGTTGTAAAAGCATAATTTGCCGACTCTGCTTCATTTAAAGTTAAAGCTGAAAATAATGTACTTTTGCCAACATTGGGTAGCCCTACAATTCCTGCCTTTAGTCCCATATCAAAACCTCCAATTAATTTTAATAAATTATAATAATTAATTAATAACTTATGATTTATTATATTCCAAATTTAGTAAAATACTTTTGTAAGGGGAAATGATATGTATAAAAATTTTAATGAGGGGATGATTGAGGTTATAACCGGGCCAATGTTTAGTGGCAAAAGTGAAGAACTTTTAAGAAGAATTAGAACGCTAGAATATGCCAAATTGAAACCACTAGTAATAAAACCAAAATTCGATATTAGATTTTCGGATAATGAAATTGTTAGTCGTAGCGGATCTAGGCACAAAACAATTGTTTTGCAAAATATTAGTGAAGTTTATGAACTTTTAAAAAATAGTGAATATAAAGCTATTGCAATAGATGAGGCAAATTTTTTTGGTGCCGAATTAATTGAGGTAGCCAAAAATTTGGCTAATTCAGGTTATTTGGTGATTATATCTGGCTTAGACCAAGATTATTTGCAACGCCCTTTTTCGCCAATACCAGAATTACTTGCCATGGCTGAAAGAATAACTAAATTGCAAGCTGTGTGTATAATTTGCCAACATGCAGCTTCAACAAGTTTTCGCAAAGTAAAAAATAATGAAACCAACCTTTTAGGCGACGTAAATGAATATGAGGCAAGATGCAGAAAATGCCACAATTTAGGATTAAAATCACAAAAAAATACAAAATAAATCAAATATATATTTTGTAATTTTTTTATCATTAAAAAATGAAATAAAAAAATGGGGCGTTTGATGGGGATCGAACCCACGTATGCCGGAGCCACAACCCGGAGCGTTAACCACTTCGCCACAAACGCCATTTTCTAAATTGCTATCTTATTTTATCATAATACAATTTAATTATTATAAAATTATTACACACGGCTAACTGCTATATTTTTATAGAGGAAAATCCGCTCTAGCACTTGCTGCGACGCAAGTAGTGATCATGCTAGACCAAATAAGTCTAGGCAATCATTTAGATTGACGACTAGTGCAACAGAGACGAGCTTATTAATTTAAGATGCAACGATGTAAACTCCATGAGTTAGAAACCCAAATTTAGGTAGGGGAACCGAATTAAGGGAATTGAACTAAGATTCGGAAACTATTAACTTAGTTTAGATAAATAGTTAGCGCTATATTTTGTATAGTACAGAAAGCGGTTTATAGTGTAGGGCGGCATATGCCGTTCTTTTTTTCGCTATTTTTTCACTAAAATAAAACGCCCTCGCTAAATTGAATTTTAATATAAATATAAAAACAAAAAGGAAAAAAATATGAATGAATTTTTAATATATTTTAGTTATAAATATCTTGGTGACTGAGATGCAATTTATGAAGCAATTAGAACAAAAGAAAAAATTGATTCTAAGCAATTTGATGATTATCTTAAATATGAAAATATAAAGACCAAAAAATATATAACAATATTAGACTCCAACTTTCCAAAAGAGTTCAATTCTGTTATTAAACCGCCTTTTGCTATTTATTATCATGGAAATTTAGATATTCTTAGCAATGAATGCGAGAGGATTTGCTTAACCGGAAATTATGAAACTAATGAAAGTCTAAAAATATTGGCGAATATTGATTTTAAAACAAGCGAATTTATCTTTGTTACTGAATCTTGAAGCGGCTTTGATAGTAAAATTGTTGACAAATTACTTGCCAATAATCAAAAAATTATAATTGTTTTAAGCAGTGGAATTGATTGAGCAAAACAATATCTAGATTCCAAATATTTAGAAAATGACAATGTTTTGATTTTGTCTGAATATCCACATTTTTATCATCCAATTAAAAAATCAATTTTCGCTAGAAATAGAATCGTAGCTGCATTAGCTAACAAATTGATACTAATTTCAAGTACAAAATTTAAAATTATGCCACTTGTAAATGCGTTTTTAGAAAATGGAAAGAATGTATTTTGCTTTAGTGACAACACACAAAATAATGATAATATCGCTTTAATTAACGATGGAGCACAATTAATCACTTCAATTAATGATATTGTCACCTCTTAATCGTTTTCTTTTGTTAAATTTATTATAAAATAATAAATATAAACATATAAAGGAGAATATATGACACCACATATTAACGCTAAAAAAGGTGCATTTGCAAAATTGGTGTTAATGCCTGGGGATCCTCTTCGCGCAAAATACATTGCTGATAATTATTTAGAAAATGTTGAACTTGTTTCTAATGTTAGAAATGTATTAATGTACACTGGATACTACCAAGGTAACAAAGTTTCAATTTGCGCTTCAGGAATGGGCGTACCATCAATCGGAATTTATTCTTATGAATTATTTAATGAATACGGTGTTGAAGCAATAATACGTATTGGTTCAGCGGGTTCACTAAAAGCTGAAATTAAAAATTATGAAATGATATTAGCTAAAGATGCATATAGTACGAACACCACATTTAGAGCCAATATTATTAAAAACAACTTTGAAAATACTGCTAAACCAAATGATGATTTGAATAAATTAATATTAAAAAATGCCAAACTTTTAGGAATGAAAATTCACGAAGAACGTGTTTTATCTGAAGATGCATTTTATTCTTGTTCCTCAATTGAGGAAAGAATAGAAAAGTCAGAAGGTGCTGTTTGTGTTGAAATGGAAGCATACGGTTTATTTACCGTTGCAGAAAAATTAAATAAAAAAGCAGCAACAATTTTAACAATATCTGACAATTTGATTACAAAAGAATATACAACAAGTGAAGAAAGACAAAATTCATTTAATGAAATGATGAAATTAGCATTATCATTAGCAAAGGAATTTCAATAAAATGCGTTTTATAGATATCATTAATAAAAAGGTTGAAAACCAAAAACTATTAAAAGAAGAAATTGAATTTTTTGTAAATAACTATGTGAACGGTAGCATTCCTGACTACCAAACATCAGCTTTTTTAATGGCAATACGAATAAACGGTTTAAGTGATGAAGAAACTGCTATTCTAACTAATGCTATGATGCTTTCGGGTGATGTGCTTGATTGAAATTTTTTAAATAAGACTATTGTTGATAAACACTCAACTGGTGGTGTAGGTGATAAAGTAAGTATTGCACTATGTCCAATATTAGCTTCACTAGGTTTAACAATTGCAAAAATGTCAGGTCGCGGATTAGGACACACTGGCGGAACACTTGATAAATTGGAATCTATTGACGGGTATAACATTATGCTAAGTGATGAAGAATTTAAAAATGTTGTTCAAAAGCATGGGATTGCCATAGTGGGACAAAATACAAAACTGGTGCCAGCCGATAAAAAAATTTATGCTTTGCGTGATGTAACAGGAACGGTTCAATCAATACCACTTATTGCCTCATCAATTATGTCTAAAAAATTAGCCACTGGATCTAATTGCATTTTGCTTGATGTTAAGTGCGGCGATGGCGCATTTATGAAAAATATTGAAGAAGCAAAAAAATTAGGCAAGTTAATGATTCAAATTGGTAAAAAATTAAATAGAAAAATTGCTGTTGAAATTACAAATATGGAACAGCCGCTAGGAAAAGCGATTGGTAATAAAATAGAAGTTTTAGAAGCAGCGCAAACATTGAAGGGCAATGGTCCTAAAGATTTTACCGAAATCATCTACTCTTCAGCAAAAACGTTACTTATTCTATCTGATTGCGCAAAAGATGAAGCTGAAGCTAAACAAATGATAGATAAAGCGATTATTTCAGGTAAGGCTTATGAGAAATTTATTGAATGAATCAGCGCACAAGGCGGAAATGCTAAATTAATCGAAGATAAAAATTGATTTAAACCAAAATATAAATTTGAAATTTTTGCAAAGCAAAATGGTTATTTAAAAATTAAATCTGCAATTTCATTTGGTCTAGTTGCTATGAAATTAGGCGCAGGGAGAAGTAAAAAAGAAGATTCAATTGATTATGACGCAGGAATCTATTTAAACAAATCATCTAATGATTATGTAAATGAAGGTGAATTATTATTTACTCTATATTCATCTAAACCAATTAATAATGAATTGGAAGATGAATTAATAAAAGCTATTGAATTCAATGATAAAAAATATAACATTAAGTCAGTATTTGAAAAAATGTATTAATTTAAAATTAAAGTTTAAAATTTTTAATAGGAGAAATTATGGAATTAAACAAATATATCGACCATACAAATTTAGCACCATCTGCTACATTCAAAGATATTGATAAATTAATTGAAGAGGCAAAAAAATACAATTTTAAATCAGTATGCATTGCTCCATCATTTATAAAATACGCAAAAGAAGCTTTAAAGGAAACTGATGTTTTAGTTTGTACAGTAATAGGCTTTCCATTAGGATATAACGCAACTAGTGTTAAGGTTTATGAGACAAAAATTGCAGTAGAACATGGCGCTGACGAAATTGACATGGTTATAAATATTGGCCGCTTTAAAGATCAACAATATGAATATGTTTTAAATGAAATTAAAGCTATCAAAGAGGCATGCAACGGAAAATTATTAAAAGTTATTATTGAAACGGCACTTTTAACAACCGCAGAAATTGCTAAAGCAACAGAAATCGTTATGCAGTCAGGTGCTGAATACATTAAAACTTCAACAGGTTTTTCATATCGTGGAGCATCATTTGATGATGTCAAAACCATGAAGTCAGTTTGTGGCGACAAATTATTAATTAAGGCTGCTGGCGGAATCAAATCAAAAGAAGACGCAGAAGAAATGATTAAATTGGGCGCAAGTCGACTAGGAACTTCAAAATCAATCTTAATTATTGAAGGTAAAAAATCTGATAATTCTTCATATTAATTATCAAATTAAAAAAATAAAAATGTCGCTTTTAAGTAAGCCGACATTTTTTATTAACGGTTGTAGTATTCAACGATCAATGATTCGTTAATTTCTTTAGCAAATTCGTTACGTTCTGGCAATCTAGTGAAAGTAACTTTGAAATCAGATTTAGTTAATCATGGAGCTACTGACATAACTTCAATTGCTTCTTTAACAGAAACATTGTTTTGTAGACTTTGTTTCATTTCAATAACTGAGCCGAGTTTGATAATCATTGAAGGAATATTAGCCTTGTGACCATCAACCAAGAAATGACCATGGTTTACGAATTGTCTTGCTTGTGCTCTTGTACGTGCTCAACCAGCTCTGAAAACCAAGTTATCCAATCTTGACTCAACTAGTTGTAATAAGTTAACCCCAGTAACACCTGATTTTTTTGAAGCTAATGTAAATAATGTTTTAAATTGACGTTCGTTAATTCCATACATGTATCTAACTTTTTGTTTTTCATACATGTGTAATTGATAATCAGATGGTTTTGATTTTTTGGCTCCGTGTTGTCCTGGAGCAGTTGTACGTTTTTTACCCTTTGTAAATTCTTTATTATTTTCTAGCAGTGAAATTCCATATCTTCTACTTTTTTTGAAAATTGATCCTGTAAATCTTGACATATTATTTTCCTTTCGAATATGCAAAGACTATTTAATAATTCTTATGTGATGTTTTTATTCTAATGATTTCAGAACTACAGCTTGCTTACTTTCAAATTTATTAACAAAACAAAAGCAATTTACATAATATTATTATGCTGAGTCAATGCAACTACTATTTTACACTATTTTTTTATATAAAGTTTTCTTTTTTAAATGACAATTAAAATTGTGGCAATTAGTTAAAAACTTATGCCACAAAGGTTTTAGATATTTGGTATTAGTGGATTTGAATAATTTGCTAAAAACTTTACAAAATATTTTTTAAATTTAAGATAAATGTTGCCAGGTTTTCTTTTCTCTTTGCAGATAAAAATTATTGCTTGTAATTCATAAGAGTATTTAACAAAAAGTGATTCAGTTTCATTTGTGAAAGTAATTTTTGCAATATATCTTTCTTTTTCGTTTGTAGCATAGTTACGAATATCTTGCAATTCTTTAATTTCAATTTGATTAATAAAAGTTTGCGAAAATAATTTAGTTTCAAATGATTCAATATTATCAAAATGGCATGGAATAGAAAACATAGAAACAATAGAATCCTCAATTTGTGTTAAATTTTGAATTTCAATTTCTTTAAATTTAAAATGTTGGGTTTCATAGTAATTTAACATATCTGCGATTACTGAAAGTGATAAAAAGGCGTCGCTATTTCTACCGTCCAAAAAACCAAAATTCATTTCAAAATTCTCATTTATTTTAAGAGATTTTTTCTCTATTAATTGATTATTTAAATCAATAGAAAACTTTAAATCATATTTTTTAGCAATACGTTCAAAAAGTTCAATATTATTTGCAATTGAACATAAAATTTTGTCAATTTTAATAGACTTTTCATTCGTTTTTGCAACGTTGTTGACAAATAAAATGTAATTTGCAGCCAAACTATTAATATCTATAAGCGAATATTCAAAGCTATTTCTTCTTGCGTATACATATATTTTTTTGAAATCATATGAAAATTTAATTAAGTAATTAATATTTTTCAATTTATGTAATTGATATAGTTTAATGCGAATTTTCATTGGACAATCTTCGGTCAATGTAAATTTAAGATTTTTGTAACCAAAATCGTTCTTGCCCATTATTTTTTTAATAAATAATTTATTTAGATTGTTATCAATTATTCCTAATCTAATAATTTTGTTATCACTTTTAGTATGATTGAATTCAATTATTTCAGAAGTGTATTCATTCAATAATTTTTCTAGATTTAAATATAAGGGTTCATCTAAAAATTCTTTTACATTATATAAAGATGAATTAATCATATTGTTTGATATTTTTTCAATTGTTTCGTTATTAATGGAATCGCAATTTTTATTATAAATTGACAAAGAAATAAAATTGTTAAATGAATATTGAGATAAATAAATAATAAAATCAAATTCTTTAATTTTACTTGTAGAATATTTTAAAAAAGAATACGAAACAGGCGCGTTTTTAAAAAATAAATAAGATGATATTTTATTAGCTTTAAATACATAATTAATGTTTTTTAAATATGATATAAATTCATTATTAGAACCATCATGAGCAAGTAAGATTTTTGCTTTTTTATTTGCTAAGGTGTCGCAAAATGATTGTGCAAAAAGCTTTATCGTCGCGTCATTAAATTTTGCACAAGAAATTCCCTTTTCGCCAATAAATGAATTATTTAAATGTGGTAATTTCTCATTAAATTTTTTTTCATCTATTTGTTCTATTTTTTTTAGAATTTTTTTATTATTGTTTTTATAATAATCTAAATATTCGTTATATTTATTCATAATTAAGTGTCAAACCTTTCTTTAATTTTTCTAAAAATTCATCAAATGTAATTTTTTCTTTATATTTAATTGAATTATACATGTATTCATTGATTGCTCATTCAATGTTCTTACGAAACCTATTGCTATTTATATCAACGGGCTCTTGAAATCCAACTAATTTTTTATTTTCAAGTAAATTTAAAAAAGATTTGATTGCTAAATTTTGTTCATCCTTTTTACCAAAATTTTCAGCAAAGTTATGACTAGGAAAAATATAACCCATAACATATGAAATATATTCAACTGGAGTTAATGCTACTTTTTTTCCATCTATTTTTCAATTTTTAATATTATTTTTATCATAAATTCAGTTTACAAAATTCATTACCGATTTATTTTCAAGATCAGTCTTCTTGATTGCAATTATATTATTGCCTTGAATTAAAAATGATCCCTTTTCTTGCGAATTAGCAATTAAATTTTTAGTTGGCGCTGAAAAAAGTGAATATTCTGTTGGGCGTTCAATAATTTTATCTTTTAAAGTGTGAAAAATTCGACCAGATACAAGCATAAACATTTTATTTCTAAAATTATAAGTTTCAGTGGCGTTTATTTTACTATTTAAAACAGACAAAGAATTATTTTGCATATGTTTATATAAAAATTCGTAAAGTTTTTTTATGGATTTTTGTTTATCGAAAGTATCAAAGTCATAATTTAAAAAACTTGAAGCTTTATTTCTTTTTAAGAAATATTCAGCCATATTATCATGTGCATCATGAAAAAGTAACGAATATGCATAATTGGCAGAATGTCTCACAAATAAAACACTTACAGAATTATCACGTTTTTGGTTAGATACTGAATATGAAATATAATTTGAAATTGACATTAATCCAGTATTTGAACAAAATAAATCATCTGAAAAAGTGAAATTACTATTTGATTTTAAAAAATTAACATCAAATTCTAATTGCCTTGTTTTTCAACGTTCATTTAATTCCATTTTTTCATTGTTAGATAATGAATTGTAAATATTTATCGCCTTATCAAATATTTTATGTTTTTTGTCTTTTTTAAACAATTTAAAATTTAAATTATTTTTTTTAATAAATTCTTTTAACTTATTAAGATACAAACCTAGTAATCAATTATTAATTATAAAATTATCACTAATTGATCCAAATGGAAGAAAATGAACATTATTTTGATTTTCAATTCCAAACGATTCGTCTGACATTAAAAAACGTTTATCAATGTCGGAATTTTGCGCAATTTCACGTAGATTGAGTGTTCGATCATAGCTAGCTGCAATATTTGCTAGTGAGGGATAATGTAAAAAAAGATTAGGGATTTCTTTGTTATTTGTTATTAAATCAAGTGATGCTTTGGTAAACAAATTATTTCTATCAGGCGTGAATTGCAAATTAACAGGCATATAAGATTTTGTTTTTGCAATTTCATTATTGTATTTATTAATTAATTCACTAAAAAAACGTGAGTCAAATGAATTTTTTTGAAAAGGTATTTTTCAAATTATTGCATTTGTTGTTTGTTTAGAACAAGCGTGCAAAGGTAATAGTATAAATGGTGCAACTAATAAAGTTGACGTATAAATTGCTTTCTTAATTTTTAACATGGTATGTATTATATAAAAAAAAGACCATAGAGCAACATTTATGGTCTTATTTTTAATAGATATAAATATAGAATTTAACTATAATTTGCAGGAAATGAGATTAATCCATATAGTGCTAATATTGCAACAATTAATCCTGCAATCGCTGATACAATAATTCCAGTTAGTCCAACGGTTTTTAAAACTTTAGAAATTTTTTGCCTTTTTTGAAATTTTCTTTTGTCAAAATTTGAGAATTTTTTATCTTCCATAATTTTACCCCTTGGTTGCATTGCCTTGTCTTGAAATTGCAGCCATAATTCTTCTACGTAACGCAAAGTATGCAATGAACATTGGCAAAATTGCTAATATAGTTGCAGCCATACGTATACTTATGAATACGAAATCACGTTCAGCGCTGGCATCTTTTCCTGTGCTAAATACTCATAAGTTCATAGGGCGTCATAATGAATTTGTATCCGAAATTAATAGTGAAGGCCATGTATATGAGTTTCATGATGCAAATGCTGTTAAAATGGCTACTGTTCATGTTGTTGATTTAACCATTGGTAAAGCAATATTAATAAAGTATCTAAAACTACTTGCGCCATCAAGCATTGCTGATTCTTTAACTGAATTAGGAATAGCTTCAAAGGCGTTTTTGTACATAAATGAAAAGAATATTGAAGCAGCGAATGGAATTATTAATGATAAAACAAGTCAACTTTTAGTTTGTCAGCCCAGAGTTACGATAACTTTATATTGACCCGAAAGTAATGCTATTTCTGGCAAAATCATCAATGCTAGAAATATAGTGAAAAATGTTTTCTTGCCTTTTCAATTTTTAATTGAAAGAGCATATCCTAGTGTCATTGAAAAGAATAATCTAACTAAAATTGACACTAGTGTTACTCCTGAGGTAAATAATAAGGATTGTAGATATCCTTCCTCCAAAGCTTTTCTTATGTTTTCAAAATGGAATATTTTGTCTTTTAGATCAAATCTGCGTGGAAACAAAATGGTAACATCTGGTCTACTAGATTGTCATTGTATTGAAGTCAACGATTGACTTATCATAAAATAAAATGGAAATATTATTAATAATGAGAAAAGGCCTAATACAGCTACCTTAAATATCATTGAGAGAATTTTGGGAGCCAAACTCGTTGATGAGTATGGTTTCGACATCAATTCTTGTTTAGAATTCAAATAGTGCTTTTCTCGTCAATGACGAATTTTCAATCCGGTTAATAACACTTTTTTCTCCTAACTTGTTTCCTAAACGGAACAATGTAAATACAATTTTTCTCAATCCAAATGAAATAATAATTCCCAATACAAATAACACAACAGATGAAGCTCCAGCTCTACCAAAATCACTTCCTTTGGTAAAGTGGAAAATATATAGCATTAAAGATTGTCCATTATATTGCATGGCATTATCTGATGAGTTATTGAATAGAGCCAATGGGAATGTTTTAATTCCGCCGATTATTCCCATTGTAAATAAAAATGTAATAGTTTTACTAATTGCTGGCAAAGTAATTGTAAAAAATTGTTTTGTTGGCGAAGCCCCATCAATTGATGCTGATTTGTATAAATCTTGATTAACTGACAACATGGCGGTTGTTAATATTAATATTTGAAATGCCAAGCTTCCCCAAATACCTCTTATTAAAATTATTCAAAATGAGTTTCAACTTCCGTTGCTAGTGTCATCTAAAAATCTAATTGGACGTGAAACTAATTTTAACCTTAATAAAATGTCATTTATCATACCACCTTGGGTTTTGAAAATATATGCAAACGCCATTGATACAGCAATAGCTGAAGTTACATATGGTAAGAAGAAAACGGTTTGTCAAAATCCTCTAGCTCATTTTTTAATAACTTGACTAATTGCACTACTGATTAGTAATGAAATAACTAAACTTATTGGCAATGATAATATTGCATATACAAGTGAGTTTCTTATTGCTATTTTAAATTGTTCATCATGAAAAATAGATTTGTAATGATCTATTCCAAATTTAATATCATTTGCATGGAACCCTACACGTGGAGTTATTGATGTATAAATAACTAAGATAAATGGAATTACCGTTAACAATAAAATTGTTAAAATCGATGGTAGCATTAGCAAAAATGGTTTTCAAAATTTTGTTCTAGTATTTAAAACGCTTAGAGACGAACCTGTGTTAACAATACGATACTTTTTTCAAAAATATATTTTCATTAGATTCGTTCTTTTGTATCTATATCAAATAAATGATATAGATTCTTATTTTTGATATTTAATTTTACAATTTCACCAATATCATAATGGGTTTTAGCGCCTAAAAATACGTTTGCGATTTTATTAATTTCTTTAATAAAAATTTGTGCCTGAATTTCTTTACCTAAATATTCGACAATGCGAATTTCACCTTCAAATACACCGTCTTTTGCTTCAATTAACGATTCACCTCTAAAACCTATATCAATACTTGATTTTTTATAATTTGTTGGTATTTTAATTAAAGGCATTCCGGCGTAAACAACGTTCTCGCCTTCAATTCTAGCCTCAAAAATTGTCATTTCAGGCATACCCAAGAATCTAGCCACAAATTCGTTTTTAGGTTTTAGATATAGTTCCATAGGACTACCAATTTGTTGAACTTGTGCAGTCGACATACATACAATTTTGTCACTAATTGACATAGCCTCTTCTTGATCATGGGTAACAAATACTGTTGTTATACCTAATTCTTGTTGAATAGAGCGTATTCACTTTCTAGTTGAAATACGTAATTTAGCATCAAGGTTAGAAAGTGGTTCATCTAATAGTAATATTTTTGGTTTTTTAACAATTGCCCTAGCAATTGCAACACGTTGTTGTTGCCCACCAGATAATTGTGTGGGGCGCTTTGCTAGATTTTTTGTTATTTCTACACGTTCCGCTACTTCTAGAACGTCGCGAACAATAGCTTCTTGTATTGTTAAGACATCTTTTGATAGTTCATTTATTTTTACAAGTTCTTTTTCTGGCATCATTTTTAACAAGCTATTACATTTGCTTTTAAATGTACCATTCAAAAGTTTTTTGCTTTCAAAAAGTGGTGTAAATAAATCTAAAATTACTTTTTTATAATTATTTTCTGTTTCTTTAACTGTCAAATTGTAACGTTGTTTAATTGCAGCGATTTCTTTGCGCAATTCAGATTTTGCTTGAAGTTGCTTTTTAGCAATTAATTCTTTATACGCTTGATTTATTAAAAGAGTGTTGTTTTGTTTTGCGGCCGAATATTTTTCTTGATATTCAGTAACTAAAGGTTTAGTAGTAAATTTCTTGCGTGCAACAGAATATTCATTTTTAATTGTAGTAGCATTTTGTGAGTAATCTTTGTTTAAGCGCTTAATAGCTTCCGCATTTGCTTGTTTATTTAACTGTAGTTTTGCTAATTCATCATCATAAGATTTTTTTAATGATGATAGTTTAAAATTGCGAGATAATTTTAACTCTGCAATCTTTATCTTGGCATTTTCCTTATAGTTTTTAATATCTTCGATTACTTTTTTAGTTAAATTTGTCAACTCTGCAATTTTCTTTGTTTTTAAAAAGTTGTAGCGATTTAACTCATCGTCAATGATATTGTTATATTCAGAAACCAAATCGCTTAAATATTTATTAGTTTCTTTTGGATTATCAATAGTAAAATAACAAGATTTTTCAATTGTTTTAATTTTTTCGTCAAGCTCGCTGCTATTAGCATAAAAATACTTCAACATAACTTTATAAATATCAAGTTGCGCTAGTTTAGATTTTTCTAATGTTTCAGCTTTTCAGTGCTTGTCATTGTAAAGAGGAAATGCAATATTTTCATAAACTGACATATGTGGATACAATGCATAGTTTTGAAATACAAGTCCAAGTTCTCTTTGTTGAGGAGAAAATCTAGTTACATCTAGGCCTGCGAAAAATATTTTTCCGCTTGTTGGTCTAAGCAAACCCGAAATTGCATTTAGCGTTGTGGTTTTACCTGATCCCGATGGACCCAATAATGTTACTAGTTCGCCTCTTTCAATGTTAAATGATGCGTTATCTACCGCAAGGGATTCGCCAAAATCTATTACTAGATTTTTGATTTCAATTGCTGGTAGATTTTTTTTCATTTCATATCTTTGAGTAGAGAAACTATGAATTTTTTCTTGTGATAACATTTCGGTTGTTTTAGGATTTGTTTTCATAGTATTCCTTTAAATAAATGGTTATTTTTCTAAAGAGATATTTATTTAAGGTCTTTAGTTTTTTGTTTTAGCTAATGTTAAATGTTTTTGTAATTCAGAAATTTCTAATTTAATTTCCTCAAAGTCTTTATAAATTGAATTTAATGTTTCAAAAATTTCAACTTTGGTTTGTAAATTATATAAATGATATTTTTGCTTTTCAGAACCGATAGTTGATTCATCATATTTTTTAATGTGATCTTTTAAGATTTCAATGGCGTCTAGAATTATTTTTTTAGTTGCATTTATTCGAAATTCTTGTGTGTTAATTGAATTTACACGTTTTGAATTTTCTTTATTGTATTTATCAACAAATTTGTATATGTTATTTTCTGCATCTGATTTTACACCTCTTCATAATTTGGGGTGCATTATAAATCTAGAGGTAGAAATAATTTCCTCACCGTGTTCAAGATATTCTTTAGCAAAATCATAAGGCCCATTGAATTGTTCTTTTTTACCAGATAATTCAAATTCGCCATAAAATCCACGTTTATTAATTATTGCATCATTCATCGCATATGCAGCATATGGCAATAAATATGAATATAGATTTTTATCATTGTCAAATGGATCTCTATAAGAATATGTAAAATCATTAATTGCTTCTTCAGGAATTCTAGCTAAAGTGTATCCTGCAGCAAGCATTTCAATTGCAAAATTTTTCTCATACTTTTCGCCAAAGAAGATACTTCCGACATGACGATTATACGTTTTGTTGGTTCAATTTTCAGAGACAACTCTAACTTTTGTACCCACTGGTAAAAGTTTTCTAGCATAATTGCTATCAATATGTGCTAATGATTTTTCACGTTCCTTTACCCCTGAAGTATGTTCTTCCAAGGTATCAATCATTGGAATTCTAATTTTAATTTCGGAAGGAATACTAATTTCCTTGCCGTTGTATGAAATTCTAGGTGGTTGCGTAACTTCTAAACTAATAGTATCGCCATCAACTACATTTTTAATTTTGGCTTCAATATAGTTGAATTTTTCTCATAGTGTACGCTTTATTTTAACAATGTCCCCAAATTTGTCTTTTATTTCATTTTCGACATTTTGATATAAAATTCTGCCGACATTGTGATAATCGTTAGCCTTTAGACTTGCATAATTTTCTTCTAAATTTTGTTCAATATCTGTTTGAACTAATTTCTTATTGCAAGAAGAAGCAACAGCTAACGGCAAAATAGCAGTTGTTGCAATTGTTAAAAATAATAATCTTTGTTTTAATTGTTTCATTTTTAAAATTAATCTAATTTAAACGATTTTTCAATATTTTTAACGAATTTTTTGAAGTCTGTGATTGTATTTGATTGTGCATCAGCTGTTGCTGAATCTGCAGCAGATGTAATAGCACTTCTTAATGCATCTGATTCTGAAGCTGCAATATCATCTGAAGTTATATATTTTAGATCCATAGCAACTTTTTTAAAGTTTTCAAAGGCTATTTTCATTGCTTCATTAAATTTCAATGAAGGATCGTTCACTTCTTTTTTAAAGAATTCATCTGTAGGAGATATATAGCTTGCAACCTGATTAAATGCATCTAGTGGAGAAATATTTTGAATTTTTTGTTCTGTTTCGTGACCCTTTTTTCCGATCTTAAATGTTATTTCATCTAGCTTAGTTTTATACAATCATTCAATAAACATTTTTGTTGCAACGTCTTCTTTTTCATTAGCATGAATTCCAATTAAAGATGGGCCTTGAGTAAATACGCCTTTTTTTTCATTAGATAAGTCGTATGATAATGGTGCTGAAATTCAAGTAGCATCTTCTTTGTTTACCAAGTTACTTGCATCTTGTTTTTCTGATACAACTTGATCTTTTTTCAAAAATAGGTATTCTTTATCATCATTTTTAAAGAATTTACCAAGTACTTTTCCAGAAAGTTCCTTTGTTTTTGTTTCTGAACCAGATTTATAATTAAGAACAATCTTTTCACCATCAATTTTAAAGGCTCCGGTTTTTTCAATAATAAAACCTTCAGCGCCTTTATAACCGGTCGCATCTTTTTCAGAAAGTGAAATAGCTATTTGATCCGCTTCTGTATTAGCTAATTGTTTGTTGTAGTTTCCGACTTTGCTTGATTCTGCAGTACTTAGGAAAATTGAGTTTGAATATTTTCCTGATTTAAAGTAAAGTACTTTGTCGTTTGTAAAATCTTTTGAAGTTTTAATTGATTCTAATGGTTCAATAAGTTGGTAATTTGTATCTTTTATTTTATGTTTAAATATATCGTCTCCAGAACCAGTAACATATGTGTGACTAAATCCCGCTGTTGAGCCGATACTCATTGCTAAGTTATATCCGGTCAATAATGAAGAACCATATTTTCCGGCTCCTCCAACTCAAACAGCGCCTTCGTTTATACCTTTTAATAATAAATCAATAATTTTCTTGAAAAGTTTATATTGTTTGCTGTTTTCGTCTCTTAAAAATGAGCGGAAATCTCAACCACCAGTTTTTACCAAAGCTGGATTAGGGGTTATATATCCATCTTCTAATTTTCCACCTGAGATTGCTGAAGCCATAACATTGATTGCATTTGGGAGCGAGTCAAATCCTAAAACATAATTAGAGATATTGTGTGGATACATTGATTTTGCAGCAATTGCTAAATTAATAATTCCTTCATATGAAGTAAATAATTCATCGTTTAATTTGCCCTTAACGTGTTCTTTTATCTTAGCGATCACTTTTTCTTTATCTTCAGTTTTATATTTGCCGCCATCTCAAACATTATCTATTCCACTTTTTTCCTGATTATCATCCTCATATGATTTAATATATTCATTAATTTTTGTAGCGTTATCTGGATCAACTTCCAAACTTGCTAATTCTTTTAATTCTTTTAGCAATTTGCCTAACAATTTTTTTGCAACTGCATTCATTTCTGAAGATCTTGAAAATGGAATTGCTCATTTTTCGTTATTTGAATTACCAGCAATTGTTTTGTTTAAATCCTTGAATGCTTTTGCAATTCCAAAGCTTTCATATTTAGCTTCGTCAATTGCGATATTCATTTTGTAACGTGCTAATAATG
This sequence comes from Metamycoplasma equirhinis, assembly GCF_006385185.1. Classification (GTDB taxonomy): domain Bacteria; phylum Bacillota_I; class Bacilli_A; order Mycoplasmatales; family Metamycoplasmataceae; genus Metamycoplasma; species Metamycoplasma equirhinis. The sequence goes on along the minus strand of NZ_VFIX01000005.1, from coordinate 19,295 downwards.
AGGCTGCAGCTGGATAGTTAATAATAATGTTGTAAAATTCTTTTTTGTCTTTTGATGTTAATTTTAAACTTAAATCACCAGTATTATATCCTTTAGCTGATGTCTTAATTTCAGCTGGCAAGTAACCTTCGGCTTTTTTATTTGTTGAAGATCACGCTTTTGAACCAGCGTCATAGCCAATTCATTTGTTATAAGCGTTAACAATTCCTTGTAATCCTTGTCCTTGAACGTTGGTTGATGAAAAACCTGCTGAGATTTGGATTATTCCATCAAATTCCTGTTCAAATCTTGGACTGTTGCATCTAGAAGCTAATGGAGCCGTTGCTAATATTGCTGTTGCAGGAACAACCGCCAATAAAACCTTATTAATTTTTTTCATTTAATTTCCTTTCTATTTTATTTTTTAAATTTATATTGTCATTTTAAAAATAAAAACTAAAATAACACCAATGTGCTATTTTGGTTAATTGTTGCTCGTGAAATAAATTAAAAATTCTATATTTTTCACATTATTATTCTATTATACTTCGCTATCTTTTTAATGAAAAACCCAAATATTTATTATAATAAATATAAATTTAGAGAATAACTATGAAAAATCTTGATTTTGAGAACAGCATTAACGACTATAAATCACTAATTATTGCCGGAACTGATGAAGCAGGAAGAGGTTGTTGCGCTGGGCCTTTATTTGTGGCCGCAGTTATTTTGCCAACAAATTATCAAAATAGTGAAATTAATGATTCGAAGTTATTAAGTGAAGCAAATAGAAATAAACTCTATGACGAGATTGTTAAAAATGCCTTAGCATATTCAATAGTGGAAATTCCTGCATCTGATATTGACAAATATAATCCAAAACAAGCTTCAAAAATAGGTATGAAACTTGCGATTCAAAAATTAAAAATTAGGCCTTCGCTTGTGATTACTGACTATGAAGAAATTGATATCAATATTAAACAAATAAATTTAGTACACGGTGATTCGCTTAGTGTAAATGTAGCAGCGGCATCCATTTTAGCTAAAGTGAGTCGTGATAGAAAAATGTATGAATTAGCTAAAAAATATCCGCAATATCATTTCGAAAAAAACAAAGGTTATTGTACAAAAAGCCACACTCAAGCTTTGCGTAATTTTGGGGCTTGTCCTGAACATAGAGTAAGTTATAAAAACGTAAAAGTAGTTTTGTAACTTATTTTTTAAAGACATAAATTTCCTTACTATTAAAATTATAATCTTTGTAATTGTTTTATTGCTATAACTATTTTGTTTTAAAAAACTATTGTAATCAAAAAAGTATAAAAGTATAATTATATTAACAACAAAATAACGAAAGGCAGATATGATAATAACTGATCCAAATATATATGAAGAGGCAAAAAAGGAAAAATACTTAATTAAAAAATTTAATAATAGTGGTATTTTTTTAAATAATTTTCCAGCAAAATTAGTACCTTTTTATCAAAAAAATGTTTCTAATAGAGCAATAAATTCTGATTTCTTAATAGGAATAGGTGAAACCATTGGAATGGGTCAAAAATGTGAAACATATGAAGAAACAATAAATTCCATTAGATTACATAATAATAATCCTAATGAATATAATTGATACTTTAAAATGAAAAAAGAAAAACCTATGCAAACTTCTGGATTTGGTGTTGGAATAGAAAGATTAATATTATTTTTAATAAATGAAGATGATATAAGAAATGTTGTTGTTTTACCAAGGGATACAAATGAAAATATTGAACTATAAAAATGAATTATTTGAATTATTGAATAATTCATTAATAGAATACAATAAAAAAAACACAACTAATTTATCTTTAATTATTACTGGTTCTTATGCTTTATCAGAATATAAATTAACTAATAGAAAACCAAATGATATAGACTTATCATTTGTAGGTAACACAAATTTTTATGTTGAAAAAGATTTTGTTTATTTTTTGAATTCAAAAATTAATTCTTTTATAGAAAGAGAAGATGATAATTTAATTACGCTAAATTCAACTAAATTTGGAAAAATTGAATTTGTTTTATTTAATCATATAGATAAAAGCTGAATAAAACCTATAAATGAATTTTTATATATTGTTGATTCAATTTTTTTAATATTAGGAAAAATAACAATGTTAAATTACATTATGTCTGATTATTATTTACATAATGATAAATATGAAAAAATTACAAATACTTTGAATGACATTATTTTTATAGATAATAAAATAAATTTTTTCGAAAATGTAAATTATGAAGAAATAAAACCATACTTATTCGCAATAATAAATAATTCTTGTTTAATTTTCATTTATTATAAATACGATAAATTTTTATGGTGACAAAAATATAATTATTTTATTGAACAAAATAAAATTTTTATGCCTATATTTTTGAAAATAAATGATTTTTTTGAAAATATAAAAAAAATAAAAAATATAACTAATTTCATTTCCTTTAATGAAATTTTAGTAAAAAATTTTCATGATGGATTTATGGAGAAAATAATAAATGATTATGATTTTATTTCGCCTTCAGGAAATGAAGATATATTTATAAACAAAATTTTTAATAATGTAAAAAAAATAAATGGTGGTTATATCTTAAATGAAAATGAAACTTCAAATCTACTATTCATATCGCATTCAGATGAAGCTACTGGTATTTTAGTAAATGATCAAATTTATAATTTAGGTACTATAAATTAAAAACCAACAAATAATTTGGACTTATATGATATAAAGGGTAATAAAATTTATCAAAACATAAAATTTAAAATAAATGATAACTATATTTTTTCATCTGAAAAAAATATAAAAATAAATAGACCTAAAATTGAATTTTTAAATAAAAATGAAATTAAATTAAATAATAAACAACCATATTTTATAGTTTCTAATGAAAAATCAAAAATAAAAAATTTTAACTTTTCTAATAGAAATAATGATAATAAAATAAATGTATTTTTATTAAAATGAGTAATTCAGAATTTTACAAAAATACCTAATATTTTATTAACTAAAAGTGAAGAAGTTGGACTTTCAGGAATAAAATCATTGAAAAAAAATATAAAAAGCAATATGTGCGTTAATTTTGAAGTATCAGAACAAGACAATTGAGAAAAACATGGAATTTTAATAAGAATAGCTGATTTTTTTACTCCATTAAAAATTGATTTTTTTGACAAAATAAGTAATTTATTAAATATATACTCAATACCATATGATATTTATTATGGTTCGGGTTCTACAGATATAACTGAATTAAATGATATAGATAATTCTATTACAATAGCAATACCATCTAATTCAATACATTCAATGTCTTCAATGATTAACATAATAAATATTATTTATTTATTAAAATCAATTTGAATATTAAATGAAAACTTAAATTAATAAGGAATATATATGCAAGCTAAAAATAAAACTAAATATTCAAGTTCTTTAATTTTATCAATGATAGGTTCAGAAGCATTTAAATTAGGAACAGCAGTATATATCTATAGATTTACTAATAGTTTTTGATTAGTTTCAATTTTATATTTACTTATTCAAATACCTACTTTCATTTCTTACTTATTAAACTATAAAATAACTAAAAAAGGAAATTTAAAACATATTCTTTTAGGAACTGATTTGGCAAGTTTTATAGTCCTTTCTACAATATTAGTTGGTTATTTTATAATTATTAAAACTAATAATTTATTTGGTTTTTCTATCTTTTTATTAGTAATAAATTCTCTTTTGAGTATTATTCATTCTTTTAGATTTATAGCTTTAAAAACTATCATTTATTATGTTTCTGATAATGAAAAAGATATAAAAACTTATAACATCTTAACAACTATTTCAACTTCCATAGCACTTTTATTAGCACCGATATTTTCTTTAATTTTGTTTAGTAAATTACCTTTTTGAACTCTTATATTATTAAATATGGTTACTTATTTTATTTCTGGATTTTTATATTTTTCATTTAAATTAAATGAAAATTCACTTGAATTAGTTAAAGAACAAAAAGAAGATAATCCTAACCAAAATATTAAACAAAATAATATTTTAAAATGAATTTATACTTTCTTTGCTAGTTTTATTATAGGCATATTTTTATTCCCAAAACAATCTGGAATGTCACAATTTTTTAAAATTATAGATTTTGATCCAAATAAATGATCTTTCTTTTTAACCATTATTTTTGCTATTTTTGGTTTAATAGGTAGTTTATTATCTTTAATTATAAGAAATAAAAATATTAAGTTAATTTGAGTTTTAATACCAATGAATTTAATCTTCTTAATAATTATTCCTATTTTATTTGTAAATATAGATAATAAATTTAAAAATATAGCATATTTAATCACTATTGGATTTCAACAAATGCTTTATTCATTCTTCATTACTATTTTTTATACTAACTCTTACTTTTTATTTAGTAAAGACAAATTTAAAAATAACACAATCTATACATTAATTTTTAGAATTATAAGTTCATCAATAATTATTATTTTATTAACTTTAATAACTAATAAATTTAACTATTTCATTAGTTTTGCGATATTTGCTTCACTAATAACTATTAGTAGCATAATAATTGTTATTAGTGAAAATTTAATAATGAAAAAACAAAAAAATAACAAGCAAAATTAAGCTTGTTATTTTTTAAATCCTATATTTCTAGGCAAATACAGTATGTTTTGTAAATCATTGTAACATTCTAACCGGCAAAAAGAAAATTCCATAAATACCAAATGTTACTAATGTTAAAAGTCATCATTTAATATAAGAGCCAAATTATTGTATTCCTGTTCCATTAAATTTTAATCTTTTTCCATTTATAACAGTATGCGAATAGGTCATCTATTAAAAAATACAATAACTCATGGTAAAGCTAAAAATAATGTAGCGGCAGATAAAATTACTAATAATACAAATAATAATCTCATTCCAAACATACCCATAATTGATCTGTTCATTGTAATTCTGATTTGTAAACTTGATTTTCCATAATTTTCCTTAATTTATTTAAATTTAATAAATATTATTTTTTTATTAATGAGGAATTTAAATATTTATAGTCATAATTATTGAAGGAAAGTAAATAAAAATTATTAAATGATTCGTAATTTTTTACTGATGAAAGAATATAAATTTCATATATAAATATTGAAAATCCAACACCGGTTGAAGCCACCATAATTATTATTAAAAATCTAATAATGGCACTAAGTTGTTCATCTTGATTTAAAAATTGAACGATGGCGAAAATAATAATAGCATTAATTGCTAATGGAAGCAAAATATTAAAAAATATTGATCGAAAAATTGCTTTACGTTTTTGTCTTCTATAATTTGGTTCAAGAAAACTATGTTTCGCAAAATCGGTATTAATTTCGTTTACTAAATTTCCATATTCAATCGAAGAAGTAGAATAGTTAAGCAATTTTGCCACAAACGCAATAAATTGAGTTTTTGTCATTGCTTCTTTTAAATCAAAAATTTTGGCAATTCTTTTTTCTTTAAAAATAAAGTGCTTTTGTTGTGTACGAAGCGAATTTAAATATGCGTAATATTCAAAATAGTCATGAATTCGACTACGCTTGAATAAATCAAGAAAAATAAATGATGCTAGAATTAAAATAGCTGCTGAAAGTAATCCAACAAAGCAGCTGATTACAACATCATTTGCTGTTTGCAATCTTGTTTCATATTTGTTTTGAAAAACAACGCTAATATAAACAGTAAGTAATCATGCTAGTGCAATAATAGTTGTAATTAACGCTCAATATCATATTGAATGAACTTCTAAGGTCTTTAATTTTTTAAGTTCTAATTTTCGATTATTCATATTAAATTTATTCCCCTTTAAATATTACTGTTAACTTTCTAATTATAAAATAAAATGCAACTTATGTTAATAAGTTACATCATAGTTGGTAAATAAATATATGGTGCTCCAGACTGGACTTGAACCAGCACGACCTTCATCGGTTGATTTTGAGTCAACTGCGTCTACCATTCCGCCACTAGAGCTAATGCATTAATTATTATATAAGTTTTTTAAAAATTCTTAGCAATTTGCTAACAAAGTTTTATAATAAAACTTATGAATTTAGATTTTATATTTCAAACGCAAATTAAACTTGACGAGGAAATACTTAAGTCAGTTGACAAAGATGAAAAAGATCTTGAATATAAGAAAATTATTGCTCTTCTAGTCGAATTGGGTGAATTTGCAAATGAAGTTAAGACTTTTAAATACTGAAAAAAGCATCGCGATATTAATTATGAAGCAATGTTGGAAGAATATGCTGATGGCATTCATTTTTTAACGAGCATAGCATATCATAATGATGTAAATAGCGACATTAAAATAATAGTTAAAGATAATGATTTTAATCGCCAGTTAGGTTTTGCATATATTGCATTTGCAAAATTGTTTAAAAAAAGAAATAAAAAAAATATTCAAAATGCTTTTGGAATATATTTGGGTCTTGGGCAGTTAGTGAATATTTCATATGATGATATACTATCTTCATATATGAAAAAAAACAAGAAAAACTATTTGCGCATTAAAAATAATTACTAAAATATTAAAACTTGCCACTTAATTGTGACAAGTTTTTTAACTATATAGATTTAATGATTAAATTATCATTTAACATCTTTACGTGATAGGGGCATTGACATGCAACGCGCATTTCCCATACCAAGTGATAATTGGTTACCTTTAAATGGCAATACTTTAATTCCAGCTTTTTCAAGAGCAGCATTTGTTTTTTCATTACGTGCGTATCCGATAACAACACCTGGTTTAATTGCTAGATAGTTTGTTCCATCAAAGTGTGTTTCTCTTTCAATATCAATTTGTGAAGCGCAATCTCCAGCAATAGGAATTAAAATAGGTTTCTTATTGATAATTGATTCTAATAATTTGTCTAGTGGTAAACCATTTACTTTTGGTTGAGGTTCTGCTCCGCCGTTTACTAAATCATAATCTCAAAATTTAAATACGTCATTTGCAATTGGTGAGTATAAGAATTTATCTTTGTCTAACATTGTTAGTCATGTGTCTAGGTGCATTAAATTTGTTCATTTTGGAACGTTAATTGCTACGATACGTTTGAATTCAACTTCTTTGTTTGCTTTAATGTTTTTAGCTAATAAAGTGATTGTTTCAAGGTCAGTTCTTTCTGAAACACCAACTACTAATGTATCATTGTTGTAAATAAATACGTCTCCACCTTCAATTGACATTTTCATAGCAGGGTCATAGTATCATGGAGTTTTAACTAGTTTAGGGTGATTTGAGAAAACGAATCTTGAGAATAAGGTTTCACGTTGTCTAACTTTGTAACGCATGTAGTGAATTGTTACACCATTTCCAACTGATGCAAATGGATCACGTGTAAAGTATAAGTTAGGCATTGGGTCAACAATTAAGTCGTGTTCTGCTTCAATTCCTAAATCATATTTTGTAATACCCGACATCATGATTTCAATTAATTTTCTTGAATCCTTGATGCCTTTTAAGAATTTTCTTACTAAATCCTTGTGTTCTTTTGATAGAACTGGTTCTGAGTCTTCTAAAAATTCTTCAATTAATTTATCTTTAACTTCTTGTGATACTAAATCATATGTTTCTGCAACTAGATCTGTTAATTCAACAACATTGATTTTGTTTTCTTTCAATGTTGCAACAAATTCTTTATGTTCCTTTCTTGCATCATGGCTTTCTAGAATAGCTGAGAATAATAATTCGTCTAAACGAGCAGGTGTAATATAGTCGATTTCACGTCCTGGTTCATGAACTAAAACTGATTCTAATTCACCAATTTCTGAGTAAACATGAATACCATTAAATTTACTGTCAAATACAGACATTTTGTTCCTTTCAAATATATATGTTATAAATTAGGTGTATAAACGTAACTAATTTTTTATTATGCTATAATTATTCATTGCGATTTTTGAATAACTATTAAAGTATGAATTAATTCATTTATACGCTTAAATTATACTATTTTTATGTTTTTTTAGAAATGAGAAAAAGATAGAAAAATGCGATTTTTATTTTTTCTTAAATTTTTCTTAGTTTACAATACAAAAATATTATCTAATATATAATAATGTAAAATAAGGAGTTTATTTATGGGATACAAAACATTAGTTGACGTTGCCAAAGAAATTTTAGACACAAAAGAAGCAATGAATTTTCAAGACATTTTTGCGAATGTTAAATCGCAATTATTTGACCGTTGAAGAGCTGAAACTTCCAATAATGTTTCAGATGATGAATTGTTAGAAAAAAAACGTGGCGAATTATATCGCTTATTAACCATTGATGGCAGATTTTTTCATAAAGAAAATGGAGAATGAACTTCAATTAGACCCGATAAACTAAGCTAATTTTCATAATTAGCTTTTTTATTTTTTAAAAAATGGAGAAAAATAAAAAATGAAACAATATACTAAATTATTATCATTATCTACATTAACATTGCCGGCCATTTTTATTCCAGTTGTTTCAACGTCGTGTAAAAATTCAGTTGAGGACTACAATGAAATTATTTTGACCTTAAGAGATAAAATTAAACAAATAAATTCACTTCTAGAAAACAATAAATTAAAAGTTGACAAATATAAAAATGAAACAGATGAATTAATAAAATTCTTAAAATTGGCAAATGCATATTTAAGTGAACTAAAAAATTCATATCTCGAAATAAAAAGATTAATTGAGCGAATTGATGACACACTAAAAAAAATAAAAGAAGAATTATCTAAAGAAAAAAATCCAAATGGCGATCAAAACTTAGTTGGTTTTTCTTCAGCTGAATTTAATTATGAAACAAGCGATTTCTTCTCTACAAACAAAGCAACAAAAATAGATGTTCAAAATGTTGCTGATGGTGATACTTTAAAAGTCAATAATAACGCTAGAATTAGATTTGCGGGAGTTGATACACCAGAAACGCATTGATATGATAAAAAAAGTAATAAATTCGATGACACTGATGGCGCACAATACAAATACGGAAAAATTGCCGAAAATTACACGCGTCATTATTTGGAAAACGCAAAGGCAATATTTTTAGTTCCACAAAAAACAAAATCAGACAAAAATTTTGGTGAGAAAAATTATTTTGATTTCCACGGTAGAATTGTTGGAATAATTTACTATAGACATTCTATTGATAACCAAATATACTGTTTAAATACACAGCTTTTATTTTTTGGTATTGGACGAATGCAATATATTTCATTGGACACCAAAAGTTATTTTTATACTGAAAATACAAAATTTTATTATGAATTAGAAAAAGCGACAAATCACGCACGATTAAATAGTTTAGGTATTTTTGATAGTAGCAAGGTTTCTTATTCAGAAATTTTTCCTAAGGGATAGAAAAATTGTTTTTTAAATATAAATTCGTTTTTGTATATAATTTTTTATGCTTATATATTAGGGTAAGTACTCAAGTGGTCGAAGAGGCGGTCCTGCTAAGACTGTAGGGGTGTATAAAGCACCCGCGGAGGTTCAAATCCTCTCTTACCCGCCATTTTTTTATTTCTTTTTTTATAAAATTAAAAAGCTACTTCTAAAAAGCAGCTTTTATTAGTTTTTCGTAATTGTTTACTTTTTTATTATCGAATAGTTTATAAAGAATAGAAATAGCAAAATCAAACGTGGCAGCAGGGCAGCGACCGGTTATAATTTTGTCGTGTACTGTAACATTGTTTTCATTTCTTAATTTGCCTTTTTGCATATTTTCACCCAAAGGATAAGAACTGTAATTAATTTGATCATCTATTATTTGATTTTCATATAGAACATTTGGTGCATCGCAAATTGCAAAAATATATTTATTATTGTCTTTAAATCGCCTGATTATATTTAATGAGACATTATCTTCTCTTAAAATTTTAGCTCCAGACCCACCAGGGATAAATATTGCATCATATTCGTTTAAATTAACGTTATGTTCTATTTGTAAATTTAAAACATTGCCTTGTCCCAAAACTTCAGTTAAATTTTTATTAGGATTAAAAATTGTAATTTTTTCAAAGTCACCAAAAGTATTGAAAATATAGTATGCCGTTCCTAATTCAATATCATTAAAGTTGTTATGAACTAAAATTAGTAATTTCATATTTTACATTCTTTCAGGAATGTCTAAATCCATCAAATTCATGCCATTGGCTAAAACTGTTTTAGCAGCTTTAATTAAAGCAATTAATGATTCTTCGTTTTGACTACCTAAAATTTTTGTATTTGAGTAAAACGAGTTAAAAGCTCCTGCCAATTTTAGTAAATATGGTGGTAGCAAATTAACTTTATATGTTTTTGCCATTGTTGCTATTAAATCCGGATATTCTTTTAATTCGTTAACTAGTTTTTGTGCAAATTCATCAGTAATTTCCGAAGCAATAGGATTTTTATTAAAAGCTGATTTCTCTAGTAATTGTGTTGCACGAGCATGGGCATATTTAATTATATACATAGGATTAGATTCATCAGCATTGTTAACTTTATTAATATCAAAATCAATCTTTGAGTTATATGATCTTTCAATTAAGAAAAATCTAATAGCATCTTTGCCCACTAAGTCAAGTAATTCTCTTAGCGTAAGCGAAGTTCCTAAACGCTTTGACATTTTAACTTCTTTGCCATCTTTCATTACTCTTATTAGTTGAAATAGCAAAATTTCTAGTTGGTCTCTTCTCCAACCCAAATCTTCAAATGAAAATTTAACACGTTCTACATATCCAGAATGATCCGCACCTCATACGTCAATGATTACACCTTTTTCTGGATCGTTTAATTGTACAAATTTTTGTTCATGATAGGCAATATCAGCACATAAATAGGTTGAGTCACCATTACTTTTAATAATAACTCTATCTTTATCATCTTTACCACCTGACGTAGTTTTTAGTCATGTGGCTCCATCTTTTTCATATGTAGTTTTTAATCTTTTGATTGTCGGTCAAACTAGATTTTTACGATATTGTTCTGATTCCGAAGTATATAAATCAAATCAAACTCCGAATCTTTTTAGATCTTTTTCAATATTTTTAAGTGCAAACTCACGACCAAATGCTCTAAATAGCATTCGCATTTCTTCTGTGTATTCTACGCCTTTGTATTTATCTTTATTTTGATTATAAAATTCTTGTGCAAATTCAATGATGTCTCCACCGCGATATGAATCTTCTGGCATTGGATAATCTTTATTAAATATTTGTTGGTATCTACTAAAAATAGATGCTGCTAAATTATTCATTTGATTACCATAGTCATTAACTAAATATTCTCGAACAACGCGGTGACCCGCTTTTTCTAAAATATTACACAATGTTGCACCAATTGCTGCATTTCTAGCATGGCCAATGTGTAGATAACCGGTTGGATTAGCTGAGACAAACTCAACATTAATGGCGCCTTTATTTCCGGTCATATCTCCATAATGTTCACCTAGTTTGTTTATTGTATTTATTGCATCTGCAAATACAGTATTTGAAACTCAAAAATTAATAAAACCTGGTTCGGCTACTTGAATTTCACTAATTTGAACATATTTTTTTAAATCAATATTTTTAACTATTTCTTGTGCAATATCAATTGCTTTTTTACCTAGCTCCTTTTGTAATGTTAAGGCAATATTTGTTGAATAATCGCCATAGTTTTTAGCTTCAGTTAAAATTATAGGTTTATTAATGTTCATTTTTTTTAAAGCTTCTTCAATTGAAGCAATGATTATATTTTTAGTAGTATTCATAATTATTATTTTATAATATATTAGGATTTTTTTATTATATTAAAATATAATTCTAAAAGATATGGAAACAATAAAATACTATTTATGTGGGCCAACAGTTTATAATTATCCACACATCGGAAATTTACGTCCAGCTATGACATTTGATATTTTAGTTAGGACAAAAAAATACCTTGGAAATAATGTAATTTTTCTAGAAAACATTACTGATATTGATGACAAAATAATCAAAAAGGCTGTCGAAGAAAATAAAAGCGAAAAAGAAATTGCAATGTTTTATGAAAAATACTTTCTAGAACAATATATTGCGTTTAATATGGAACTTCCTAGCAAATTAATTCGTGTAACTGATTCTTTAAATGATATGTATGAATATATACAAAATTTAATCAATGTTGGTGCAGCTTATGAAAGCCAAGGCAATATTTTTTTTGATGTAAACAAATATAAAAATGTATACGGAAAAATTAGTGGGCAAAAAATTGAAAATTTGTTGCATGATGACGAAAATATTTTTGGCAAAAAAAGTTCACTTGATTTTGCATTATGAAAATCAACATCAGAGGGCATTAAATTTGATAGTCCTTTTGGCAAGGGCAGGCCGGGATGACATACTGAATGTAGTTGCTTTATAAACAAATATTTTGAAGGTAAACAAATTGATATTCATGGCGGCGGAATTGATTTAGTTTTTCCTCATCACGAAAATGAAAATATTCAACATTTTGCATTACACAATGAAAATATTGCAAAAGGATGACTTCACTTTGGAACACTAAACTATAAAAATCAAAAAATGTCAAAATCGTTGGGAAATATAATTTATCCTCATACATTTTTAGAGAAATATGATGCCGATACATATAGACTATTAATTTTGAGCACAAATTACAGTAAACCTATTAATGTGAGTGATGAATTATTTGAATCGCTACAATCGCAAATAAATAAATTTAGCTTAATACATAATAAATTTCAATTAGAAAATTATGAAAATAATATAAATAAAAATATTGTTAATGAAATTGTTAATTTGTTTGCCAATTTAGATTTTTCAAATGCCTTAAGTCACTTAATTAAACTAACTAAAACTAGCAAAGATTATGCAACATTTTTATATATTGCTAAAATTTTAGGTTTCAATTTTCCTAACATTAAAATTTCAAAAGATGATTTGAAAAAATATAATAATTGAAGAGAATATGTAAAAAATAAGGAATATGAAAAAGCTGACATTTTACGTAATGAATTAAAAGAAAAGGGAATCATCTAACATATGAAAACGTATATATTTGGTAAAAATTCCGTAATGGAGGCACTGAATAATAATTTTCCAATTACAAAACTTTATTTACAAAAAGGTTTAATAAATAAAAATATAAAATTTAAAAATATTCAATTTTTAGAAACTGGTGAAATGAATAAACTTGTAAAAGGAAATCACCAAGGTTATATTGCTGAAATAAGCAATTTTAATTACAATGATATAGGCAGTGTTTTTAAAGATAAACCTGAGACTATTTTAATGCTAGATCACATTCAAGATCCTCAAAATTTTGGTGCAATCATTCGTTCTGCTAATGTATTTGGTATCAAACATATTATTATTCCAAAAAACCGAGCATGTGATATTACACCAACGGTTTTAAAAACTTCTTCTGGCGGATTTCAAAATATTAAATTCATTAAAGTTGCTTCTTTATTTGAAGCAATAAAGCAACTCAAAAAAAATGGATTTTGAATTTACGCAAGTGCAATTAATGAAAATGCCTCATGTTTAAGTAAAATTAAATTCGCATCACCAACTTGTTTAATTGTTGGAAACGAAGGCACAGGAATTTCAAATACTTTAATAAAACACGCAGATGAGACTATTTACATTGAACAAAGTGAAAATTCCGTTCAATCACTTAATGTTTCTGTTGCTACAGGAATACTGTTGTATGAAATACTCAAAAATAAATAAAAAACCGGAACAATATGTTCCGGAATTTTTAATATATAAGGGGTTTAATTAGTTTAAAGTAACTTTTGTTCCTATTTTTTCAGCAAGAATTGCTTCAAGGTCTTTTAAATCACCGATAAATGCGGCTTTTCCGCCTTCTTCAACAAACTTAATTGCTGCTTGAACTTTTGGAAGCATACTTCCAGGTGCGAATTGCTTTTCCTCGATGTATTTTTCTAATTCGGCCTTAGTTGCATGTTTTAGATCTTTTTGATCTGGTTTACCGTAATTTACTTTTACATAATCAACAGCTGTTAAAACAATAAAGTAATCAGCATTTGCTAATGCTGCCATTTTTGCTAAAGCAAAATCTTTGTCGATAACACCATCAACTCCGTTAATAAATCCGTTTTCATCTTTAATGGTTGGAATACCACCACCACCACCAACTATAACTGTTGCACCAGATTCAATTGCATTTTTAATTTGATTAATTCCGATGAAATTAATTGGTTTTGGCGATGCAACAACTTTTCTATACCCACGTCCTGCGTCTTCTACGATAACACTATTTGGATTTGCAGCTTCCGCTTCTTCTCTTGAAGCAAAAAATGGACCAATTGGTTTTGTAGGATTTTTGAAGGCAGGGTCTTTTGGATCAACTAATGTTTGGGTTAGGATATATAGAACTTCTTTTTCTGTTAATCCCTCATTAGTAAATGAGTTAGTAATAGCATTAACCATGTGATAGCCAATGTATCCTTGGCTCATTGCGCCAGCTTCTGGCAATGGAACTAATGGTGATTTAGTGTTAACTGAGTGAGCACTAACAAATCCATTAAAAATCATCCCAACTTGAGGACCGTTTCCGTGTCCTACAATAACTTCGTGTCCTGCTTTCACTAATTCAGCAATTTTTTTAGCAGGAACTTTAACTAATTCTTTTTGTTCTTCAGGATTATTTCCTAAAGCGTTTCCACCTAAGGCAATAACAATTCTACTCATAATTAGTATCCTAAGGTAGCTAGAATAACAGCTTTAATTGAGTGCATACGGTTTCCAGCTTGTTGAATTGATTTGTTGTATTTTGATAAAAATACTTCATCTGTAACTTCCATAGCACCTGTTGAAACAACTGGGTATTTGGCTCCAAATTTTTCTTTAATTTCAGCTGAGAATAAGGTTTGATCGTCGTGGAATGCTGGTAAGCAGTGTAGGAAAATAACATCTTCTTTAGCTGCTTTAATCATAGCCATATCAACTTGGAATGCACCTAATTCTTGAATACGTGGTTCAAATAGTGAGAAGTCTTCTCCTAATGATACTCAAACGTCTGTATAAATTACATCAGCGTTTTTAGCTGCTTCTAATTTATTATCTGAAAATGAAACTGATCCGCCGTTACGTTTGAATAATTCTTGAACTGCATTGTAAACTGCTTTGTGTTCAGGACCATTTTTAACAATTTCTCATTGTGATTTAGGGCCACATAAAACAATGTCCATACCAACAAATGCCGCACCAATCATTAATGAACGAGCAACGTTGTTTTTAATATCTCCGGCAAAAACAATTTTTTTACCTTTTAAGTCTGTTCCTTTGAATTCCATAACTGTCATGTAGTCAGCTAACATTTGTGTTGGGTGTTCAGCGTCGGTTAAACCGTTTCATACTGGAACACCTGAGTATTTAACTAAAGCGTCAACATCACTTTGTTTAAATCCACGGAATTCAATACCGTCATAAATTTCACCTAAAACTTTGGCGGTATCTTCAACTGATTCCTTTTTACCAAAGTTTGAACCTGATGGTCCGATGTATGTACAGCTTGCACCTAAGTCAGCAGCAGCAACTTCAAATGAACAACGAGTTCTAGTTGAGTCTTTTTGGAACATAATAACAATATTTTTTCCTGTTAAAGGGCGGTTGTTAACATGTAGTCCTTGTTGTTTAGATTTTTTTAAATCTAATGATAAATTTAATAAGTAAGTAATTTCTTCTGTTGTGAAGTTTAGAGCTGAATCTAAACTACGACCTTTTAAATTTAATGGCATTTAAGCTCTCCTTTTAATTTTTAATTTAATGTGTTTTATTTATTTATTTTTTTTCTTGCTTGATATATTTAAACACGTAAAAATTATACAATAATTTAATTTCTATAAACTTATATTTATTTAAAATAAAATAAGTCAAAATAAAAATAGCAAACCGCTTAAAATTTGCTATTTTTTGCTATTTTTTAGAATCCAATTTGGAAATTTGTTCATTTAATCTTTTTAGTTCTTTTAGCATCAATTCTTCGTTTGTTGGTTGAGGTTCTAGTTCGGGTTCAATTGGCATTTTTTTTGCTTTTGAGTAATCAATTGCGTTTTTAACTAAAAATACAATTAATAAACCAAGGAAAATGAATGTTGAAACAATTATGAAGTTTAATAATGCTGATAAAAATTTACCGATGTAAATTCCACCAACAAGATTAGCTCCATCGTATTTAGGTCATATTACTCACGCATCAACTTTTAATGAGAATGAACGGGTTATTGCTGCCATAATAACATCATTTGCTAATGAAGTTACTAGCGCGCCAAATGCAGCTCCTAATAAAAGACCAATCGCCAACATGAACATGTTGCCACGTAAAACTACTTTTTTAGCATCTAAAAACGACTTTTTACAAATTTTTGACTTTTCGTTTAATTCTTTTTGTGTCATATTAAAATTATATATTTTTGTTATTACTCGTGATTAAAAAAATGTAAAAGAAAATTTACTTTTTAATTTTTCATAAATGAAACTCTTTTATACTTAATTAATTTTTTTTCGAGCCAAAATTATCAAGAAAAAACCGACGCTGGGTAATAATGGTACAATAAAGAAAATTGTTGAAATTAATAAAATTAATTTTCCGGCAAACTGGCCTTTTCAAGAACTAAAAGCTAAAACAATTATTGCTAAAATATGTGCTATTCCAAAAATACCAATCGCAATACATAGCATAATTAAACTTGGCAAGCCCTCAACAGTTAATTTATTTAAAACTACCTCGATAGATCTAATTACCTTATCTAGATCTGAAAATTCAATAATTTGTTTTATTTCTGGTTTAATTGCGGATATAATGCCTGAAATAAGCCAAAACGAAATTCCAATTAAAATTATGCCACCTATTCTCAATATTAACCCTAGAATTGATAGGATACGTTCTATCCCAAATTTTTGTGTTTGTTGCATGCTAAAATTATATAAAAATTGCCGGTGCATAAAAAATATTTGTTAAAATAGTAACAATTAAAACCACAATTATCTGTTTAATAATAATTAAAAAACATTGGAGGAATGATGAAACCAACAAAAATTTTTGGTCTAGGTGGAATGCAAGAGATTGGTAAAAGTACATTAATAATAGAATATGATCAGCACATTTTTATAATTGATACTGGTATAAAATTTTGTGATTCATTTGTAACTGGCGTTAATGGATCAATACCTGATTTTACATATTTAGCCGAAAATCAAGACCGAATCGCTGGACTATTTATTACGCATGGCCACGAAGATCACATTGGTGGCGTGCCTTATCTTGTACAACAAGTTGATATTAAAAGAATATATGCGCCTAGAATTGCTATTCAATATTTAAAATTAAAATTTGATGATATGAAAATAAAACGTCAAATTGAATTTTTTGAAGTTGAAAAGGATTCAGTTTGAGATTTTGGCGATTGCCAAGTTGATTATTGAACGGCACAACACTCAATTCCCGACGCCTTTGGTGTTAGAGTTAAAACTCCAAATGGTGCATTAATGATGACTGGAGATTTTAGATTTGACTATACACCAATTGGGAATTTAACTGATTTTAATAAGTTAAAAATTATTGGTGATGAAGGCCTTGATGTTTTGTTTTCAGATTCAACAAATGCAATGCGACCAAATCACTCACCATCTGAGAGCGATATTTTAAAAGATATTAAAAAATACATGCTAGAAGCTGAAAGAAAAATTATAGTTACAGCGTTTGCATCAAATTTAACAAGAATTAAGGCAATTATTGAATTAGGTGTTGAACTCAAGAAAAAAGTTATTGCCTTTGGACGTTCAATGGTTGATAATATTGATATTGGCCGTAGATTAGGTTATATAAACGCACCTGACGAAGTATTTATTGACAAAAAAAGCATGTCAAAATACAATGATAGTGAATTATTGATTTTAACAACGGGTTCGCAAGGTGAAGAACTTGCTGGGCTTGCTAAAATGTCATTTGGAAAACATCCTAATGTCACAATTAAGCAAAAAGACACAGTAATTTTTTCATCAAGTCCTATCCCGGGAAATAGATCAAAAATTGAATTATTAGTTAATAGACTTTATAAACTTGGAGCTATAATTCGTGAAAATGGTGTTGACGGCTATTTACATACTTCTGGCCATGCCTATAAAGATGAACATATTAAAATATTTAATTTAACTAGACCTAAATATTTTATGCCATATCATGGTGAATATCGTATGAGCGTGGTACATGGATATACCGCATCGGAATGTGGCGTTGCACCTGAAAATGTTGTTGTTGCTAACTTAGGCGATGTATATTATTTAGAAAATCACAAAATGCGCCTAGCTGATGAAAAAGTTTACTTCGGTCCTGTCTTTATTGATGGGAATATTCTTTCTAAAACTAACGCACAAATAATGAAGGAAAGAATGGAATTAGGACAGAATGGCTTTCTAAATGTTATTGTGGCCTTAAATAAGGAAAAAAACTTAATATTAGGAAAGCCTAGGGTCGTATCAAGAGGAGCCTTTTTCGTTAAAAATTCTCTACATTTAATTGAGGAAGTTAAGCGAATTGTTCACGGCGCCGTCTTATATACGATTAAAAATTCAAATGATTGAACCGTTCCACAATTGAAACAATTAATTATTGACAGACTAGCACCGTTTTTCTACAAACAAAAAAGAAGAAACGTTGTTATTATTCCGACTTTTTTATTCGCAGATAGAATTCAAGCTGTAGATGAAGAAAAAATAAAATCTGCAGAAAATAAGAAAGTAAAAACAAGGGAAAAATCGGCCGCTTTGTCGAAAAGCAAAAAAGCAACTCTTGCACGAAATAAAAGAAAAAGTGTAATTATCAATAAGAAAAATGATTTGTTAGATAATGATTAAAATATTAATTTGCCATTAATTAAAAATTGGTGAATTTTTTATTTGTCTACATTAAAATTTATATTATGGAATATGAACTAGAAGGCATTATTATAAAAAAACAAAATATTAATGATTTTGATCAAATTGTTACGGTTGTTTCAAATCGGGGAAAGTTTTCTTTTTTTGCGCCTAGTGTGAAAAAGGAAAATTCTAAAAATG
The DNA here is from genome assembly GCF_006385185.1 of Metamycoplasma equirhinis. Taxonomy (GTDB): domain Bacteria; phylum Bacillota_I; class Bacilli_A; order Mycoplasmatales; family Metamycoplasmataceae; genus Metamycoplasma; species Metamycoplasma equirhinis. The sequence continues at coordinate 195 of NZ_VFIX01000005.1, read as the reverse complement.
GCTTAAATTTGAATACTTTGTCATTAGTTAACTTTGAAATAATTGAAAGCCAAAAGAGAGCAAATTTATTGCCTAGATTAAAAAGAGCAAATACAATTATTTCATTTCCAATAAATGTAATGCTAAAACAAGAATATATTGACCTAGAATTTTTCCTAAACAAAATCAATTCTATAAAATGACAAAATTTTATTG
>NZ_VFIX01000059.1 GCF_006385185.1 Metamycoplasma equirhinis | reverse complement strand
CTTCGAAGAGTGTATTTTTGCAGGCTTGGACAAAGACCAATACAACTGCCTATGGGTAGAACACCGAGACAAAGGGCGTTTGGAACTCAACTTCGTGATACCGAACATCGAGCTTTTGAGCGGAAAGCGGTTACAGCCCTACTACTACTACGCCGCCGACAGAGGAAGAGTGGACGCATGGCGCACCATGCAGAACCTGACGCACGGATACAGCGACCCAGACGACCCCGCCAAACGGCAGAGCATGACCCAAGCCAAAGACCTGCCGGGAAACACGCAGGAAGCCGCACAGAGCATCACAGAGCATCACAGACGGCTTAGAAGCCCTAGCCCTATCAGGCAAGCTAAAAAGCCGCGCAGACGTGCTGGAAACGCTGGAAAAGGTAGGTTTTGAAATATCACGAGCGACCATCAGCAGCATCAGCAGCATCAGCAGCATCAGCATCAAGAACCCGGACCCAAAAGGGCGCAACATCCGACTGAAAGGCGCACTGTATGAGCAAGATTTCCGATTTGGCGAAGAC
>NZ_VFIX01000058.1 GCF_006385185.1 Metamycoplasma equirhinis | reverse complement strand
TCGTTCCCACAGCAAAACCGGCCGATCCCGGCCCAGGTAGGAACCCGACCGCGACAGTGACACGAACTCATCGACCTCCCAACCCACGATGCCCGGATCGGCCGGCGGCTTTATTTTGCGCGCCGGGCGGGCGCGCCCGGCGCTGGCCAGCTCGGCCTCGATGCGCTCCCGCATGTTTGCGGTGCCGCGCCAGTAGAGGTTCCACAGCGCCGTCCGTAGGCGATCCTCATCGAGCCCCGACGCCGCGCGGAAGAACTGTTCGCGGTTCATTCGTTTCGCCGCCACGCCGGCGATCATCCCCGGCAGCCGCCCTGGCCGCACCGTCAGGCGCGGTTGCCGGATCGGCCCCAACACCCTACGGCGTCACGGCAATCGTCGATGGTGTCGTGGAATCACGGTGCGGCCGGATGGTTGCATTGCGTACAGTGTGGATCAGCGACGAACCCGACGGCGTGCCTCGATTGGTTACCGCCTATCCACGCTAGGAGCGGACCGATGTACGCAGAACACGATGTTGTGGTGCTAACA
>NZ_VFIX01000057.1 GCF_006385185.1 Metamycoplasma equirhinis | reverse complement strand
CGTGACCTGGCGTCGATCGGCATGAACGAGATCGCCAAGGCCGCAGGCTGTTCGCGCGCAACACTGTATCGGTACTTCGACAGCCGCGAGGCGCTGCGAACCGCGTACGTGCACCGCGAGACCCGCCGGCTCGGCCGCGAGATCATGGTGAAGATCGCCGATGTCGTCGAACCTGCCGAACGGCTGCTGGTGAGCATCACCACGACGTTGCGGATGGTCCGCGACAACCCCGCGTTGGCCGCGTGGTTTACCACCACCCGCCCACCGATCGGCGGCGAGATGGCCGGACGGTCCGAGGTGATCGCGGCCCTGGCCGCGGCATTCCTCAACTCACTAGGTCCCGACGATCCGACCACCGTCGAACGCCGCGCCCGCTTGGTGGTCCGGATGCTCACATCGCTGCTGATGTTCCCCGGCCGTGACGAAGCCGACGAACGAGCGATGATCGCGGAGTTCGTCGTCCCGATCGTGACACCTGCTTCTGCCGCCGCTAGGAAGGCCGGTCACCCTGGACCCGAGTGAAACGGTGCAACAAC
>NZ_VFIX01000056.1 GCF_006385185.1 Metamycoplasma equirhinis | reverse complement strand
ATGTAGAACCCGCCCTCTCTATCCGCCGGCCGCGCGCCACCGCATGCGAACCTTCCGCCTTCGGCGACCGCCAGGTCGAGGTAGCCCTGCACACGATCCCGTTGTCGGGCCGAAATCAACGGCCCGCAAACGGTTCCGGGGTCGTTGGGATCGCCGGGCCTGATCGACGACATGGTGGCTGCCGCGATGGCAACCGCCTCTTCATAACGGGCCCGTGGCAAAACCAGCCGGGTCGTGATTGCGCACCCCTGCCCGGCGTGCATGCAAGCCGAGAACGCCGATACCGCGCTGGCAGCGGCTAGGTCAGCGTCGTCGAGCACGACGAACGCCGACTTGCCACCCAGTTCCAGAAAAACCTTTTTGATGGTGGCCGCGGCATCGGCCATTACGGCACGGCCGGTCGCAGTAGAACCGGTGAACGAAATCATGTCCACCCGAGGGTCTTTGGCCAACAGCGCCCCCAAAGCGTGACTGCTGGAGGTGACGATGTTGACAACGCCCGGTGGGAAGT
>NZ_VFIX01000055.1 GCF_006385185.1 Metamycoplasma equirhinis | reverse complement strand
GTATTCGCGACAAAGTTCGGTGATTTCGGCGTCGAGTGTGGCGACGCACTCGGGGCTGTCGGCGATGGAGCGGTAGGCGTTGATCGCCGGGCCGTAGAAATTCTTGAAATAGTCGCGACATTCGTCCGGGCAACCGAACCGGTCCACTGTCAGCGATCCTCGCCGGGTACGGATGTCGGACACATGGTCGCGAAACAGGCCACTCACGTAATCCTCGCTTCCCCACCACACCTCGTGCGGCGCTCCCGCCGGCAGCGTCGTCCGGTACGGTCTGATGGTGGACAGCAATTTGCCGTAGAAACCCTCGGGGGTCCAGTTCAGGGTGCTGATCTTGCCGCCGCGCCGGCAGACCCGGGCCAGTTCGTCGGCGGTGCGCTGATGACGCGGGGCGAACATCACCCCGATGGTCGAGAGCACCGCATCGAATTCGCCGGCGCTAAACGGGAGGGCTTCTGCGTTGGCTTCCCGCCAGCCGAGCTCCAGTCCGGCTGCCGCAGCACGCGCCTGGGCGCGGCGCAGCAGCTCGGGCGTCAGGTCGCTGGCAG
>NZ_VFIX01000054.1 GCF_006385185.1 Metamycoplasma equirhinis | reverse complement strand
CGGGACCGCAAGTACAGCAAGGCCAACCACGGCAAGCGGCCCAATTCCTAACGCACTGCGCTAGGGCCCTCCACGGATGATGGTGGTCCGGCGGATCTCTAGCCGAAGACGCTCCCGCAAGCCCTCGGGGGCCCTGTCGCCTCGGCACTTGGTCCCGATCAACGCCTTGATCCGTTCCTCGAGCCCGTAATGCCTCAGGCACCCCGGGCAGGCCTCGAGGTGTCGCCGCAGCCTCTCGCGGGTTTCCGGGGTGCATTCACCGTCAAGCAGGGTCCACACCTCGGCGATCACTTCCGCGCAACCCATGCCGCCGTGGGAATCGTCGTGGTCCGCGTGCGCATCGGTCGGACCGCAATTTTCGCTCACTGGTGCACCATCCTTGTGTCGGTGATCTCGGATGGATTGCCGATGTAGAGGCGCCGCTGGGTTAGCGCCCCGCGCGCTTGACAGCCGTGATGTCCATCATGAGTTTTGCGGAGTCCGGCGGTTGCCTCGGACGCGCCGACCGTCGACAGGGCCAAGCGCCGACGAGCTCCGAACGACTCGCCCC
>NZ_VFIX01000053.1 GCF_006385185.1 Metamycoplasma equirhinis | reverse complement strand
GCTGGGCGGTCCCCGAGGAAGCCGGGCCAGTCGCCGCAATGCCGGGTATGGCGGGGATTTCTGGGGCGGCCAAAGGAGCCGGTGCCTATGCCGGGCCTCGGTACGGGTTCAAGCCCATCGTCATGCCCAAACAGGTCGTCGTCTGATTGGCCTGTGGCCCATCGACCGGGCCGGCCGGCTATGTCCCGCACAGCGACCCGCCAGGCGTGGCCGGTGCGGCAACCGACGGTGGGGCCGCAACCGACGCCGCCCGGACCGTCAATCAAGCCGCCGGAGCCATGGCGTCGCAGCCGCCCCCGCCGGGCTCGCTAGCGGCGAAATGGTTGGTTACGAGGGTGCCCGTGGCCGGGCTGGCCGAGAAATGTCAGAATCCGCCACAGCTGGGGCACGTTCAAGCCGGATACCGTTCGGAATCATTCGGAATCATGAGGCTGTAAGGCCTCGCCGTTCGCGACACTTAAACCACGCACGCGACACGCCGCAGATGGTCGCAGTGGCTCAAGTCTGGCGTGAGG
>NZ_VFIX01000052.1 GCF_006385185.1 Metamycoplasma equirhinis | reverse complement strand
AAGAGTGCGTAATAGCTCACTAGTCGAGAGACTCTGTGCCGATAATTCAACGGGACTAAAACACAATACCGAAGCTACGGGCAGAAATGCGTTAGGAGAGCGTTGTAAGGGCATTGAAGCCAGACCGCGAGGACTGGTGGAGCGCTTACAAGTGAGAATGCCGGTATGAGTAACGATTCAGAGTGAGAATCTCTGACGCCTATTGGGGAAGGTTTCCTGGGCAAGGTTCGTCCACCCAGGGTTAGTCGGGTCCTAAGACGAGGCTGAAAAGCGTAGCCGATGGACAACAGGTTAATATTCCTGTACTTTCTAAAATGTGATGGAGTGACGGGGGAGGATAGTACTACCACTTACTGGATTGTGGGGTAAATAATGACTGGGCTATGTAGGCAAATCCGCATGGCATAACCGGGAGTTATGATGCATAGTGAACGGGCAACTAAGTAGCGAATTGGATGATTCCATACCTCTTAAAAAAGCTTCTAACTTAAATTTTGTGAAACCCGTACCGAGAACGGACACACGTCCCCAAGATGAGTATTCTAAGGCGAGCGAGA
>NZ_VFIX01000051.1 GCF_006385185.1 Metamycoplasma equirhinis | reverse complement strand
GTACCCGCAGCAGTCGCCGTACCCTGCATGACCAGTCCCTGGCAAATCGCGCAGAAGCTGCACGCAGTAACTGCCGTGCTCGAAGAACCGAAGGTCAACGACCGCGCTCACGACCTGGTGGACTTGCAGCTTCTTGAAGGACTGTTGCTCGATGCCGACCTCATGCCGACGCGCAGCGCGTGCATCGCGATATTCGAAGCGCGCGCCCAGCATCCTTGGCCACCGAGAGTCGCCACGCTGCCGCACTGGCCGCTGATCTATGCAGGTGCGCTGGAGGGGCTTGACCACCTTGAACTCGCCAGGACGGTCGACGCGGCGGCCCAGGCAGTGCAGCGATTCGTTGCGCGGATTGATCGGGCGACGAAAAGATGAGTGCTGGCGCGGCCTGCGGCGCACGGGAGAACACAGGGACCACCCCGGTTCCATAGTCAACGTCAGCGGTGCGGGTGTCGATCAGACGACGAATGGAATCGCCCTCGCATTCCTCGCGATCGAGTGCCTATGAGCCGCGCTCCTGCGGCCTAGGCG
>NZ_VFIX01000050.1 GCF_006385185.1 Metamycoplasma equirhinis | reverse complement strand
TGTCCGGGCGATCAGAGGTTTGGCTGCTTTCCCCGACGCGGACGGCGCTGATGTCCCAGCCTTCCAGCGATCCGGTCACTTCGACCCGGGCGGGTACGTATTGACGGTTGTCGCCAGCGCCGACGAGCACATCGGCCTGGACCGTATCGGTGGTGTATGTATCGAATGGCCAGGCGCCCGGGTTGCCGTGCGCCTCGGTCGTGGTCGCTACTTGCGCGGGCAGCTTTCCTACCGGGTACTGCAGATCTCCGAGTTCGTTCTCCGGATACAACCGCACCGAGGTGTCGGTAGTCAACACTTGGAGGCGCTGGTCGATCATCGAATCGTCGGGCAGCACCAGGACGTTCACATCGAGGCGATTTGCCACAGTGTGCAGCTCCTCGAAGCGGATCAAAACCACGGTGTCGTCAGTCGTGCCCACGTCCGGCTGCGGAAGCGGACCCGGTGTGTGGGCCAACCAGTCGTAGCCGAGCAGCGAAAAGACGTAGGCAATGAGAACACCCAGGATGATGCAGACATCGAGCACGAGGTGCTTTCGCCGCGACATGTGTTTGTGTTCTGGCG
>NZ_VFIX01000004.1 GCF_006385185.1 Metamycoplasma equirhinis | reverse complement strand
ATATTAAATATTAAAACACTAATTATTAGAGCAAAATTAACATTTAAAACATGCAAAAATGCCATTATTAGTTACTTTTTGAACGTTTTTTAATTATTTTTAACAAAAAATATTCTTTTGTGATTAAATTAATTACCTGATAGGCAAAATATATAAGAAAATAGTAACCCATATATATATATATATCGGACAATTAAAATGAAGAGGAAAAAGATATGAACTTTCTAAAAACAAAAAAATCTAAAATTATTTTTTCAACATTGTTATCAGTAACAGGAGCAACAGTCGGAGTTTCATCAGCGACTTATTTTATTAATTCGGATTCAAGAAATAACTATAGAGGTAATACTACTTCTAATCTTAAACCCAATATTATTAATAAAGAAAATTTAGACACTGAAAAATCATTTCCATCAAACTCTGATGAAAATTTAAAAGAGCTTGACATCAATAAGCTTAAACCAAAGCCAACTCCACAACCTATTCCTAATCCTCAATTGACTCCTAAAGAAAACCCTAAGTCTGAAACTGAAAAGGAACCGCTTCCAATTCCTACTCCTCCTAAACCAGATACGAATCCTAATTTAGAGGAAAACGAAGAATTGATTTATATTAACGGTGTTTGAGTTAAAGCAAAAGTTGAAAAACCTAGACCTCGTGAATATACAGATTATGATAAGAAAAATCAACTTTCTAATCCTAACCCATATACTGCTTACACTACAGGGGAAGTAAAGAGTATTGAAGTTACAGAAGAACTAAGAAACAAAACAATTGAAAAATTACAAAATGAAGGATTAAATGGTCTTGTTTCACAAGAATTTTTTGAACTCTTTGAAAAGGATGAAGATTACAATAACATTGAACAATACTTTAAAAATAATAATCAACAAGTTTGACAAAAATTGCTTGATAGATATTATAGAATTTTGCAATTATCACCTGATAAAATCTTGAAATTTATTAAAGAAAGCAAAAAAGAAGAATTCAAAAATCTTTCTGGATTAAATGGTGGCAATCCTAAATGAAAAAATGAAACTCACCGTAAATATTGAATTATTAAAAACTTTGATACTTCTAAATTTAATAAATTAGGAGGCCCAGCTGAGGAATATCTAAAAAAAGGTTTAACACCCGATCCTTATAATCTTTGAGTTGATGAAAATGGTAATATCAATTCATATAGTTATTCACCACCAGATGAACATAATCAAGTAAAAGGAAAAATTTCTCGCGATAATCAAAACCGTCGTGTTTTTGGTTTCAAATATGAATATCCAAGAAGTCCAAGAGATACCGAAGAGGGAAACTATCCTGGTTGAAAAAAGAAAGATGTTACTGGCGAATTTCATAAATATGGTATTGAATCAGGAGATGGATTCAAAGTTACTGAATTAACACGTGAAAAAGAAGAAGCTGGTAAATTGAATAAGGGTTACGTAATAGATATTGATGCCTACAATCCAAAAGGTTACCAAAAAGTTAGAGAAATAATTAAGAAATTAAAAGAAGCTAATGTTGAAATAACAGGCTATAGAATTCATAATATGGGTAAAGGTAACGCAAATCAATCATTTAGAGATATTTTGCGTGAATTGCCTGAAAATCTACCGTTATTAGAACTATTTTTTGACGCTTCATCAACAAATACTTCTAGTTTAATCGAGTTAGAAAACAAGAAAATTAAAGAATTATCACTATATACATTAGGAAATTCATTACTAGAAGAATGATCAATTAATCCAAATGCTTTAAAAAATGTTGAATGAGTTAACACAAATGATCATAACGTAAGTTTTGACTACAAACAAGGTAGTGAAATAGCAACAAGAATTTCATTTAACTCGCTTGCATTTGACCCTGTTGATTTCAATAATAATGCATCATCATGAGCAGATAAAGTTTTAAGAATTAATAATGGGCTAAGACGTGCTTATTGAGCAAGAAATAACGAAACTATTTTTCAAGGCCAACACGGTTCTGGCCTAAAACCTGATCATAATGAACAAGGAAATAGTTATCCTCAAGGCTTAGACTTAAGTCGTGTTCCCGAATTGAGATCACTAAGAGGATTAATTTTTAGAGATACACAAAAATCATCAAATTATACTCAACGTAAATTGAGACGTTTAAAACTATATAGCCGCGGTACAGCATTTGAAACTACCGCTTTAGATTTAGACGAAGCTGGTTTTGCAGAAAATTTAGTAATCGGTGAACCGGTTCCACCAAAAACCAAAATTTTATTTTCAGATTCGCAAACTTCAAAAGTTAGAATTTCAGGAACAAAAAAACTTTCAAGTAGCGGACTAAACAACTTATCAATACTATTTCAATATGGTGAGGTTTTAAGATCTATAGAAGTAGACGAAAATGCGCATGAATTACGTGAACAATTAAAAAGTGCAGGATTCAAAGTTGAAACTAAAACTGACGGAGATTTTGTTTAATAACTCAAATTAAGGAGAAAATATGAAAAAATCAAAAATTTTATTGCTATCTATTAGCACAATATCATCATTAGCTGTTCCACTTTTTGCAGCTTCTTGTGGCGATTCGAAGAAACAAAAAACTCCAGATGAACCAAATAAAAAAAATGAAGACAAAAAGAATAATAATAGTGATTTAGACAAAAATATTGAATTTTCTGACTATAACGATCTCGATGCAGAATTTAAAAACGTTGTTGATAATGCAAAATTAGGCGAAACATTTAATTTTACATTAAGAAATTTCCCTGGTAAAACTTATAAAGATTTATTGCCTTCACAAATCGGAAACAATTTAGATCAAATAGAATTAAAAATTAGTGATAAATTAAAAGATAAGTTTGAATTGAAAGTAAATAACATTAAATATCCTAACGATAATTGAGGCGAAGCAAACAAAACAGGAAAATTTCAATTTTCTGTTTCGTTTTTACAAAAATCAACTAAAAAAGCCTACCAAAAATTAGTATCAGTTGAGGGATTTAAATCAAATGCTATGGGATTAGATGAAAACGGAAGAATTCCATCATTACCAAGTGACAGTTTAAAACCTGAACAATCTGAAACCCAAACTTATTTAAAAGCAACTCAAGAAAAAAGATTTGAACTAGATAATGAAAAATATATGAATATTTTGAAACGTCAACCGCAAAATCAAGGTAAAAGTTGAAATAAAGTAAGAGATAATACTAATGCAAACGCTTCTGACATTAGCAAATATAACGAAAAAGCCAAAAAACTTAATTTAGATACATATGAAAACTCAGCATACAAGGGTTTTGCATTGCCTAGTTATAAATCAGACGGTACTGTTGATGGTTTAAATTTATTAGAAGGCGAAACTGGAAAAGGAACTTCGTGAGTTGATGCCCTTGGTAGAGATGAATTTAAAATGGATGGTTTAGCAAGAACCCTCCCTAATGAACATTATCGTCGTTCTGCATTACAAACTTTTTCATTGCATGTAACAAGTAAAGATCCTGAAGATAGTAGTAAATTACTTACTTCTTCTGGAACAATTTGATTAATGGACTTTGCAAAAGAAAATAACGGTTATCCAACAAAATGATATTTTGGAACTAATACTCACGTTGCAGATTTACTATCAAAAGATGTGACAGGTTTTAGCTTAACTAAAATGTTTGAATCAGCAAAAACTAAAACAACATTTAGACTAACTAATTTAGATGCTAATTTTGGTCAAATTATATTCAAATCAACTGATGGCAACGCGCCATATGATAATGGTATTAGAACAATATTTACTGGCAAAGATTATTTAAAAGAAGATCCTTCGAAATACTTAAGCGAAAAACAAAAAACAAAATATAAAGATACAAAAGAATTTATTGATTTCGCAGTCATTGAAATAGATTTTAGCAAGTTAAAAGTTGATTCAATAATAGCAAATATATTGGCAACAAATCCAGATATGACAAGTAAGTATAAAGATAAATCAGGTTCTGAAGTAGCAGAATGAATAACAAATCGTTATGCTAATATACAATCTGATCAAATTAAATTTAGACCTAATTCTTATTTATCAAATGAACAATATAAAAAGATAGATTTCCCACTTTTTGTGGATAGCAGCAATAAAGAATGATGAAAAGAACTTGATGAATTATTTATTACTGGATATCCAAGTTCAATTAATGATTGATTTTTAAGACAATACATAGATGACGATCAAATTGCCTGAAAAAGACTTGGTTTTTCATTGTGAACAAACTCAGATTATAGATTTTATGATCAATTAAAAAACAATGATTCTGGTATTGAAACTTATGATAAGAATAAAACCGAAAGAGGTAACTTCTTATCATATAACATCGGTTATAGAACATTCACTAATAAACCCGGTATTTCGGATGCATTAATTAGTGCACATAGAGCAGGCCCAAACTTATATTCGGATAGAGAAAAAAAAGAATATATTAATGTGGGGCTTGAATATATAATTAGACATTATGCACCAGCTGGTGGTGCTTCCGGTTCAAGTGTTAGAAACCAACACAACGAATTAGTTGGGGTATATCATGTTTCAAACACTTCAGCTCATACCGGTTTAGCGGCAGCATTTAGATCCGAAGGATTTAATTACGAAGAACTTTTTGGCTCATATAATCTACCACAATATGATTTAATATATGGTGGTGGAAGAGACCAACAAAATTCATATCGTGATGCTATGAAAAAATTATTTAATGGTAACGGAGTTACAACAGCTCTTTTCCCAAATGGTTTTGACGAAGATAAAATTCCTGAACAATTTAAATTCAAAAATAGCTAAAAGTAAATAACCACGCGAACGTGGTTTTTATTAATTTTATAGTTTTAAAAAGAAAGGAATATATGAAAGATAGTTTTACAGTATCGCAAAAAATATATGACGATTATCAAAATAATGTTGTTGTAATAAAAAATAATAACATTATTAGAGCACTTAAAATTACTTTATTCAGCGTTTTTGTTGTATCACTCACAGTATTATTATTTTTTTCAGAGCGCACAATTTTTGCTGCTGGAAAAAATCGAATAATCCCATCTTTAGTTCATTTTTTTAATTTTCAAAGTTATTCATCACAACAATTGAATACGGTAATTTTATTCAGATTTAATGTTTTAGGATTTGTATTTTTGTATTCAATATACAAAAACTTTATTAATATAAGTTTTAATAAGATATATATTAAAAAATATATTGTATGATTCTTTGCCTATTTGGCACTTACAATTACTAGTGTTTTAATGATGTTTTTATATTTTGTAAAATATCCAAATAAATTACTTAATTTACTATTTTTATTAGCAGTAACATTTTTGATTAATTTAGGATATTCAATTCAAACGTTTTTACTAAAAAGAAAAAGCGAACCATTAGTATATAAAAATCGAGTAATTTTAATAATTACTATGACATCACAAGGAATATTGCTACTGACCATTTGTGCATTAGCTATATTATGAGTAAAAAGCGCAAAATATTCAAATTTCTTATTTGAATATAACAAATTTTGGAATTTGGTTTCACAACTATTTTCAGTAAGAAAATTCACAAATCTTTTAATAATTATTTTTGCTGCAATTTTTGCCGGATTATTAATTTTTGGAATTAATTACGAAAGAATTAATATTTTGATAAATAAAGATAATGCTAAGATCTATTTGAAAAATTATATCGTTCTTACATTTTCATTAATTTTAATTGCGTTATTTTGATTTATTAGAACACTATTTTATAAAGTTTCAAATGGAAACTATTTAGGTGTTAAATCTGATAAACAATATTTATATTTACTTTTAATACCTATGGCAATATTGATTGCAATTGGATATTTTGTATTAATATTTTCAAAGAAAATTAAAACCAGGGGAATTTTAAAACAAAATATTTATTTAACGGTTACGCAAAGCTTACTTTGACTTGCATTAGCATTTTGTTCAATTAACGCTAATGATAATACTGTTATTATGATTAATTTAATGGCAATAACATTAATTTCAATTATTATATTTGCATTTTATAACCTTAAAAATAAAAATAATACAATCTTAAGTTATATCTATATGTGAATTAAACTTGCAACAATTGCAACAGTTATATTGGTTTTTGCTGCTAATAGATTATTAATTTCACAAAAAAACTATTTATTTTACACAATTAACTCAGCAATCAACATTCACAATATTATGCTACTATTATCATTTACAATCTCGATAACATTTCTAGCTATTAATTTAATTAAGACAATATACGTTATTTTAAAAATTAAAAACGTTAGTCTTTTAGAAAAGGTTAATAAAAATACTATCATAGGAGAAAAATATGAAGAAAACTAAAAATCCAGTTGAAGTAAAAACATTTGATTTTTATAAAGAATTTGAAAAAATCAAAACAGAACCTAATTTTATTTCTTTTGATAAATTTATGGCGACAGTTTTGTTAAAAGCAGATACAAATTTTGAGTCATCAATTTATAAAAAATTTAATTCTGCTTTTGAAGAAGCCTTTCTAAATAAATATGAAATGAAATTCGAAAAGTTTGTAATCACGTTCAACATTAATCTAAAATTTAGCGAAAAAACACTTGTTCCTATGCTTTCTAAGATGGATACAAGTAATACTCAAACGCTAAATTTTACAACTGCTAAAGAACCTGAATATAATACATTTTTAAAAGCCTTAAACGAAGTATTTGCAACCTTATTAGCTCAAAACTTTATTATTGAATTGCTACCAGATTTAATTATTTTTAATTCAGAACATATTAATTCAACAAAACTATTTTTTGGTGAAAAATGAGCTTTGGAATTAAATAGAGAAAGCCAAAAAGATGCAAATTAAGAAAGTTGAAAAAAAATTAAATAATCTAAAAAATATTTCTTTAAAGGTAAATAACGAAAAAAATATTTATTTGATCAATATTATGAAATTAAATCAAAAACTTTCTTATTTTATAAGAAATTGTGCTAAAGATAAAGATTTAATTTTATTAATTCAAAAGAAATTCGCAATCAAAAACCCTTTGATTGGAAAAATTAAAACTAAATTTTCAAAATCATTTGAAAAATTAACTAATTTTGTTTTAGCAAAACGCAATTTGTGAATTTATTTAACCGAAGAACAAAAATATGAAACTGACTCATATTCACGTTATGAGGAAAAAATTCTTGAAATGGCTAAAAAACATTCGACTGATTTTATTACTATCGGTAAGCGTGCTGAGCAATTTTGTAAAACAAATCAATTAAATATTATTCAAAATTTCGATATTGAATCACCTAATTTATCTTCTAATATCGCTTCAATAGTAAAAATTTTGTATTGATATAATGATTATGAAAATGTGTATTTTGTAATTAACTCAAATAAAAATTACAATATGCCATTCCAAATTTTGCCAATTACGCAATTTAATATTAATAAAATAATGGGTGAAGATAGAGAACAAGCTAGTGGGGTAAATTTAAACATTGAAAAAATGAAAATTTATCCTAATGTTTCAGATTATATTAAAACTGAAATTGATATTTTTTTAGAAAATGCAATTAGCGCTTTGATTGTTGAATCGTCATTCTATAAAGCAAAGATAGGTCTTGTAACAACAAACAAAATCATCAAAGAACTTGACGAAGAAGTTAATGCACTAAACAAAAAAATTGTTAAATTTAGACGTGAAAGAGAAATTGAAGATATTGTTTTGATTACTAAAAACAATAAAAACTTTTCTATGTAAGGAAATAAAATGGCTAAAGATAATTTAGAAATAAATATTAATTTTAATAAAGATAGTTCTTTAAATATCATTTCTGGTTCGCTTTTTGCATACTTTCCTGAAACTGGTTGAGAAAAACTTGCCAATGATTCACTATACAATTTCCATCACGGCGTGATCAAAGCGATTGATTTAATTGTTAAAAAAGAATTTTATTTAATTTTAAAAAATGCAACGGTAGAAATTATTAATAATATTGTTTCAATAAACTCATTTACTGACAAGATTATTTATAAAAAGGTCGTTAAAAAAGTTGATTTAAAAAAGGAAATTAAATTAATAAACGAAAAAATTCAAAATCTTGAATTGCTTAAAAATATTGGTATGCAAATGCCACAATACTTAGAACTTGAAAATCTTAAGTTGGAATATGAACAATTGCAATTCATTCAAAATTTAAATTTAGAAAGAGAGGAACAATATGAATAAAAAATTATTTTCTTTATTGGCAATGCCACTTGCTTTTACGCCTGTTATTGCTACGGTTTCGGTAACAAAGCATATTCGTGAAGAAGCAAATCCCAAAAAAGAGAAAAAAGAAAAAAAATTAGATCCCAATTTTTCTAAATTTGATGAAAATGCAACAGAAAAAGTTAAAGCAATGATTGAGTCTCTTGTGAAAAATGCAGAAAAAATAGCAAAAACATTACACGATTCAGCACGTGAAGCCGAAACTCAAGATTTTAAAGAAAAATTACGCAAAATCATTTATCTAAAAGAATTAGTTAAATATTTTAAAAATAACGCCGATGCAATTAAAAGTAATCCCTTTGAATGAGGAATTGCAATTGTCTTTCCTTACGTTATTTCTAAAAATGAGAAATTAATCAATAGCGAAATCGAATTTGGAGGAAAAGTATACAAACAAATTCGCGTTGGTTCAAAAGAATATACTAATTATAAACAACCTATTACTAGTGAAGGCAATGATTTTACGTTATCGGAAGCTAAAAAGAAAATCATTCAAGAGAGTAAAGGTAAAGTAACTCAAGATCCTAAAGGCGAAGAAGTAAATGGATTTAGCGAAGAAGATTTTAATAAACAATTAAAAAAATACGCCAAAAATTTATCTGACGAAACCAAGAAAATTATTTTTGATGAAGGCGATATCCCTAAATTCGAATTAAAATACGAAGATCTAGATAATATTACTTGAGGAAATCCTGAAGGCGCTGCTAGCTGAAGTGAATATATCTTCAAAAAAATATATAGTCGTTTTATTGATTTTGATTTACGTCAAAACCAAGAATCAAAAGATGAAGAAGAGCAAAAAGAACAACAAGAATCGCCCTCAAACCCACCTTCTACTCCAGAATTAGTACCTGGTCAGCCTATTAAACCTGAAAAAAAATCTGATCAATTTGAATATATGACTTCACTTCCAAGCTTAACTCCATATATTGCACCACAATTTGCTTCAAAAAATCTTAACGAATTCAAAACCTTGTTTGACAGCGCATCAGGTGATGAAAAATTAAAAATGTTTTTCTTTAATAATCCGATAAACACTCGTTATGAATATAAAGTTGTGAGTTTTGATGTTTCCGATGGAAAATTTATCAATGTTAAATCGTATATTAGTGATCGTTTGTCAACTAATTTATCACGTAGTTATACTCTTGAAAAAGTCGATTATAAAAACGAATTTGCTAAAAATACATTGCTAAAAAATTCAATTGATGCAGTTTATGGAACATTTCAACGAATAGTTACTGCCTTAGGAATTGATGATAAATTAGATTATTCAAAACTAGGAAATAGTAACCTACATGATGCTTTATTTAATATGGTTAAAATCGCAAACGAAAGAATTTTGCTAGACGATAAACCTAACGGTCCAAAAAATAGTTTTAAGAGTTTGCAAAATCAAGTTTCAAATCACTATCTAAATAAAATAAGTTCTGGATCTAAAAACGAAAGTGTTTTATATCGTCACAGACAAGCGACAACTATGAATTTCTTAAGCGAACTTTCATCAGCTAGTGTTGATACGAAATCAAAATTTTGAACCATTTTAGCAGATAAATTCCAAGTTGTTTACTATCAATTTGAAGCAGTTATTAATGCTAATATCGAAATGATTCAAAAAAATCATGCTTTAATAAGGAAAACCCCTGCCGTTTTAAATCAATTATTTAAAACGATAGAAAAAGATATTTTTAGATTTAAATCATTAGCAAATCAAACACCAATAAATAGAAGAAAATGATTTGATGAATATGTTTATTTAGTAGCAAAAATTTCTAAAGCAATGCGAATAATGTCGCCTCTTTTAACGCCAAATGAAATTAAAGATTTTGACACTAAATTAAAAGAAGAATTCTTAAAAAATTACAATTCAGCAAATGAATTTGTTAATAAAGAAATTAATTCAAAAAATCAAATTAAAAAAGTGTTCTCATACATAATATTAACTTTTGGAATTTTGGTTGCTTTAGCGGCAACTATTGTGCTAATTGTCAAGAGAAAAAATTTGAAAAACAAGCAAATATTGCTATTACTAATTATTATTTATCTATGTAGCTTAGCGCTAATACTAAGTGGAATCGGCATGTTATTTATAATGCCAAAAGGAATATAAAATGGAAAAAACTAATAACCCTATAATTACATCCGTTTTTGACTATATTGTTAAAGTCGAAGGCAAAAACGATTATCGTCAAAAGCAAATTTACTCATTAAAATCAAACAAAGATGTCAAACTTTTTTTAATTAGTGCTACTGAAAATGAAGCCTTTCTTTTAGCTAGTGCAACATCATCAGAATTAGCAATAAATGAAGAAATAGTTCCCGCAAAAGATCAACAATTAATTTTTACAAACGAAGAACACTTTGGAAAAATTATTGATATTTATGGTAATGCATTTTATCCAGTTTCAAAATCAATTAAAAAATCTGCTGATGATAAGGAACATCCTGCATTTGGCTTAGCACATAATTTAATGACAGTACAAACCTTAAATGAACAGTTATATACCGGAATTACCGTAATTGACTTATTAATTCCAATCGGAAAAGGTCAACGTGAATTAATAATCGGTGATAGGCAAACCGGTAAAACCCACATTGCAATTAATGCTATTATTAATGCAGCCAAAAGTGGTGTAAAATGTGTTTATGTTGCAATCGGCCAAAAACGTGAAAATATTACTAGTTTATACAACACATTAAAAGAATTTGATGTATTAAATAACACTATAATTGTTGACGCCCCGGCAACTAGTGTTTATGAGCAATATTTAGCACCTTATGTAGGCATGGCACACGCTGAAAATATTTCTGAAACTGATGATGTTTTAATTATTTTTGACGACTTAACAAAACATGCAAACATTTTCCGTGAAATTGCTTTATTAACAG
Organism: Metamycoplasma equirhinis; assembly: GCF_006385185.1. Taxonomy (GTDB): domain Bacteria; phylum Bacillota_I; class Bacilli_A; order Mycoplasmatales; family Metamycoplasmataceae; genus Metamycoplasma; species Metamycoplasma equirhinis. The sequence continues at coordinate 77,505 of NZ_VFIX01000004.1, read as the reverse complement.
ATAAACCTGTTGGTAAAGAAGCCATGCCCGGAGATATGTTCTTTGCTCACTCTTCATTACTTGAACGTGCTGGTTCATTTATTGGCAAAAAAACAATTACAGCATTACCAATTTTACAAACAATCGATGGAGATATTACTTCACTTATCTCATCAAATATTATTTCAATTACCGACGGACAAATTGTGACAAGCTCTGATTTATTTTCAGCTGGTAAACTACCTGCTATTAATGTTGATTTATCGGTTTCAAGAACAGGTTCTAGTGTCCAAACTAGAGCAGTAACTAAATCTGCTGGCGAAATCGGTAAGATTTTTAGAGCATACAAGCGTCATTTAAAACTTTCAATGCTTGATTATGAATTAAATAAAGAAACATCGATTTTGTTATACAAAGGTAAAATGATTGATAAATTGTTTACACAAAGAGGATTTTCAATTTATTCACACGAATTTACAATATTTATGACAAAAATAATCTCATGAGGTATTTTTAGAAATGTTGCCGATGAGAAAAAAGCTCTTGCATTTTTAGATGCTTTAATTGAATTAAATACTGATGCAAAAAGAATTTTTGAAGCTATTAAAAATAATGAAAAATATGATGACAAAATTTCAAAAAACTTTTTCATTTATGCACTAAAACAATATTCTGATTACAAGAAACTAAATTGAAAAATTGAATGTGAGCATGGATTTGTACCATTTCCAGAATCGCTACTTGAAGCAATTTCAAAAAGAATAGGAGATAAATAATGAACGGAGTTGTTAAAAAAATCTGATCTGATATTGTTGAAATAAAATTTAGCAAAACTTCACTTCCAAAAATTAATACGCTTCTAACACTACACGGCGGAAAAACCTTTGTGTTAGTTAAAAGAATTATTGATGAAGTAACCGTTCGTGCAATTATTGTATATAGTTCAAAAGATATTTCTATTAATGAAGAAGTTACTAACACTAAAAAAAGTTTTTTAGTTCCTGTTGGTCAATTATCAAAAAATAATATTTATAACTTTTGGGGAAATCCATTAATCGAAACCGGAATCAAACCTAAATATGTTGAAATGAATTCAACATTAGCCTCAACAAGATTTTTAGATTCTAAAATTGAAATTGTTGAAACAGGTATCAAAGCAATTGACTTCTTTATGCCAATTATTAAAGGATACAAATTAGGAATATTTGGTGGCGCCGGTGTTGGTAAAACTGTTTTAATGAAAGAAATTATTTTCAATGTCAATAAAAAACAACAATCAACTTCAAATATTTTTATTGGTTCAGGCGAAAGATCGCGTGAGGCTATTGAATTATATGATGAATTAAAATCATCTAATTTGATGGAGAATTCATCGATGTATATTTCAAAAATGAATGAATCTCCTGGCGCTAGAACTTCAATTGTGCCAATTGGACTTACAGCTGCTGAATATTTACGTGATGTTGATAAAGAAGATGTTTTATTATTTATTGATAACATTTACCGTTTTGTTCAAGCCGAAAACGAAGTTAGTGCTTCGCTTGGTAAAAAACCATCAGTTGGTGGATATCAATCTACACTTGAAAGTGATGTTGCTAATATTGAAGATAGAATGTTTAAAAACGAAAATGGTTCAATTACTTCCTTTCAAACAATCTTTTTACCAATGGATGATTTAAGTGATCCATCAGCAGTTGCTGTCTTTAACCATTTAGATGGTAATTTGGTTTTATCAAGAGAGCAAACTTCAAAAAATATTTTCCCTGCTTTTGACCCACTAGCAAGTTCATCTAACTCGGTTAATGAAAAAATTATCGGTAAACGCCATTACGATGCTATTGTAGAAACTAAAAAAATTCTTAAAGCATATAAAGATTTAGAGGATGTTATTTTGATTTTAGGGTTTGACGAACTTGATAAGGAAAATAAAATCATTGTTAAAAAAGCTTTGCAACTTGAAAACTTCTTTACACAAAACTTCTTTATGACTGAACACTTTACTAAATCACCTGGTACATACGTGCCTTTAAATGATACTGTTGAAAGTGTTATTAGAATTTTAGAAGGTAAATATATTAATCAAAGCCCAGAGATTTTCTCATATGTAGGTTCTAATTTAAATATTCCTACCGACGATGATTTAAAAGCTAAAGTAAAATAATTAAAAAAATAGACTTGAAATAAGCCTATTTTTTTATTAAATTGTGGAACTATTTTTTTTAGTTTCTCATGGATTTTTTTGATTAATATGATCAATAAATAATTTTCCCTGTAGATGATCGTATTCATGCTGCATTACAATAGCTGGATAACCCGAGACATCATAAACTTTTTCTCGTTTTTCATAATATGAATAAGCTTTCATAATTACTCTTGAGTAGCGGTAAATGTAACCTTCTTGATTAGGATCATTTTCATTTACACTTAAACACCCTTCACCTTCAGAAATAGCGATCAAATGATCAGAATGCCCAATCATTACAGGATTTATAAGAGCGTCTTTAAAAATAAAGTTATCGCGTTCGTCTTTGATCATAATATAAAAGACATTTTTTAATATTCCATATTGTACGGCTGCAACGCCAACAGCAGGTCTAAATTTAGTGTGTTTTTCTTGGCTGTCATCGACATGATAAATCATTTTTTGAATTAATAAATCATCTTCATTTGTTAAAGGCCAGGGTATATCTTTTGATTTTTCTCTTAATACAGGTTCGGGTAATTGAACCAATTTAACATCTTCAAATTTAAACATATATGTATTATATATGTTAAAAATTATTATATTAAAAATATAAACTATAAAATATTAATTTGTACTTTTGAGATTTTTTTAATATCATTTGTTTATTCCAGAGTATATTTTTCTTTCATTTGTCAAATATACATAGAATTTTTAGATTTAATATATTTTTAAAAATATGTATTACTTATTAATGTTGATTTTTAATATATAATATTGCTATATTAGTTATCACATACTAAAACAACGGAGAAATAAAACAAATGGACGTATCGCTCTTCACTAATTTTTCATTAACTTCATCAGCACAATTTTTTAATAAAAATTGACAGTATATACTTTATTCGATTTTATTGTTGGCACTATTAATTTGTTCAGCAATATTTTCAGCTACCGAAACAGCATATACAACATTAACTCGCGCAAAAATTGAAACACTTGTTGAAAAAAAGTGCGTGGCGCTAAAACAATTCTTAAACAACATAAATTTTTTAATAGAACGCTTGGCACAATTTTAATTGCAAATAATTTAGTTAATATTGCGGCTTCAACTTTATTGGTTTATATACTTTCACTTTCCTTACTCTCACCTGGAACTTCAACCATTATTTCCACAGCCGTTATGACACCTATCATAGTTTTATTTGCTGAAATTATTCCCAAATTAATTGCTAAGCTGCACCCCGAGCGAACAGTTAAAGCATTTTATTGATTTATTGAAACACTTTATTGGTTATTTTTTCCTATTACTTTCCCTATTTCAAAAATTGGTAAAAAAATATATATAACAAATACAGAAGAAGAAGTGAAAAATTTATTAAGTATCGCACAAAATGAAGGTGTTTTAGAAACAAATGAGTCCGCAATGGCGAAAAACGTTTTAGATTTGGATTCAACTAAAGTTTCACAACATTATATTAAATTAAAAAATGTTGATTACATTTCTTCTAAGGCCACAATGAGTGAAGCGCTTAATTTATTTAAAGAAACAAATTATTCTAGAATACCAGTTGAGAAAGATGGCAACTTAATTGGTATTTTGCTTCTAAAAGATGTTTTCTTTTTAACTCGTGGCAATATAATGAATTATGTTAAAAAAGTTCCAAATATATCGGCTAATTCAATTCTTTCAGTGGCGCTTGAAAAGCTTAGAAAAGCACGAGCTCAAATGGCTTTTGTAACAGAAAACAATAATAGCGACAATGTAATTGGAATAATCACTATCGAAGATATATTAGAAGAAGTTGTCGGCGAAATATATGATGAATTTGATGATGATGAGCAAATTTATGAAATAAGTTTAGAACGTTCAGAGGCTAAGGGGACCGTCTTAATGAAGACGCTTTGAAAGCAATTGGAACTTGATGATTTTTTAGAATATGAATTAGATGATGCTAATAAAAATCTAACTTTATCAGAATGACTGCAAAATCAAATTGGTCATCCATTACGTAAAAATAGTAAATTTACCTTAGATGATAAAATTGATTTTAAGGTTTTGGAAAAAAAATCAAAAGAAAAGAAATACGATTATATTGAAATAAACTGAAGTTAATGCCCATTTGTGGCATTTTAATTTTAACTCTTTGAATATATTAATTAATTTCTGTTTAAAATAAGGGGTTCTGAATAAGTTAAATTAATATCTTAATTAAATTCGAAATTATATTATAATTTTAGCGTTAAAGATTTTAACAAGGGTGAGACTCCTTGACCTCATCAGGTCCAAATGTCCAGAAGGAGATGAAATAATGTCAAATTATGAAATTATGATTCTAGTAAACCCTAATTCTTCTGAAGAAGATTTTAAATCTTTTTTATTTAGTATTTTAAAAAACGAAAATACTAAACTAGAAAAATTAGAAAGAACTGAAATAGCATATCCTATTAAAAAATTATCACGTGCAAATTATTATTTAATTAATACAAAGGCCGAACCAACAGTAATTTCAGAATTAACAAGAAAACTAAATATTAACAAATCAATTTTAAGAAGTTTAGTTATTAATTTAGATTCTGAAAAAGGTCTAAAGCCTAAAAAAGTAAGAAAAGGCTCAAGAAAACTTCCTTTTGCAAACAAAGATGGCAAAAAACCATTTGTAAAACAAACAAAAGACCAAGGCGAAAAAGAATCAATTAAAAAAGAAGAAAAATAGTTTAAAAATTAAGGAGTGTTCAAATGAATAAAGTAATGATAGTGGGTAGGCTGGCTAGCGATCCTTATAAAGGTGAAACAGCTTCAAATGTTGAATATTCAAGATTTACTGTTGTAGTTAGAAGACAATACACCGGTACAAATAATGAACCTGTTTTAGATTTTATTCCTTGTGTCGCATGAAGACAAAGCGCTGAATTTGTAAATAAATTTTTAGAAAAAGGTTCTTTAGTGTCGATTGAAGGTAGTTTTCAATCTTCAAAAATTACTGCGTCTGACGGAAAAATAACAAATTCATATTCAATTAACGTTGATCACATTGAAACACTTGAAAGTCGCGAAGCAGCTGAAGCTCGCAAGAAAAATTCAAATACTAAAGAATTTAGCATTCCTATGAATTCTAATACTAGTCAAAACGTTACATCGGAATCAACTATAGATGATGATAACCTTTTTGACCAATTAACTTGATAAATTAAAGGAGTAAATTATGGCAAGAATTGTTCGTAAAAAACCTTTTATTCGTAAACGCCCATGTCAATTTTGTTTAAGCAAAGAACCAGTTACTTACGTTGATTATAAAAATGAAGAAATTTTATCTAAATTGGTTAATATGCAAGGAAAAATTCTTTCTTCTCGTATTACGGGAACTTGTGCAAAACACCAAAGGGCAGTTGCTCTAGCGATTAAACGTGCAAGATTTGTTGGTATATTACCATATGTTGGTTTAGTTAAACGTGAAAATAAAAAAGTAGAAGAAACTAAAAAATCAGAAGTTCATTCAGTAGCGCCAAAAGCTAATGAAGAAAACTAGAAATTTTAATTATTGATAGTCGCAGGATACGCGGCTATTTTTATATTTTTTTAGATATTAGAAATTAGACAATAAAAATATATAAAATTAATAATTATGGAAAATGAATTAATATTAAAAAAACGCTATCCAATATTACAAATAATTGCCAATTTTCTCACTTTCTGCTTTTTTGTTTTATTAGTGGTGGCAATTGCTTTATGAATCACTTCAATTAATAAATTTGCATCTACTCATTCGCTTTCAACTCAAGAAATAATTAAAAAATGAACATCAATACTTTCTTCAAGCGAATTAATACAATTAAAAAACGCTAATTTTTTACTTTTGGCCTCAAGCATTTTTTATGTAATATCACTTATTTTCGCAATTATTATAAATGCAATAATAACTTATGTCGCTTATAAAAATAATTGAAAAAACATTCTAATTTTTTCAGCTCTAGGAATTTTTGTGTTTCGCTTATCAGGCTTTATAGTCGGAATTATACTATTGAAGAAAATCTTTACAAATCGCTAAATTTTACTTTTATCCCTATTTAAATAGGGATTAATTTATAATATTAACAATATGAAATCTAATTTAGCTAATTTAGTTCGTCCAAGTAAAATTGATGAATTTGTTTGTGATGATAATTTAATGTTTTTGTTTAAAAATATTATTAAAAATGAAGATTTTCGTTCGTTTATATTCTATGGTCCGCCGGGCTGTGGGAAAACAACTATTTCAAGTATTCTGGCTAAAGAAATGAAAGTTAGTTTCGATTATTTTAACGCTGCAATAGGTAATAAAGAAGATTTATTAAGAAAACTACAATTAAATAAAATTATTGTGATTGATGAAATTCATCGCTTAAATAAAGATAAGCAAGATGTTTTACTTCCATATGTTGAAAATGATTTAATTACCATTTATGCAACTACAACTGAAAATCCATATTTTAAAATTAATCCAGCCTTAAGATCACGTTGCGCAATAATTGAAATAAAAAAACCAAATCCTGATGATCTATCAAATTATTTAGAAAAAATAAGTTTAAAAAATAATTTTTCTAACAAAATAAGTTTTGAAATATATAAATTTATTGCATTACAATCTAACGGAGATTTTCGAAGCGCAATAAACTGTCTTGAATTAGTTAATACTTTATCGCAAAATAAAGAAATGAGTTTGGATGAAATTAAAAAAATAATTCCTTCTATTCAATTTACCTCAGATAAAGATGGTGATAAACATTATGATTTTTTAAGTGCATTTCACAAATCCTTACGAGGATCAGATGTTAATGCCGCTTTATATTGAGGAGCATTAATAATTAAATCAGGCGATTTTGATGGCCTTTTTAGAAGAATGATTTGTGCAACCTATGAAGATGTCGGTATTGCTAATCCGAATTTAGGTTCACAAGTAATTTCTGCAATTAATGCATTTGAAAGATTGGGATTGCCAGAAGGTTATTTACCTCTATCCAACGCTATAATAAATATAGCTTTGAGTCCAAAATCAAACTCAGCGTATTTAGCAATTGAAAAAGTAAATGAATATATTAACGGTGGTAACATATTTGATGTTCCACTTCACTTGAAAGATGCTCATTATTCTTCTGCTAGTAAATTAGGCCGAGGTGTTGGCTATAAATACCCACATAATTATAAAAATCATTATATTAATCAACAATATTTACCAAACGAATTAATAAACGAAAAATTTTATATTCCTCAACAAAATGGTTATGAAGAAAAAATAAATCAGATTTTACAAAAAATGAAAGGAGAAAAATAAAATGACTTTCGATTTAGAAAATATCAAAACAATTGAAGATTTAAAATTAGCAAAAAGTCAATTTAATAAATCACAAGAATTGCTAGATTTAATGGCTTCACTTAAAAAAGCACCACATGACCAAAAACCAGAAATTGGCCGTAAAATTCAAGAACTAAAACAAGAGGCTGAATTATTTTTCGAAAAAGCCAAGGCAAAGATTGATGATTTAGAAATTCAAAAAAGAGTTAATAGCGAATATGAGGATTATGCTTTTCCTATTTGTCATGAAGCATGCATTCATCCTATCAATATAATTAGTGATCGTTTTAGACAATGGCTTAGTGCTAATGGTTATTTTGAATTGCAATACTCTGAAATAGAAAACGATGAGTATAATTTTGAGCGTCTAAATATTCCTAAATCACATCCAGCAAGGGATATGCAAGATTCACTTTATTTATCACCTAACGAATTACTAAGAACACATAATACAGGTATTTCAGCGCGCGCGCTAGAAAAATATTGTAATCAAGAATTTTCACAATTTGCAATTGGCAAGGTTTATCGAAATGACGAAGAAGATAAAACTCATACTCACCAATTTACGCAATTAGATTTAATAAGCGTTGGTAATCATTCATTTGCAACATTAATTTATACATTAAAAGAAATGCTATCTTATGTTTTAGAAACTGAAATTGAAATTCGCCTGCGCCCGTCATATTTTCCTTTTACTGAACCTAGCGTAGAAGTTGATATCTATTTTAACAACCGTTGAATAGAAGTACTTGGCGCTGGTATGATTCATGAAAATGTTTTAAAAGCAGCAGGATATACAAATGATATGAATGGTATAGCAGCAGGAATTGGTATTGAACGAATCGCAATGATAAAATATGGCATTAGCGACATTCGCGAATTTTATACAAATGATCAAAGATTTTTAAAACAATTTAAAAATTAGTAAAGGAGTTTTAAATGTTATTTTCATATAAAACATTATGTAAATATGCTAACTTAAAAAACGTAAGTATTGAAGAGGTTGTTAATGCAATTAATTCAATTGGGTTTGAAGTTGAAGAATATCATCGTTTTTTAGATGTTGAAGGTATAAAATTTTGCCATGTTTTAAAATGTTATAAAAATCCTAATGCTGATAGACTTACAGTCTGCGAATTAGAATATGCTAATGGACATAAAGCAACAATTCAAACTACTGCTACAAATATGAAAAATGATGATTATGTAATGTCATTTGTGCCGGGCTCACGTTTGGGAAAACAAATCTTTACTGCCAAAACAATGCAAGGCGTAATTTCAGAGGGAATGTTTATTGGCCTTTCTGATTTTGGCTTTGATCCTAATATTTTGCCTGAAGAATTAAAAGAAGGAATATTTAAAGTCGGCAAAATTGATTTAAATTTAGATCCTATTCAATACTTTGATTTTGACGATTATATTATTGATGTAACTATTTTATCTAATCGCTCTGATGCGGCTTGTTATTTAATTTTTGCAAAAGAATTGGCAGCCTATTTTAAAACTGATGTAGCAAAATTATCTAAACCAGTTGCTTCGTTAAAATCTTCAATCATGGTTACATCGCATGAAAATTCAAAAGTGTATACTTTATTTGAAGGCAAAGTGCATAATTTAAAAATTCCTACACAAAAGCAAATGCTTTTATGAAAACATGGATTTAAAACCTATAATAACGCTAAGGATCTTGCGAATTTAACTTTAATATTCACTGGCGTTCCATGTCAAGTGTATTCCAAAAATTCGCTAAAAGGTTTAGATTTTTCGATTGTTAAAAAATCTGGTGAATATGAGCTTTCTGCTGGACAGAATGTTTTACTTGATGATAATTTAGTAATCAAAGCCGGTAGCAGTGTGGTTTCACTAGCGGCAATTGATACAATAAAAAATTTTGAAACAAAAGAAAACGATAATAGTGTAATTTTTGAACTTGCTTCTTTTGATTTAAAAGAAATTCGCAAGTCAATTAAACAAATAAAATTTGAAAATCAAAATTCAAACCGTGCTTCACGTGAAATATCAAATGGTTCAATAATTCTTGCATATAAATTTATATGCCAACACTTAAGTGAATATTCTAAGCTAATTAATGAGCCCAAAATTGCCAAAAAAAGTATTCTTGTTGATACACGTACAATAACAAAATTTGCTGGATTTAGTATTATCAAAACTAAAAAATATTTAGAAGCGTTAGAAAAATTGACAATTTTAGACTTTAAATTCAAAAGTGATTATTCGGCTGTATCTTTCCCAAGTTATCGCTATGATTTAAATAACATTCAAGATTTTATTGAAGAAATTTTTAGGTTTTATGGATACGATAATTTTCCATCAAAATCCCCTAAATTAACTCGTCTATTGATCAATGATAATGTAGAAAGCAAATACAATTCATTACTTTTTGCAAAAGATTATTTAAATACTAGAACATATACTTTAATAAACCCAAAAGCAAATATATTTAATCCCTTTAAATTTACAAAGAAATATGTTGCAGAAGCTTCTAAAAATTATGAACATTCGCAAATTCGTTATTCGTTTATTTCGAGTTTAAAAGATGTTATGGTTCATAATATTAAACAAGGTATTAATAAGGGATCATATTTTGAAATTGGCATGATATGCGATAAAATGAATGTTTTAGGGATTTGTTCTAATAAAAAGACCTTCAATGAAATAAAATTAGATATTCTTTCATTAACAAATTTAGATTTAGAATTTAGAAATTCTAATCAAGAAATTTTTAATCATAATGTTGCAACTGAAATATATTTAAACGAAAAATTAGTTGGTTATATTGCTAAATTACATCCTTCACTTGACGAAACAAACTCAATTTTTTGCGAGATTTTTTTAGATGAAATTCAAAGCAGGCCAATTTTATTTAAAGATTACAAACATGCACCTTTAAAAAATCGTGATATTACGATTAATTTAAAAGAAAAGGAAAGTGTCGATTCGTTTATTAAAAAATTAAGTTTATATAAAGGCATCATTAATATTAAAATAATCGATATATATAAAAAATCAGATGGTAGCAAGAATATCACAATTTCATTATTATTGGAAGAATGAGCAACAAAAAAAATTGATGCAGATTTTAATAAATAACATTTATTTAAATTACAAATTGAAGAAATTCAGTTTGTTTTTATTAATTATTTTCACCAATTTTTCGCTTTATATATAATTTATGTAAATCTAATATTAGACTTGTTTTAGGAGGAATATGAAAGAAAAAATTGAGAAAGACAACGAAAATCAACTTCTTGAGCAAGTATTAAAAGAAATTGAAAAAAAATTTGGTAAAGAATCAATAATGATATTAGGAACTAAACCAAATATTTTACCCGAAACATTCAGCTCGGGCTCCTTATCTATTGATAAAGCGCTCGGGATTGGCGGTTGACCAAAAGGCAGGATAATTGAAATTTATGGTCCTGAAAGTAGTGGTAAAACAACTATAGCATTACACGCAATTGCTGAAGTGCAAAAACAAGGCGGCATTGCGGCTTTTATTGACGCAGAACATTCAATAGATCCTATTTACGCAAGAAATTTAGGTGTTGATATTAATAATTTAATTTTATCACAACCAGATTCAGGGGAACAAGCATTGGAAATTGTTGATAGTTTAACAAAATCCGGAGCTATTGATTTAATAGTTGTTGACTCTGTTGCTGCCTTAGTACCCGAAGCCGAATTAAATGGTGAAATGCGCGACCAAGTTATTGGCGCGCAAGCAAGATTAATGTCAAAAGCATTGCGTAAAATTACTGGTTCACTATATAAAAATAAAACATCAATAATTTTCATCAATCAAATTAGAGAAAAAATTGGCGTTATTTTTGGCAATCCAGAAACAACACCGGGAGGCAAAGCTCTAAAATTTTATTCATCAATTAGATTGGAAGTAAGAAAAATTCAAAATGTAGCTAATAATGGCGATATATATGGAAACCAAGTAAGATGCAAGGTTGTCAAAAACAAATTATCCGCACCATATAAATCCGCAAATATTGAAATAGTTTTTTCTAAAGGCATTTCTAAAATTAGTGAAATAATAAACTTTGCTGAAGAATATGAAATTCTTTCAAAAAAGGGTTCTTGGTATAGTTATGAAGGAATTAATATAGCTCAAGGGCAAACTAATTTGCAAATACTATTGGAAACCAATATTGAGTTATTTAAAAAAATTTCTGATGCTGTCATAGAAAAAATAAATGAATTATCTTAGTTTTGTTAAATAAAGATACTTTATTTAATTTTTTTTAATATTGTATAATTTAATTTATGAAAAAAGAAGAACTAAATATACTATTTTTAGGCGATATTTTTGGGGCGCCGGGAGTTAAATTTGTTGAACAAAATTTGCAAAACATTATAAATGAAAATAATATTGATTTCGTTATAGCACAAGCTGAAAATGTGTCCGGTCGTAAAGGATTTGTGCCAAAAGATTATAGAAGATTAATAAGTGCGGGAGTTAATGCATTTACTTTAGGGAATCATGTATGAGCAAAGGAAGAAATACATGAAATTATAAATGAAAACGAATTAATTAGGCCTGCCAATATCGAAAATAAATATCCTGGTAGCGGGGTTAGAATTTTTGATGTTAAGGGCAATAGACTTGCTATTATGTCATTTATGGGAATAACATTTAATCCACTTTTAGAACCATGAGAAGAAACATCAGCAAATAACTTTTTCGATAAATTTGATGAAATTTATGAAAAATTAGATGTTGATTACTCATTGATTGATTTTCATGCTGAAACAACATCAGAAAAATCTGTGTTTGGGCTTTATGTTGACGGAAAAGTTGATGCATTTTTTGGAACACATACACATGTCCAAACCAATGATGCAAAAATATTACCAAACGGTACATATTATGTTACCGATGTAGGAATGTGCGGTCCGACTAACTGCGCGATAGGTTCTAATTTTAAAGAGGTTTATGAAAAAATGCGATTTGGTTCATTTTCTTCATTTAAAGTATCAAAAAATAAATGCCAATTAAATGGAATAATTTTTAAGTTAACAAAAAATCAAAAAAACAAAACAATAAAATTAATAAATATTCAGGAGCAATAATGGCAGAAAGAATTGGAGAGAATAATCTTAAAAAAATTGATTTTTTGTCAAAAAAACTACAAAATAGAATCAAATTAATTACATTTATCTATCAATTTGAATTATTTGATGAAAAAATCTCCTGCGAAAAAATTTTTCAAGACAATGATCTACAAAATTGAGAAGTCAACATTCTTAATTTAATTGAATCAAAATATGATTTTTTAATAAATGTTGCTAAGCAATTTATAAGCAAGGATTGAGAATGAAATCGTGTTTTACCACTAACTAGAGCAATAATTATTTATGGCGAATATGAACTTTTATTTAACGAACCCAAAATTGTTATTAATGAAATGATAAATATTTGTAAATTGCTTTCGCCAAATAATGATTACAAATTTGTAAATAAAGTTTTGGATTTAATTTCAAAAAATGTAATAAACAAAAAATAATGAAAAAAACAATTTTAGAAATTTTTCAAAATCAATACAATTTTTCTCTCAAAGAAGCTGATGCCTTAATTAGATCGGGAAAAGTTTTGGTGAATAGCGAAAAAATTTTTTTGCCTTCTCTTAAATTTGATGAGGCAAAAATAAAAATTGAATTTCTTGATCAAAATCAAAAAAAATATGTTTCACGTGCTGCATATAAATTATTAGCTGCAATTGATAAATTTAACATTAATGTAAATAATAAAGTTTGTTTGGATATTGGTTCTTCAACCGGAGGATTTGTTCAAGTTTTGTTAAATAGTGGTGCTAAAAAAGTATATGCGATTGATTCTGGAACAAATCAATTAGATTACAATCTTCGTGTAAATAAAAAAGTTTCTGTGCATGAAAAAACAAATTTAAAAGTACTAACTAAAGAGTTTTTTAATGAATCTATTGAATTTGTTTCGTGCGATGTATCATTTATTAGTTTAAAGCACGTTTTTAATGTTTGCAATGATATTCTTAGTTCTGGAACATTTTTAATGGCTCTTATTAAACCACAATTTGAAGCTTCTAGTAAATATGTTGAAGTTGGTGGATATGTAAATCCAACTCATCATGAATTTATAATTAACAAAATAATTTTATATGCCAAAAAATTTAATTTTAAACTAGTCAATATTGATCAAAGTCCAATTTTGGGAGGAAAATCAAAAAATATTGAATATATAAGTTTATTTGTAAAGGAGTAATATGAAATCAGAATTTAAAAAATATTTTCCGATGTTTTTAAACAATCCAAATATTGTTTATTTTGATAATGCTGCCTTGACATTTAAATCTCAATCAGTAATTGATTCCGGAACAGAATTTTACGAAAAATATTCAATTTCAACGCGCACAGCAGATTCGGAATTAGGAATTAAAATATCGCAAAAATTGGCAATTGCGCGCGAAAGTATCGCTAATTTTGTCGATGCAAAAGGTTCAGAATTAATTTTTACTTCTGGAACCACTGAAAGTTTGAATTTGATTGCATCTATGTTATCTGATATTATTGATGACGGCGAAATAATATTGACTTACTTTAATCATAGTTCTAATATTGTTCCGTATTTAGAAAACTTTAAAGAGAAAAATATATCAATTAAATATTGTGAAACAGAAGAAGATATTTTAACTTCTATTAATAGACAAACAAGAATTGTTGCATTAGCTCAAGCAAATAACAATTTTTCAGTTAAATACAATTTGGATAAAATATATTCAAAGTGCAAAAAATATAATGCAATTTTAATTAATGACGCTGCTCAAGCGATTGCACATGAAAAAGTTTCATTGAAAAACGGAGATGTCATAGCTTTTTCATCGAATAAAATTTTTGGACCAACCGGCATGGGCGCACTAATTATAAAAAGTGACTTACTAGAGAAATTATCTCCAAAAAAATTCGGTGGCGGTCAAGTTCAAAACATTGGTGAAAATTTTAATTGAAATTCGCATACTAATATTACAAAATTTGAACCTGGAACACCAAATTTTGCTGGCATTTTTCAATTTCAAAGCGCAATAGAATTTTTAAAATTATTAGATTATAAAAAAATTAACACTGTAGAGAATAAGTTAGCAAATTATATATATGAAAAATTAAGCGAAATTCCTAATCTTTTTATTGCCTCAAACAAAGGAGATAAAATTGTGTTGTTTAATATTAAAAACATACCAGCACAAGACATAGCCTCATATTTAGGTCATAACAATATTTATGTTAGATCTGGAATTTTTTGTGCTCACAAATTTAAATCTATAAGCAAATATGAATCTTCATACGTTCGCATATCGTTGTCAATTTACAATGATTTTAAAGATGTTGATATGTTAATTGAAAAATTAAAGAAAGTAGAGGTGGAATATCTTGATTTTTTATAATCCCAATGAAAAACGAGAAATAATTTTTTCAGCATATTTAAATCCAAAATTTAAAGTTGAAGAATTGCCACACAATAACAAAACAATTTTTGAACATTCAAACGTTTGTGTTGATACAATTGAGCTAAATTTAGAATTTAATGATAATGTGCTAATTGATGCAAAATATAAAGCTGAAGGTTGCACCATTTTTATCGCTAGTATTGAATTAATGCTTGATAATATACTTAATAAAGATCGCATTGAAATTAAAAAAATAATTGACGCGTATTTTGCAATGATTAATAATAACAATTTAAATGATAACGATTTTGATTTACTTAATAAATTAATAGTGTTTAAAAACGTTAAAAATAGCTTTAATCGCCTTGAGTGCGCATCAATAATATATCGAGCTATTTCAAAAGGAATATAATGGCCAAAGTTTTGTTTCATATCGATATGGATTCATTTTTTGTTAGTTGTGAAAGAGCATTAAATCCTAGGTTAAACAATAAACCAATAATAATTGCTAATAATTACAAAAGAGCAATTATTTCAGCTATGTCATATGAAATAAAAAATCTTGGCTTTAGAGTAGGGGACCCCTTTTATAAAGTAAAAAACAAATTACCAGATACTATTGTTATTTCTCCTCATTATGAGTTATATTCGTTAACCTCCAAAAAAATATTTGAATTTATTAATAAAAATTATGGACCGCATATTGAAATTTATTCAATTGATGAATGTTATTTAGATGTTACTATGGCGGTAAAAAAATATGATTCTCCTATTACATATGCCAAAAAAATTCAAGATGATATTTTAAAATATTTTAAAATACCGTGTTCTATCGGAATTTCATACACTAAATTTTTGGCAAAAATGAGCACAAATAAAATTAAACCATTCGGAATACTGGAAACTAAAAAAGGAGACATTATTAATAATTTTTATTCACTTCCCGTTAAAAAAATTTTTGGTGTTGGCAAAAAAATATCCTTATCTTTAGAAAAGGCAAATTTAAAAACATACGAAGACATAATTAATTGTAAAAACATCTTGCTTTTAAATAAAATTTTTGGAAAAA
Source organism: Metamycoplasma equirhinis (assembly GCF_006385185.1). Lineage (GTDB taxonomy): Bacteria > Bacillota_I > Bacilli_A > Mycoplasmatales > Metamycoplasmataceae > Metamycoplasma > Metamycoplasma equirhinis. Next base: position 61,494 of record NZ_VFIX01000004.1, on the reverse strand, counting down.
ATTATTTCATTTTTATTAAAACCTTAAAGGGCGAAAATGAAACTTTTGAACATGAATTAGTTGAAAATGCCAAGGGAATAAGCAATTCAATAACATTTACTATAAATGATTCAAATGATCCAGATTTTTTACATTCTGAAATATTTAAATTGGCTGAAAATGTTTTTCGTAGGGCGAAAGATCAATGTGTTACTGGTTCGCTTGTTTCAATTTCGATTAGGAATGTTGATAAGATTTGAAAAACAAAGCAGAAAAAATTATCATATTATGTGGCTAATATTCATGATTTATATGAAGTAGCATATTCACTATTTGATGAATTTTGAAACGGTGAAATGATTAGAGGGTTAGGTATACATTTGTCAAATTTAAGATCATTATTTGAAGTTGAACAATATGATTTATTTACAGAATATAATAATGAAAGTAAAATAAATAAGATAATTAATAGCATTAATTTTCAATATGATATACCGCAACTAAAAACCGTAAAACAACTTTTAGTTGAAAACGGTAAAGATATTAATAATATTAAATTTTTAAGAAAAAATATTACTAAAACTAAAACTAAAAATGAAATTGAATTGGAGGAAAAATGAAAATAGGTATATTCGGAGGAAGTTTTAATCCAATTCATAAAGGTCATATTTTAATTGCTAGCGATGCCTTGCAATTATTAAATTTAGATCAGATTATTTTTGTTCCAACCAATTGTAATCCGTTTAAAAAGAAATCTGATTATGTTGATAATAAACATCGTATTGAAATGATTAAATTAGTTTTGAAAAATAAAATGAGCTTATCGGAATTTGAAACTAATCAAAAAGGAACTTCTTATACAATTAATACCATTCAATTTTTTAAAAATAAATTTCCAGAAGATGAGTTATATTTGTTGGTCGGTTCGGATAATGTAAACAAATTGAATAAATGAAAAGATATTGATTTAATATCTAAACTAGCCAAAATTTGTATTTTTAATCGAAACAACAAATTTTCAAAAATAAATATTAAAAGATACAATTGTATTTTACTTAATAATGAATTTCATGATTTTTCTTCAACTAAATACCGATTAGGAAATTTAAATCAAGTTGAACCAGAAGTACAAAAGTACATAGCTAAAAACTTTTTATATTTTTCAGATATTGCAAAAAATTGATTATCCCCAGAAAGATACAAACATTTACGTTTTACCGCAGAATTTGCGGCCGCGTTGGCCAAAAATAATAATTTTTCTGTTAAGGCAGCATATCAAGCAGGATTTATGCATGATATTACTAAGGAATGAAGTCAAGAAAAAAGTTATTCATTTTTAAAAAAATTTGGATTTAACAAAAACAATTTAGAACCTCACAAATTACATCAAAATACAGCATATTATTGATTAAAAAACAATTATATGTTTGAAGATGAAGAAATATTGCATGCGATTAAAATTCATACAACCTTGGACTTTGAATTGAGTGTTCTTGATAAAATTCTATACGTTTCAGATAAACTTTGTGAAGGAAGAAAATGAAAAGGTGTTCAAAAATCGCGCAAATTAGCTTTGATAAATCTAAACGAAGGGTTAAAAGAAGCTATCACTAAATGTGGTATAGAATTTAATAATCAAAAAGGTATAACGTTATCGGATCAGCAAAAGAAAATTTATAAAAAGTGGCTATAAATTTTATAAGCAAGTTTTTTGCCTACACTAGATGTCTATTGAAAATAATACGAACGACAAATAAATACTTATTTGTTTTCTCTTTAAAAAATGATGTATAATACTAATGCTTTTATTAAGCACAAGAAGATTCATTTCTCACCTAAGTGATTTTTTGCTGGGTTGCTACAATAAAAAGATATTTGTAGTTTTTGGGAAGTGGATATTTAACCACTTTTTTTATTTATTTAAGGAGGAAGTTATTATTAACAATAACAACAACACTGAAAATTTTGCAAGCTTTCAAAATAAAAAACCAAAATCAGAACATGTCATAAATAATGCAATACCATACGATAAAGTTTTTTTACTTGATAATAACGGTGAAAAAATTGGTGTAGTAACCAAAAAAGTAGCTATTGAAAAAGCAAGAGAAGAAAATATGGACTTAGTTTTAATTGATATTAAAAATAATAAGCCGATTGCAAAGATTTTAGACTATGGTAAGTTTAAATATGACAAAAAGAAAAAACAAAAAGCCGCTAAAGAAAAACAATCAGTTACAATAAATCGAGAAATAAGATTAACACCTTTAATTGGCGATCATGATTTAAATACAAAAGCCAAAAAAGCTCGTGAATTTATTTTAGAAGGTAACAGAGTAAAAGTATCAGTTAAATTTAGAGGCCGTGAAAGAGCTAGAACTGAACTTGGCGAAGAAATTTTGACTAAATTTTATGCATTAGTAGAAGATATTGCAAAAATTTCAAAAGAAGCTACATTGGTTAATGAAAAGTTTTTGGATATCTATATCGAAAAAGATAAACGTAAAGTTGATGCTATATCTAATAAACTAAATAACGAACCTTCAGAAGAACAAGGAGAATAAAATATGCCAAAAATGAAAACCAAAAGCGGTTTAAAGAAAAGAATTAAAATAACTGCATCTGGTAAAGTTAAACGTGGAAATGCATTCAGATCACATTTAGCTCAAAACAAAACAACAAAACAAAAACGTCACGCTCGTAAAGCATCTACATTATCAGCTTCAGATTTTAAAAGATATAAAGAATTAATTTAATTAGGAAGGAAATAATATTATGCGTACAAGAGGCGGAATAGTTACAAGAAGAAGACGTTCAAAATGAATTAAATTGGCAAAAGGATACTGAGGACATAAATCAGTTGGTTACAAAGTTGCCAAACAAGCTGTTGTAAAATCATGAACCTATGCTTTTAGGGATAGAAAACAAGTTAAACGTGAATTTAGAAAATTATGAATAGCACGTATAAACGCAGCTGCTAGACCAATGGGAATCACCTACTCAAGATTGATTGAAGGTCTAAAAGAAGCAAATATTCAAGTTAATAGAAAAATGCTTTCAGAATTAGCTATCAACTATCCAACATCATTTTCTCAAATAGTTGAAACAGCAAAAAAAGCATTATCGAACAAACAATAATTTTAAACAACCAAAACTACTGCCACTATGGCAGTTTTTATTTTTTTTAAAAAAAATATAGACCAAAGCGGTCTATAAATTTGATGATATTATAATCCTAATTCTTCGTCGGTAGGAATGTTTAAATTTGATCCTACATAAGCAAATATTTCAGGACTTTGTTTAATATATTTACCTTCCAAAATTCTAATAACACTATCGACTGTTTCTTCAATAGGAACATATACACCAGGGTTTTTAGTAAATTGTTCAGTCATAAAGAAGTTTTGCGTAAAGAAGTTTTCAAGTTGCAAAGCTTTTTTAACAACAATTTTGCTTTCATCATCTAATTCATCAAATCCTAGAATCAAAATAACGTCTTCTAGGTCTTTATATGCTTTAAGAACTTTCTTTGCTTCAATTATTGCATCAAAATGTTTTCTTCCTAATATTTTTTCGTCAACCGAGTTAGATGAACTTGCTAGCGGATCGAAAGCTGGAAAAATATTTTTAGCAGTTTGCGCACGAGAAAGAACTAAATTACCATCTAAGTGGTTAAAGACAGCAACTGCTGATGGATCACTTAAATCGTCCATTGGTAAAAAGATTGTTTGGAAGGAAGTAATTGAACCATTTTCATTTTTAAATAGTCTATCTTCAACGTTAGCAACATCACTTTCAAGTGTAGATTGATATCCACCAACTGACGGTTTTTTACCAAGCGAAGCACTAACCTCGTTTTCAGCTTGAACAAAACGGTAAATGTTATCAATAAATAATAAAACATTTTCTTTATCATGGTCACGCAAGTATTCAGCAGCAGTAATTCCGATTGGAACTATTGACATTCTGGCTCCGGGTGATTCATTCATTTTTGAAATGTACATAACTGAGTTTTTCATCAAATCAGAATTTTCTAATTCTTCATACAATTCAATAGCTTCACGTGATCTTTCACCAGATCCGATAAAAATATTTGATGTTTTTTGGTTTTTACGATTAACGTTAAAAATCAATTCCTTCATTAAAACAGTTTTACCAACACCGGCGCCACCAAATATTCCTAATTTGTATCCTTTAATAATTGGCATAAAGAAGTCAATTGCTTTGATACCTGTTTCAACAATTTCTAGATTTGTGTCTAAAAATTCATCATTATTAATTGTAGAATTCATTTCCACACGTTTAATATTGCCATTTTGTGAAAGCAGAGGATTTCCTCAAAAGTTATAAATATTATTTTTTGAATTTTGACCAACAGGAACCATAAAGCTTGTGCCTGTATTAGTGATTTCATCGTTAATATTAAGTTCTGCAAATGAATAAATGATGATTGCTCTAATGGTTGTTTCATTAATTATTCTTTTTACCAGTAAAAAGGTTTTTCCATTATGCGCAGTTAGTAATTGATTAATTAAAGGCAAATGATTTTTCTTAAATTCGATTTCAACAATATCTGAGAAAAATTTTGTTATTGTTCCGGTCATTATTTATCTCCTAACATTTGTGCAATTTTTTCTAAATATTCATCTTCAAAGTTAACGTATTTGTGTTCACATTCAATTTCTCAATTTAGTTTCATATAATTTGAATATTGTTTTAAAGCGTAAGCAAAGTAACCTTTCATAATGTTGTCATCATAGTCATATGAATTTTGAATTGTTTCAAATGCCAATTTTGCTTCTTCGTTTGTATCAATTAAGATGTTTAGGAATTCAAGTGCTTTTTGTTCGTTTTTAATTCCTCTTAAAATACTTCATGAAATTAATTTTGACATTAATAAAACAAAACGTTGTGAGTATAGTGAAAAGTTTCTTTGCATGAACATTTTATCAATCATTTTACCTTTGTATAATAATTGAGTTGTTTCATCGTTGAAGTCATAATCCAGCATTGCTAATTTTAAATGACGTTTGTATTTACGATAGATTTTACCGATTTCAGCAGCAACTTTAGTAATAGTTGTACTTTGAACACTTGAACCTGTTCTGGAAACTGATAAATCAATGTCAATTGCTGGTAATTTACCGGCTGAAAATAAATCAGAACTTGTTACAATTTGTCCATCAGTAATTGAAATTACGTTTGATGAGATAAGTGAAGTTATATCACCATCAATTGTTTGTACAATTGGTAACGCGGTAATAGTTTTTTGATTTTTAAATGAACCAGCACGTTCAAGCAATGAAGAGTGAGCAAAGAACATATCTCCAGGCATAGCTTCTTTACCAACGGGTTTGTTTGTTAATAAGGCAATTTCACGGAAAATGTTTGCGTGTTTTGTTAAGTCGTCAAAAATAATTACGACGTCATTTGTTTTAGCAATATTTTCAGCATGCGCCATACCTACATAAGGTGCTAAATATTGTTCGTATGCACTTGTAGCAGGGGCATATAGAATAATTGTGTTTTTAAGTGCATCATGCTCTTGCAAGGTTTTATATATCTTAGAAATAGCTTCACGTTTTTGGCCAATTGCAACATATACGCTTTTTACACCATTTTTTGATGCATTTATGATTGTGTTAATTGCAATGTGCGTTTTACCAGTTTGTCTATCACCAATTATTAATTCACGTTGCCCCTTGCCAATTGGAATTAATAAGTCAACAATTGTAATACCAGTATATAATTGTTCGTTTAATGTTTTAACTGACATCAAATCATGTGCTAATTTGAATGTTGAACTTGAAGATAATTCTTTTGTAAATTCCACGGTTCTTTTTTGTGGTAAAACAACATTTCCATCAATATCAATAATTCTTCCAAAATGTTCTGGCGATGTTTGAACTTCTGTTTTAGTTTTGATGATTTCAATTTCGTCATCAATTTCTAGTTGTTTATTTGTGTTATTTGATAATAAATAGGCATTGGTTTTTGTTGCGCTTACTAAAATAAATTTAATATTTTTATTTTTGGTTGCAACAAACATTTGCTTTTGTTCATATGGGAAATTTCCGGTTACTTCAACAATATAATCAAATATTGCTGCAATTTTTGGGTTTTTTGTACCTTTAGGCAATTTAATAGTAGTAACTTTTTTTGTTTCTTTTTTAGTAGTTACTTTAGCACTACTTTCTTTTTTAGTTGTCTTAGATGAAGTTTCCTTTTTTGCCTTGGGGGATGTTTCTTTTTTTATTGTTTTAGTAGTTTTTGTTGTTTTAGTTTTAGGTTTTTTAACAGATTCATCGTCAGCGGCAACATATGTTCGTGTTGTAGTAACGGTCTCTTCAGTAATTAGTTTCTTTTCTTTGGCCATTTTATATTCCTCTCATTCCTAACATTAAAATTGTTATACCTGTTGCTAACATAATTAATGAAATTGTTAATATTAATAGATATACAATCAAAATTTTTCTTTTGCGATTGGTTTTGAATCTTATTGCCATTATTGTTAGGTTAATAATTGTGCTTAGTATACCTATTGTAATTAAAATAGATCCAAATATTTTCTTAAGTCTATTTTCACTAAAGTATTGTGATTTAACAATCTTATTAGCTTCTTCATAAGCTTTAATAAATTTTTTAAACTCTTCAGTATTGGCATTTGTTATAGGTTTGTCTGATGCTAATTCCTTAAGAACAATAAATTCATCTTTAATTTCCTTTATTAGTTTTAAATATTTGGCATATCATGTTTTAACTAATAAAGGACTTTCTGTTGAAACGTATTCTAGTTTTAGTAAGTCTTTTTTAATTTTTTCAAATAATTCATCTAAAACATTAGAACTAATTTTTTTAGATTTATCACTATTTGATTTAAAGTTATTTAAAATAATTTCACGGTTTTTCTTTATTGATCTTTCGAATTGTATCTTAACACGGCTGAAGGCTTTTGTCATCGAATGTCAATAAGGAACGTTTTCTTCGCTGACTTTTTCTTCGCCAACTTTGTACTCTAATTTGATTAACGCAGAAATTAATTGATTTAGAAACAAATTAGAAATTTCATTTCTTATTTCGCTGTTTTTTATTTTTAGCAGTTCTTGATTACCAAAATTAATTTGGTATGCAGAGTTTTTGGTTAATGTTTTCCATTGTTCCTTAAACGCTTTAGCAACATCATCAATATTTGAAATTTTTGCTGCTAATTCAACCATCGTAAATAAAGTTTGTTGTAGGTTATCATTACCCAAATCATTATAATCGATTTTTGTATCTAATCCAATAGCTACTAAAAATTTATTATAAATAGATCTAATTTCATCAATTTGCGTCTCTAGAACATATTGATTTTTTTTATAGTTATCTGATTTATCCAAATTAATTTCTATTTTATATGTTCTTTTTTGTGTGTTGCCAGATTTTGGCTTTACTGTGTCAGAAATAGCAACAATAGCATTTAATTTTTCGTTTTCTAGTTTTAAATCTTCAACTTCATATAAGTATCTAGTATTAATTGGATTATTGAAGAAAAATAATTCAGCGTTAGCCTTAGCAATATTATTTATAGCTTTAAATCTATCAATAATTTCTTGTGCTTCTTTATCTGACCAAGTGTATTTTATTAAAGGATTTAAATTAGGTAATTTGTTAATATCATATTTTTCTATTGGTTTTGGTTTATCACCAGGTACTAATGGCAATTTGTCAAGTTCTTCTGGTTTAGGATCTTCTTCTTGAGGTATGTCTAATTGATTGCTTTGTTTTAAGTCAAATTCATTAAATCTAGGAGTGATCTTTTTATTTATATATTCTTCTCATGAAGTATATCCTTCAGGAAATCCAATTTCATAGCCATAAACTTTTTTACCATTGATTTCATATTCAACTAATTTTAAATTAAGTGTTGGAGTATCAACATTTTGGTAAATGATATTGTTAAATTCTTTGGTTAGGTTTTCGACATATTGTCTAATTGCTTCTTCAAATTCAACTTTGGTTAAAGTGTTTTTAATTTCTTTAATTGTTTCAACTTTTCCATCCGGCTTAACCAAATCTTCGTATTTTTGTAATTCGCTTTTTGGAATTTTGATGCTATCGTAAACTCTACCATTATATGTAACTTTAATAATAAGCAATTCTTTATGTTGCGAAATTGTATAAGGAATTAGTGGTTTAATTCCGTATTTTTCTGGTTCTTGGATAATATTATCTTTTTTAGTTTTGAAATGTTTGACTATTTCATCAAGATAAACTTGCTTTTGAATTTTGTTTATACCGTTATCTTCACTTTTTTTAACATTTTCTAATTCAGTTTCAAGATACTTAATAACTTCTTCAACTACTTTTTTAACTGCTTCTTTGGTTTTTGTTTCTGCGATCGCTTTAAATTGATCGAAGTTTGGGTCAACTTCTTTTTCTTTCGCTCTAGCACTTACCAAAACAGAAAGAGGTGTTGCAATAGTTAAAGTTGCAGAAGAAAGACTTCAAAATAATTTTAATTTTTTATTCATATTTTTCCGCCTTTCGTAGGTTTAAAATTTGTGACATTTTGCTAATGTATTGTTCGCGTTTTAATTTTGTTAATAGAATAAATTGATTAATATTTAAACCAAAATTTTGGCGTGCATTAAAATAATCAATTTCTTTTGTTACATCTTTTAAGGTATCGTTTAAATCAACATCTTCTTCAACTTTTAAATATTTATTGTAATTAGAAAATGTGTTTATCTGAATTTTGTTTTCGTTTGCAAAAACACTAACGTCTGATAAAAACATAAATCATTCGCTATTTTCTTTAGGATCAACTATTTTAATAATAGTGTTTGGGTAACTCGCAATTGATCTATTTTGAATTAATTCTCATTTATTTTCATTTCCAACATTCAAATAAATTAATCCATTTTTTAAAATATATGGTTTCTTTGACACAAAATTAATTACGATATCAAAACCGTTTTCGTTAGCGCGCTTATTAAAATTCATCATCGCCTCCATTAATATCAAGATCAGTTTTTGCTTTTCTTGTTAACATCACAATTTCTTCAATTTCTTTTTCTTGTTTTAGAAGGTGCAATTTTTTATCTAATTTTGTAATTGTATCTTCAAGTTGACGAATTGATTTGTTTGTGAAAACCAAATCCGTCTTAGCACTATAAAAAGAAGATTCAATAATAAGTGAATGAATTGAATTTTCAAGAAAAATATTGATTTGAGCATCAATAAAATCTTCAATATTTGGGTAGATTTTAAAGTTTGTAAAGTCGGTGATATTTTTTTCTTCGTCGATATTTGCTAATTTAGTTAAGTTAAAATTTTTGATTGGTAAGATTTGAAATGGTTCATTATAACTTTTATTGGTGTTAATTACAAAATATACTTCTTCGTAATTTTGTCCAGCATATAAAGCTTTAATAGCTTGAACCAATTTTGAGGCAAAATCAGGGTCTAAATTTTTATTAGTAAAGTTCATTAATGATTTAAATTTGTTTTTCTTACAAAATTCAATCGCTTTTTGACCAATAGGAATAAAATCTGCATTTGCCTTTTTAGTCATTTCCAATATTTTCTTTTCGTAACGTGAATATGAGTCGGTTGTATATTTTTGTTCTTCAGTTAAGTAAATTCAAAGTTGTTTTGGTTTCTTGAAAAGATTTTTTATTTTATCTAGTTTGCTGATAGGTTTTTCAAGAAATTTTGCATCATCACCGATAATGGTGTTATTTAAGTCATATTTTTTGTCAAGTGATGATATTAAATTTTTATTCAAAACTGCATTGTTTATGTAAAATGAAAGTTTTTTTGTTAGTTTCATTATTGTTATTAACAATATATTTCTATCGCTATTAATCTTTAATCTAATATTGTTTAAATTTGTTTTCTTTTTCTCTAACGTTTTTAAATACATGTCTTTTCCTATCTAACCACTGTTTTAATAATTTCTTTATTAAATAGAAGTTTTAATTGACCAGTATTTTCAGATAAATAAATTATGACATTTGGAATAATTTCAACAAAGCAATGTGAATTTAAAACTCTACTAATTTCGATATTTAAATCATTTAAGAATTTATTTAATGATTCATCAGTTATGCTATTTTTTAAGTTAATAGCATCGTTATTGCTTGATTCGAAATTTGATAACATTGGCACTAATTTTTCAATATCAAATTTTGGATTTACATTAAAATTAATGATGAAATTGTCGTAAACAATGTCGTATCTTTTATCAAGTCCTTCATTTAAATAATTTAAGAAATCTAAATATGTTTGTGATTGAAAACCTAAATTATTTTTAAACAATATAGAAGTAATTAATTGAGTAAAGTTTATAAAATTTTCTTTTGTGATAATTTCTTCATATTCAGCATATACGTTAAATAATTCTGAATTTTCGTTTTTATTCTTCTTCATATTTTATCCTTTCTTCATTTTCAGTGTGTTTATTTTTAAAGAATGTAATTTTGTTAGCTACGATAATCAGCCATAGTGTTGATGCTAAAAGAAATACGGTTCAAACAATTGCTGAAATAACTAAAAAGATTTGTGTAATTTCTAAATTAGAATCAATGATTAAAAATGTTAAATTATTTTCCGATAGAAGAATTTGATTCAATCCGAAAATAATGATTGTTAATGAAACTGATATTAATCCTAATTTAATAAATGTAGCAATTCCAAAATTATATTCGTTAGTTTTGGCGTAGTAAGCACCAACAATTGCGATAGAGGCAAGTGAAACAAATAATAAATTAATCAAATTAACTAAATTATTATGTTTACTTAAAAATGTTGTGATTAGCAATGAAACTCATAATAACGCTTCAGAAAACGAAATTGCAATTGTATTTATTACGTGGCTATTTGTTTTAAGTCTATTCAAAAATTGAAATAGCATATAACCAGTTACAACCAATGCAGCAAATAATATTTCAACTAAATAAATAAGATTTTGAAATTTCTTACCCAATACTGAAATTTCGTCAAATCTTATAAAAAAGATTCTAACTAATCAAAAAATTACTGTTGTTAAAATTGATAATGATAAGATAATTGAATTTTTGAAATATTCATCTTTTTTAACTTTGAAGGTAATAAATGAAATTCTGTCAGCGTTAACACCAAATAATAATGACAAAATTATGGTTGCTGCAATAAAAATCAAAAAGAAGCTTTTTGTTTTTTTAATAGACAACAAATTTTTTCAATAGTTAAAGAATGTGTTATCTTTAAATAACATTTCTGAATTTGCAACTTTTGAACTCGCGCCAAATACTCAACTAAACGCACTCACAATAACGAGAGCTAATAATAAGAACTGTGAGATGTTTGTAATTATTAGCGAAGTTAAGTTATTTTGTGAGTTAGGATCTGTTTTTCTTTTTAAGTTAAATATGTAACTTGAATAAACTAAATTTATAATAAAAACAGGTACCAATATAATGAACAAATAAACGCTTTTGGCAGGATTTGATTCAAAATATGTAAATGTTAAAACAATTGATGCGATAGACATACTTAAATATAATGTGAATCAAGGCCAATATTTTTTAATTTTTTCTTTTTGGAAATATAGATTCATAAAGTTTTTAGATATTGTGTAAAAAAACACAAAAGCAAGCAAGAAAAATCTAGTAAAAATTAATGTATTTTTCTGGATGTTTTCATTACTATCAAATTTTAAGAAATCTTTTATTTCTCAATTCGCAAACATTTTTTGTGCGAAAAATGAATCGCGAATAAACAATAAAACTGAAAGACAACCAAGAACTAATACGGTTAACAAGATAATTTTGTAAATGAAAACATCTAAATTGCCTTTTTTATTTTTAGAAAAAGCATGATAATCATTAAAAATTCTTGTCTCTTCCAAATTTAAAGAATTTTTCATAAATGAGTTTTTCTCCTTAATTTAATAAACTATTAAATTATAGACATTTTAAATTTTTAAGGTTATTTTTTTGTTAAAAAATTTCTTATTTGCAATAATTATTTGATTTTTTAATTATTTATCGATCAAATTAAAAAAATAAGACACCATTTTAAAATGATGTCATTCGAAATTAATCAGCTACTATTGCGTTATGTCAAACTTGTTGAATGTCTTCGTCATCCTCAAGAAAATCAACAAAGTCTTCAATTTGTTGCATTTTTTCTTCGTCAACTTCAATATCAGAATTCGATAAATAAGTTACTTCCGCTGTAGAGTAATTTTCGATTTTAAAACCCTCATCAATTGCTTGTTTCACTTTTTGAAATGATGATGGTTCACATATGATTGTATATGTTTCATCTTCATTGAAAAAGTCTTCTGCACCAGAATCAAGCGCTGTCATCATAACTTCATCTTCAGCTGCTAAATTTGATGCAAATTCGATAATGCCTTTTTGATCAAAAACATAAGGAATTGTACCTTGTTTTCCTAATTGCCCATTGTGCTTCGAAAAGTAATGTTTAATATTGGAACTTAAACGATTAAAATTGTCACTTAAACAGCTAACAACAAAATTAATTCCACCAAATGCAGTTCCTGAATATAAATAACCTTGAAATCCCGTTCCTTCTTTTGAACCGCCGGTAATTTTAGAAATAGCTTTTTCAATATTAGCTTTAGGCATACTTTTTGCTTTTGCCTTAGCAATTGCTAATTTTAGCCCAGGATTTGAATCGGGATCAGGTCCCCCTAGAGAAGCCGCAACCATAATTTCTTTCGAAAACTTTTGAAATAATTTACTTCTTTTTGCGTCAACCGCAGCCTTATGATTTTTTGTTGTTGCTCATTTTGAGTGTCCTGACATATAGTTCTCCTGATTTATAAATGTTTAAATAATTTAAATAAATTTATAGCAATTATATCAAAAATATAAGTTAATATTGTTACAAATTTAATATAATAACTACATGTATTTAATCATTGGCGAAGACGAATATTTTATAAAAACTGAAATTGATAATTTAATCAAAGAAGTAAAGCAAAAAAATAAAACAAACGAAATTGAAATTCATCGTTTTTTCGGGCAAGTAAATTTAGAAGAAGTGTCCGATGCGCTATACAATATAGACATTTTTTGCATGCCAAAAATTGTTATTTTTGAAAATCTTGAATTATTTAATTCAAAAATTAAAAGTAATAGTAAATCAAGTCAAAACGATTTTTTTGATTTAGTTTTTTCGGCCGATAGTGCGGTAAATATTGTTTTATCACAGGTTACTAAAAAATACGATAAAAATTTTCTACCATCGCCACTTTTTAAACGTATAGAAAATGTTGCAAAATTAATTCAAACACAATCAATTTCTGAGAAAAAGCTATATTCATTTGTTAAAAATTTTATTACAACTAGAGGTGGAGAAATTGATGAATTTGCTTTACTTCACTTTTTAGCAATTATGCCAAATGACTTAACTTTTATTACTAACGAAATTTGCAAGCTTTTATTGCAAAATAAACACATCACATTACAAATGATAGAAGATAATAATTTCGCAATGTCAAACAATATTGAATTTGCTTTTAGTGATGCGATTTTAAAAAATGTACCAACCGAAACAATCATTTATAAACTTAATGAACAATTAAATTTTGGTGTTTCTGCAAACCAATTACTTTCTCAAATAGCGTCATTGCTATCATATGCAAAAGAAATTTATTTGCTTCGCGTTGCAAATTTTTCAACTGAGCAAATTGTAGCAAATTTGAATATTCATAGTTTTAGAGTTAAATTATTTATTGATTTTTTTAATAAGGTGGGTAACAAAAAAATAACTGCTTTAATTGATGAATTAGCAAAAATTGATCTTGATATTAAAAATGGTTTTTTAGATGAAAATCTAGCATTACAATCATTTGTATTAAAATTAATTAAATAAGGAAACTAATATGATCGAAAATAACTTCAAAAGAATTTTATTATATGAATTAAAAATTGAAACTTTTACAAATCAAGAAACAACTGGGTTTGGAAATTTTGAAGGTTTAATAAATAAATTAGATTACATAAAAACATGTGGTTTTAATGTTATTGCGATAAATGACATTTTAACACAGTATCAAAACAAATTTGAACTACAAGAAATTAAAAATCGCTATGGTTCAATTACTGACTTTGTAAAATGCATTGATATTTATCGCAAAAACCAAATCGAAATTGCGCCCATAATTGATATTTTCCAAATTAAACAATCATATATTAACTTAAATAACATGCTTAATTTATATGATATTCAGAATTCTAATGATAAAAAACAACTAACTTCTCTTGAAACATATTTAGTTAATGATTCATTTAAAAAAATTAATTTGAATACTATCGCAAATTTAATTACTTATTTTGATGAAATTTTAAGTTTCTATGTTAAGTGTAATATCAAAACAATCATTATTTCAAATTTTGATTTTTTAATCGAAAAAAACAATTTAATCGAAAAAAACAAGTTTCAATTTTTAGAAGATATTTACAAGATTGTAAAACGCCAAAATGTAAGTATTACTGTGATATTAAAAAGCAATCAATTTCACAAAAATTTATATTCGGAGATGTTAAAAAATCCACTTAATTGCTGCGATTATTTATATTTGACACACATTGCTAAAAACGGAATTATAAGTGACGAAAAATCGGCTAAAAAGCAAAAATTCAATTTCAAATATTTTGTTAAAACTTACAAGCCATTTTTCAACAATAAAAAAATTATTTTATCTTTTGGATCGGATGATATTGGGAGAATTAATTCGCGTTGAGGCGATGAACTTAGTTATTTATTTGAATCAGCAAAAGCGTTTATTTTATTACTATTTGCGGGTAAAAATTCAATTGGTATTTACTATGGCGATGAATTAGGGATTTTACGAGCCAAAATTCGCCGAAATTATGAATTTAATAATCCAAACTATAATGAAGAAAAAAGATTTTATCAAGCCAATAATATTAATGAAGATGAATATTTTGCGGCTCAATCATTTCAAAACAAATGAACTTCATATACATTAATGCCTTGAACAAAAGAACCTAAAAATTCAAAAGCCGGAGCTTTAAACTCTTTAAAAATTGATAAAACAAATGTTGAAAGTCAATTAATCGCAAAAGACAGCCCCTTAAATTTTTTAATCAATTTAAAAGAATTAATTTTTAACACATTTAACGATATAAATTTTGGTAAATCAAAAATTGCTATTTATAATGACAAAAAAGGCATAATTAAAATTTCACATAAAATCAAAAATAATTTGGATATAGATTTTTTAGTTAATTTAACAAGCAAACATTTGCCTTTAGCTAATATTTCTGAATCAAAAATAGCGTTTACAACATATGCTGGTAAATTTTATGCTTCACTGCCTAAAGAATTGTCGCCTTTTGAGGGAATAATCTTACTAAAAGAAAAAAATTATAATGAATAGTAAAATAATAAATATTACTATTAGCAAATATATTATTGTTTATAATTATTTAATCAAGCTAAAACTTGCATAGAAAGGAAAATATGCCTAATTCACAATCACCAGTGGCTAATGTTGTACTTTATGTATTGATGGCAGTGCTTTTATTATTTATAATTGCATATATAATTTGAAAAATCGTAAAAAAATCTGTTTTAAAAAAACGTGCCGCAAAAGCGGAAGCTGAAAAAGCTAAAGAAATTCTTTCGTTGTATTATGAATATATTTTAAGTTTTCAAGAAATTATTATATATTCGTTAAACGAGCTGAAAAAGTTTAATAGTCATGAAACTACGCGAAAAATGGGCGAAATTCGTGTTGGCGCACAAAAATTGCTAATGAAACTAATAAAACGCGACGATTTTGCTTATTCTTTTGTTAAAAATGAACAATATAAGACTTTCGTTAAACATGCAGAGTTAATTAATGTAAACTATTGTAACTTATGAGAAAAACATATTCCGGAGACACTAAAATTTTTTAAAGAACAATATGCTTTAGTGCCTGATGGAGAAAAAAAGAATATATGTTTAGATTTAGTTAAAAAATCAATTAAGGAAAAATACTATGAAGGAAATGAAAAATAAAATGGCAAAAGCACCAAAAACAAAAGCGAAATTAGGTGTCGCTAATTGGCTTACAATTCTTAGAATGCTATTAATGATTCCATTTTTAGCCATGATGTCAGCTGGAGCAGCACTTATCTTAGCTAAAACCGGCGGCGGTGGATTTAGATATGACGGAATTAAATTAATTGGCTCAAATAGTCATAAATTAGCCTTATCAATTATCTATTGAACCTGTGTTTCATTATTTATAGTTGCGATGATAACAGATTTTGTTGACGGTTTTTACGCTCGCAAAACAAAAACGGTGTCTAATTTCGGCAAAGTTTTTGATCCAATCGCTGATAAAGTCGCTACTACAATGATGATGATATTTTTAGCAATCTTTAACTTTACATATTTACCTATTGTAATTTTATTTATTGTGAGAGATATTATGGTGGATGGCTCAAGAATGTATGCAGCTAAAAAAGATGTTAAGGTTAATGCAAATTGATGGGGAAAAATTAAAACTATAATTGTTTCTCTTTCACTACTGGTTATAGCCTTTAGCGTTCCATGATTAAAAGAAAACGAAGACTCATTAAAACAATTTTACGTAAACATACCATTATTAGCTGGTCTAATTTTAGCTTGAGTAAGTGGCATAATTTATATTTGCAAATACTTAAAAGGAATCACAAAGGACAATAATCTTGATTCAAAAAAGGAACCTATTATAGAGACGTCAACGAATGAAAATAACCAAGCCATTGAAAAATCAGATATGGAATCAATGGAGATTACTTCTTCTGAAGAATATAAAAATCAATTGACTCAAGAAATTGAACAAGCCAAAAACAATTCAAATTCTACTAATAATTCAAGCGATTCATTTTTTTAGATTGATTAATAGAAGCGGATTTTAATTGCAAAGTTTTGCTTCTTTTTTTATTATTTTTAAAAACAAAAAACCAGCTTTATTTTTAGTAAAATTATGCTATATACAACTCACTAAATCAACAAACTAATTTAAGGAAATTTAATAAAATGACGAAATTGCAAAAAAAATCACATAATCAAATTCAATATCAAATTAACGAAATAGAAATAAAAACTGATATTAAAACTGGATTAAATGAAAACGAAATAAAAGCTAGACAGGAAAAATATGGTAAAAACAAATTAGATGAAACAAAAAAACTAAATCCCTTTATTGCTTATTTAAGCCAATTTAAAGATATTTTAGTAATTATTCTTTTGTTTGCATCTTTGCTTTCATATATTTTAGCAATTGTTAATGGTGTTGAAAGTAATTGAAATTGGTATGGCAATAATAATCGTTTATTAATTGAATTTATTGAACCTACAATTATATTGTTTGTTGTTCTTACGAATTCCGCGATAGGCGCAATTCAAGAAATCAAAAGCGCTAAAGCAATTGACGCATTAAAGAAACTAAGTCCACTACAAAGTAGAGTTATCAGAAACGGAAATTTAATGTTAATCGAGGCAACAGATATTACAATCGGTGATATTGTTATGGTTGAATCAGGTGACGTTATTCCTGCTGATGGTTATCTACTAACTTCGTCAAATTTAAGCGTTATTGAGAGTTCCTTAACAGGCGAAAGTGAACCAGCATTTAAAGATGCAAATATGGCGCGCAATTTACAATTACCAATAGCAGATCGTCGTTTCATGGTTTATTCATCATCAATAGTAGCAACAGGTACAGGATATTTTGTTGTTACTGCGATAGCAAAAAACACAGAATTGGGAAAAATTTCGAATTTAGTAAGTTCACAGAAATCAACTATTAGTCCGCTACAAATAAAAATAAACAAATTAGGAAAAATTTTCGGCTATACCGGTTTAGCATTATTCTGTTTGAGCTTTATTGTACAAATAATTTTTCAATTAGCAACAAAAAGTTCACTTACAGATAAAATTTTCTGAAGTACTTCAATAGTTAATGCTATTTCCTTAGCTGTTGCTGCTATCCCTGAAGGATTAATCGCATTTTCTTCAATAATTCTGGCAATTGGGATTCAAAGAATGGCCAAACAAAAAGCTATTGTGAAAGATTTGATGGCAGTAGAAGCACTAGGCAGTTGCGCAGTTATTTGTTCTGACAAAACTGGCACATTAACACAAAACAAAATGACGATAATTGATATTTTTGACGGTAAAAATTTTAGTTCAAAAAAACAAATAACAAATGAAAATTTAATCAAAGTAATCGAATATGGTTCGCTTTGTTCTGAAGCTAATTTAATTAATGATAATGGAATTTATAAAGTTGCTGGTGATCCTACGGAAATATCATTTTTATATGAGCTAGAAAAACACTCAATTAATAAATATAAAAATAATTTAATTAGTCAACACCCTCGATTATTCACTATTCCTTTTGACTCGTCACGAAAATTGATGACATCTATTCATTTAATAAATAATGAAAACATTTTAATTACAAAAGGCGCTCCCGATGTTCTTTTACACAAATGCGCCAATATAAATCAAATTGAAAAACAAAAAATTCTTGAACAAAATGAAAAATGGGCTAATCAAGCATATCGGGTTTTAGCGATAGGATATAGAAAAGTTGATAACCTGTTTTTAAATAAAGTATCACAAAAAAATATTGAAGAAATTGAAAGTGGTTTTGAGTTTTTGGGATTAATAGCCATGATAGATCCACCACGTGAAACTGCTAGAGAGTCTATTTTGCAATGCAAACGTGCGGGAATTAAGCCAATAATGATAACAGGAGATAATTTAAATACAGCTATTGCAATCGCAAAAAATTTGGGAATATTTACAAGTGGCGATAAAGCAATAACGGGTACTGATTTAGATAAGATTTCTGATGATGAATTAACTAAAACAATCGAACAATACTCCGTTTATGCGCGAGTTAAACCTGAAGATAAATTAAGGATTGTTAATGCTTGGCAAAAAAACGAACAGGTTGTAGCAATGACAGGCGACGGAGTCAATGATGCGCCAGCATTAAAAGCTTCAGATATTGGTTGCGCAATGGGAATTACAGGCACAGAAGCTTCAAAACAGGCAGCAAATATAATTCTAGCTGATGATAATTTTGCAACAATCGTAAAGGCCGTTGATAACGGGCGGTCGATTTATCAAAAAATAAAAAATGTAATTCAAAATTTATTGATAACTTCAATTGCTGAAATAATTTTGGTTTTTATTGGATTATTAGTTTTTCGTGCAATATTTTCATCAATATCTTGAAAATCACAATTAGGTAACCAGGAGATTTATATATTATCAGCGTCTCAATTATTATGAATTAACTTATTTACTCATGGTTTTCCGGCGATTGCACTAGGTTTACAAGATTCGAAAGAAAATTTTATGAATCATAGGCCGATATATAAATATGAATCAATATTTAGTGGCGGAATGGGAATAGACACTCTTTGCAAAGGACTTCTAATTGGTGTTTTATCTATGATGGGATATTATTTAGGAGCACTTTGAGCTTATTATAATTCACCTAATAATATAATTAGCGCCGCATCAACAATGGCATTTTTAATTTTAGGAATAACCGCGGCATTTAACTCAATTAACTTAATGTCAAGCAAACCAATTATTTTACTAAATCCGATATATTATTGAAAAGTATATTTGTCAGTGATATTTTCGATAAGTTTTTTAATCATTGTTGCTTTTGCAAACAAATTAGCTTTAGTTTTTAAAGGGTATGTTAATTTAAAATCAGCGCCCGCTTTGATTGGAATTGGTTTAGGATTACCTATGTTTTTAATTCCAATTTATTTGATTCAAAAAGTAACCAATCTTTTAGTATCTAAATTTGAAAAATTTGATTCAAATAATTCCGGATTTGTAATGATAAAATCAAACAATAAATCAAAACATATACAATAAAAAATAACAAACCTTTTTTAATTTAGAGTTTGTTATTTTATTTAATTATTTATTAATTTCTAAGTAAATGCGACCTTCATATTCTAGTGAAAATTTTCCGCCATTTGCTGGTCTATCAGGACAAAAAATTTTATACACTAAACACGGAATATCTTTTTCATTTGATTTTTCATAAAAATAAATTTTTATTGGGTGGCCATATACTGCGCCTTGATCTAATATTTCGGCTTTAAAATTATTATTGAATTCTGGATCATTTAAAATGTGTTTGTATGCATTATTTTTATCGCTAGAATCTTTAACTTTATCATCTTCGTCTTTATACTTTTCCAACAATTTTTTAATTATTTTTTGCAAATCATAAATACTTTTTTCTTTTCCTTCTTTAGTTGCTGAAAATGAAAAGTATTTTTTGATTTCACTTAATTGTGATGAACTTAAAAGGCCTCTAGTTATATCATTATAGTAATTTGGTATAACATTTTTTTTGTTTTGATTAGCACCATTGTTATCACAGCTAGCTGCTATTATTGTAAACGCAGGAATAGTTGTTGCCAATGCACCAAAAAATCAAAAATGTTTTTTCATATTCATCCCCTTTTATATTGCTATAAATAATCTAAAAAAATCTTTTTTTCATCTTCAATTGGATGATATCCATTTTGAATTTTCGCTAAGCAATATATTTTATAACTTAAATAAATTTTACTCCTATTGGAATTGGTTTTATCGATATTTATTTCATATTCTATGAAATGTTTCTTTAAAAATTTGGAATTAAATAATCTTAAATTGAAGTATTTTGTAAAATTTTGATCATTAATGAGATCAAAAAAAATATTAGTTTTTTGGTATTTTTTCTTTAATTTTTCAATTATTTCAATCAATTCGTTCTGAGTTTTTATCTTGCCTAATTTGGTTAATGAAAAATTAGTACTTTCATAAATATTTTTTAATGTTGTAGAAGATAAAAACGAAACTTCGCTTGAAGTGCTATTAACATTTATATCACCACATGGACATTTTCCATATCCACTAATAGCAGCATGCTGTTTATTTTCTCTTTTGTAGCAACTTATGGTTACAATCGGTAATAATATTGGTGCTACTAGTATTAAAAAATAAATTCCCTTTTTTTTCATAGTTTATAAATTATACTTTAGTTATCGATTTTTATAATTTTGTTAATTGCTTCTGGATTATCCGGAAAATCTGAGCAAATGATATCATAATGCAATTCGACTAATCCTGTTTCATTATTGACCTCGAATCAAAATTTGAATTTATGTGCTCCACGATCGTAATTTGACATATTAGGTATTTTTAGATAAAAATATTTTTTAAATTCAGAATCGTGTCTAATATCATTACCAATATCTAATGATCTTTTATATTTTGCGGTTAGTTCAGTAATTTTTTCGCCAAGTTCTTTATTTGAAGCTTTACTATTTTTAGCTCTTTTAAAAACTACTTCATCGTGAATCTGTTTTAGTTGAGTGCTATTTAGTCTTTGCGCTGGTTTCGTGGCTTTAAATGGATTAACACATGCCGCTGAAAGAAAGGCGCCAGTGGAAACTAACGCACTTGATGATAGTAATAAAAATGTAAATTTTAATTTCTTTTTCATTTTGCTCTCCTTATATTATTTCAATATCTTGCAAATAATCTAAACCATCAAAAGCTATTGGTTTTTTAATAAATTTTTGATATATTTTTTTGTTGAAATTTTCAGATGATATTTCGTTTTCAAATGAAATAGTATATGAAATAATGTTATTTATTTCGTTTATTAAATTAATTGTATTTTCAAGTGGAAGAATTCGCAAATATTCTAGTAAAGCATTTTTAATTTTGTTTTCCTTATTTTCTAAAAAAATTTTAAATTGTGAAAAACTATTGTCTGAAAATTCAATTGATTTAGATTTTAAATGCTTAATTAAGTTTTTAGTTTCTAAATACGTGTTAGTTGAATCTGAAATTGTTTTGTAAATTATATTCATATAAAGCAACAAATTTGTGTTTGCGGAAATTATCTGATGGCTAATAAATTCTTCGGTATTTGCTCTTAATAAATTGAAATTATTCTCTTTATAGATTGATTTATTACTCAAAAAATATTCACGGTATTTTTCATAATTATCAATAATTACAAAATTTGGTTTAAGACGTATATTAATATCGTTAAATAATTTTGTCATTTTTGCAAGTTTATTATTTAGCTCATAATTAATTAAATTTGCCTGAATTGGAATATCAAATTCAATATCATTAACCTTTTTATTATTGGCGTAAAAATCATTTATTAATGAATTTAATGCAATAGAAATTTGATTTAAATTAAAAGGCTTTAATTTATTATCAATGCCACTATTGTCAATTTCATTTGCTCACTTTTTATTTTGAAATTGATAAATATTGTGTCAATTTTCTAAACTATTATTTTCGTAAGAAAATACAATCGGTTTTGAAATATTAACAAGTGCATCGCGTATAAAACTATAATTTAATCCGTTATTTTTAGCATTTATTTCTAAATCGGCCGGAGCTTGACTTAATCAAACATCTTTGTTTCCATTCAATAAGCCATAGTGATTAATTAAATTGTTAAATAATGATCTAAAAGCAAACGCTTTAGGGTTTTGGAGTTTTATTAATTCCAAATTTTCGTTAAGTTCGTTAATGTTTACACCATAGTATAATTGTGAAAATTCATCATTAAAATAATGTTTGGAATTTAAAGGTAAAAGATTATTAATGATTTTTGTATGTGGAAAATATTTTTCAATCCTTCGATCATAATTTATATTGTAGTTATGGTAATTTTTTAAAATTTCTTGGCGTTGATTGATGTTTAAATCATCAAAATTTAATGTTGAAACAATATTTTGTTTTATAGCATTATACATTTGACTTCCAAAAGTTTCATTTGGAACGGCCATTGGATTATATTTTAAAATAATTTCCTTTAGTGAACTATCGTTTGCATCATATGTTTCATTTTTAATTAGTTTTAACTCAATGTTTGAATTTTTTGAAATGTAATAATATGATGAATATAGCGTGTTTTTATAAGTTTGCCCATATTCAAAAAATCAATCAATGTTATTTTTGAAATTTTTATATTTTTCATTAATGTATTCAAATGGCAAAGCATCTGCATAATTTGTGTATATAAAAAAGCTTTTGAAAAAGTCCAATAAATTGATGTATTTGTTTTCTTGTGTTTTAAATTCCAAAAAATTACTATTAAAATCTAGCAATGTCTCAATATCTATACTGTAAGTTTCTAGATAGTCAACAAATTTTGAATTTTTAAATATGGTTGGATTATCTTTTATAAAAGATTGTTGCTTATTTGTTAAGGCAATATTTTTTTTCTTTAGCCAATTATTTCTAAAGCGCTCGTCTAATAAAAGTGACTTTAAAATACCTAATCTAAAATCATTTATTGTTACATTGCTATTGATACTATTTCCTTTATAATCTATTCATTTTTTTGAGTTTATATCGTTAACTTCAATTTTAAATCCATTTGAATTTGAAAGAGATTCGAAAAATAGTTGACTATTAATAGATTTTGTATTTTTGGAAGGAATAAATAAATAAGGTAAATTAAAACCGTTGCCTTTATCTTTCTTTGGATAAAATTTATTTATATCTTTTGGTTCATCGTTTTTATATGATATTTCATCAATAAGATAATTGTCAAAACTATTTACTTGAACGTGATTTGCAATTTTGCTATTAATGGTAATATTTTTTGCATATTCAAATTGATAAAATAATTCTGTGGGTTGTAAAACAATGTTGTCACGAAAATCAATAATTGGTTGTTTTTGAGATTTTAATCGAAATAGCTTGCTACCAGTTATAAGATTGATTTTGCGAATATTTTCAGATTGCGAATTATTTAACAAGTAACCAAAATTCCCAAAATCATTAGGCAAATTTGAATAATCTATAAAAATGTGATGATTTTTATTAAAGTTGTTTTTCTGGCATGAGGCCGAGATGGGAAACGAAAAAATAAGACACAATAACGGCAAAAATGCTAGAAATTTCTTTTTCATTTCTCCTCCTTAAGCTATATGTCCGTGGAATGACAGAATAATTATTGTTATAACAATTGCTGCTGCAAAAATTGCAAATGTCATATACAATGTTTTTGGATTTTGATTTCTAACGTGAATAAATTCTGGAATTAATTCAAATACTGCCATGAAAATTATAATTGAACCTGCTAGCGCGTATAATACAGGTAAAATTCATCTACTATCACGAATTTCTTTACCTAGAAAAGCTCCTAAAAACATAAATGGAATAATTAATGCAATTGTTAAAAGGTTATATAAAATTGCTTTTCATTTTTTTTGTCCATATTGAATTTGACGATAGTAGACAATAATAACTTCAAGAATAATGTGAATATTAAATGTTATTAGAAGCGGAATTATCGCCTTGTAATCTGTGCTTGAATATGTTAATGCAAAAACACCATATCCCAAAAATACACCATCAATAATTCTATGACTCATTAACATTATTATGGCCATTCAAGCCGCTTTGGGATTATCAATATCTTTAATTGAAATTAAGTGATCTGAGTGCCCATGCTCACTATGGTCACTATGAATATGTATATTTGTTTTTTTACTAATTTTAACGAAAATATATCTCCCTAAAATTACAATTATTAAACCAAGAAGTGAACTTGATCCTATTATTAATGCAAGTCAAGCATTGTATTGAAATTCACTAATTCCTAAGCTATGTATTCATCTTAAATTTAAGAAAGCCTCTTGCATAAATCCGATCGAACCGATCATTAAAAACATTCCGGTTGAAAACGCATATAAATAAATACTTTTTTTATCGCTTATTTTTGTTTTAAAAATTGATAAAAATAATTGCAATAATACGGGTACAGCAAGAATAATTAATACATAAATAATCAAGTTGGCAAATATTCTTAAATACAAATTATCTATTAATGATTCTTTAATAAACATACGCCCTCTTTTCTCGAAATAATTACTACATTATACAATATTTTTTTAATTCAAGTTAAATAAAAAATGATAAAATATAGATAAATATGAAAAAAAACCACATTTCAGCTAGTATTTTAGGTTTAGCGCCAATTGTCATATTAACACCAATTTTAATCGCTTGCACGCACAAAAAACAAGCTGTTTTTTTAGATATTTCTAAAATTTCTCGTGTTTTTTTGAATCGTTTAAGCATCGGTCAAATTGCATCTTTACACAATAGTGAAAAAATTTTTTATTCTTATGACAAAAAAAATCAAAAAATATACTTTGATTTAGCCTTTGTCAAGGATAATAAATTTTACTTAAAAAATGCAAGCGAAACCTTAGAATATAAATTTGATTTTCCAGTTCGCACAACTTGAAAACAGTCATTGAGTGAGTATAATAATATTAATATAGAAAATAGCACTGAAGAAAGCGATATTAATGATTTTCTAAACGAATATACTTTTGATGAAATTGATTCGGCAAATGATTTGAATGATGAATGATTTTCGGTTTTATCTGAAAAAAATAAACATGATTATAATCGGGAAGGCGATCCATACTTTGCTGATTTACAAACGATTATTTTTAGAGTAATTCAAGATATTGAATCAAATTACTCGACAATGAATCAACATTACATGAATAATGCGAAAAAATATAATAGTAAAAGAATAATATTTAATGATATTTTTGAAACTCAATATATTCAAGCGAAATCATGACTATCACCAGAACACAAAAGACAACGCGAATTATTTGAAAATATTTTAGTTTTGTATTTAAATAAATTTAACGTTAAGGTCAAAAAAATAATAATTGATTGACAAGATACTGAAATTAAAACATCATATTCGGGCGCAACTGATTACATTGCATTTAAAATAAAAGATATTTTGAATTGAGATAATCAATCAATAATGAATGAATCCAAAAAAAATATTAAATATTATATAAACAAATTTAGAAACTATTCAACAACACAAAAATTTGGTGTTGGTGAAACTTTAAAAATCAACTTACCACTATTTACTGATTACGTTTCTAATCCACTTTTATTTATTGATGGTAAAAAATATATAAATGTAGTTGATAATATTAACTATTTTATTAGTGGCGCCACTTCCTTTGATTTTTGAAACGCTAAAGGACTTATGTATTTTTTTCAAACGTTTAAAAATGAAATTTTTTATCTAGTTATCCCTGAAAGCAAAAAGGCTAGTGATAAAGAATATAAAATTATTGATTTTAAATATACGAAATATTTTAATACAAATCAATTATTGGAGGCTATTGTTAGAGTTTATAAAAAAGATGGTTCTTTTAAAGATTATTCGCTAATATCTTCTAACTTTGATGACCACGGTCATAGATTAAAGGGAATGATTTTTAATAATGTAAAAGAAAAAGATGTAAGAGTACAAGATATTTTTAGTTTCAATGTTAAAAAAGAAGATTCTCCGGAAGGAATTAAATTAAATGACTTTTTGCAAAAAGATGACGAAACTTCTGCATTTAGAACATTACTTGAAAAAGCCGGAAAACAACTCGAAAATTTATTTTCATATTGAGAAAATAATAGTAAATCTAATTTCGAAGCTGCGAAATTAGATACTGATTCATTCCAAGTCAAAGTTTTAGCATCGTATATTAATAATTATTTACTGGCATATGCTTTGGAAAACGAGGCACAAAAAATTCATAGTGGTGTTAAACGAATTGATGTTTCTGTAATTAAAGACAATAATCAACTAGGAAGAATCTATTTAAAGCTAGATTTTGTTTCATTTGCCAATGAAAATGATTTAAGTTTTAAATCTGAAGGCGAACAAAAATTGAAATCAGTTTACTTATATTGAAATGGTTTTAAAGGATATTCAGGCAATTTAAAAAACATTTTTACAATCGATAAAATAGAGGATAAATAAAATGAAACAAAAAAATAAATTATTATTTTCGAGCTTATTAATTTCTTCAGCATTTTTAACTGTACCAATTGTTTCTAGCGCTTGTAATATTAATAAAAACGAAGATAAAGAAAATAATTTAGATCTTGACGAATTTAAAGAAAATGATAAAAAAACAGAACATAAATTTAAAAATACACCTACTCAACAAATATATAAATTATACAAAGATGATTTAACTAATTTATTTAATAAAGTTAAAACAAGATATCGTAATTACCGAATAAATTATGTTTCTTTAAAGCGAAATGTAGAATCACTACGTAAAAAGCTCAAAGATTTAGCAAGTGAACAATCAATCGCTGAAAATGGTAGTAAAATTCGTGAATTTTACGAAAAATGAATTAATGATGAAATTAATACTATGGAGGATAATTGATTTGCAATTTACTTACTAAAATATTGTTTAATTTTTCAAGACGTAGACGCTGTTTTAGTTGATACAAATCTTGCCTTTGAAAATGAAGAATTTTTGAAACATTTAACAACTATTGACAAACGTTTATCGGGAATAAATATTGAACTAGCCGAAACCCAAAGAAGTCTTGAAGCCCTATGAAAATTTCTTAAAGCTCATATTTACGACCAAAATAAATTGACTAAAAAAGAAGATTTAGATAAAATCAATATTGAATCAGATAAAAATTCACATAGTCATTCGCATGCTATTGTTAATTTAACATATGAAATGGGACTATGGCATGAGGAATTTATAAAATATAATAAGACATTATATAATGATTTTAAAACTGCTTATGAAAAAATTTTACCTAATATAGTTGACAATATCAATCACATTGAATATAACAATAGTTTTAAAAATATTCAAAAAATTCTTGAAAAATCAGGAGATTGAACTGAAAATAACAATTTGGTTGAGCCGAGTTTTCGAGATGAATCACACACATTGCTCGAAAAAGTTAAAAAATTGATTTTGGAAATAGCTACTTTAGAAGGTATTAAAGACCAAATTGACTTATCATAATTTAACCAAATATCGCAATGATGTTTGGTTTTTTATTTAAAATATAT
The DNA here is from genome assembly GCF_006385185.1 of Metamycoplasma equirhinis. Classification (GTDB taxonomy): domain Bacteria; phylum Bacillota_I; class Bacilli_A; order Mycoplasmatales; family Metamycoplasmataceae; genus Metamycoplasma; species Metamycoplasma equirhinis. Next base: position 33,578 of record NZ_VFIX01000004.1, on the reverse strand, counting down.
GTTGAGATGAAAATATATAATTGAGACATTGAAAATAAATTACCAATTGATGATAATTTAATTATTTGTTTAGGTTCTTTTGAAACACTTCATATTGGCCATAATTCACTTTTTAAAATTGCAAGAGATTTACGTAATGAATCAAATACCCTAAAATTAGCGACGATAATATTTAAATCTCCAATAAAAAATGGCTTAGTCGCTAATAAAAAAGCTTTTCAATTGAAACCAAGATTATATACATTAGATAAATTAGGTTTCGAATATGTTTTTATTGTCGAAATGGATCAAAACAAGCTTAATTTGGATTATAAAAAATTCATTGACACGTTGCTTTTAAATAATGTTAAAAAAATTGTTTGTGGACAAGATTTTAAATTTGGTTTCATGAAAAAAGGTACACCTAAGATTCTAGCGAATTATTTTGATGTTAAAATTGCTGATGAAATTAAAGCAAATAAAGTCAAAATTTCTTCCTCATTAATCAATGAATTTATTAGCGAAGGTAATATTTCTGCAATAAATGAATTATTAATTGAAAATTATTCATTTATTACTTTTCTTGATCATTTTCGTTTTCAATATCCAAAAAATTTAAATAGACTAAAAAATGGTGTCTATATCGTTAATGTTGTAATAGAAAATATTGAATACCATGGTTTAGCATTAATAAACGAACAAGAAAATTCTGACCAAGAGGATGGCAATTTTCTAAATTTAATTTATTTATATGATTTAGAATTAATCCCTTCAAAATATAGCGAAACATTTATCGAATTTCTCCAAAAAATAAGACAAATTAATGATAAAAAGGAAATAAAATTTAAGCAAAGCGATATCCAAATTGGTTACCAGTGATTTATTGAAAATTAAAAATCAAAACATTGTAACGTGAAGTGCAACACTTGAAAAAAGTGTTTGCATTTTATATAAAAATAAATACATAAATTTATTAAAAAAACTGCAAGATAGACTATTACATTTCATAGTAAATTCTAAATTTTCATCTTTGAATTTGATTTTGAAAATTGCTAAAAAGTGTAAAAAAATTTAAATAATTTTTGATCAATATGCTGGATTTTTAAAAATTTGTGCTTTAAAAAACTATTATAATTTTTAATGTATAAAAAACATTTATTAATTTCAATTAACTAAAAAAATATTATTATCTTTTAAAAAATAGGTGTTAATTATACGTTTATATTTTGTGATCAAGAGGAATTTATGAAAATTTCAAAACGAAAAAAATTTTTAATTTCTATGGGTACATTTATGTCTATTTCACCCGTTGCAATTATCGCAGTTTCTTGCGATACAACTGCACAAAAGCAACTTAAAGAAGTAGAATCTAAACTTAAAAATTTAACTAAAGAGCTTGAAGAAACCAAGAAGGCTTTAGCTACTGAGGAAAAAAAATCTACTGATACTTCCGCTGAACTTGAGGCTAAAAAACAAGAATTAGCAAATAAGATTAAAGAACTTGAAAATAAAACTAAAGAATTAGAAAACGCTAAAAAAGGTATATTGCCAAAAAGCGAACCAAAAAACGATGAAGAAGTATCAATCACTTCTCGCGAATATGATATTATTAATCTTCATCCAGATTATGAAATTAAATCTGATTCAAAATTAAGAACATATACAACTGATAAAAAACCAGATGTTTTATATGTTGATATAGATGAAGCGATTGAAGATTTTAAAGGATACTTTGACGATCTTAAACAAAATCTTGACATAACGATTGATGAACAAAATAATCAAAAAATTTATCAATTCAAAAAATGAGGACAAAAATATAAAACAGAATATCAAATTACGGTAAATTGAGAATCTGATTATATTCACACCACGACATCAAACATTTTTTGATTTTTACTAGATCATTCTAAACGTAAAACCCGCCCAGGCGGATTTAGTAGTTACAATAGCTCTAAATCGTTTAATCAAAACGATGATAAAAAAGGCGTTTTATATAAATTAGGAAAATATGGCTTTGATATTTTATATAAAGATGGAAAAGTTTTATTACCGTTTTCAATTTTTAACACAATTTTTATGAGCCAAAATTTTGTTAACACGTATTTTAATGGAGAAAAAATTGTTACAGTTGCTGGGGGGATTGGCGTAAGTGCAAAATCTCCAAATGCAAATGAAGAAGTAAGAAAAAGTAATTTACAGACAAAAATTCAAACTACAAATCAAAGAAAATTGAATTACAATCATCTAACTTTTGTAATGGATCATTTCTATGGGTTGAAAGATTATAAACACATCAAATCATTTGATGAATATATAACTGCTGAAGGTTTAAAAGAAAAAATTCTTTCGACAGATCCGAAAATTTACAATCAAGCATATATTGATTTGTTCCACAAAAAACTAAATGAACTTCACACGAGAATGAATTCGTTTTCATATTATGAAAAAGATGAAAAAGTTGCAATTCCAACAGATTTTAGTGCTCGGGGAGAATTTTACAAAAAATTTTATACGCAAAGAGAAGAGCTAACAAAAAAATTTGAAGCTAAATACGGTGCAATTAAAGATTTACCAGCAGAAAAATATATAAGATATCATGGTAATACCGCAATTGTAACATTATTTGGTTTTAAAGACGGGACAGATGAACAAAAGAAAAGTCCAGATGCGTGGAAACATGATACATATTTTTTAATGCGTAAATTGATGAGAGAATTAAAGAAAAGACCGGAAATTAAAAATATTGTTTTAGATTTGGCAATTAATGGTGGTGGCTCGGTTTCTTCAATGTGTTCTGTTATGGGTTTTATGACTGATGAACCTATTTTAAATCGTGAATATGATATTTTAAACAGAAGACATGATCTCTCAGCTTATGATGTTGATACCGATGGTGTAAATGGAAGTGCATTTGATGCATATACACAATATAACTGAAATATTTTAGTTGGTATTAATACATTTTCTGCTGCCAACCAACTAACAAGCATTGTTAAAGAAATGGGAATAGCAAAAATCATCGGTCAAAAAACAGGCGGAGGTATGTCTGCCATTATGGCTAATGTTTTATCAGATGGAACAACAATTACAATTTCAGGACCTAATAATGCTGTATTTGGTCCACAAAAAGATCCAATTGAAGGTGGAGTTGAACCTGATATCAAATTAGATTATGAACACTTCTATGATGAAGCTAAAATTGACGAAATTATTAAGACAATTGAACCAACTGAAGCTCAAAAGAAATCAGAATTACTAAAGAGTATTTTTAACAAATTAAATATTTTAGAAGCAAACGGACACAAAGATACTCAACATCACATTGATTTTAAAAACTTGAACACACAAAAATCATTCAATGAATTAAAAAAAGATGTTGATGCTCTTGAAGCAAAAATTTGAGCAAATTCTATTTTTATAGATGCAAAACTCAATTCACTTGAAAGCGCAATTAAAGCATTAATAAAGGAATATGACAAATTAATTGGTAAGGTAACTGATCCCGCTAAAAAAACAGAGTTAGAATCACAAAAGACAAATCTTGACACTAAATTATTAGCAACAAAAGCAGCAAAAACAAAAGAAAATTTAATTGAACTCGAAAAATTATTCGCTAAATTAGAAATTGAATTAATTAAACTAGAAAACTAATGCCCAATTGTGGCGTAAAGTGCAACACTTAAAAAAAGTGTTTGCATTTTTATAATAAATTTATGGAAATTAATTCTTTTAATAATAAACAAATTCTTAACCTAAAATTAAAAATACGAAACACATTATTGTACTTCGTATTACATTCTAGGGCTTTATTTGAAAAATCCTTTATCTCTTAATTTAAAGTAAGGTCCATCTTCTGTTACAGGAAGGCAAATTTCATTTGCGACGTTTTTAGTTTTATCTTCTCCGTTTCCCATAGCAATGCCAAGCCCAACTTCTTTTAGCATTTCATTATCGTTTTCAGAATCGCCAAAAGCAACCATTTCTTTTAGGGAAATGCCCAAAAAATCTCCTAAAATTTTTAAACCTGTTGCTTTTGTTATGCCTTTAGCTGAAATAAATATTCCGCCGGTTCATTCGGCTAAAATTCACATATCCATATCATTTTCATTAAAAAAATCTGTTAATGCAAGCGCTAATTCATGTGGTGTAGACGAGCTAATTGTTATTAAATAATTTTTATCATTTTTTTCCTCAAATTGTTTTTCGGATATAAATTTATCTTTATATGGGCGATAAAATCAATGATCAATATTAAATAAATCATTATAATATCCTCATTTATTTCCGACAAAAGAAAATGGCAAATTATATTTTTCGGCATATTCTCTAAATTTTACAAAGTCCTTATATTCGATAGTTTTTTCAAAGACATATTCTCCAGTTTTTAAGTCCAAAATAAATGTACCGTTAGCTCCGACAAAATAGTCAACATAAGGGTTGTCAATTTGTTTTCCAACAGTAAAAATATCTCTTCCTGAGCATAAAACGTTAATATATTTTTTCTTTTTTAATTTTCGAAACATTTCTTTCATTCTAGGTGTTAATTCATCGACGCCAAAAGGAAGCAAAGTTCCGTCAATATCAAAAACAATCATTTTATAATTTTTCATATTATTTTTCCTTTGTTAATATTTTTTCTATTCTATTGAAAAAAATTTTTTTAAAATTAAATTTATCATTTTCATTATTTGCTCATCCAATGACTTCATTTTCATAGCAAAAAATGGCCTCTTTAAATTTAGATAGTTCATTATTTACTATTAATTTTTTATTTTTATAAATACTAATTAAATCATTATTCTTTATGCTAATAACCGGTAAAGAAAATAACAATTCTAAATCATTAATTTTTTCATAGGATATATCGCTATTAATTTCCAAATTTCCAATTTTAGTTCGTTTTAATGAATTTACAATCGCATCAGTTTTTAACAACTTGCCAATATCATGAATTAATGATCTTATATATGTTCCTTTCGAAACAGTTGTTTTGATCGCAAATGTTTGGTTTTTTTGGTCAAAATAAGTCAATTCTAAAGATAAAATTTCAATTTTGCAAGGTTTCAATGAAATGTTTTGGTTTGATCTTGCTAACTTATAACTTCTAACACCATTCACTTTTTTAGCTGAGAAAATTGGTGGAATTTGGTATTTTTGTTCTTTTATCGTTTTTAAAGCCTCTAGCAATTTATCTTTTGTAATGACGATAGGACAAGCTATATCATAAATTTCTGTGCCTTCATCATAACTTTCAGAAAATTTGTTCAATGTTGCTGTAACTTCATATTCTTTAGTTTCATTAGAAATCAACGATAAAGCTTTTGTATCATCGTTAGTTGCTACTAATAGCAAACCTTCAGCGAGCGGATCTAGTGTACCTGCATGGCCTATTTTTTTAATTTGATTATCTCTGGCAAAATTTTTTATGGCTAAAAAAGAAGAAACACCACGTCTTTTGTATATTTTATAAAACACTATTTCTCCTTTCGTTTGGGTATTTTATTATATAATAATAAAAACAAATTACTTTATTTTTTTAATAAATTTGTATATAATAATAAATGCAATTGCCGTCATAGCTCAGGGGCAGAGCACTTCCATGGTAAGGAAGGGGTCGTTGGTTCAATTCCAATTGACGGCACCATTTCAAGTAATTGACCCAACACGCTATTGAGCGTGTTTTTAAAATAAAAAAATGCCGGAAACGGCATCAAATTTCATAATAATGATATGGCACGGGTAGCAAGACTCGAACTCACAACACACGGGGTTGAAGCCCGTTGTTCTACCATTGAACTATACCCGTATAACAACCGATAAATATTTTACAATAATATCATTATTTATTAACTTTTTTTTCAAATAACTCTACTATATCATTTACGGTTTTTAATTTAACTAATTCTTCATCGGTCACAGTGATATTGTGTTTTTCTTCGAGATCACTTACTAATATTACTAAATCTAAACTATCAATGTTTAAGTCTTTTATATTTGACTCAAGAGTAAATTTTGCTTTTGTTAATTTTTTTATTTCTTTAAAAATTAATTCTTCAACATTCATAATTAAAAATTATAACTTATTTGTTGAGATCTTATAAGTTATGGCGGTTTTTTCAATGCTATTTTTTCAGATGAAAGATATTAAAACAGTTTGATCGTCAATAATTTTATAAGCATATTTGATTTCACCATCTAATATTGTTGCTCGGTTGATAATATCTTTTATGATGTTAACTATCATTTCTTCATCAATTCATGCTTGTCCATTTCTAAAATTTAACATATTATAGTAGTTAGAACTTTTAATATCTGGGAAAATGTTTTTTCATGGGATTTCTTTTAATTGTTTTTTATTACTTTCATTATTAGATAATTGATCTGATTTACTCTCATTTTCTAAATTAGGAACATCGTTTTTATTTTTTATTGAGTTATTTTCCGTTTTACCCTTTTTATTTTTAAGAACAACAAAAGTAGCTACGGATGCTGCGATTCCAGAAGCACCAATAACGCCAAACAAAATTCCATAAAAAATTTTTTTTCGTAACATTATTTCTCCCCAATTTTTTCAATTTCTTTTAAAGTTTTTGCTTTATTAATAATTTCTTCAATATTATTTAATTTTATTGTGTGCCATTTTTCTTTAGTGAGTCAACCGCTAATTTTCTTTAAATTTAAATTAATCAAACCATCTAATTCTGAAAACAAAGGTTTTGGAATGAATTGATTATATATAATTGAAAAATTCTTTAAATTTTCACCAAATGTTATATCTAAATTTTCACTTAAATTGCCACTAAAATTAGGTGGAATGATTAGACCTTGTTTTGCTGAAAAATCATTAGGCGATACAATTACAGAATTTACTTTCTTATCAAAATATGAATATGAATCTATCGTAATTGATTTATTATCATCTCATGGATTGTATCGCAATGAAATGTTTCCCTTTACATTCGGAATATCAATTCTTCCAATAATGTTTAAACCATAGACATCACTTTGATTAATAGTTTGACTTATATCCCCTTTGCTATTAGCTTTAATAATGGAGAAATCAAATATTTTTGTATTATGTAATCCCTGTTTTAAAATTTTAGGTTTAAAGTGAAAACTTATATATTCTCGATTCTCATGATGCTCGGTTATAGTCAAATTTTTTTCATTTGAAAATGAACTAATTTCCATAATAGTTAAGAGATTAATATTTGCTCCATTTGTATCAACTTTTATAACCTTATTATTTTTTATATGATTTAAATAATATGTATAACCTTCAGCTTGGTATCAAGTATTTCCGATTTTGTATTTAACCTCAAAATCAATATTTAATATTTGATTAAATAAAAGTTTATTAATTTCCGAATTTTTTTCACTAATGAAACTAAAAATATATGTACCATCTAAAGCTCTTAGTTTATTAAATTCCACTTTTTTATTATTTATCGCAACTTCAACATTAATGTCGTTAATTTCATAATGAAAATTTAAATGTGAAAATTCTATAATAAATTTATCACTTTGAAGTAAGCGCCTAATTTTTAGTTTTGTTAACTGTCCTTTATTTGTAAAATTTGGTAAATATATATTTCGATTTGCTTTTACATAAAAATTTTCTAATCAAAACGGTGTAGCTTTGTTATTTATTTGTGAATTTTGCCGAATTTCACTATAATTTAAAGGACTTAATATCATTGATAAACCCTATAAATAAATTAACTAGAAAATTCAATTTTTTATAATAAAAATTCTTTGAATAATAATTTAAATATCAATTACTATTAGTGTTATTGTTTATAAATTCTTCTGTAAAAATTTTCTTTCCGTCGTTATCTAGTGCTTTTAAAAAGATGTCAATAAACGATAGATTAGGATTGTTCGACACATTATTTTTTATTTTTGCTAAAATACAAAACTTGCTAATAAATTCTCGCTTGGCTTGCAAACTTAATTGTGTAATATTGTTTTTGTTTTCTAATTCCATTTTTCTCCTTAACCCAATTAAAACTAAAAAGCTAAAAAAAATCAAAAAATTGATACTACTGAAAAATGTATTTATAATATAAATAACAATTTAGAAAGTATTAATTGGAGAGAATATGCCTAATTCGATAAAATTGCAAAAATATATGAGTGACTGTGGTTTTTGCTCTCGTCGTGAATCAGAAAAATTAATCTTGCAAGGAAAAGTCTTTGTTAACGAAGAATTAGCAACAATTGGTCAACGAATTTTAATAACAGATAAAGTTAAAGTTAACAACAGTATACTTAAATTAGAAAATAAGAAACTTTATATTTTGCTAAACAAGCCAAAAAATACAATTTGTACGCTAGATGATCCGCAAAAAAGAAAAACAATATATGACCATATTAAAATAAATAAATATCTTTTTTCTGTAGGGAGATTAGATTTTAATACAACAGGGGTAATTTTAATAACCAATGATGGCGAATTGGCAAACAAGTTAGCTCATCCATCATCAAAAATTGAACGTCAATATCTAGTTGAACTTGAAAAAAAATTATCTCAAGATAAATTAGAATTTTTGAATTCAAAAAATGTAAAACTTAACGGAAAAATATCAAAACAAAAAGTTACAAAAATTTCCGAAACAAAGTATTTAATTTCGCTTTACGAAGGTAGAAATCATCACGTTAAAAATTTATTTCTTTTAGTCGAAAATTATGTAAAAAAATTGCATCGAAAATCATATGGATTTTTAACCGACGAAAATTTAAAAATTGGCGAATTTCGCCAATTAACTGAAACTGAAATTTCTATGTTAAAAAATATAACAAATATTAAATAATTAAAATTTCAGTTTAATATTGAATTATTTTTTAGCTTTTTCAATAATGCTTAAAATTTTATTATGAATTAATTCTATGTTTAAATTTGTTAAATAATTTAAATCATTTTTATTAGCACTATATTTAAATTTGTTTATTCCAATGTTAAATCTAGCATATTTACTTCAACCAAAAGTCGATTGATTTTCAAACGATATGGCGAAATTTTTATCATATTTTAAAAATCTTAAATTATTTATATTTGATGCAGAAATTAAAGATATTTTATATCTTTTAGCAAATTCATAAATTACTTCAAGATCAGCGCCACTTGAAATTATAGTGTGCGTATTTTCCTTGTTTTCTCATAGATAATAGGCGCCAGTTTTAAAATTGCTTTTAGATGTTTCCTCAAATTTAGGCATTATTTTTTGATTAACTTCTATTAAAACGGATTTATTTGTATTATTTAAATAATATTCAAATGCGCCACGAAGTTCATTTTCATCACAAGGTCTCAATATTTCAAAATCACTGATAGTTCTAAGCGCTGCTAGTTGATCAACATTCAAATTTATACTACTATTAATTCCAAAATTCTCGTTTGAAATAATAAATGCAATTTTTAAATTTAATGCAAGTGCAAGTTTGATACTTTGAATAGCGAGATGAGCATATTCAGTTGCTAAAAAAACAAATGGTCTTATGTTAGAATGGGCCGCCAATCCGCAAGCAATATTCGTTAATGCAAGCTCTCTTTTTCCGGTTAACAAACCTCTTGCAATTAAATTATTTGCGGCATATATACCGTTCAAATAATGAATGTTTGCAAGTGAATTTAACTCAGTAGAAGCCACAAAAATATTTTCATATTTACTTGCAAGGTTATTAATAATTGAATATGATGCTTCTAAATATGAACAATTATTTTTAAGTTTTAGGTCGTTAGTGTTTTCTTTAATTTCATCGTTTAAAAAATTGGTTAATTCATCTGAGTTTGTTCAATGGTTAAATTTTTTATGATTTTTTTCAAAAACTTCTTTATAAGCTTCAATAACTTCGGGATATGAATCAAACATATTCGTTTTTTGAAAATATGATTTTTCTTTAATTTCTTCTAAAGTGTTTTTGCTTAAAAATTTTGTTTTATTAGAAGCTAATTCCTCTTTATAAATTCCCTCTTGAATTGAGGTTTTAATTTCAATAAAGCAAGGTTTCTTTGTTTTTTTAGCAATCGAAATTATTTTGGCAATTGCTTTTGCGTTTGCATCTTTTATTAAAAAGTATTTAAAGTTTAATGCTTCGTATTTTTTTTGATTATCTTGGTAACTGTTTAAATTTGCTGCCTTTATTGAATTTGAGTCATAAAGTACAATTAAATTTTCCAAACAGTTTAGGCCAATGTATTCAAGCGCTTCTTGAGCGGCGCCGGTTTCAATATCGCTTTTTGTACAAATTACATAAGTAAAATGATTAGCTTCTGGATATTTTTTAGCAATATTCGATTGCGCGATTGCTAATCCAGCTGCATATCCAATGTTTTGCCCATATGATGTTGGTAAGAAATCAAAACCAGTTTTTTTATCGAATGTTACTATATTTTCATTACATGAATTTTCAAATTCTTTTTCTGATATTTTTCCTAAAATTTTTAGCGTTGCATAATATAGATGTAAGTGCTCTTTGGAAGAAATTACAACTCTGTCTCTCGCAATTCAATTAGGATTTTCCAAATCAAATTTTAAATGATAGAAAAATAAAGCATGAAAAATTTTAGCAGAGGAAATTGTAACTGTGGGGTTACCGTTTTTTGCTTTTGCAATTAATGCAAGTGCATTTATTTTTAAATTATCAACCGAGAGTTGATCGATGAGTTTTCTTTTCATTTAGTAAACTCCCTTAAAAACTAAATTAATATTTGTTGGTTTGGTATTAATTAATGAATTGATTTTTTGCTCAATTAAGAAAAGAATTTTCTTAGTTTCGAACGCGAAATTATTCAAAGATTTTATTTGATATGTCAAATTTATTTCAATATTTGAATGTTGCATGTTGGGATTAATTTGCAAATTGTTGATTTTTATTTCATTATCATCGTTTTCAAATATTTGATTAATTGATTTTTTAATTGTTTCAATATCAACTTGAAATGTAAAATTCATTTTTGTGTTAACGAAAATATAATTCATAACTATGCTCGACCTACATATTTACCAGTTTCAGTTGAGATTGAAATAACTTCACCTTCCTTGATAAATAAGGGTGTTTCAACTATATATCCAGTTTCAACTGTAACTTTCTTTTGTGCAGCCTGAGCAGTATTTCCTTTAACAGCATCTGGGGATTCGGTAACTAGTAAATTTACGTTTACAGGTAATTCAATATCCAAAACTTCTTGTTCAAATTTTCTTACCAAAACTTTTTGTCCCTCTTTCAAAAAGTTTAACTCTCATTTTAAATTTTCAACAGGAATTTCAATTTGTTCAAATGTTTCTTGATCCATTAAAATAACCACTTCACCAGCGTTATATAAATAATCCATATTTACTTTGTCAATCATAGCTTTTTCAACTTTTTCACCACCTGTAAATGATTTAATTGTAGTTGATCCTGTGCGCAAGTCTTTAACTTTAACTTTTACGTTAGCTTGTCCTCTTCCTTGTTTTGAATGTTGTGCTTCTAAAACAACATAAATATTGCCTTCTAATTGAAATGTTGTGCCCGATTTTAAATCGTTTACATTAATCATTTTTTTCTCCTTAATATATAAAATATAAATAAAAAAGTCTCGTTTTATTAATACAATTAGAAATTATAAAGGTTTTTATGGCAATTAGATATATATCTAATAACTTTTATAATTAAAGATATAAAAATAATTAAAAGTGTTTAAAATTAAATTATTAGTATTAATAATAATATGGAGATTAATAATGGAATTAACTATTAAAAAACAAAAAGAATATGCAACTTTTATAAAAAAGATGGTTACTTGGCTAAAACAAAAAGTGGAATTTTCTAATTCAAAGGGAATTTCTTTGGGAATTTCAGGGGGAATTGATAGTGCCACATTAGCAAAAATTTTGTATAAATATTTTCCTAATAACTCGCATTTTTATTACATTAAAACAAAAGACGATCCTATTAATGAATCACATATAAATTTGCTTAATTTACAACTAGACAATCGCATTCAAATAATTGATTTAACTAATGAATTTGAATTACTAAAAACCAAGTTAAAATTACAAGAAAAAGTTACGATAGCAAATTTAAAATCTCGTTTCATTATGGCAACATTATATTCACAAAGCCAAGAAAATAAAACTCTTGTTTTGGGAACTGATAATTATGATGAATACTATTTAGGGTATTTTACTAAATATGGCGATGGTGGTTGCGATCTGCTTCCTTTTGCCAACATTAAAAAATCAGATGTTTATATTCTTGCCAACTTATTTGATGTGCCAAATGAAATTATTAATAAAAGGCCTTCGGCTGATTTAATTGAAAATCAGTATGATGAAGAAGAACTTGGCTTTAGCTATATTGAATTTGAAAAATGACTAATTGATAAAAATACCGTATCAAAAGATATAAACCAAAAAATTATTAATCTTCATAAAACAAGCGAACACAAAAGAAAACTAATTCCTAGGGGCCCAAAAATAAAATAAACTCCCCCTACCGGGAGCAAAATTATTCATTTATTATTCAATTATCAAATGTAAATTCAAGTTCTTGCTCAGTTAATATTATTGGATTTACGAACAATTTCACTTTTCCATTTTTTCTGTCAAATATAGGAGAGTGAATATTTTTGGAAAAACTTAAATTTTTAAGCGAACAATTTTCTGATAAATTAGATTTAATAATTCCTTTAATATTTCCATGAAAATCTAATGGGATTCAAAAACCCGGATCCCCATTTTCGTTATCAATAATAAATGAACTAAATTTTTTTGAAAATTTATATTTTTCGTTAATGTAGTATCGATAAACATACTCATTTGGTTTATTTTTCTGCAATTTACTATACAAAATAAAATCTTTTTGCGAAAAATCATTTTCAAACCATAGATTTGAAAATAGCGGTAATTTTTTTTCGTCACTATGAAAAGTTGGAATTTTGTTTTCGTTATTAGAATATATTTGTGTTTTTGAATATGCTATCTCATTTCATCCGTTATATTGTGTTAAATCACTGAAATTTATTTCAGTTTGGGATTTGATTATCTCCATTATCGAAGGAAATTTTGATAGTTCAAAATTATAACTTTGATTAGTAATTCTAAAATTGATTGCTTTAATATCATTTATTTTTATAATTTTATCCAAAACATTTGCTATGGAATTTGTGCTATTATAATTATATTTTAAGTTAACATCAACGCCAATTCGATAAGCTATATAATCTCTGCGACTAGTAAACGCACGAATTTCAATTTTATTTAAATCTTTGAATAGAATTTTCTCGCCGTTAAAAAATTTTTCAATATTAAAAATAAAATAATCGCCAATTTGTTTAGAAAGATCAAATGATATTTCCTTACCGTTAATTTTAATGTATTTAGTTTCACCGAAATAAAGCGCGTGAAAAATCTTAATTTTTATCAATGCGCTATTATCTATTTCGTTTTTTGTGATGCTTAATTCAATTGGATATTTATCTAACGCTGAATTGCTAAAAATTTGTTTTATTTTTGAAGATATTAACCCGTTTTTTTTATTTACATAATATGCACAAGGAACTATTACGCATTTCATATCTTCACTAAATGAAATTTGTTGTTTAGAATTAGTATATTTTTGAACTATAGTTGGCTCGTTAACAAACATTTTATGGTTTCTATATTTTTGTTTGTCTTTGATTTTGCAATATTTTAAAACGTAACATGCAAAAATCATAAAAAGCTAAAAAATATTGTAAGTTTATTTTATATATTTTATTTTCATTTGATAGTTTCATAATTTCCCTTTTTTGTCTAACTTGGTTAGACATTTAAACTACACCAAATTTATTAAAATTTTTATTTATTTTGAAACTTACAATCTTTCTTATTTTATAAATAAAAGAATTCAAAGTATCATTATTTTTATGCGATCAATCAAAATATTGCTAAAAATAATTGTTTTAATTTTCGATAATACGTTGCTTTAGAAAAACAAAAATTATTTCACTTTAAGCTAAAACCTGAGTCGGTTTTAAATAGTTTATTGTAGATGATTCTTAAATCTGCATCTAGCGAAAATTCAAATAAATCGATTAATTTTCGTTGTACTTTTATAAATATAGATTTTAAATTCATTAATTTGTCTTTATTTGCGATAAAAGGATATTTCTTTATATCTTCAATTTTAATCGCTGTTTTCTTATTTATTAATTCTTTATATTGTGCTAACTCTTTATTTTTTTCTAATGTTTTTCTCATTTTCCTCCATATTTTTTTATACAACATTTTTTTTGCTTTAAAAAGAAAATATGAAAATATTGTGAAAAAACCAGATTTTTTTACCTTTTCTTTCTTATTTTAAGAATAAAAAAGAAATTATAGTTTTTCGCTATAACTTCTAAATCCGTTTTTATATATTACAAATTTCAATTATTAAAGATACTTTTCAGGATGTTCTTCTTTCATTTTCTTAAGAAATTCTTCTTTGTCAAGTTTTCCATATTTTTCCATTAATTCGCAACATTCATTATATTCGTTTTCAGCTCATTCAATATCTTCAAAACCGGTCACTTGGGTTACATTTTTGCCTTTAAATTCTTTATAAGTAGTAAAAAAATTTCTTACACTAACAAGTCACATTTGATCAATGTCTTTTAATGATTTAATATGGTCCAAACGATAATCATCAGCGTGAACGGCAATTAATTTAGTATCAGTTTCACCTGAATCAATCATTTTCATTGCTCCAATAACTCTAGCTTCAAGAGAAGTACCCGGTAAAAACGATTCGCTTGAATAAACTAAAACATCTAACTCATCGCCGTCTCAATCAAGTGCTTCTGCGATGTATCCATAATTTGTTGGATATTTAAAATCACCACGTAAAATTCTATCTACTTTAATTTTGTTTGTTTTACGGTCATATTCATATTTGATTTTTGAATCTTTACTAATTTCAATATTTACTTCAATTTTTTTCATATTCAAATTTTAGCATTTTTTATTTATTTCCAAGTTTTTCGCTATTTTTTCGCTTAATTAAAATTTGTAAATATTTATCACTTAAACTAAATTGTGGAGGAAAGAATGAAAATATATTTATATGGAAAAATAATGCACGTTAACACAAATTATTTAATTTTAGATCATAACGGTGAGGGCGAATTAATATATGTTCCTAATATTTCAAGATTTGAAAAAGACCAAGTTAAAAAAATTTTTATATCTAATGTTACAAATGAATATACTAATACCACTTATGGATTTGATTGCTTCAAGGAAATGGTTATTTTTGAAGATTTAATTGCGTTACAAGGCTTGGGGCCTAAAACAGCTATTGCGATATTAAATCTGGGATGAGAAAATGTATTAAATTATATAGCAACTGAAGATTGTAATTCGCTAATGAAAGTTAGTTATGTTTCACAAAGAATAGCAAATAATATTATTTATAACTATAAAGAAAAATATCAAAAATTTTTATCAAAACTAAGCGAGGATGAAATTTCAAAATTTAAAAATAAAATATCAGAATCCAATGCTCAATCGCAATTTGAAGAAACAATGAAAATGCTCGGTTTTAAATCACAACAAATTAAATATGCATTAGAAAATATGAAATTAACCGAAAATATTGAAGAATGCGTTGAAAACGCAATAAAAATAATTGGTAGTAAAGCAAATGAAGCAAGAATTTAGAATTAATTCTTTTGATGATTTTATAGGACAGAACAAAATAACTTCAACTCTAAAAATAATGATTTCGTCAGCAAGAGAGCAAAAACGAATCATTGACCATTTACTATTTTATGGACCGCCTGGATTAGGGAAAACTAGTTTGGCTAAAATAATAAGCAAAGAAGTAGGAGCTAATATAGTTTATGTCCAGGGACCTTTAATTGAGAAAAAAAGTGACATCTTAACAATTTTTTCTTCAATTCAAGAAAATGATATAATTTTCATCGATGAAATACACAGTATCAACAAGAATGTTGAGGAACTTTTATATTCTGCAATGGAGGATAAAGTTCTTGACGTAACTATTGGTCCCGAAGGTGATAAACGTATAATGCGTCTTAAATTAAAGAATTTCTCATTAATTGGCGCAACTACAAAATTTAATTTACTATCCAAACCTTTAAAGGATCGATTTGGATATATCGGAAAATTACAAGCGTATTCAAATGAAGAAATTGAAAAGGTTATTGTTAATTCTGCTGTTCGAAATTTAATTAAAATTGACGAAAAAGCTATTGAAAAAATCGCAAGTTGTTCACGGCAAACGCCAAGAATTGCTAATAACTTACTAAAAAGAGTTAATGATTTTTGTATTTTCAAAAAAGAAAAAATTATTACTGAAAAAATTGTAAAAAATGCCTTTGATTATTTAGAAATATACCCATTAGGACTATATAACACGCAAATACAGTATCTTTTAACATTGCATACTGTTTTTGTTGATAAATTTGCTTCGATTGACGCAATCTCTTCAATAACAAAAGATGATAGATATTCAATAATGAATGAGATTGAACCATTACTTTTAATCAATAAATTAATTGAAAAATCTCCTAGAGGGAGAAAGATAACTAGTGATGGCTTAAAATACTTAGCAACAGTACATTTAATTTAATTAAACGCTAAAAAATTTTAGTATAATTACAAACTATGAAAAAAGCAAAGTTTATTAGTAATAAATTTAGATGATTTATAAATATTTTAGTCCTTTTAGGAATAATTTTATCTGTTGTTTTTGGGACAGCGTTTTTTCTTGCGCCTAAATTGAGTCAAAATCATTCAAATGTTGCAAAAGCGCATGTCGGTTTAAAAATCGAAAAACACAAAAATTTTGATTTGCCAAATTCAAAAAATATTTTAAATCTAACAAAAAAATATATTGAAAACCAACATGGTGTTTTATCTTCATCGCAAAGTCTTAACTTATTATCTAACAATTTGCTAGAAATTTCTAGCAATGAAGTTAAAACTGATGAAGACATGCAAAAGCTTATAACTAGCTTGGTAAAAAAGCCCTATTTAACAGTGACAGATGAACTAGGAAACCCCTTATTTTATAAAGGGAGTTATATTTCTAGATTTAATCCTGATATTACTCTAGTTAAATCATTGCAAGATTTTATAAAAGAAGGACCAGAGGATTATAACATTAGTTTAGATAAGGATCCTGCTACAACAAAAAATAAAGCCGGAGCAAGACAAAGAATTAAAATTAAATTAGATTCCACCGGATGAGACCAATTTGTTAATATGGCGAATGAATATTTTTACAAATATTTCATTAACAATAAAAACGATTCAAATCCAACTGTAAAAGTTTACTTTTGATTAAATCTTCATGAATTTATTAGAATTGCAAAAGAAAAATTTCCAGAAGATTGAAAAAAAGCTGGAGAAAACCCTGTAAATTTTGCTTATATTGGTAATTCAGCTAAGCCTGATGAAATTAAAGAAAAAGATAAGGTTATTGATTTAAAATTTCCTTCATTAAAATATAATCAAATTAATGCTGGGGGTTACTTAATTAGCGCAATGAATCCCGCTGCTTTATTGTCACCAGATAAAAGCGAATCTTCATTTTATCTACTCAATAACAATAAACATGGACTTTCCGATGATGAAATTGCGGCTATTATAAACTTTTCTTATTCAAAATTTGATTTTGTAAAACAATATTCATATTTCACTATTAATGAAAATAAAAATAAAAACAAATATTTAATAGCAATAACAATTTTATTTTCGATTGTAGCACTATTTTTAATTGCTAAATACCGTTTAATTGGTGCAATATCAATTTTATCGTTAGGATTCTTTGTATTTGTTTTCTTATCAATTCTAATTGCGTTTAAAATAACAATAAATCCAGTTGTTTCGTTAAGTATAGTAATTCTATTGCTCGTGGCGTTTTACATTTTAAATAATAAATTAGCAATCTTTAAAAAAGAAATTAATAATGGTGCAAATCCTAACAAAGCCGTTAAGAAAATGATTAATAATGGCTTGATTAGTGGACTAGATTCTATAGCACTAATGATTTTTGCAACTATTTTTGCAATATTTATTAAAATTTCATATATTAACACAATTGGAATAATTACATTTATTGCTTCCTTTATAATATTAACCTTTGCAATTTTATTAAATACTTTACTAATTAAAAATCTAATTAAAACTGAATCATTTGATAAAAATCCTAAGATATTAATCAATCAAAATTCTAATTTATCAAAACTAACAAATAAAATAGACTTAATTACTAAATCAAAATACTTTACGATTAGTTTTGCTTTTTTAGTATTTATTACACTAATATTATTTGGTATTTTTGCCGGCGTATTAAAGTCACCAATAAATGGTTTAAACATAGCGCCAGAGTTGAAATACAACTATTTAACTACAATTTCTGTTTCGGAAAATTTGGGTGATGGTTTCACAATTGCTGAAATTAATAAAATAGCTGAATTTATTTTTAAAATAGACGGAATCAATAATATAGAAATATTACCAATGACAAAAGATGCGGATACAACTACATATGTTTTAAAAGTATTTTCAAAAAATGATTTAAACTCATTAATTTCTAGCGCCGAATTTAATAATTTAATTTCAATTTTAAAAACTAAACCACTCCTATTAAGTAACTTAAACGCACTTAGCATAAAATTAAATCCAATAACTTTTGCTAATAACATTGGCTGATTGACTTTAATAATTACTTGCACGATAGTAACTTCAATGATATACATAACAATTAGATTTTCATTAATTAGTGCGCTAATTTTAATGTTAAAACAACTATTTATTATTATATTAGTTGCAATGCTTTCAATAATTTCATACAATCAATTAAATGAAGAATTATTTGGCGGAATTGTGTTTATTACAATATTCAATATTGTTGATTCTGTAATCAATTCACAAAATATAAAAGCTGAATTTATTAAAGATACAACAACGATTAACTATATTTGAGAAAAAGAAAAAATCAAAGAAATTTTTTTAAATCACACAAGAGATATTTTCTTTAGACAATTATTTAATATGATTTTATCTGTTGTAATCATAATTTTGTTTAAATTACTAATAACCGATATTAACTTATCATTTGGATTAACATTTGGGCTAGGGTTGGTTTCGTTATCGTTAATAAACTTATTCATTATTCCAAATATTTGAATGCATCTATATTTCAAAAAATATGAAATTAAAAAACGTAGAATCGAAAATGGCTATTGAAACACAGAAAAAATTGAAGAACAAGTATTTAATGGTATAAACTCATTTTCTATTTAATTAATTATGGAGGGCAATATGATTTTTAATCGTCTAAAAGGAACAAAAGATATTTTTGGTAATGAATCAAAAATCGTTTCTTATATTCGCGAAAACTTTTTTGAAATAACAAAAAATTACGTTTTTGATTTTATTGAAACTCCAATTATTGAAGAAGCTAATTTGTTTATAAGATCAGTTGGTGAAACAAGTGATATTGTTTCTAAAGAAATGTATATTTTCAAAGATAATGGCGATAGAACTATTGCACTACGTCCAGAAGCAACAGCTTCAACAATTAGAGCATTCGTTGAAAATAAAATAAATAATTTAGAAAATACTAAATTATCATACTTCGGACCTATGTTTAGATATGAACGCCCGCAAAAAGGCAGATATAGGCAATTTATTCAAGGCGGAGTTGAATTAATTGAACCCAAAAGCATTAACGCTAACTTTGAATTAATAAAGTTAGCATACGATTTTTTAGAAAAAATAAAAATTACTGATTTTTGCCTTGAAATAAACAATTTAGGTTCTTTTTCTAGTCGTAACAACTACATAAAAATATTAAAAAAATATTTCGAACAATATAAAGATCAATTATCAGAAATTTCACAAATTCGGTTACAAAAAAATGTACTTCGAATTTTAGATGATAAAGAGGAAAACGATAAAGATTTTGTTAAAAAAGCTCCAAAATTAATTGATTATCTTTCCGTTGAAGAAAAATTAGAATTTGATAATTTACTTAAACTACTAGATTTATTTAATATTGAGTATCGCATAAATCCTTACCTTGTGAGAGGCCTTGATTATTATAATGATATTGTTTTCGAATTTGTATCTACATCAAAAGCTTTAGGTTCTAAATCGACAATATTGGGAGGCGGAAGATACGACGGAATGCTCGAGTCATTTGGCGGCCCTAAACTAGGCTCGATCGGTTTTGCATTTGGCGTTGATAGAATTGTTGAAATAATAGCAGCCAATATTAATAAATATCCCGAATTATCAAAAACCCAAGATATTTTAATTGCATATTTAAACGATTCTGAAAAAGACGAAATTTTTAAAATTGCATACGAATTACGTAAAAAAGTTCAAGTTAACTTAATTAATCAAAAATTAACAATTAAACAACTTTTTAAACAATATTTTAAGCTTAAACCCAAGTTTTTAATTTTCAAAGAATTAAACGCTAAGCCTAACGAAATTAAAATCAAAACTAAAAATCAAGAAAAAACAATAATATTTACCACAAACAAAGAATTTCTTGCAGCAATAAATGAAATGGAGTAAAAATGAAACAAATATATGGCGGTAATCTTACACTAAATGATTTAGATAAAAAAGTTGAATTATTTGGTTGAATTGCAAATAAACGAAAATTTAAACAACAATTATTTGTTGATTTGCGCGATTCTTCTGGTATTGTTCAACTAGTGTTTCAGAATATTTCCGACCCAAAATTGACAAAAGAAAGTTGTATAAAAGTAAATGGAATTATTAAAAAAAGATTAGAAGCAAATTTGGAATTAAAATCAGGTGAAATTGAAATATTGGTTGATAATTATGAAGTTTTAAATTCATCAAAACAAATTCCTTTTGAAATTGCTAAAAATTCTACAAATGCAAACGAAGATTTAAGATTAGAATATCGTTTTTTAGATTTGAGGCAAGAGAAAATGCTTGAAAATTTAAAATTAAGACATAAACTTTCGCTTTTAATAAGAAACTTTTTTGATAGTGAAGGCTATATCGAAGTTGAAACCCCAATTCTTGGAAAATCAACTCCCGAAGGTGCTCGTGATTATCTAGTACCAACAAGAAAAAAAGGAAAATTTTTTGCGTTACCTCAATCGCCACAATTGTTTAAACAACTTTTAATGAGCGCCGGAATTGAAAAATACTTTCAAATTGCAAGAGTATTTAGAGACGAAGATTTAAGAAAAGATAGACAGCCAGAATTTACTCAACTTGATATTGAAATGTCATTTGGTGGTAGAGAAGAAATCTTTGAACTATGCGAAAAAATGTGAAAAGAAGTTCTTTATAAACTAGGCTATAAAATTTCAACTCCATTTCCACGTATGGATTATTTTTACTCAATGCAACATTACGGAAATGATAAGCCTGATACTAGATTCGAATTTTTAATCGAGGATTATACAAATGAATTTGCGAAAAATTATGAAAATAAATTTGTTAAGGTAATTATTTTTGATCGAAACGTAGCTGAATACTTACAACCAATTAATGAAACTTTTAAAAAAAATAATGGGGAAATCCTAATTATTGAGAATTTACAAGATTCTAACTCAATTTTTTCAAACAAATTGCTAAACAAAGCTAAACAAAAAAAGATAGAAACCCCTTTTGCAATCGTATCAATCAACAAAGATGAAGATGATGCTTTGAAATCTTTGGGTGCAGTGAGAACATTATTAAATGAATTATATGTTTTGGCTGATCCTGAGAAATTAAACTTTTTATGAATTGTTAATTGACCAATGTTTGAGTTTGATAAAGAAAATCAATCATATTCACCTGCGCATCATGCTTTCACTCAATTTGATGAATCAACTTTAGAATATCTAAAAACCGGCGAATTGGATAAGGTTAGAGCTCTTTCATACGATTTGGTACTTAACGGATTCGAATTAGGTTCTGGCTCAATAAGAATTCACGATCTAAAAACCCAAAAATTAATGTTTGAAATTTTAAAAATTAGCGAAAAAATGCAGCAAGAAAGATTTGGATTTTTCTTAAAAGCTTTTGACTATGGTTTGCCACCACATAATGGTATAGCATTTGGAATTGAGCGTGTTTTAATGATTCTGACAAAATCATCATCTATTAGAGATGTTATTGCGTTTCCAAAAAATGCAAAAGGTATAGATTTACTTACTTCCGCACCATCAGATGTAACAAAAGAACAATTATTTGAATATAGTTTGGAAATTAAAAAATAATTAAGGAGATATATATGAGTGCTATTTCAATATTTTTAATTGTTAGCTTGATAATCATTGCTTTTTTAATTGTTGGCATTTCATTTATGATGGCTCCTGATTCTAATAGCTTTAGTGGTGCCTTAGTTGGTAGTAACGATTTAGATTTATTTAAAATTTCAAAAGAACGCGGAATAAAGAAAGTTTTAAAATGGTCAATGATAATTTTAGGCATTTTGTTATTTATTTTATCTTTGACATTGCGAATAGTTATTCAAAAAGGATAAAAAATTGTGTTTCCAAATAATAACCACGCAAATATAATTAATGAACAAAAAATTCTTGAAAAAATTAGATCTGTAGTATCTATTTCTTTCGAAAAACTTGCTAAATCACTAAAACTTTCTCCTAAATTAAATAAACAATTAACACTTCAACTAAAAAAATTAATTAATAAAAATCTAATTGAAATAAATCGCGATGATAAATATATCGCTATTTATTTTTTAACCGAAGTCGAATGTGAAGTTGTCATCACTAATAAAAGATTGGGATTTATTGAATTTGAAGAAAACGGCGAAAAAAAATCTGCATTTATTCCTCCTTTTCAATTAAAAAATTGTCTAGATAAAGATATTATTAAAGCTAACATTTTTTACTATTTTTCGGATTCGGGTGAAAAGTTATACAAAGCAAATGTTCTAAAAAATGTTAAACATAACAAAAAAATAATCGTTGGAACGATTACTAAGACACCTAATAATCATTTTTATTTTGATGCTTGTGATGAAAAACATCAAGGTAAATTTGAATTTTTATCAACTAAAAATATTCCTGATTCTATTAATAAAAACGACATCGTGAAATGCGAAATTTTGGCTTCAAATGATAAAAACATCCTGATTTTATATAAACAAAAAATTTCAAATTTAAATGATAGCGATTTTCCTGTCAAAAAAATCATTGCTTCTAATGATGTGAATGAAAGTTTTGATGACGAAACCATTAAAAATATCGATTTAATTCCTAATTTTGTATCAGAAGAAGAAATTAAAGAACGTAAAGATTTAAGAGAACTTTTAACAGTTACAATTGATGGTTTGGATACTAAAGATTTTGACGATGCGATTTCTTGTTATAAACAAGCAAATAACAATTGAAAATTGTTTATACATATTGCTGATGTTTCATATTATGTCAAAGAAAATAGCCCCATTGATGTTGAAGCGCTGAAGAGAGGAACAAGTATTTATTTGCCAGATGCGGTTATTCCTATGCTGCCATTTCAATTGTCCAATGGAATATGTTCATTAAATCCCGATGAAGTAAGAAATTGTATAACATTAGAATTAGAAATTGATGGTGTTGGAGACAACATAAATGCTCAATTATATGCTTC
This sequence comes from Metamycoplasma equirhinis, assembly GCF_006385185.1. GTDB lineage: Bacteria > Bacillota_I > Bacilli_A > Mycoplasmatales > Metamycoplasmataceae > Metamycoplasma > Metamycoplasma equirhinis. Next base: position 9,984 of record NZ_VFIX01000004.1, on the reverse strand, counting down.
AACTATAAAATCTAATTATCGTTTAACGTATAATGAAGTTAATGACTATTTCGATAACAAAATCAATGTTCCACAGAAAATTTCCTTACTTCTAGACGCAGCTAGAGATTTATCTAACATAATCGGTAAAAAGAAAGCAAACGAAGGATATGTCGACTTCGAAATTAAAGAACCTAAAATAATTATTGAGAACGAAAAAGTAATTGATATAAAAATAATCAAAGAAGGCGAAAGCGAAAAATTGATTGAAAACTTTATGGTAAGAGCAAATGAAACTGTCGCTCAATTAATGCTTGATAGAAATATTCCTTCAATCTATCGTATTCATGAAAAACCCAGTGAAGAAAAACTATTGAGTTTACAAAGTTTACTTAAATTTAGCGGTTATAAAAATATAACTGTTCCTTTAGATGGAAAACCATTATCATTTGCTAACATGATAAATCAAATCAAAAAAATTTCGTTCGATGATTATCTTAAAATGGCTATGTTAAGAACAATGCAAAAAGCAATATATTCTTCTAATAATATTGGACATTTTGGTCTAGCATCTGAAGCTTATTCTCATTTTACAAGCCCCATCAGACGATACCCTGATTTACTTTTACACCGTTTAATTAGAAAATATATTTTTGAAAAAAAGGAATTAAAAGATGATGATAAAAAAAAGCTAGGAGAAAATATCGAATTAATAGCTTTACTGAATTCAGAATCCGAAAAAATAGCAATGACCATCGAAAGAGATATTGTTGATATAAAAAAAGCAGAATTTTTTGAAAATTTAATTAATAAAACTTTTGATGCTACACTTGTTAGCGTAGAAAAATTCGGTTGTTTTTTTAATATAAATAAATATGAAACCAGTGTTTTAATAAGATTTGAAAATATTAATGATAATATTTTAAAAATCTCAGATTATGAAGCTAAAGGCAACAAAATTTCTCTTAAAGTAGGAAAAAATTATAAATTAATAATAACATCAGTCGAGAAAGAAAAAGGTAATATAAATGCAATGTTGGCGTAATATTGCACTTTTTTTGTAAAATTTAAATATGCCTAAAATAATTGCTCAAAACAAATTTGCAAAATCAGATTATGACATAGAAAGCACATACGAATGTGGCATTTCGTTATTAGGGTGAGAAGTAAAAAGTTTGCGAGCAAAAAATGTTAAAATGGAAAATGCATTTTGTTCGTTTAATAATCAAAATGAATTATGATTAAATAACATGAACATTGCTCAATATATGCTAGTTAAATGTGATCCTTATCGTACTAGAAAGCTATTAATGCACAAATCCGAAATTATTAGGCTACAATCAAAGCAAGAAAAACTCGGGTTGATATTAATGCCACTTTCAATGTATTGAAAAAATAATCATATTAAAGTTGAAATAGCATTAGCAAAAAAACTAAAAAAATATGATAAACGGCAAAAAATAAGAGAACAAGAAGCAAAAAAAGATTTTAAATTTTAATGGGGGTGTAAAGGCTTCGACAGACGTCAATATTATTAAATTTCAGTGGTTTTGTAAACCTAAATACTTCTAGGCTTTTTAAGCGCAAACAAAAAAAATTCACAAGCTTTCATGGTTAAATCAATGATGGCTTCAAATCCAATTTACGCATATTAATTTGCATTGGCGATCAATAAATTTGCTCGGTTTATTGAATTCGTATGAGAGCTTAACTTTAAAAAAAATTAGTCATTTTTAAAGCGAAATTATTGACTAATATGCATACAAAATTTGTTGATTAATATGTATTGCAGAATTTATTAATCAAATAAACTTGTAAACATTTAATAATAAAAACGTGTGGACCGGGGTTCGATTCCCCGCATCTCCACCATTTTTTTTTGCTTATTTTTAGTTATTTATGTATTTCGTTGTATTCTATATGTTATTATATTAATAATAACAAGACAATTAGGAGGTTATTTAATGGCTGTTCGTTTGGTTGTTAATCATGATGATGGATGGGCTGTAAAAAATCCAAAAGGTAAGAAAGCATTACGTATTTTTAAAACACAAAAAGAGGCTGTCGAATACGCAAAATCGTTAAAAGACACCACTTCTGTTAATGTTCAAAGCAAAATTGGCACTTTTAGAAAATATACAAGCTAATGTATAAATTATTAGATGGTAAAGAATGCGCTAGCAAAATCAAAAATGCTATAAAAAATGATATTTCCAAATTGGCAAAAGATGAAATGCCAATTTTAGGTATTTTGCAAATAGGCAATCTTGACGAATCAAATATTTATGTTAATAGTAAAATAAAAGTCGCCAAGGAACTGGGGATTTCTTCAAAATTAATAAAATTAGAAGAAAACTGTTCTGAAGCCAAAGTAATTGAAGCAATTGAAAAACTAAGTAATGAAACAACAGGTTTTATTATTCAATTACCAATGCAAACTAAAAAAATTAAAAATGTTCAAAAAATTTTAAATTTAATTCCTAGCACAAAAGATATTGACGGGTTAAGCGAATTTCATCTAAATTCTAATTATTTTAAAAATGAAAGTTTTTTACCGGCAACCGCACTAGGAATAGTGATTATGTTAAAACAAAATAACATTGCAATTACTAATAAAAAAATTGCTGTTATAGGACAAAGTAAAATAGTTGGTTATCCGTTAGCTAATTATTTTGAACAATTAAATAACAAAGTGGCTAGATATACAATTGATACCCCCAAAGCTACAATTATTGAAAATGATATTGTAATTGTTGCTACGGGAGCACGCAATTGTGTGACTTCAGACATGATAAAAAATGACGCAATTATTATTGATGTCGGAATACATAGAATTAACGGTAAAATATATGGAGATGTTGATTTTGATAGTTGCAAAGATAAAGTTTCGTATATTACGCCGGTCCCCGGCGGAGTTGGCCCAATGACAATAATATCGTTAATTCTTAATTTGTTAAAATCTATGACATTTCAAGAAAAAAAATATAAGCAAATTTTTAAAAATTTAATTAAGATATGATAATTTTATGTAGAAAAACCGGTAATAAAATTTACTGGTTTTTTGCTCATTTTTTTAATGTATTTTATGTAAAATAATATCAATAATAAAAATTACTAAGGGGAAAAAATGATTATAGGAGTTAGCGGCATGATAGCTGCCGGAAAAAGTTGCTTATCAGAAAAATTACACAAACATTATAATGGATCTTATATGTTGCATGAATTCGAAGAAGATGATGAAGTATTTAATACTTTTTTAAAGTGATTATATGAAAAAAAACCTAATTTAACAATTGGATTTCAATCATATATAGTTGAAAATCACTCTTCAAAATTTACAGAAATAGTAAAAAAATTTAATGAAGAAAAAAAAGATTGAAATAAGGATCATATTTTTTTAGATAGATTTTCCATTGAACATTATATTTTTGCTAATTTAATACTATCGCAAAAGGGAAAAAGATATTTGGATGCTTATGATGCATTATTTGAAAAACTTATTAGCAAAGAAGAATTGCCTGATTTAGCAATTTATTTGGATATAAATTTTGAAACATTTAAGAAACGTATATTTGAACGTGGGAGAGTAAGCGAAGTTGAAAATTGAAATCAAAACTACGAATATTTTAAAAATTTGCACGCAAATTATTTAAGAATTTTTAAAGAAATTGCCGCCAGATTTGGACTTAGATATATTATTATTGATACAAATAACTTAAGCGAAAAAGAAGTGTTAATGAAAGCGATTGAGATAATAGATAAGGAGACAATGAATGCAAATAGATAGCAGAATCGAAAAAGTTTTATTTGATAAAGAAACACTAGAAACTAAAATTAAAGAATTAGCTAATTGAGTAAATTTAGAATATAAAAGTTCTGAAAATTTAATCATTGTCGGACTTTTAAAAGGTTGCTTGCCATTTTTAGCACAACTAATAAAAGATGTGAACATTGATTTTATTATGGATTTTATGATCACTAGTTCATATGAAGGAACAGCTAAATCTTCAGGCAATGTAAAAATAATTTTAGATATGGCAAACAATATCGAAAATAAAGATGTGCTTATCGTTGAGGATATTATCGATACTGCAAGAACAATGTCAAAAGTTGTTTCAATATTAAAATCTCGAAATCCAAAATCAATAAGAGTACTCACTTTATTAAATAAACCAAGCAATCGAGTTGTTGATTTTGAACCAGATAAATTTGGCTTTGAAATAAAGAAAACAGATTTTGTTGTTGGTTTTGGTTTTGATTGGGAAGAAAAAATGCGCCAATTGCCTTATATAGGCATATTAAAAGCTAATAAAAAATAATAATTTAGCTTGCTTTATGCAAGCTTTTATTTTTAAAAAGTAACTTAAAATAAGACTGTAAATTAGTAATTTAATTTATTTAAAGCAATATGCAAGAAAATTAAATATTTAAAAATTTAGCAATTTAAACGTCAACAATTTAATTTTTATATATTAAAATATATAATATTTAATTATGATTGAAATAAAGAAGTTATGCTATAAATATCCCGGTACAAATAAATTAGCTTTAAATGATGTTAATTTCACTATTGATGACGGACAATATGTTGCAATTTTAGGACATAATGGTTCTGGAAAAAGTACTTTTTCAAAAGTCTTATCAGCCATTTATAAAGCTACTAGCGGTAAAGTTTTAATTGATGGACTAGAAATCAACTCTGAAAATTTACGCGAGATTAGAAAAAAAATCGGAATTGTTTTTCAAAATCCTGATAATCAATTTATTGGCTCTACCGTTGAAGATGATATTGCTTTTGGGTTAGAAAACAAACAAATGACAACTTCAGAAATGTATGAAATAATTGTTAAATATGCGACTGAAGTTGGCATGGGCGATTGCTTAGATAGAGAACCACAATATTTATCAGGAGGACAAAAGCAACGCGTTGCTATCGCTTCGACTTTGGCATTAAATCCTAACATTATTATTTTCGATGAAATAACATCAATGCTTGACCCAAAAGGCAGAAGCGATATTTACAAGATAATTCATGATTTGCATCAAAAAACTAATAAGACTTTAATTTCAATTACTCATGATATGGATGAAGCTTTGTTGGCTGATAAACTAATAGTTTTTTCAGGCGGAAAAGTAATAGCTGAAGGAAAACCAATCGAAATTCTTAACGACAAAAAAATAATTGATATAGCCAAAATAGATTCGCCGTTCATTTACAAACTAAGTGAAATGGTTGACGGAATCAACCCAACTTATAACGAGGAGGAATTAATAAAACAATTATGCAAATAAAAGTTCAAAATATTTCCAAAGAATATAATGTTGGGCTTCCAACATATATTAAAGTTTTAGATGAAGTATCTGTCAATATTAATGAGGGCGAAGCAATATCAATAATTGGTCCGACCGGATCGGGAAAAACTACTTTGATCGAACATTTTAATGCTCTATTAATTCCTAGTGCAGGGCAAATAACTTTTAACGATGTTCCAAAACAAATAAAAACCAAAAAACCGAAGAAACCTAATCGTAAGAATTTTACGGATGAAAATTTGTTTAATGAAGCCGTAAAAAATTATGATGAAGAATTGTTAAAATTTAAAACCACACCAAAAAGCGAAAGAATAGAATTAATTAATACCGATATTAACATTTCTAAAACTATTAAGAAAATTAAAAACGCAAAAACTTTGCGTAAACAGGTTGGTGTTGTTTTCCAATTTGCAGAATATCAATTGTTTGAATCAACAATTGAAAAAGATATCATTTTTGGGCCCATATCTATGGGTGTGAAGAAGGCAAAAGCAAAGGAATTAGCAAGTAAATATTTGGAATTAGTTGGTCTACCAAAGGATTATTTAGATAAAAGCCCATTTAATTTATCTGGCGGTCAAAAACGTCGTGTTGCTTTAGCTGGTATATTAGCAATGGAACCGAAATTTTTGGTCTTAGACGAACCAACAGCAGGTTTAGATCCTCAAGGTGTAGAAGAAATGTTAACTTTATTTCACAATTTATACAAACAAGGCAAAACTATAATAATTGTTACGCACGATTTGGATAATGCATTAAAATGAACCAATCGCACACTTTTTGTTAAAGAAGGTCAAATAATTAAAGATGGAAACACATATGAAATATTAAGTGATCAAAAACTACTAGAGAGTAATAACTTAATTCCAACAAAATTGCTATCATTTGTAAATAAATTAAAAATGAATAATATTGATGTTGGTAAAGTTACAAGCATTGAAGATTTAGCGCAAAAATTAAACGAATATCGTAAATCAAAAAATAAGGTAAGGAGCAAATAATGAACCGTACAATTATTGGAAAATATTTAAATATTGATACGTCTGTTCATAAGTTAGATCCTAGATTAAAATTTTTGGGTAACATTCTGTTTATTGTTTTATTTTTTATAGTTGATCATTTTATAACATTAGGTATTTTGGTTGGATTTATAATGATTGTTTACATGATTGCAACAAAATCAATAAGATCTTGCTTTGCAAAATTAAAGTTACCGGCATATATAGCTTTATTTTTACTAATTGTCAATATGCTTACAGTTAAGGGGGCACATTCATCTAATGATTCATTTTTTGTTCCTTTAAGTTCCGAAGCTAATATTGATTCATATGTTTATTATCGTGGGCAAACAATAATTAATACAATTTATTGAGCCCCATTTGGTAAAGATAAAATTTTTCAATTAACTAAATTCACAATTTTAAGAACTATTTCAATATTTATAAGAATTTATGGTGTTATTTTAACTACCACAATTTTAACAGTAACAACAAAACCAGTTCTTTTGACAAGGGCAATAAATGATTTTTTATTCCCTTTGAAAATATTTAGAATTCCAACCGAAATAATTACAATGATAATTTCGATTGCACTTCGTTTTATTCCAACGCTATTGGAAGAGTCCAATCGAATAATGAAAGCCCAATCTAGTCGGGGTATAGATTTTAAAAACGGCAATTTAAAGGACCGAACAAAAGCGTTTATTGTGCTAATTGTTCCCATTTTTGTTTCTTCATTTACTAAGGCAAATGATCTAGCGGATGCTATGACTTCAAGAGGTTATGAACCTTATGCTAAGAGAAGTCATTATCGTCAATTAGTTCCTAATTGACGTGATTTTGTGGCAATATTAGCAATTTGTATATTAACTACAATGGTTATTATTTGTCAATTAGATGCAATTAATTTACCATGATGATGACTTGCAACTTTTCAAAGAGTATAAGGAATAATTAATGGAAACAAGAGAAGAAATACGCAAAATCGTTTTCGAGTTACAACAAAAAATTAACGAATGGGATCATCAATATTATGATTTAGATAATCCAACTGTTTCGGATGCAATTTATGATAGTGAATTTAATAAATTGAAAAAATTAGAGGAAAAATATCCCTATTTTTTTTCATATGAAGAGCTTAAACTTTCTCCGACGCAAAAAATTAATGCAACTTCACTAGATATTTTTACCAAAGTAAAACACGATAAACCAATGCTTTCTTTAAATAAAGCGTATTCAATTGAAGAAATTTCAAAATTTATCTCAAATATCGAAAAAATCACAAAAAAATATTCGTTTTTTATTGAACCTAAAATAGATGGACTTTCGATTTCTATTAAATATAAAAATGGCAAGTTACTTCAGGCAGTAACGAGAGGTAATGGAATAATTGGCGAAGATGTTACCGAAAACATATTACAAATTCAATCAATTCCTAAAGAAATTTCTTTAAAAGATGAACTTGAGGTTAGGGGTGAAATATATTTGCCCATTGATGATTTTAATAAATTAAATAATAATCTTGAACTTATGAATAAACCTAAAATGGCCAATCCTCGAAATGCTGCTGCAGGAACACTTAGACAACTAAATTCACAAATAGTAAAAGAACGCAATTTATCGGCTTTTCTATATTACATAGTAAACCCTGAAAAATACGGCATTAAAACAATGCAAGAAGAATTTCAATTTCTTAGAAAATATAATTTTCAAATTTCAACAGAAGCTCAACTTGTCAAATCAATGGAGGAAATACGAAAATACGTTCATGATTTTAAAACAAAGAAGCAATTACTAAATTACGAAACGGATGGAATTGTTATTAAATTAAATCAATTGGAATTCTATGACAAATTAGGATATACAGCTAAATTTCCTCATTCAGCAATAGCATTTAAATATGAACCCGATACCGTTGCTACTTTATTAAAAAAAATATTTGTAACCGTTGGACGAACGGGTTTAGTAACTTATAACGCCTTATTAGAACCCGTGGAACTTTCCGGTAGTTTAGTCTCTTATGCTACATTGAATAATTTTGATTATATTGACAATCTAAACATTAATGAAAACGATTTAGTTTATGTTAAAAAGGCCGGTGAAATTATCCCATGTGTAATTGGGCTCGCTTTGAATAAAAATAAAGGGCAAGAGAAATTTAAAAAAATTTTGAATTGTCCATTTTGTCAAAGCGAATTCATTGATTCAGAAACTAAATTAGAGCAGTATTGTTCTAATAAAAATTGTCCCGAAATAATCAAACGTAAATTAATACATTTCGCTTCCAAGGATGCTCTGGATATTATTACTTTAGGTGAGAAAAATATTGAATTGTTAATTGATAAAAATTTCATAAAAAAGCCTGAGGATTTCTTTTTACTAAAAAATCATAAAGATAAATTATTAGAATTAAATCGTATGGGCCATCGCTCGGTTTTAAAAATGTTAGATGCAATAGAATCTTCTAAACACAAAAGTTTAGAAAAACTAATTTTTGCGCTATCTATTAAACATATTGGCGTCAAAATTGCTAAATTTATCGCTTCAAAAGTAAGAAAATTATCTAATTTTTTGACTTTTGATTTTGCTAGTTTGAAAGAATATAATGAAATTGGAGAAAAAATTACTACTTCACTAATTTTATGAGTTTCAGAATTTGAAAATCAGGAATTAATTAACAATCTGATTAATTTAGATATGGATTTAGAATATAACGAATCAACAATTAATAATAAACTACAAGGCAAAACATTTGTAATTACCGGAACTTTATCTAAACCACGAAATTACTTCGAAAAAATAATTATTGAAAACGGCGGATCGCTAACAAATTCGATATCGTCAAAAACATCATATTTGATATATGGTTATGATGCCGGTTCAAAATTAAGCAAAGCAAAAAATCTTAATGTTGAACTTTTAACTGAAGATGATTTTTTGCGATTGATTTAACTTAAAGTTACTAGTTTTTTTGACTAGTAATTTTATTTCATTTGAAAAAAGCAAAAGTGCTGAAATTACATAGTTCATTAATCAAATATTTTTAGATGATTTTAACATTACTGCACCATTATAAATAAGTTTTATAAATTCATTAAACCCTAAAAAATATCAATAATTTAAATGATTAGTTCAAAAAAATAGTATTGAAAACATATATGTGAATGATGCAATTGGTAAAAAGAATATTTGATAAATAAATCCTAATAAATTGATCTCGCTCGCGATATTCATTGATAAAAATAACGCAGATAAATAAGTTACTAAAGTAACGCAAAAATATTGTAATGAATATCTTTTTATAAAATTAAACAAATTAATAGAAATTAAAATAGTTATAGTTATCAAATATGAAAAAATAAATGAATAATTAAAAACTATATTGAAACTAAAAATTAAATTTATAATCATGACCATCGTTAAAATGCTTAAATTATTAAATTTTTTATTAAATCATTTTTTATTTACATATGTAATTAAAATAAATAAGAATGCACGACTGGCACTTATTTGAAAATTTAAAATGACCAAATAAATTAATAAAATTAGAAATATAATTATATGTTTTATATTAGAGCGGATTTTCTTAGTTAACAAATTTAAAATAAAATAAAGCAGACCAAAATGAAAACCACTAATTGTGAAATAATGAAATATGTTTAATTTTCTTAAATAATCAAAAGATTCATAGTAT
>NZ_VFIX01000049.1 GCF_006385185.1 Metamycoplasma equirhinis | reverse complement strand
CCGAATCATGGACGACACCAGCAGCCAACTGGTGTCGTCGGCATCGGCGCTGTTGAACTGGCATGACAACGCACGATTCAGCGCCCTAGACGGCGCGCCGACGAAACCGGCCAGGGCCGGCTGGTCACGGGTCAACCCGATCACCGGTCATGAGGAGTTCCCCCGTATCGACCCGGCGGTGATCTGCCTGGTTCACGACGGCGCTGATCGTGCCGTGTTGGCTCGCCAGGCGGCGTGGCCGGAACGGATGTTCTCGCTGTTGGCTGGCTTTGTCGAGGCCGGAGAGTCGTTCGAAGTCTGCGTCGCCCGGGAGATCCGCGAGGAAATCGGCCTGACCGTTCGCGATGTGCGCTATCTGGGCAGCCAGCAGTGGCCGTTCCCGCGGTCGTTAATGGTTGGCTTTCATGCCTTGGGTGACCCGGATGAGGAGTTCTCGTTCAGCGACGGCGAAATCGCCGAAGCCGCGTGGTTCACCCGCGATGAGGTGCGCGCAGCGCTTGCCGCCGGCGATTGGTCCAGTG
>NZ_VFIX01000048.1 GCF_006385185.1 Metamycoplasma equirhinis | reverse complement strand
CGGTGTACCGACGTTCCGCGATGACAAGAACGGATTGTGGGCCCGATTCGACCCTTACGAGCTGTCCAGCACGCAAGGCTGGCTGCGCAACCCCGAGCGGGTCTGGGGATGGTACCTATGGCGCCATTATCTGGTGGCCAACGTCGAACCCAACGACGGGCATCGCGCGATCGCCGCCTGGCAGGACCATGCTGAGGTCAGCGTCATCACCCAGAATGTCGACGATCTGCACGAGCGCGCCGGCAGCGGTGCGGTGCATCACCTGCACGGCAGCCTTTTCGAATTTCGTTGTGCACGTTGTGGTGTGCCCTACACCGACGCCCTTCCGGAGATGCCCGAGCCTGCGATCGAAGTGGAGCCGCCGGTCTGCGACTGCGGCGGTCTGATCCGGCCCGACATCGTATGGTTCGGTGAGCCGCTGCCAGAGGAGCCGTGGCGGAGCGCGGTCGAGGCGACAGGGAGCGCCGACGTGATGGTCGTGGTGGGGACCTCGGCGATCGTCTACCCGGCGGCCGGTTTACCCGACCTGGCGCTGGCGCGCGGCACTGCCGTGATCGAAGTCAATCCCGAGC
>NZ_VFIX01000047.1 GCF_006385185.1 Metamycoplasma equirhinis | reverse complement strand
AAAGTGATCCAGACAACAGGTCGCGGGACGATCTCAAAAACATAGCTTACAGGCCCGTTTTGTTGGTTATATACAAAAACCTAAGACGAGGTTCATAATCTGTTACACCGCGCAAAACCGTCTTCACAGTGTTCTCTTAGACACGTGATTGCGTTGCTCGCACCCGGACAGGGTTCGCAAACCGAGGGAATGTTGTCGCCGTGGCTTCAGCTGCCCGGCGCAGCGGACCAGATCGCGGCGTGGTCGAAAGCCGCTGATCTAGATCTTGCCCGGCTGGGCACCACCGCCTCGACCGAGGAGATCACCGACACCGCGGTCGCCCAGCCATTGATCGTCGCCGCGACTCTGCTGGCCCACCAGGAACTGGCGCGCCGATGCGTGCTCGCCGGCAAGGACGTCATCGTGGCCGGCCACTCCGTCGGCGAAATCGCGGCCTACGCAATCGCCGGTGTGATAGCCGCCGACGACGCCGTCGCGCTGGCCGCCACCCGCGGCGCCGAGATGGCCAAGGCCTGCGCCA
>NZ_VFIX01000046.1 GCF_006385185.1 Metamycoplasma equirhinis | reverse complement strand
GTCGGATCGGACGACGTGTTCTACTCGCACGAAGCCGGAATCGATTGGGACGTCATCTTTCTGCTCTTGGGCATGATGATCATCGTCAGCGTGCTTCGGCACACCGGCGTCTTCGAATACGTCGCGATTTGGGCCGTCAAACGCGCAAACGCCGCGCCGTTGCGCATCATGATCCTGCTGGTGCTGGTGACCGCGCTGGGGTCGGCCCTGCTGGACAACGTCACCACGGTGTTGTTGATCGCGCCGGTGACGCTACTGGTATGTGATCGACTGGGGGTCAATTCCACGCCGTTTTTGGTGGCCGAAGTCTTCGCGTCCAATGTCGGCGGCGCGGCCACGCTGGTCGGCGACCCGCCGAACATCATCATCGCCAGCCGGGCGGGACTGACGTTCAACGACTTCCTGATCCACATGGCCCCGGCCGTGCTCGTCGTCATGATCGCCCTGATCGGTCTGCTGCCCTGGCTGCTGGGCTCCGTCACTG
>NZ_VFIX01000045.1 GCF_006385185.1 Metamycoplasma equirhinis | reverse complement strand
TTCCAGGTCGGCGATGCCACCACGCTCGACGGGCTGGACGGCCGGTTCGACACCGTCGTCGATTGCGCCTTCTACCACACCTTCAGCACCGCGCCCGAGCTGCAAAGGTGCTATGTGCGGGCGCTGCGCCGGGCCAGCAAGCCGGGTGCACGGCTGTACATGTTCGAATTCGGCGAGCACAACGTCAACGGGTTCAGCATGCCGCGGTCGTTGTCCGAGGACGATTTTCGCCAGGTGCTTCCGGTCGGCGGTTGGGAGATCACCTACCTGGGGACGACCACCTACCAGGTCAACTTGAGCGTCGAGGCCCTAGAGCTGATGGCCGCGCGCAATCCCGATATGGCCGATCAAGTGGCGTGCTGGAGCGGTTCCGGGCGATTAAGCCGTGGCTGGTGGGCGGCCGCGTACATGCCCCGTTCTGGGAAGTGCACGCCACCCGGGTGGACTGACTTTCACCGAGACTGACGTTTTGCAGTGAAAGTGCGAGAGGGCGTCTGCAAAACGTCAATCTCGGCGCTACACGCTACCGGGGACCAGGCGCAGCGAAATGGAGTTGATGCAATAGCGCTTGTCGGTTG
>NZ_VFIX01000044.1 GCF_006385185.1 Metamycoplasma equirhinis | reverse complement strand
CTGCTTGGTGATCACCTCGACCATGTGCACCGGGATGCGGATGGTGCGGGCCTGGTCGGCCATGGCGCGGGTGATGGCCTGGCGAATCCACCACGTAGCGTAGGTGGAGAACTTGTACCCCTTGGTGTAGTCGAACTTCTCCACCGCGCGGATCAGCCCCAGGTTGCCTTCCTGGATCAGGTCGAGAAACGCCATGCCCCGGCCGGTGTAGCGCTTGGCTAGCGAAACCACCAGGCGCAGGTTGGCTTCCAGCAGATGGTTTTTCGCGCGATCGCCGTCGCGGCAGATCCACATCATGTCGCGGCGCTGGGCGGCAGGCAGCTTTTCGCCGCGCTCGCTAAGCTCGGTCATCAGCTGCGTGGCGTACAGGCCAGCCTCGATCCGCTTGGCTAGCTCGACCTCTTCCTCGGCGTTGAGCAGCGCTACCTTGCCGATCTGTTTGAGGTAGGCGCGAACCGAGTCGGCGGATGCGGTGAGTTCGGCGTCCTTGCGTGCTTGACGCAGGGCCTCCGACTCGTCTTCATCCCAGACGAAATCACCGGAGGCCTTGTCCTTTTCGGTGGGTTCAGCGATCTCCTCGTCGTCATCGGC
>NZ_VFIX01000043.1 GCF_006385185.1 Metamycoplasma equirhinis | reverse complement strand
CACCTGCAGCGTGTTAATTGGCGTCCCCCTCTCGCGCAGCCACCAGGACGCTCCCACGGTCGGGTGTCCGGCGAACGGAATTTCGGTGCGGGGAGTATGGATGGTGGCGTGTGCGGTGGTTGAGCCGGGGCTGGGAAGATCGACGAATATGGTTTCGCTGTAGCCCGATTGGGCTGCCAGCTGCTGCCTGTCGCGGTGTTCGACCTTGCTGGCGTTGATCACCCCCAGCGGATTACCGAAATTCCCGTCTGAATCGGTGAAAACCCGCAACACCGAAACCTCAATGGCCATGGCCCGACTGTACGACCTGGGGAAGAGCCCTAACAGACCCGGTGGTGATCAGGTAGCGCTGCGTTCGTTGGACCCGATGGCGTTCAGTACTGCAACACGGGTGTCTGCCGAGCCGGTGACGGTTGCTTCGCCGCCACCCCGGCGAAGCAACGCGCGCAGCGCGGCCTGGTCGTATTCGGCGGGCTCAGTGGTGTCCATGAAGCGTTCGACGATGTCGATGAAGCGCGCAGGGTCGCCGTGAAACGGGAAATGTC
>NZ_VFIX01000042.1 GCF_006385185.1 Metamycoplasma equirhinis | reverse complement strand
TCCGTCTCGTGGGCTCGGGTTGCACTAGTGTAGTGGTCGCGTCGGCGAGGTTGTTGACATCGGCAGCCAGCACGGATCTGTTGTCGCTCACGAACTTTCGGACGGTGCCGAGAACGTCGTCGATCCGTTCCACCGTGTCGGCCAAGTCATGGTCGGATTTGGTGAACCAGTCGGTGAACTCGGCAAGGTTTTCGTTGAGCGCAACGAACTGTTGATCATTCTGGTAGAGCGCGCTGACAAATAGCGCCAGGCTTCGCGTGATCGCAACGAAGTCTCCCCGGCCCTCGTTCAGCGCGGTCAACGCCTGCGACAAACTGTTCAGCGTTTCGTTGAGCTGCCTGCCCTTGCCGGCCAGGTTGTCCGCGGCCGATTCGATGAGGTCGCCGAACGGCCCCTTCGGCTGCCGCTCCGTCGGGCCGAGCTGGCGGAGGATCCCATTGATGGAATCGCGCAACTGATCCCACTCGACGGGCACCTGGGTGCGCTCGATTGGGATCACCGCGCCGTCTTGCAAGACCGGGCCGCCGGTGTACGGCGGTGACAGCTGGATGGTGCGCGAGGCCACCAGGCTGGGGTTGAGGATCGACGCGGTAGCCGTGGCCGGCACCTGGTATTTGTTGCTGTAGTGCAA
>NZ_VFIX01000041.1 GCF_006385185.1 Metamycoplasma equirhinis | reverse complement strand
GGAATTCCCAAAATACTCAGAGCCAGACCGAGGCGCGATATATCCTGCCGTCGTTCATCGAGCACTCCAGCTTCGGGGTCAAGGAGTCCACTCCATACAAAAAGCTGTTCGAGGAACGCATCATCTTCCTAGGCGTCCAGGTCGACGACGCGTCGGCGAACGACATCATGGCACAGTTGCTGGTGTTGGAGTCGTTGGATCCCGACCGCGATATAACCATGTACATCAACTCGCCGGGCGGTGGGTTCACCTCGCTGATGGCGATCTACGACACCATGGTGCTGGCGCCCTGTGACATCGCCACCTACGCGATGGGCATGGCCGCCTCGATGGGCGAGTTCCTGCTGGCGGCAGGTACCAAGGGCAAGCGCTACGCGCTGCCGCATGCTCGCATCCTGATGCACCAGCCGTTGGGCGGGGTGACCGGCAGCGCGGCCGATATCGCCATCCAGGCCGAGCAGTTCGCCGTGATCAAGAAAGAAATGTTCCGGCTCAACGCCGAATTCACCGGCCAGCCGATCGAGCGCATTGAGGCGGATTCCGATCGCGACCGCTGGTTCACCGCCGCCGAAGCCCTGGAATACGGTTTCGTCGATCACATCATCACCCGCGCCCACGTCAATGGAGAAGCAC
>NZ_VFIX01000040.1 GCF_006385185.1 Metamycoplasma equirhinis | reverse complement strand
GCTCTCGGTGCGGGCATGACGAACCAGCAGCACGACCACGACTTCGACCACGACCGTCGCTCGTTCGCCTCCCGAACCCCGGTCAACAACAACCCCGACAAGGTTGTCTACCGCCGCGGCTTCGTCACCCGCCATCAGGTGACGGGCTGGCGGTTCGTGATGCGCCGAATCGCCGCCGGAATCGCATTGCACGACACCCGCATGCTGGTCGACCCGTTGCGCACTCAGTCACGCGCGGTGCTGATGGGTGTGCTGATTGTGATCACGGGGTTGATCGGCTCCTTCGTATTCTCGTTGATTCGGCCCAATGGGCAGGCGGGTAGCAACGCGGTGCTTGCCGACCGGTCCACCGCGGCGCTGTATGTGCGGGTGGGCGAGCAGCTGCACCCGGTGCTCAACCTGACCTCGGCCCGGCTGATCGTCGGCCGGCCGGTGAGCCCGACGACGGTGAAAAGTACTGAGTTGGACCAGTTTCCGCGCGGAAACCTGATCGGCATCCCGGGTGCGCCGGAGCGGATGGTGCAGAACACCTC
>NZ_VFIX01000003.1 GCF_006385185.1 Metamycoplasma equirhinis | reverse complement strand
TTGCCTAGATTAAAAAGAGCAAATACAATTATTTCATTTCCAATAAATGTAATGCTAAAACAAGAATATATTGACCTAGAATTTTTCCTAAACAAAATCAATTCTATAAAATGACAAAATTTTATTGATGCTTATAAAGAATCAATAAAATTTTTAGATTCCAAAAAAAATATCGTGATGGCATATTTACTGTATAAATTATTAGAAATTGAAGGTATAAATCCTAACA
Organism: Metamycoplasma equirhinis; assembly: GCF_006385185.1. Classification (GTDB taxonomy): domain Bacteria; phylum Bacillota_I; class Bacilli_A; order Mycoplasmatales; family Metamycoplasmataceae; genus Metamycoplasma; species Metamycoplasma equirhinis. Next base: position 104,485 of record NZ_VFIX01000003.1, on the reverse strand, counting down.
TTGAATTTGGCTGTATTGATTGCCGGAATAAAAATAATCTTGTTGATTTTAAATTTCATCAAGGTGGTTATTTATGCATAAATCATGCAAAAGAAAAGATAGAATTTTCAATTTTGCAATCATTATATTGAATCAATAAGGCTTTTGTTACATTTAGCGATAACACTAATAGTTATGATGCTCAAATTATTCGCAAAATGATAATTCAATATTTAAATGAAGTAATTTAATAAATATCTATAATATTAATATTATGAGAAAACTAACGATTAAGGAAACTCAATTTGCAATTGATAAATTAAAAACTATCTTTTCGTCAAAGTTAGCAAAAGAACTTAATTTAGTGAGAGTTAGTGCGCCCCTTTTTGTACAATCAACAAGTGGACTAAATGATTCACTAAATGGTGACGAACCTGTTAAATTTAAGGCTAATAATATTTCATCTGATCTCGAAATTGTCCATTCACTTGCAAAATGAAAAAGACACGCTCTCAAAAAATATAATTTCAATACTTATGAGGGCATTTATACTGATATGAATGCAATTCGAAAAGAAGAAACTATTGACCAATTTCATTCATTTTATGTTGATCAATGAGATTGAGAATTAATTATTAAAAAAAACGACCGCAATGTTGAATTTCTTAAAAGCATAGTTAGAAAAATATACAATTGTTTAATTGAAACTGAAAAAGAAATCAATCAAATATATCCTCAATTAAATAATAAACTAAATCAAGATATTCATTTTATATCATCAGAAGAATTATATAATTTGTATCCTAATATTTGTGCTGAAAAAAGAGAATATGAAGCGGTAAAAAAATGAGGTTCCGTTTTTATTATTAGCATCGGCAAAAAGTTAGCCGATGGCAAACCACATTCAAATCGTGCAAAGGATTATGATGATTGAAATCTAAATGGTGATCTCATTGTATATAATAAGATAACCGATTCGACATTAGAACTAAGCAGCATGGGAATAAGAGTAAATAAAGAAGTTCTAATTAAGCAATTTAATTTACCTGAGATTGATATTTTAAACATTAGTCCATATCATCAAAATATAATTTCAGAGTATTTACCACAAACTATTGGCGGCGGCATTGGTCAAAGCAGAATTGCAATGTTTTTACTAGAAAAAGAACATATCGGCGAAGTTCAAGTAAGTGTTTGAGATAACGAAAACGATAATTTTGCCGCTGAAAAGAAAATAAATTTGTTATAAGACGCTTAATTGCGTTTTTTTAAAAAATTTTCTTTTATTGGCTAAAATTATGTTGATATGTATTTTTAATAAATTGATATCAACTTAAACTTATTTAATAATTAATTCGCCATCAGGCCTAATTAATTCATAATAAAATTTTGGGATAAAAAATATTTATAAAAATATTTCTGTTAATCATTATTAAGTTTCATATCATATAGTAAAGTTTTGGTCTATATTACGTAGATATTTTTTACTATATTAACTATATTAATATAAAGGAAAATATGGCTTTTAAAATTGATTTGCATATTCATTCTATTGATTCTAATTCAACTGGAAGCAATGTTTCAAAAGAATCCGATAAAGATAAAATATTGATTTTGAAAAAAAACTATGTGAAAGTTGCTTGTTTTTCTGACCATCAAAAATTTTTCTATACCAATTATTTAGCTCGTCTTGAAATTATCAAGAAAAATAAGATACCTATTGTTTTATTACCCGGCCTTGAAGTCAATTTGAAAAGATTTGACAATAAAATTGGTCAAGCTGTTTTTGTTTTTTCTCCTGATTTTGATGGTCGCAAATTAGAGCAATTTACTATGGAACATTTTTTATATTCCAAAAAATTATATTCATATGGTGAAGCTGTGCAATTGTTTAAAAGGAATAATTTTGACTTTATGGTTTTTCCTCATGCAGGAAAAGGCGCAGACAATTTAGACATTGAGGATATCAAAGATTATCAAGTTGACGCTTTAGACGCAACGAATATTTCAAGTTCTAATATTAAGAAAATTCAAAAAGTTCGCAAATTACCCGTTGTATACTTTAGCGACACACATTCTTGAAAAAAGTATCCCGAAAATACTAGATTCTGTACGCATGTTGACATTGATTTTGAAACTATGAATTTTAATAGTTTAAAATCTGCCATAAATGAAAATAAATTAATAAAAGGGGAAATATGTTAAAAAAAATCACTTTCAAACAAAATGATGATAATGTTGATTTATTATTTGACAAAGTCAATATTATTGTCGGCGAAAAAGGCAGCGGAAAAAGCACACTACTAAAAATTATTGCGGAAGCAATATTAAATAAAACTGTTGTAAAAAATGGTGAAAAATGGCTTGATGAAAATGCAAATCTTAAACTTGACAGTGTTGAAATAGATAATGGTGTATTTTTAGCTAATGATTTTTCTAGTTTTTTTGAAAAAGAAAGCAAAGAAAGCAAAGAAAATGGCATTAAAAAACTTCAAGATAAATTGCCAGGGTTTATTGAACAAAATGACAGCAGAAAAACTGCACTAGAATCAACTAGCGAAGTGGAAAATCAAAAAGAAAAATGCGCAGAAAAATTTTTTAATGAAATTATTAATAATAAAGAAGATAAGTTTCTTGAACAATTTGAAGAACTAAAAGAATTGATGCGTAATTATCATAATAATAATGAAAAATCAATTTCGTTTCACTTAGCTTTTGATAGCGAAATTAAAAACTTGTTAAAACAAGGCGATAAAAACTCATTAAGTGCTATTAGCATAGATAATGACGTTTTAAAATCAAAGCTAAAATTACTTAAAAATAAATTAGATGAAAAAAGTGAAAGCATTAAAAGAATGAACGATGAAATTTTGTCAATTAAAAATGATTTAAATAATTTAGAAAATGACGAAATTAATGATTTATTTGAGGAAAGCGAAATTAAAAAAATAAATGATTTGACAAAACTGATTGCTGAAAATAATCTTGAATTAAGCGAAATTTATAATTCATTTTCTAGCAAAGCCAATAAATATTTGATATTTTTAAAAACATTTGAATATGCGTTTGAGCAGTCAATTAAAAGGGAACGTGAAAACAAAGATAAACAAACAAACAAAATAAATGACATCAACAAAATAAATGACTATTTCAAAAATATGGCAATTGTCATGACGAAAATTAGGGATAAATATGATGAAATCTCTAAAAATGAGATTTTTGTTGATTGAAATAAAAGCTTTGTAGACAAAAATAATAAAAATCTTGAATATCGGCTTGAAGCTTTTACATTAAGTGATGAAGATAAATCAGAGATATTAAAGAAGTATTTAAAATCATCAAATAAAGCGCAAACATTTATTGATTTGTTTTCGACAGATATTTTTTCAAAAAATTTTACGCAAGATATTAAAAAAATGATACTAAAACTAATTAAAAATAATATTTCTATATACGCTGGCAATAAAAAATATGTTGATTTATCAAACGGGGAACGAACTTTATTTGGAATAACTCATACAATTGAGTCATTAAAAGATGAGAAAAATTCGGAATACTTATTGCTAGATCAACTTGAAGACAATCTTGATAATCGAACAATTTACACAAAAATTGTTCCGTTGCTTAAAAAACAAATTGATAAAAATAGGCAGATATTTATTGTTACTCATAACCCTAATATTGGTATTTTACTTAACGGTTCAACTATTTCGACAGATATATTTAATGATGAGCTAGGTAAAAAATTTATTAAAAATCAAATTATTAAAAATAATGACACTATTGATACACCTGAATCATATTACCTTGAAGGCGGATTTAAAGCGTTAAAAGAAAGAGAAAAAATAATTGAAAATAAACTTAAGGAGGATAAAAAATAATGATTACAATTGATTTTTCAAAAACCTTAGATACTTCATATATTAAAATAAAGAATACTTTAGATAATAAAGGTAATTTTAATATTGATATCGATTTAAATAAAACTGAAGATTGAAACAAACAAAGCATCAATAAATTTTTACTAAAATTGCTAGCAACAGCCGAAGATAAAATTGAAGTCAATGTGACTGAAGTGGCTCAAGAGGAAGCTTTAACAAACGATTCACTAAAATTTATAATTAATCTATTTGAAATATTTGTGACTTCATATAATAATAATTAGTAATAATGACCCGCGCATCTTGCGCGGGTTTTTATTCAATGTTAATTGGCATATTGGAAAAAATTTAAGATTAAAAATTGATAGAATTATATAAATATGAAAAACATAATTGAAGTAAAAAATTTAATAAAACATTATAAAAATAAGTTGGCAGTGGATAACATTTCATTTGATGTAAAAAGCGGTGAAATATTTGCCTTTTTAGGACTAAATGGCGCTGGTAAATCTACAACGATAAATATATTATGCCAAGTGCTAGCTCGTGATTCAGGTCAGATTAGGATCTTTGAGAAAGATATTGATAAACACTCCATTGAAATAAAACGTAACATTGGCATTGTTTTTCAAGATTCAGTTTTAGATAAAAATTTAGATGTTAAATTCAATTTAAAATTTAAGGCGTCAATTTACGGCATGAACAAAAATCAAACTGTTGAAAGACTTGAATTTTTGGATAGCGTTTTGGATCTTAAAGATATTTTAAAGCGTAAATACAATAAACTATCAGGCGGACAAAAAAGAAGAGCCGATATTGCCTATGGTTTAATGAATAAACCCAAATTACTTTTCTTAGATGAACCAACATCCGGCTTAGATCCTATTAATCGTGAAAAAGTTTGAAATGCACTCAAAACTTTAATCAAAAAAGAAGACCTAACAATCTTTTTAACGACTCATTATATGGAGGAAGCAGAATTAGCAAATCACATTGCGATATTAGATAGTGGAAAAATTATTATTGAAGGCACAGTTAACGAATTGATATCTAAATATTCAAAAACGGTTTTAAAAATTTATGTTCCTTTTAGTGAGGAAAATACCAAAATTTTAGAGAAATATTTTGAAAGTCAAGTTGAATATAATAATTCTCATTATGCTATTAAATTAAATGATGTATCAAAAATAACAAATATGCCAGAAAAAATAAAAAATATTGCTAAAGATTTTGAGGTTATCAAAGGAAATATGAATGATGTATTTTTAAATGTATCGAAAGGAAAAGACCATAATGAAAAATTCATTTAAACAAAACCTAAGCCAACTTTTTCATTTAGTTAAGCGTAATTTTTTAGTTTTCGTAACAGATAAAGTTGCTTTTGGGTTTAGCTTTCTATCGCCGGCAATTGTTTTTTTATTATTTATTGTCTTTCTAGGTAAAACACAAGTTGATTCAATAATGAGCAATTTTAAGAATTTATCTGAGGAAAATTATTTAGCGATAAATAAAATTGTAACTTCTGTAATTACCAACTGAATGACATGCTCTGTGATGGCAACTTCTGTAATAACAGTTACACTGGGCGCGGCTTCAAAGATGGTCGATGATAAAATCCAAAAAACAGAGTATGTTTTAAATGCCTCACCAATTGAAGGTCATGTATTAATTGGAAGTTATGTAATTTCAACATCGTTTTCTGCTTTATTAGTTAATACAGTCATTTATTCATTGACATTTATATATTTAGCAATTACACATGCATTTTACATAACTATTAAAATGGCATTTTTTGGTTTATTAGTTATTTTAATATCGATCTTAGCGACCTCAACAATATTTTTATTGATTGTTAATTTTCTTTCAAAACCAACAGAAGTAGCAGTGTTCTCTTCATTAATTTCTGTTGTTGGTGGCTTTATGGTTGGTGGATACTTTCCAATTACAAAAATGCCTTTATTTTTACAAAGAATTTTAACTTTTGTTCCTGGATACTATTCGTTAGGATTATTTAGAAAAGTTTTTCTAAGCAATACTTATATTAAAATAGAAGAAACAATAAAGACATTGCCTAATTCAAATCAATACAATGGATTTTTAAGGGTAATAAATAGAGATTTTGGTCCTTCATTAGATTTTTGAGGTCACGAGCTAAAAGCTTGACACATGTTTTTGGCATTAATCTTAACCGCAATAACTTTCTTTTCAATATTTTTAATCATCAAACATTTTCAATTTAAAAAGAGAAGATTTTTTGCAAAACAAATTTAAAAATGCGAGATTATATAACCCGCATTTTTTTAATCATAATTAGCCAGAATTAAGGCTTCCTTTTCTAGATCCTCAACAATTTCAGGAATAAGTTTTGAATCGTTAATTTGAGCGCCTGAGGCTCTATGGTGTCCACCGCCACCCCACTTAACTGCTACATTTCTAACACAACAACCATTTGATCTAAATTCACAACGAATTTGTCCTGGTTTTTCTTCGGTGAAAAATACTCAAGCCTTATTATCATCTATAGATGAAAGTGTGAAAGGACGATTAGCAAGTAACGGATCATCAATGCCTAATTTTTTTTGATCTTCTAATGTAAAGAAAAATGAAACAACGCCATTTTTTATTTGCATATTTTGCTGAATAAAGGCATTTACTTTGATGTCCTTCAATGATTTTTTTGCCATTTCGGAATGAAGCAAATCTTTATTGGCGCCATTTTTTCAAAGTCAAGAAACTAAAAACATAGTCTTGTCATTTGTTAAATTTGTTGTCAATCGAACAGAGTCAGTATATATGCCTAAGTATAAATATGTAGCTGCAGTACTGTTTAATTTTCAATTTAAACCGTAAGCAAGTTCAGTGACTTGTTGCGCAGCGGCTGGTGCTTCAGATTCAACCCAACGCAATGAAGCATTTAAGTCATCTTCATTAGGATGGTGGTCGATTCTAATGACTTCATCAAAACAATTGTTATCTAATAGTTCTCGGCATTCAAGACGTTCTTTGTAATTTGCGTCAACAATAATCGCAAGCGAATCATCAATTTTTTGGGATGAATTTAAATTATCCATTGAAAAATCCAAGAAAGCATAGCAACCCTTTGAATCGCCAACTGTATAAACTTTCTTATTAGGAAAATTTTCCTTGATTAAATTTTTAAGACCAAATTGTGAACCTAAACAATCACCATCTGGTCTAATATGGTGAAAAATTATTATATTTTTGTGAGCTATTATTTTAGCTTCAATTTCTTTAAAAAGTGCATTTTTTTCAGCGGAAATATTAAACATGCTTAATAACCTCTGATTTTAAGTCTTCAATTAAATTAAACATTTCCTTTTTACTATAGCAAGTCGCTCCGGCAGCAACTTCATGACCCCCACCAGGTTTATATTTAGCGCAAATGTGATTAATTCAAATTTCATTGCTACGAACTCTAGCGCGAATTGTACCATCTGGCTGGTCAATGAATAAAACTCATATTTTGCAATCACCAATATTAGCTAAAATGCCGACATCACTAGCTTCAATAGGAGTTAATTTGAATTTCTTTTGAATTTTATTAGTTGCATGAAAATATAAAACTTTCCCTTCATTTTTGTAATTTAACATTACATATGCATTAAATCGTACCTTTTTTTCTTCGCGAATTGATAACGGAAAGTTAACATCTCAAACATGAAAATCATTATTTTTATGTAAATAACTAACAACATCAAAAGTACGTTTTTGAACATAGTCAAACATAAAACGTCCTGAGTCAGTGTTAATTGCAAGATATAAATATTTTGCAGCTTTTGTTGTTACTTCTCAATTTGATTTCATAGCAATATAAGCAATTTGTTCGCCTGCAGCAGCATATGTCGCATCTTCTCAAGTATAGTCATAATTAATATCTGGATCAACAGGGTGATGGTCGATTCTTAACATGTGAGTAAAATTTTTGTCTAAAATTAAATTAACAAATTGAATTCGATTTGATGAGTTAGCATCAACTACTACGCCAAGCGAATTTTTAAAATATTTTTTATCAACTTCTTCAAATTTATCAAATTCTCATTCTAAAAATGGAAATAAGCCAACATTATCACCGAACACAAAAACATGTTTCTTTGGATAATTTGTCTTTATCAATTCGCGCAAGCCAAATTGTGAACCTAAACAATCGCCATCTGGTCTAATGTGATGAAAAATGAAAATATTATCGTATTTTTCAATCGCTTCAAGCGCGGTTTTTCATGTATTTTTTGCCATATTATTCTCCTTAATTATTTTATTAAAAGCAATTTTCTTATACTTTTAATTATATAGAATTAATAAATTAATTCTTAAGAGATTTTCAATTATGAAGTCATGAAAAACAAATTGATTATTTTAAGATTTTAAATGAAGCTATTACTAGCGAAATAATTGAACCAAAACCAAGCAAAATTATTGCTGATAGTAAATAAAATTTTCTTAATTCTCTTTTATTGTTTATATTGGCGTATTTTATTCCATAAATAGAAATAGTAATGACCAATATGTTCGCCAACAAAAATATTGCTAGGCAAACAAAAATCATTGGACTGGATTTTAAAATAAAAACTAATGAATTGTAATTAAGCTTTGAAATTAATGAAATGCTTGCCGACAATAATGCGGTAAATGAAAATATATAAAAAACAATTGAAAGCATTGAATATAATGAGATATTGGTTTCATAAGTTAATTTACGTAATTTCATATTGCCTCTCTTTAATATTATTTATTTTATTACAAAATATAATTTAAAAATCCATTAATCACTATTAATTTTAATATTTGATATTTTAGAATAAAATATAAATAAATACACTAAGGAGAAAAATGAAATTAAAAGATAAAATTTCAATTTATTTTTTCAAAACCGAAAAAATTGCTAAAAGCAAAAAAATAAATGATATCGTTACTTTACAATTTTTTCAAAGACATAATAATGTAATGCTCTGTGGAATTAATGAAGTATTGGAACTTCTAGAAAAAAACACTAACATAGATAAATACAAAATTAGATACATTCCTGAAGGAAGCATAATTAATAATCGTGAGGTTGTGCTTGAATTGGAAGGACCTTATTTTGAATTTGGTAAATGAGAAGGTATTATTGACGGAATTTTAGCAAGACAAAGTTCTATTGCTACAAATTCGTATCGCATTATTTCTGTTGCCAATAATAAATTAGTTATTAGCATGGCCGATCGAGCTGATCACTACCGTAATCAAATTAATGATGCTTATGCAATAAATTTAGGTGGAATAAAGAATCATTCTACATTAGCTGCTTCAAATCATAATTTAGAGCATACCTATGGAAGTATGCCACATGCTTTAATTCAAATGTTTCATGGCGATGTGGTAGCTGCTTGTAAGGCATATCATAAAGCTTTTCCTAATGATAAACTTTATGCATTAGTTGATTTCCATAACGATGTAATCGCTGATTCACTAGCATGTCTCAAGGAATTTGGCAAAAATTTATATGGAGTTAGAATCGACACTTCAAAAGCTTTGATTGATAAAATGTTTACTGAGGGTGAAGCAGAATTTGGTGTTACTCCAACACAAGTGAAGCGATTAAGAGAAGCGCTTGATCAAAATGGCGGTAAGCATGTTAAAATAACCGTTTCTAGTGGGTTTAATGCTGAAAAAATCAAAGATTTTGAAGATGAAAAAGCGCCGGTTGATGCATACGGTGTGGGAGCTTCACTACTAAAAGTTTGAGTAAACTTTAGTGCTGATGCCACTAAATTAAATGGTGAAAAAATCGCTAAAGCAGGAAGATTTTATTTAACAAACCCAAATCTAATCGAATGGCGCAAGGAGAAAAAATAATGAATGAAAATAAAGCGAAAAAATATAATGCGAAAAACGTTATTATAAATTTGGTCGGTTTTTTAGCTGTTTTTGCTTTTTTAGGCATAGGTATAATTTTAATTTTATTAGGCGCACATGTTATCACTGATAAAATTAATAAAGGTGGTTCTATTGCCAGTTATTTTTTTGGAGTTGTATTCTTATTAATATTTATTTTTATTGTCGCCAAAGTAATTCAAATTTTACTGATGGAAAATAAGTATGAAAAACAAGCTATTGACACAGAAAAATTATTTGCTGATTATAAATTAAATGAAGATGAAAATAAAGTTCACATGTTATTTCAAAAGGAATATGAAAAATATGCTTTTCAAAGAGATACTTATTTCGGCTTTCTAGATTGATTTGAACGTAAAACTTTTAAACGCCAAAACATAAATATTTCTTCACCACAAATACGAGCTTTAATTGAAGGAATGATTATTGAAACTGTTAGAGAATATCAAATTTTTGACGTTTATTTAGCAATTGATTTTACCAAAAGTTCAAACCGAAAACTGATTTGAAAAGGCGATGTCAAAAAATATAAAATTTATTTTGAATACATTCGTGATATCTTACATTATGCAAATAAATATGTAAAGGAAAATTTTATTTTCAAGTCAAACCCTTTAAAACAAAGCAAATAAAAAACGCGTTATTATTCGCGTTTTTTTCAAGTCTTAATCTTCGTAACTTGGAATAATATGAACATGAGTTCTAAAAATCGACTGTCCAGAAGTTTCATTATTGTTAATTACAAGTTGAAAACCGCTAGCATTCAATTTTTCAGTTTCTTCAATTGCTAATTCTTTAGCTTTTACTATTAATTCGGCTAAATCATTATTTTCGATATCATATAAATTTCTTGAAAATGTTTTGGATACTACAAGAAAATGTCCTTTTTCGTCAGGATCAATATCTAGAAAAGCAATAAATTTATCATCCTCATAAATGATTGTTGCAGGAATTTCTCTATCAATAATACGTTGAAATGTATCTTTTTCCATAAATTATATTAGTCCCTCAATCTTTAAGGTATCAATTACCTCTTTTTTAGAATTAATTAAATCAATTTTGAAGCCCATCTCGGTAAAGTATTTAAAGGCTTCTTTAAATAGCACTGCTGAGTTAGCGATAATGATGTTATTTGCAATAACTCTTTGCTGTGTTGCTTCTTTTCATGGTGTGTCTTCAAATGAAAAGATTTTTCTTTCTTCTTCTTTGCCATCGACTGTCACTTTTCTATCTTTAGCAAGTGGAGCAACTTTAACTACATATTTAGCAGTTATTTTGCCATCTTTATACATATTGACTGAACTTTGATGTTTGTCTAAGTTATAAATAGCAGTTTCTGGCTCCGTTAGAGCTTCAAATTTCTTTGCATTTTTATCATATTTAATTTTTGCTTTGAAATCATAATTGATTCTTTTTTCTAATGATTCCACTGTTAAATCAAGTGGAACAGTTAGAAATTGACTATCAAAGGTAATTGAACCTTTTTGTTCAAGTAATAATTTGTATTTTATTGAGTCAACGGTAATTTCTTTTGTGAATAGTGATTTATTAGTTGTGTCTCTAGTGAATCCATCAATTTCAAAGTCTTCGTTGTCAAAAATATTTAATGTGTCTTTTGTGGCTTTTTCATTTAGTTTGACGGTTGGTTTAACAATAGGAGTTTTCTTTTCTTGGGCTAAAATTTTTGAAAACTTGAAATTGTCTTGCGAATAAACTTTGTTTGTTCTAGGATCAATAAATCCGTATATTACTGATTTTTGATTTAATAATGAATATAATGATGATGATAAGTCATCAGCATTAATTGAATTTTTTGCAAACCCTTTGTATGCACGCAAATTTTTAAAATCAAAATGCTCTGATTCACTTATAGAAATTAAATGGTCAAATTCAGAAGCAACGGGATTAAAGCCATATTTTTCCTCGCCAGAAGGTTGATATTTGGCTAAATTATTAAAATCTTCAAATGAAGAAACATTAGCTTTACTTCAACGCAAGTTCATATCACGAGTGTCTTCAAATTCTCATGACTGTATCATTGAATTTTCAATCAAATATTTAATTAAATATAATGAATCGTTTTTTAAATCTAGAGATTTATAAATATCTTTTTGTAAAGTAGGAGTATCTTTTTTATCAATTATTTCCTTTTGTGAAACTTGGTATTTATCATCGCCAGAAGCATTATTGGCTAATTTTTTAAATTCTTCACGATCTTTTAGTAAATACAATCTAGTCAAAAGCATTTTTTGAATTTGTAATCTAACACTTGTTGGTAGAACATTTGAATGTTTAATAACAAATTTCATTTCTTCTTCATTAGGTTTTTTGTAAGGCGATGGATTATATGATGTTGTATCTATCTCGGCACTTGTGAATGTTGCTTTAAGGTTTCAAAAGAATTGTGGATCTGCTTTAAGACTTGAAGAAGCAAAATAATCAAATGCTTCTTTTGTATCATCGTATATTTTATTTCCACTTTCAATCATCAATTTTAAAAATTTATCTTTCTTTTCTTCATCAGTAAATGTTTTGGCATCAAATTCTTTTGCATAAAATACAGATAGATAGGCACTTGTTAATTCGGTAAGTATTTTGTTTTTTGATAGGATATCTTTTAAAATTTTTGATTGATATCCAGCGTTATCAGTTTGATTTGATTTTTTATTGCATGAAGCAGCGATAACAGATACAATTGGTAAAGTGGCAATTGGCGCTAAAGTATACAAAATTTCTGATATTTTTTTCATGTCTTACTCCTTATATATTTTTAATGTAATCAACAAGTACTTCAAATAAATAACTTACTATTTCTTTATCATTATGTGGTTCAAGTGTAAATTTGTTAGTTGCAGAATCGTATTTGTAATCTGAGTATAATCCTGAATTAATTTGCGCAGAAACATACTCTTTAATTTTTGAAGCTTTGCCTTGAATTAATGAGAATTTAAGAGTTTCAGCAAGATTTTTTTCATATTTCGCCGCTAAAGCAATATCTGCATCATCAAAAGTTTTATTTTTATCTTCTAATGTCTTATATTCTTGCTTTTTAAGGTGGGTTTTAAATTCTTCATTTTTAAGTAAATCTTCAACCATATAATCTTTAGTTAAAATATCTGAAAAAATTTCAGAAAGATTAAATAATTGTGAAAGTAATGTACTATTGTATTTTGCTTTAGATTGAATTGCAAGATCATTTAAAATTAGTCTTTTTACTACATCTTCGCTTGATAATTCAAATAAGTTTTTAATTTGAATTCCTTTTGGCGTAACAAGAATTTTATTTTGTTTACTTTCGATAATTGTTGCAACACGATAATTTTTAGTTGAATCACCAAATACATCTCTAAATGTTAGCCCAAATGGATCATTAAAATCTTTGTCTGTTAAATCATTGATATATTTTTCAATAGCTGCATTATAACTTGCATATAAATCAGAATCAAAAGTTTTTTCTAATTCTGTTGAGCCCACATTTAAAATTTCCTTAAATTTTTTAGAAGCGCCATTTTTGTCTTTAAATTCGTTTTCTCCAAATAATGCAACTAATTTTGTTTTCAATTCAGAAAATAAATTATCTTTCTTTTCGAATTTAAAAATCTTTTTATCTCCTGCGCTTGTTGAAGATCCTAATAGCATTGAAACTAACGGAACAAATACATCAGTTTCCTTAGATTTAATTTGTGAAGTAATATTTTCAAAACCGTTTGATCCATATTTTCCAGCTAACTCAGCACTAGACGAAACATATTCAAGCATCGCTTTATTATTTTGTGCTTCAATTTCTTCTTTTTTAGTAATTTCCGATTTTTCTAGCAGAACTGATAATCCTTTAAATTCGGTTAACATATCAATCCCCAAGGCTAATTTAACTTTGTCGTTTTCTTGTGGGTATGCCGAAAATTTTAAAAGCTTAATAATTTCAGCTTTTGTTACTGTCCAAGGTTTTTTACTATCTTTTAAATCAGGGTGTGCTGCTAAATTAAATGTTGAAACGATAGCTTGTTTTCTTTTAATTCAAGGTGCAATATATCTGCTTGGATTTCTTAATTCTTTGATAAAAGTTTTTGAAACAAACATCGGAATTTTAACTTCGTCTTTTGGATTTGTTTTAATTTCAACATCGGTTTCTTTTGGCAAAACATAGTTTTCATTTTCCTTAGCAAACTCTAAAATGATTTTGTCACCTTTTTTAGCAACTTCTACTTTTTTACCTTTATATGTATAGTAAACATCTTTGTTAGCAATAATTCCGTTTTTTAATTCTGAGTAACTAAAATCAGTGTTTACTTCAGTATTAAATCTACGGAATGCTTCGTTATTTAATCTTGAAACTACTTTGTTTTCGATTGCTTCTTTTTTTGATTTGGCGTTACCGTATTCGCTTGAAGCCAATCTTTCTAAAAATTTTTCGTTTCATTTTTTTTCTAAGCCATATTGTTCTTGATATTTCTTTTCAAGGTCATTGATTTTCTTAGTTTCATCTTCTTTAATTTCGTCTACTGATGGAAGTGATAGTTTTCTTTCATCTTCCTTAGCTTTGTCTGCATTATAAACAGCTTCATATCATAAAGAAGCCTCATATTCTTTCTCGTAAAGAAACTTTGTTAAATGTTTAGCAACACCTTCAGCAATATTTTTACCTGGGCTGGCTTTTTCGGCTTGTTTTTTAATTTCACCTCAAGTATGTTTGTAGGTTTTTCCATTTGGATCAGTAAATGAAAAAATTGAATCGTTGTCTTGTAATAATGGTGTTGGTTTTGGCAAGGCTTTTTTAGCTTGAACTAAAGGAACTGCAATACCGGTTGCAACGGTAGCAGCTAATGTTGTAGCTCAAAAAGAGCCTCATAAAACTTTCTTACGTTTTGTTTTTTGTTCGGTTGTTTCGATTTTTGCATTCTTTTTAGACATAGTATTCCTTCTAATTAAATAAATATTATTTTACCATTTTTACTATTTTCTAACGATATTATTGAAACTATTAATCTATAATTAATAAATATGAACAACATCCAAAAAGAAAAAAACGAAATTTTGAGCGAATTTTGTAGCATTTGTGAAACAAATAAGATCTGATATAGTCTAGATGAAATTAGCCTTTTGTCATGTTATAGTAATGAAAATTGAGCGGAAAATATTGATTTTCACACCGTAATGATGACTTTTGATTCATATGAAAAATTAAAAGAATTGCTGCCAAATCGAATTTTAGATAATACCAATCATTCTGATTATTTTTCTTTGCAAAATAAATTTGTTTTAGATAACAAAAATATATATGCAAAACAAGCTTTTATTAACATTAATTTAATAATTCCAACTAAGGCAAAAAATATTAAAAAATATCTTAAATTTAGAAATAAAAGAAAAATTTCAATTAATCATTATGCTACAATGTCATCTTCAAATATTCCTAAAATAAATAATAAAATTTGACTGTCTAAATTTGCTAAAAAATTTACTAGATTATTAACATATAAAGATGTAGTTAATAGTTTATATTCCGATGAATATGAAGGTTTTTTAGTTACAAATTCAATTATTAATCATTTTTCATCTAAAAAGTGAATTTCAAATTTAAGTCTTAAATTGAATAATGAAATTTGTGCCGAAAGCCCATGTAAAGTTATCGCTGAAAGCGAAATATATTTGAAAAATTTATATGGTTCTAATTTTAAAAACAAAGAGCCAGAACAATTATTATATATTCATAGAAATTGTATCGATATTGATTTATTTAATGAAGAAAAAAAATAGATATTGGTTTTGCCAATATTTTTATTTTCTGATAAAAGATGACTAAGAATAATAAAAAAAATTAAGCTAAAAGCTTGATATGTTTGATTATTTTAGATATTAATTTCTTGAATTTTTTGCCGCTATATAACGATTTGTTGCACGTAATATAGTAATAATTGTAAAAGCAACAAAGTTTGAATATGCTAAAATCATGAACATAATATAAAATGTGAATTTAGCGATTGTTGCTCCGTTTGCGCGTTTTAATTGTGACGTATAACCGTCTGCTATACCAACGCATAATATTGCTGCAGTTATTAAAAAGCCATAGATAATATAGATTGATAATCTTCATTTTTTACTAATGTTTTTAATGTAATATACAATAGTAACAGCTCATGTATATATAACTGCGAAAAATCCAAATACTAGAAGTGCCAAACATCAATTTTCAGTTAACATGTTTTTCCTCTTTTCACTTAATTAATGATAAAAAATATTATAAAAAAATTAAAGAAAAATATCAACAAATTATGTTGATATTTCCTAATTACAAAACATTTAATTGATTTTCTTTATCGATTAACCATTTTCTTTCTTGTTTTTTAATTTCCTTAATATTACCCAATTCAAGATAAATAACTTTATCAGCCATAGCAGCAACATCAGGATCATGAGAAACAATAATAATTGTTGTTCCATATTTTTGGTTAATTTGTTGAAGAATTTTTAGCACTATTAATCCAGTTTTTTCATCTAAAGCACCTGTTGGTTCATCAGCAACAATTATTTCAGCATTTTTAGCAATTGCCCGCAAAATAGATACACGTTGTTGTTGACCACCAGACATTTGTGACGGATATTTATACATACATTCTTCCAAATCAAATTCTTTAAATAATTGCTTAATATTCAAATGTTTTGATTTATCTTTTTGCAAAAAAGCACCAGTTTCAACATTATCGTAGCTGTTCAAGTTTTGCAACAAATTATAGTTTTGGAAAATAAATGAAATATTTTCGCGTCTAAATAAAGTTTGCTTAGCATCGCTTAAATACGGCAAGTTTACATTATTAACAATCACCGAACCATTTGTGGGTCTATCTAGTGCACTAATAATATTTAATAATGTTGATTTTCCCGATCCTGATTTTCCATACAATATTGCAATTTCACCACGTTCAATTTGCAAATTAATGCCTTTTAAAACATCGGTTGCAACATTACCTGAAAGGTATGTTTTTTCAACATTTTCAACTTCAACTATGAAATTTTTGGCGTTTTTTTTATGAAAATTAGCATCCTTTTTTCGCGGCTTTTCATTGGCATTACGATATTTTTTTAGTGTTGCATTATCAAGAACTTTAACGGTGATGCCTTCATCACGAATTTCAAAAGGTTCCTTATGGGCATTAATATTAATTAAATTTAAATCTTGAATACTAGTTTCTTCAATATTTTTTTTATTAGTTTTCTTTTTTAAATTATTACCTTTTTTCATTATTTTCCTTTCAATGCATCCACTGCTTTAACTTTATTTAAACTCTTTCACGTTGCGATTGATGTTGCAATAAATACTGATAAACAAATAACAGCACTTAAAATAATTGTTGAACTATGCAATACTAATGGTAAAACAACTTGGCTCGTTGCCATCATAAAAGCATTAAATAAAACAATTAATGAAAGTGTAACCGGAATCATTATTAAACAAGCTAATAAAATTGCCGGTACGAAGTTAAAGAAGAATAAAAAGATTTTTTCTTTATTTGAATATCCTAAAACAGAAAATGTTGCAATTGCTCTTTGATTTGAGGCTATCATAATGTTTGTAATAGCGATTAGTATAATAATCGAAATCAATAGAGAAATTATTATGAAGGCAACCAAAATAATATTAACTGTTTGCGAAATTCCAGCAATAAAACCAGCTTCTATATCTTTACTATTAACATCAAAAGATGCACCATACATAATATTTTTGCCGTAAATTGCATTAGGTTGTGTACCGTAGAATTTAGTTAAAATTGCCCTCGCAGTAATCTTGTGTTTTTCAGGAAGTGATTCAAATTTTTTGCTAATGTAATCTGATAAATCACTATCGCTAACATTACCAAGAATTTTCTTTAATATATCTTTATAAACAAGCTTTTGGCTCAACTCTGGGTGTGCTTCGTTATAAGCATTTATATTATGCTCGAATACTGATATATATTTTAGTCCAGAATCTGAAATAAATATTCGTTTGAAAAAGTTTCAAACTTCATGATCTGTCATGCTTGCAATGTCAACGGAACTTAATGCACCTCAGAATCCTGTTGATGAATATGTTGTTAAAGTGTCTATTGTTTGAACAGGTGTTTTATCATTAGATAAAATACCATTAAATGCTTCATATTTATTATTAAATTCTTTTTGATATTTCTCTTTATTTTTCGGATCAAAATTAATTAAATTATTGAGTTCAAATTTACGCGAATTTCTTAGACGGTTTGTTAATGTATCATATCCTAAAATATGATCTAAAATGTCTTTTCTAGTTGTAAATTCGGTATTAATGTAAGTTTGTGAAATACCAATAACTTTAAATCTATATTTAGTCTTTGGCGCAATTTGTTGCAACGCTAAATGACTAAATCTGTCAACGTGATTTAATAGATTAACTTCAAATGTTGAATTAATTTTTAGCTTGTGTTTACGTGAAGCTACTTCATTTAAAATTATAGGAATATCTTCGTTTGAATCGAATTTATAATCATAATCATAAAGTTTATGTGTTAGATTTTCACCTTTTTCATTAGTTAATTTAATAAATTTGCTATCTTTACGATATCCGTAAATACGATTTTCTTTACCATTAATTAATGTTGAAGCATAAGTATATTTTTCGTTTGTTGCTTTGTTTCAAAATACACCGCCAAATGAAACAAAGAAATCATTAGCATCAATTTTCTTATATGCATTAATTAAGAAGTTACGATATTCTTCTCTAAAGCGAGAAGTTGAAACTTTTTTAGGTTTTAGATAAATTTGATTTTCGGCATCTCATTCTACATAATTAAATTTTTCAGTAATTTTTGAATCAGCCGAAGGTGAGGTTTCTCAATAAGGTGGAGCAATAAAATAGAAAAAGCTAGTTCTATTTGTTAAATCTTCGGGTTTTCCTTGTTTTAAATCACTAACAAATTTATCAATGTTTCTAACACAAATTATCTCTTCAATATCTGCGTTTGTTAAATCATAAAAATCATTAGTTTTCAACCTTGCGGTATTAATTAAATTTTGCGTATTTTGCATTTTTAGAGATACCCTTTTGAATATTTGTGCCACTCTTGCTCTTTGGGTTTCAGGCATGTTAGCATAGGTTATATCTCATGGGCTTAATTCAACTGATAGATCTAATAAAATATCCAATGATGATTTAGTTAAAACCGTTGGAGCATATGGTTTATTAACAGTATCTGTGTTAAATGACCCACCTGGACGTAAGAAGTTAGGGTTATCATAATCTAATTGACTACCGTTTGATGATGAATTACCTGCTAAATCATTTGGTACATATAATAGCGCCGGCAGGTCGCCCTTATCATAAGTAACATAAGGTCCACCTTCAGTTGTTGGGCTTTCTAAATCTAATTTAAATTTATATAGCCGGTCTTCATATGTTTTTGAAATAGTTTTGTTGAAAACATTTGCAGAAGATAAAAAGAACATAGAGATTAGTGACGTTGTCGAAAAAGCTAAAAATAGCGAAAACATTTTTCAAAAGTTATTCAAAGCAAGAGAAGCTATATATCTCAATTTGATTGGTAATTTTCTGAACATTGACGATATTTTTTGTGCAAAGTTACCAACTGCGACTTCAGTTAATCCGTTCATTAATTCAGTCGCTTTCTTTCTAACGGATATTTGTGTGATTATATATATTAATATCGAAACGAATAATAGTGGTATTACTATCGTGCCAAGCAACGAAAATATGTCAAAAGCGATAATATTACTTTCTAGTGTTCAATATGATGCCAAAATTCCCATTGCTTGTCTTTGCAATGAAAAGCCGACTATATAGCCAAAAATTCCTCCGACCGCAGCTGGAATTCAACCAAACGCACAGAATGAAAAGGCTATTTCACTTGTTTTGTATCCTTGAGCGCGTAATATACCAACAACTTTATTTCTAGCTTCTATGTAACGTTTAATTATAAAGTAAACAATGAATGCAACCAATAAAGTTAATATTGTTATTAATCAAACTGTTGCGTTTCGAATTGAAGCAACAATTGAACGAATTGTAACAATACGAATATATCTTTCTGGGTTAATACTATCTTGTTCATCTTTTAAAAATACTTTTTTAAATGTTCCTGGTGCTACTTTATCTATAACATCATTAATTTGCTTTTGTAATTCTTTAGGTGATTTTTCAGAAAGATATTTGCCTTTTTTATCAGTTGGTGATTTTATCAACGCATAACTTTTTAAAGCAAAAGTAGGATAGGCTGAATAAATTCGATCGAAACCTTTTGCATTAACAAAAACTATTGCTTGTGTATTCACATCAACTTGAATATTTTCTTCATTAACAACTGGATATAAATAATCGGCAGTATTTTCTATTCCAATAATTAGATATTCTTGGGTATTAATCTTTATTTTATATTTTTCATCTAATTTACTAATGAATAGTTGCATTTGATATGGATTACTTAAATATTCACTAATATCACCACGATATACTTCTTTTTTATTGGCATTTAAATATCCATAATTTACTTTAGCTAAATATGAACCAGAATCGCTATATGAAATAACATTTGAAACTACAATCGGTTCAATAACTTTTCTAAGCGCTTCTCTTAATGTGCTTGTAATATTAAGACCAAAAATTATCATATCTTTGCCGTCTTTGTTTTTTAGCACATTATTGAATAGATTATTAAATTGTGCTACATCCAGGCGAACAGCTGCGTCGCTTTTTGAGTCAACTTCTCTAATGTCACGTGTAAATACCTGCGTGATTGCAAGTATTTCATTTTTGATATCCTTTATATCTACGCCATATAAGTTGTTAAATATTTTGCTTACTACATAAGATAAGTTTCCGTTATTTGCATCAGGGCTTAGCATGTAATATGCAATTATTTGAGGAAAACTCATAAATGTAAAAGGATTAAGAATATTGCGAGGTACATTTAAAAGTGATAAATGTGATGCTAATGCACTAGCATCAATAGTTTGTTTATATATTAAATCAAATACATAATCAGAAGTAATTAGTGGATTTAATATTCCTTTTGAATTACTCTTAATAAACGATTCTAAAAATGTTCTTAACGAAGTGATGTAGCGTGTTGGCATTTGTTTTGAAGATGCAATATAGCCAAAGTTATACACTAATTCATTTGAATTTGATAAAAGTATATTTTTAATTCCGCTTATAGCTTTATCAGATATACCGGCAGCCTTAAGTTCATTAAAATATTGATTAAATTTATTTCCATTAATTAATTCAATTATTTTACGATTTGCTTTTGCAGCTTGAGTGTGGGCAAATGATGCCTTTAGCAACTGTTCACCATCTTTTTCTAAACCTATATTTTGGATTTGATTAATGACCTCATCATAATTTAGCATTGCTGCCGTAATTTCTGAATCTTGTCCTAATTCAAATAGTTTTATTAAAACAGTTCTAATTTGATCGTATGATAAATATTTGTTATATTTCTTTTCGATGTATTTTTCGCCAGTTTCTTTATTTAAAATAATTTCTTCTCTTACGTCGCCTAAGTGATTTAAGTGATACCCTAATTTAATCCATAAACTATATAAAACTAATTCATTGCGAATAATATCGTTGTTTGATTTTAGCATTGCTCCGGCTAAAACATTACCCATTCCTGCGTGAAGCAATTTTAGTAAGTCTTTATTTTTGGTTTCGTTTGTTGGGTTAAATAGTGCCGAAGAATATGCTAAATCACCATATGTCTCAGGCATAACATAATTGTTAGCAAAATTATAGTTGCCAGATTCTGAAGCATATTTTTTAATTATTAATTTTTCAACATATTCCTTGTATTGTAATAGTTTTGATTTTAATTTATTTAAATCATTAAAATCAAAGTTATCTGCTAAAACGTAATTTTTAACAAAATCATATTCATTTGAGGTTAGTGAAATATTTTGTTTGGTAGTAATCGCATTTTGCGTTTTCTTTAAAAGAATATTAATATCATCAATATTGTATGGATCAATTGATACATTAGTTTTTGAATTGTCTTTCTTTTGGATTTTTGGTAATGAAAATCCAGTTAAACCAAGCAAGTCAAAAATTGAAATTTTGTTATCGTCTTTTCATGGAATTGCAATGTTTAAACCAGGAATGATTTTACTAGTTGCTTTTGAAAGATTAAACATTTTAATAAATGCGTTTTGAATTTGATTGATTTTTCCTGCTGAATTTATTGAAGAAAGAAAAGCAGCTAAATAATCTGATTGATCTAAAACTTCAGTATTATAGTTTTTATAAATTTTTCCATTAGCTGTAATTGTACTTGTAACTTTTGTTATTAATTTAGAAATTGATTCATTGAAGTTTTCAAGACTCATATTGCTAATTAATTCAAATAAACCATCATTAATATTTTTATAAGGTGTATGTGCATCACCATTTAGCTTTTTAAATAAACTAGAAATTTTAGCCTTATCTTCATCACTCACTTTTTCACCGGCAAAATCTTTAGCGGCTAATCATTTTTTATAAATACTACTATTTTTATTTGGATCTAATATAGCTTGAAAATCGATTTGCTCAATTATTAATTTAAGAGCGTTTTTAAATTCATATTCATCAATTGATTGTAAAAACATTAGTGCTATTCTACTTGGTGAAAGTGACCAATATTCTTGATCTGTTGATGTAAATGGTTTATAGGGATGATTTCTATATCATTCTTGGGCAATAGTTGAAAATTTAATAAAATCAAATGAATTAACGATGCCTTTTAATGCGGCAAATATTTTTGATTTGTCTTTTATGAAATTTAATAAATCACTCATCGTCATTCGTAATTGTGGAATTATAAACATTGTGTTAAAGTTTAAAATACTTGAAAGTTGATTAATTTGTTCAACAAGATAAGCATCACGTTTTTCAACTGTTTCACCTGATGAAATGTATTGTTTTTCTAAATAATCAATAACACCATTTAATATATTTTTAATGAATGCATTGGTATTCATGTTTGTAAATTCTAAATTTTTATTATTGCTATGATCAATTGGCTCATTTAGATATTTCAACACATCGATAATAACTTTTGTTAATATTTCGTTATTAGTTTTAGCAACAGCTAATAAGGTATGAAAATCGTTTGATTCAATACTTTTACTTATTGCATCAAATAAACGATATCAATCATCTTTGCTAATTAATTTGCCAAAATCTGATTTCAAGATAATTGACCTAACACGTTGAATTAAACCTGTAATAGTTTTCTTTTGAATAATTTCTTGTGATAATTCACTAGAGATAGAGCCAAAACTAATTGGTAAACTAATTGAGTTTTTAAATATTGGATTAACCTGCGCTCAACCATTAGGCCCTATTTCGCCTCGAATAGTGTAATCTTGCAATATTAAATAATTGTAAAGTTCATCGAGCGTCATTGTTTCTTTATTATCAACAATAGCCTTATTTCAAACTTTTTCATTTGTAAAACCTTCAATTTGAGAGTGTTTTAATAAAATATATTTGCCAGGTTGAGGCATGGCGATGGCACCAATTATTTGCGCTCCATTTGGATTTTTTGGTTCGCTTTTAGCTGTAGTGATTACCAAAATTTTTCCATTAATTAAATATGGAATTTTGGTTTTTGGTAGAAAATCATAGTAATTAGTAAAGCGAATATCAGCATTAAAATAATTTACATCGGGTGTAAATGATTTAAAAATATTATCAATTAATGGTCTTGTATAAACCGAAGGTATTTTTTGTATATTAGGATCCCCAAGTTTAGGTTTTAAAATAAAGTTTTCAACGTTTTGATCTTGAATTGATTTATTTAAATAACCAGGGTTTAAAGTTTCATTATATAACTTTCCAACATTTTGTTCGATTCCTCAAATTTTTCTATCTTTATCGCCGGAGTTTACGAAGTGAAAGACATTTTTCTTTGAAGTTTCTTCATTAACTGTTTCAACGGTTAGAGTTTGTCTTAAACCAAGGTTTTCCTCGCCAACTAATTTTTTAAGATCATTAATTATTGCGGTTCTTGCATAATTAATTGAATTTGTCCGAATAAAATCTTGATGCAATTTTAATTTACTCAAA
Source organism: Metamycoplasma equirhinis (assembly GCF_006385185.1). GTDB lineage: Bacteria > Bacillota_I > Bacilli_A > Mycoplasmatales > Metamycoplasmataceae > Metamycoplasma > Metamycoplasma equirhinis. The sequence continues at coordinate 80,665 of NZ_VFIX01000003.1, read as the reverse complement.
TCGGAAATTTGCGCAAATTCATTATCAGTAATATCATCAGCACCGGTTCTTGAAAATTCAACTTGTTTAATGTTATTTTTATTATCGTGAGACAAGTTGCTTTTATCGTTCGGAATTTTTTTGTTTGCATTTCCGCCTGTTCAAGGATTTGAAAATGGAGTGATTGCATCTTGCTTTTCAATTGCTAAAATTTGGCTATGAACTTCTTGCTTTCCTTCGCCAATTTGGTATTTTGTTGTAACTGTTTTATTTCAATATGAAAAATATGAGATTTCTTTATATTTTTCTGGATTTGTTTGTTTTAAATGTGCAATAAACTTGTAATATGAACCTTTTCAATTAGATTTTTTTTCGTCTGCTATTTCATCTCAATTTAATATAAAACGATATCAATTATAAGTCGTTAAAATTTCAACTTTTCTAATTCAATCTTTAGGCAATTTATATGTTTTGTTTGCTTCAAATTCTACAAATTTAGGGGTTGAAACTTTAATTTGATTTGTGCTCAGATAATGTGTTAATTTAAAATTGTTTTCTAGTTTTGTAGTTGAGTCAATTTTTTCATTTGTTGTTTGATGTCCTGAAGCAAAATTAATATCTTTTGTGGCTGATGTCGAATTATAGTATCATTTGTTTCCGTTAGCATCTTTTTCAAAGCCGAGAATTTTTAAAACATCTTCAGCAGAAATAATGGCTAATTTGCCCGCTTGTTTTCATTGATTATAGTCAACATTTGAAAAAGAAGCTTCTTTAGTTTCTATATTTAAATAAAGTGGAGAACTTGCATAAACAAAATCTTTCTTGCCATTTATTAAAAGCCCATGTGAATCCCTTGGCGCAAAACCAATATTTAAAATGGTATTTAATGTAACGGTTTTTTTGAAAGTAAAACTATCACTAACATTAGCGGCTTTTTCCTCTGTTATTTGTTGAAATTTGTCACCAATTTTTTGATATAACTTAAAATGGCGATTGTTGCCAGAAAATTTAAAATCTCTAATATTTGCAAAATTAGGGTTTTCTTTCAACAATTCAAATTCAGCACTAGAAGTATTGTTGAATTTTTTTTCATAAAAAAAGTTCATAAAATCTTCGGTGCTAATATAGTAATTATCATCGCTAATATTTCAATTTTCAAATTTATTTTTTAATTTAATAAATTGTCGATCTTTTTCTAATAAGCTAAGTGAATATGAAATATCAGAACCATTTTTTGATGATTCAAATTTAATAGGCTCTTTTAATTCTTTTTGATTATCTTTATCAATTTGATTAAATCCTCCCTTAGGAACAATTCCTGAAGGATTTATATCTAAATCTGCAGTTAAATCATGTAATCTCGATACCTTATCATATGAGTTGATTGTTCTTGAATAAGTTGTTTTAACATCATTTAACAAAGTAAATAAAAAAGTAGTCAAAAATATTAATATGGTCAAACAAATTAAAGTAACTTTATTTTTAGCTAGAGATTTAAAAACTTCTTTAAATAATCTACGCATATTTGCTCCTTAGCCTTTATTATAAAATAATAAAATTATATACTTTTGTATATTTTTTATAATAAATGTATTTTAATATGGCTTTTTAGCAATAGAAAATGAAGCGTTTTCAAAATAAAATGCAAAAAAATTGAAAACTATTCCTATCTAATGAATTTAGTTTAATATTGTTAATTCGGTTTTATTTTTTCAAATTATCTTTTATTATTGTTGCTCATTTTCGTGGAATATCATGCGGCGTTTTTGATTTTTTTTGATAATAAACAAGAGTATTATTTATATTAAAAAAAACCGGTAAATTTACAATTTTAAAATCAATATTTAACTTATTTTTTATTCAATTTGCATTGTTAATTTCTTGATAATAATTTTGTGACTTCAAAAAGCAAAATGTTGCATTATTTTTTCCGAGTTTATGTGAAATTTCAATTAAATTTTTCAGTTCGCTAACTGCTCTAGCACTAATAAAATCAAATTTTTCAAATTCACTAGAATCTTCGGCGCGAATTTGCTTTACGATTATATTTTTTAAGTTTAAGTTTTGAATTACTTTATTTAAAAAATTAACACGTTTAGTCATTGGTTCATAAATTGTTAAATTAAAATTAGGATTAATAATAAAATAAGGCAAAATTGGAAAGCCGGCACCAGATCCTATATCTAAGATTTCGCTAGAACGGTTAAAATCAAAAATGGAATTTTGAATCTCCTTAAATATTAAAATTGATTCAATAATTCCTTCTTTTAAAAGATTTTCATTATAAAAACCTGTTAGATTATATTTTTGGTTTTCGGTTTCTATTAGTGAATAATATTTATAAATTTCTTCCTTATTTTTAGGTGTTAATTCATAAAAATATTCATCAAGAATGTTAAATGTTTCCTTGGCTATAAGCATCGTATATTTCCGCTATTGAACTATTATTGATATTCGCTTGTATAACAAGACCCAAAAATTTTGCCATTGATAATTCTTTAATTTTAGAAAATTTCGATAAATATGAGTGATCAATAGAATTTGTAATGATCACTTCATCAATAATTGGATTATTTTCAAACATTTCAAACCCTCTTGAAAATAGTCCGTGAGTTGCGGCAATGATAACTTTTTTAGCGCCTTGTTTTTTCAAAGTTTCAGCTGCATGGATTATTGTGCCACCGGTATCGATAATGTCATCATAAATTACAACATTTTTATTTTCGACATTGCCTAAAACACCCATAATTTCAGATACATTTGGTCCTGTTCTACGTTTATCGATAATCGCGATTTGCTCGTCGTTTTTTAGCAACTCTGAAAGTTGTCTAGCTCTAACTGCACCGCCGTGATCAGGTGAAACAATAACAAATTTATCAGTGCGATTTCTTAATTCATTAGAAAATATAAATTGACCCCTTAAATCATCAACCGGTATATCAAAAAAACCTTGAATTGAAGGATTATGTAAGTCGATAGTGATCACTTTATTAACCCCAGCAGTTTCTAATAAATCAGCAACTAATTTTGCAGTTATTGGTTGCCTGCCACTAGCTTTTCGATCTTGCCGTGCATAACCATAGTATGTCATTACACAAATTATTCTTTTAGCGCTTGCACGTTTTAACGAGTCAATAAATATTAATAAACTCATTAAATTGTCATTAACGGGTTTAGATGTATTGCAAATTACAAATACAGTTTTATTTCTAACCGTTGTATCAGAGTATACTAGGTTCTCACCATCAGCAAAAACAATTTTTTGTACTGGCAAAACATCTCTTTTCAAAAATTTTCCTATTTCAGCAGTTAATTTTTCGGAATTGTCCATTCCAAATATTACAATGTTATCTTGTTCTTTAGCCATTTAACCCTCTTTATCTTTAATTTTTAATTAATTATATATAGTTTAGTCTTTTTATGCTTAATTTAACACAAAAATTGATACTACTAAAAATTATTACCATAATTTAAAGTATTGAATTTACTTATTTGAAGAGTAAAAATTTTTTCTGTATCAGAAATCTAATCAAATTTTGCAAATTGAATAATTAAAAATGATCGCAAAGTATATATAACAAGTCACCTTTTTAATAAAGTGCAATAGCAAATTATGTTATTGATTAAATATAAACATTTAGATAAATCTAATTCAATCTCTTTTAAATCTAACAAATAATAATAATAATAATAATTCAAAAGATAATCCACAAACGTTTTTCATTTTTCGGCTTCTTTTTTTTCAAATATCAATCTTTTTAGTATTTTTGTTGTTACTTAAATAATTTATTAACAATTCAAAATGATCATACGACTTTTCATCAATATAATCTGGATTGTCTTTTAATATATTATTTAGCATATATGCTTTTATGTTTAAAGATAATGTGCTACAAGGGAACACTTTTGAATTTTCAATAAATTGCTTTTTTAATTTTGAAATTTTTTTGTTCTTAGGGCCTTTAAAAGAGTCTAAATAAACAGAAACAGCAAGAAAAAAATAAAAAAGAAAACTAGACATAATTTTTACCTCTAATATTTAAATTGATCATTTGCGTTATATAAAAAAAAGACTAATATTAAGTCTAATTTTCATAAATTTATAGTTCTTTGTTTTTTCTTTATAAAAATTGGTGGTACCGTTTCTTGTAAATCAATTTTGTAAGTTCTACTAAAAATATATAAATAAAAATAAATAATGCAAGTCACGCATAAAATAATGGTGGCAATGGTCTTAGTTGTAAGTAATTATTTATCTTGGGAACATATTGAATACTTGTAACAATAGCTGTTCCAGTTAATGTTGCGATAATAATTGCAGTAGATGCATTAGATTTAATAATTGGAATTTTATTTGTTCTTAAAAAATGAATTATTATTGTTTGTGTTCACATTGACACAACTAATCACCCTGTTCAAAACATTTGTTTAAATTCAATCTGAACCTGAACGTTCGCTTCTGTTATTTGTTTGTATTGCATTCCAAAAATTGATGGAATAAATACATAAAACAAAATCATAAATGTTAATATATCAACAACGGAACTAATTGGACCAAATCAAAGCATAAATTTAAAAATTGATTTGTGTTCTCATTTTCTTGGTTTTTGAATGAATTCTTTATCCACATTATCTCAGGGAATAGCACCACAACAAAAGTCATAAATTAAATTTAAAAACACAATTTGCACAGCTGCAAGCGGAACAAAAGGAAGTAAAATAGCAGCTAATAAAATACTAAATGTGTTTCCAAAATTTGATGAAACCGTCATTTTGACATATTTGTTAATATTTGCGTGAGTTTTACGGCCTTCAATAATACCAGTCGCTAAAACATTTAAATCTTTTTCAAGCAAAATAATGTTAGCTGATTCTTTTGCAATATCAACTGCTGTATCAACTGAAATTGAAACATCAGCCACCTTCATAGCAGGCGCATCATTTATTCCGTCGCCCATATACCCAACAACATGGCCATTTTTGCGCAAAGCCGTAATAATCTTAGCTTTTTGATCAGGACTTAATTTAGCGAATATTTGAGTTTTTTCAACTTCCTGAGCTAATTCTTCTTCGTTAAGTTTATCAATATCTTTGCCCAACAAAATACGATTATAAGTAATACCCACTTTAGCACAGACTGCACGCGTTACAAGTGGATTATCGCCGGTTAAGATTTTAACTTCAACACCTAAATTATGAAGTTTTTGAATAGCTAATTCAGCTGAATCCTTTGGAGGATCTAAAAATGTTAAATAGCCAATTAAAGTCATATTTTGTTCGTCATCAACAGAAATTTTTCCCACAGCATCGATAGACATTTTTCTTGATGCAATAGCAATAACTCTCATGCCTTCTTCACCAAATTCTTCAACTTTATTTAAAACTTTTCTAACGATCTTTCTATCTAATGGAATAACTTTACCATCTAAATAAATTTTGCTACAAATATTAACAATTTCTTCAACAGCGCCTTTAGTTATCAGTGTAGTTTTTTCTTTGGCTAAATGTTTAACTAAAACAGACATTCTTTTACGTTTAAAATCAAAAGGCACTTCATCTAGCTTTTCATAATGTAGTTCCAAATTATCTAGTGTTTTATCCTCATCAGCCAAATCTAATGTACGTTTAATTATTGACTTATCTAACAGGTTTTTGAGCCCAGTTTGATAATATGAATTCAAAAAAGCATATTTCAAAACATGTGAATCTTCTGTACCATTAACATCTAAGTGCCGTTCCAAAATAACTTCATCTTGCGTTAATGTTCCAGTTTTATCAGTGCACAAAATATCCATTGAGCCAAAATTTTGAATTGAATTTAAATTTTTTACAATCGTTTTAGCTTTTCCCATTGCTATTGAGCCCTTTGATAAACAAGCAGTAACAATCATTGGTAGCATTTCAGGAGTTAGTCCAACCGCTATTGACATTGCAAATAAAAGTGCTTCAACTCATGAGTTTTGTTTAGTTAAGCCTATTATCAAAAATACAATAGGGATTATAATAGCCATAATAACTGTCAACATTATTGAAACTTTTTTAATTCCTTTTTCAAAACTTGTGGGAACTTGTTTCTCATTTACTTTCGAAGCAACTTGTCCGATGTATGTATCATTTCCAGTTACAATCACAACTGCTTTGGCTGATCCTGAAATAATATTAGAACCCATAAATGCTAAATTATGATAATCGGTAATATTGTCGTATGTGCCATTTTCATTAATATTTGCATATTTTTCAATAGGTTCACTTTCACCTGTTAAAGATGATTGTGAAACAAATAAGTCCTTAGCATGCAAAATTCTAACGTCACCAGGAATGATGTCGCCTGCCGCTAAGTGAACTATATCACCAACAACAATTTCATCCATAGGAATTTCTTTTAAAATTCCATTTCTTTCAACTAAACAAGTGGTTTCAATAATTTCGATTAACTTATTAGCACTAGAGGCACTTTTTTGCTCTTGAACAAAATGAATAATGCTACTTAATAAAACCATTGTTAAAATTATTATCATGGTAGCATAATTAGCTTCGCCATATTTGGCAGAATTATGCAATGGTAAAATAACATCAATAATTAATGAAATTACTGACAGAACAATCAAGATAATATTAAATAGATTAAAAAACGATCTTACTAATCTTTTTCCAACATTGTCGGCACCTTTTTTGGATATCTTATTAATTCCATATTCTTGGCGATTTTCTTCAATAATATTAGTATTAGAAATTCCCCGACTTGTTGAATTGTAATTATTTAATACATCTAAGGCATTTGATTTAGCAGCTAATTCTAAACGCGATTTTATTATTTGTTTTTTACGTTCAATTTTGGTTAGTGATTGAGTTTCCTTTGTCATATTGCTCCCTTCATTTAAAATATAAGGAAAGCGAAATTAAAAGTAAGCATTAATATAGATAAATGCATTTATACAATAACTCCGCTCATGGCTTGATTTTTCCATATATCTATATTCCTTTCAACTTAATTTAATTAATGATTATTTTAACATATTTTTATTTACGTTAAAACGAATAGAAACTTAATTGTTGATATTGTGCTGAAAGTTTTATTTCTTAAAATAAAAAGAGCCATCATTAAAGGCCCTTATAAATTACAAAGTAAATAATTCTTTTTTTCGCTTTGCAGTTAAATTTTGCACACTATCACGGCAAATTATTTGTCCATCTTTTACAAAGATAAAATTATTAAAATATTTTTTTAATAATGTTAAATCATGAATATTTATAATAATTGTTTTATTGTATTTTTTATTTATTTGTTTCAAAATTTCCAGAACATCCATTGCAGTTTTAATGTCTAGATTAGAAGTAGGTTCATCAGCTAAAATTATTGATACTTCCTCTAGTAATAGTTTGGCTATTTCCACTCGTTGTTTTTGTCCACCACTTAATTCTGAAACTTTAGTGAATGCTTTTTCAAATAAATCTAATTCGCCTAAAATAGAGAAAACTTCTTTTCGCTGCGTTTTAGTTAAATGCTTAAATAAACTACACAATATATTTTTATATTTAGAATAAAAAAGCAATATGTTTTCATAAACATTTAAATCTTCAATTAAGTTGGGACTTTGACTTAGATAACCAATTGTTTTTAGGGTTCTCTTTCATTGCTTTTTTGAATAATCTAAAATGTTTTTTTCATTTACTAAAATTTGGCCCGTGACAATATCAAGTTGTCGCAAAATGCTATTAAAAATAGTAGTTTTGCCTGCTCCAGACAAACCTATTATTGCAATCATTTCGCCTTCTTCAATTGTTAAATTGGCATTCTTCAAAACTAATTCGTGTGAATTTTTATATTTAGCATTTACGTTTTCAAATTTTATTGCGTTCATATTAATCAAAATCAGGAGTTATATTTAAATGATTTAAGACTTCAATAAGTGTTTTTTTAATTTCGCCTGAATATTCGTCAAACATTTTTTGTTCATCTTCTTCTAAACGTATTTTTGGTAAATGTCTATAACCATTTTTGCCAATAATTACTGGCAAACCAAAATAAATTCCATAATGTTTGTATTCTTTTGGCAAGCGCACACCTAGTGAAAAAATTGATTGTCTATCATTTAAAATTGATTGAGTAACAATCGCTAAATTTTCGCCTATTCCAAAATTAGTAATCCCTTTACCTGAAATTATTTCAAATGCCTCATCTTTTACTTTTTGATTTAAATTATGAAGCCATTCAATTGTAATAGTATCGTTAGCAAGTCAATCCTTTAATGAACCAAGCCCTATTCTCATTTTCGAAAATGGAATTAAGCAACGCGCACCATGTTCGCCAATAACAAACCCTGTAATTGAACTAGCCTTAACTTTAATTTTTTCTGAGAGAAATTTTTTCATTCTGGCAGTTTCTAAAATTGTTCCAGAACTTATTACTTTAGTAGGATCAAATTTTGTAACTTGTTGGTAAACGCTGGTCATTATATCCACAGGATTCGAAGCAATTATTGTGATTCCTTTAAAACCAGATTTTTTAATTTTTTCACTAATTTCTTTAATAAGTTTTGCATTATCGGTTAACAATTCTAATCGATCTTTTAAAACCCCTTCTTTAGGTTTAATTGACGCAGTAATAACAATAATATCAGCATCGCTTAAGTCATTATATGTACCAGCTTTGAATGTTGAGCCATTAAAGATCATCGAACAAGCTGCGTCATTCAAGTCTTTTGCTTGAGCGTCGGCAAAATTAGTAAAAGCATCAATCAAAATGTAATCAGCCTCAATATTTTTATTTAATGAAGCATAAAGATAAGAACTTCCTACTGCTCCAACTCCAACTATACCTATTTTAGTCATTATTACCTCCAATTAATTCAGTAAGATTTTTTAATAAATTTGTGTTGTACGATTCAACACCTTGATTAATAAATGGGTTTACATCACGCAAGTAAGCTGACATTATTGAAGCGTGATGTATAAACGCAATAATTCATCCCAACGTTTCTTCATTTGAATCATCTGTTATTGTGATTTTAATATTTGGGATTTTATATGTTAAAACGTGATTTTCAATCATAGTTTTTATTGCGGCTTTTTCAATTGTATTGTATGTTAATTTGGCGTAACTATTTAAACCTTCATCATCATCTTCAAATGCTGAAATTTTATAATCAATGCGTGGTGTTTCAATAATAATTGTCGTATCAAACATCTTAAAAGGTGATGCTGTATTATTTTCCGAAAAAGACTTGTTGTCAGCCGGTTGTAAATTTGAAACAACATAAATTCCGCCGTTTGCTTTTAGTGTAGTTTCGCCCAAATACATTTGATATAGTCTTGCGAGTTTGAAATTGGCCGCTGAAAACACATTAAGATTTTCTAAATTGAAATTATTTTTTGAAAGAATGTATCGCGAGACTGCATATTGATATGCAGGATTTTTTTTCAACGGTGTTTTAGCATAATAATTGTTTGCCATAAGTGCGCCAGATAAATACTTTTCAATATCAATCCCGGCACAAGCCAAAGGAAATAAAATAGCTGCTGAATAATTCAAAAATTTTTCTGTTGAATTATCAAGTAAAACAAATTGACGATAATTATTTACTCTTGCCTCATTAAACAATTTTCCGTAATTATTATTTGTCGTAATAAAAATATATTTTTTCGCTGTTGCTTTGCCTAACAATTTATGCAATATTGCTTTTAATTCTCTAAAAATTAATAGAGTTTCAATTGACTCGCCGCTATGCGAAATAACATTTATTGCAAAATTTTTAGTTTCTAAAAACTTAGCTAAATGTGCTATTTCGCGACTATTTATGCATTCATTAACAAAAATTACCTTGACAGGGTGATTACTGCTGTAATATGCTCTTCCATAAAGATATTCAATTAAACTTTCCGCCTGCAAACAAATGTGTTGCGGTGCAATCGTGACAAGGAATTCAATATTTTCCGCTATTAATCAATCCTTTATTTTGCGAATGCTATTTATTTCCTTGTTCACGGTATTAGCATACACGTTTAAAAAACCTAAATTTTGATGTCCAATGGCATTTTTTGAACTAATTAGTTTTTGAATACGTAATACTTCTTCTTCATATTTATCAATTGTTCCTTCTTTTAACGCAAAAGAAGTATCTACAAAAATTCGATTACTATTTCCCATAATTTATTCCTTTGTTTGTAAAATCTAAAAGTGCATCAAATTTAGCCGTTTCTTTTTCTAATTTAAAAGTAAATGGATTTCGTAGTTCTTTAGGATGAATACGCTTAAATGATACGACTAATGCGCCGCCGCCCATCAATTCAATTATTTGTACTTCTTTTATTTGTCCATTTTTAAACATCAAATTTAGGTTGCCAACATAATAGTCGCTAACCTCATTAATGTTTAAAAAACATTTGACGTTATCTTTGGTTAACAAATTAATTGTATTTTTTCAAACCTTAATAACTTTTGCCTTAATTATTTTACCGACTTGATATTTCATAAATACCTCGTTTGCAAGCTTTTATACACTTAAATATTATAGTGAATATTGATAGTTTTAGTTTATAATTTATGGCATTAATATACTATGTTTATTAAAGTTAGTAATTTTACAATAGAATTTGCTTTAAACGCGCCTTGGAGAAAAAATGTCAAAACGAAAATTATTATATTTAACAACTACTGCCACCTTGGCTATTGCCTTATCTAGCCTAAGCGCAATGGCTTGCAAAAAGATGACAAATATATCTGTTAATAAGCCATGATTCACAGAAGAAAATGGTGAGTTTTTTAGTTTTGTTTTTAATGATTATAATAATAAAATTGCGGAGTTAATTAAGGAAATTAATGAAAAATTAACATTAACTAATGATGTTGAAAAGAAAAACGAATTAAAGAGTCAAATTAAACAATTAAATAATTCGTATAAAAAAAATATTGCGGTTAAATTTGAACCCGACAATGCTAATATCGGCAAAGAAATGTTAAAGGGAAATAGCGATTTTGGTGTTTTAACTACAACTTTATTTAATAGTCAAAATTATAAAAAAGATTTAACGCCAATTATTCAAACTTTAACCCGTGGCTTTAAATTCGATTTGAACAATTTTCAAGCGAAATATCAAGATGGAAAAAATGATCAATTAATTAATATTGCAAAAACTGCTGAGGCAGAGTTTTTGCAAAAACCATATAATTTATGAGAAAAAAATGAATATGGATGAAATGGTATCATTTACGAAAAATTTTATGCAAATAAAAATGAAAATGTTGATTATTATCGCGGATTAATTATGATTCAGGGAACTGATTTAGAACTAAAAGAAATTAAGAAAGCTTGAGAAAATAAAAATTGAAATAAATTTAGAGATTTTGGAATAATTATTGGAAACAAAGGTAGTGGTTCAAAATATATTGCCCAAGAAGCTTTATTTAAGAAACATTTTAACCTTGAAGGAAATAAATTCGAATCTTTTGATAAAGACAGATTAAAGCATGGCGAAAAATACATTTCCGGAAAAGCAAGAGATATTGCTAAGGGTGCTTATAAAAAATACCATATTGTTTTCGATGAATTAGGCTCTTTTGCTTATACATTTAATGAAAAACATGATAAGAAAACTAAATACTATACGCCAGAAGACACAAATGTTAAGATCAATTTTCTAACCGTTACAGAAGCAATTAAATATAATGTTTTTGTAACGTCTAATAAGACTTTTAACAAAACTCAAAGAGATTTATTAGCAAAAGCGTTTTTCGAAATTTGAAAAAATGGTAAAGATAGTTATGGCCCCTCAGTGGGTTTTAACGGATATAAAATAATTACAAATTTCGAAAAAGAAGTTATTGAGCCATATGAGAATTTATTTAAGATTTAATCTCTATGAATAATTTTTCAATTAAAGACAAATTTTTTAACGAAAGTGTTTCAACACAAAACATAAGACATAAAGGCCCAATTAATATTTATTGAAAAAGCATAATTGCAATTTTACTGATTGCATTTTTTGTTTTTTCTATCTATTATATTGATTTCGGTTTTTCAAACAATGGACTAAGGTTATTAGGCCAAAATTTAAAAAGTTTTTTTTCGCCTAGTTTACAGAGTCAAAAATATGGTACTAATCTTTTCACTACATCGTTAAAATTTTTATGAACTAGTATAAAAGTTGTATTTTTAGGTACCATATTTGGTTTAATTTTTTCATTACTAAGTTCATATCTTTCAAATTATAAAATGAACAAAAAATATGTGGCGATAGTAGCTAAAATATTTGTTATTTTTTTGCGTCTAGTTCCTGAACTATTTTTTATTTACTTATTTAAAATATCATTTGATAAAACGCTTGCAATTGCCGCTATTTTTAGTTGATTCACATGACTTTGATTACATGAATATTTTTCGCAAATAATAGAAAACTCCAATTTTACAATTTTCTATCATTTGCTAAAGGCGAAAACAACAAAATTAAAGGCGTTTTGAATCGAAATTTTACCTCAAATTAAGGCAAAAATAATTAATTATGTTTTATATGCCTTTGAGTCTAATTTACGCTGATCAGCTATATTATTTGAATTTGGATTTTTAGGAATAGGACTATTAATATATCCTAACGAAACTAATATTAATTACTCCGAACTCTTAATTCCACTATTAATATTGACAATTTTTATTTTTGTTTTAGAATTGATTAATTATGGAATTAAACAGATCTTTTTTATTTCTAAAACTAAGGAGCCTAATTTAAAAAAATACAATAAAAATTCAGCTTTTAAAAAAACTTTAGCCGTTTTGATTATTTTATTAATTATGATCTTGTTTGCTATAGGAATTTATTCCGTTTCTAAAGAAACAATTTATTTTGGCCAGGGATTTAGTTATATGCATGATTTTTTTGCTGCTAACTGAAAGGCAGTAAATTGAAGTTTTAGCAATGGCGTTGCGGAAATGATTTTGCAATTCGCTTGTTTACTTTATTTATCAATGGCTACATTGTATTTAATCGCTTATGCTAAATTATTTATTGCAAGCAAACAACTTTTCAAAAACAAAATAGTGGCAATAGGTAAATTTGAAAATTCATTAATTAGAGCAATTCCAACTGTTAGTATTTTTATATTAATATCAACATTATTTGTTAATTTTTATGCACCATTTGTAATCGCTTTTGCAATTCATGGTGCTAGTTCGCTTAGCAAAAATTTAGACTCTTCAATAAATAAAATTTCTCAAAATAAGGTAAATATATTAATAAATAAGGGTTATAATAAATTTGCAATTTTTAAAAATTTTATAATGCCAAGTATTAAAAGAGATTTAATTACATTTTTAGGTTTTGAACTCGAAAAATTGACTAGGAACTTTATTACTTATGGTCTTTATGGCGCTTCAAAATTAGGTGAAGCAACGCATCTAACTAGAGTCAAAGAAATTAGTGATATTGCTCCTTATCTATGAATTGGTTTTTTTATAATGGCGCTTATAAATTTAACAACTTATACTTTAAGATCAAATTTTATAAAAAAATATAAAGCCTCTTTATCCGCTTTATATCAAATTAAATTTGTTAAGCATTAAAACAATAAAAAAATTACGATGTTATATTTAGATTTTGCCAAGCTCAAATATTATTAATTTTGCAATTTACGTATGAACTATTTTTATTTCTATATGAAATGCTTCAAAAACTTTTTCAAATAAATAAATTAATTGTAACAATTTTTAGATTTTTATATTCATTAATTTTTTTGAGTAATGAATAATAATCAATATTAAATTTACGAAATGTAATGTTAATTTGATTTTCGCTAATTATCTCAACGCGACAATCATTTAAAAAGAATCTTGAAATTCCTTGTACCTTAATATTTATCTGTGGATCTAATTGTAAAATAAAATAAATCTAATTTATTGATTCGAATCATGTTGTTATCCATTCAAAATTGATTAAAACTTTGAATTAAATCAGCAAATTAATATTTTGGAATTATTTTTTTATTAAAACTAGAAAAAGATGCGTTTTATTACACGAAAAAAGCCCATTTTCGTGTTTTTTTATGCAAAAGTAAGGCGCTAGCTAACCATTTTCAAAAAAAAAAAAAAAAAACGCCTACAATGTAATGGTTTTTGTATGCTCGATCTAAAATTGAGCATCTTAAATAATTATTATTTAAGTATTAAGAGGTAATATGAATTCTAATAAGAAAAAAACTGCAATCATTGTCGGATCAGTAGCTACAGCTTTGCTTGCTTCTGCAGCAATCGCTACAGCGCTATATTTAAAAGGTAAAAATAAATTAGATAAACCTAAAGATAAAACAACGTTTATCGATTTTGGCATTTCAAAAGAAGATCAAAAAGAATTTGGCGCGCATGATGCTAAAGTTGAAGAAGAATTTAAAAAGATAAGAAAATATATCGAAAAAATTATTGAAAACCTAAATAAGGGAATTAATGAAGCTAAAAAAGATTTAAGCATCCAAGACTATAATGTTTTAATTAACTATTTAAAGGACGGAATTAAAATTGGTGAAGATGCTTTTCCAATTTTAGATAAAAGTATTAAGGCTTTGGCAGAGTATCTTGAAAAGCAAAAACTTCTTCAAGATGATAGAAAAAGACTAGCTGAAACAATTGAAAAAGCTAAAGAAGCAATCGCATCTGCACAATCTAAATTAGATGGACTTTTAAAAGATAAAAGTAAAGTTGAAAAACGTGCTGAAACAATTATTCGTCAAATTAAAGAAGCAATTGAACGTGCTGAAAAGGGAACAATAATTCCTGAATTTAAAGCTTCAATCAAAGAACTTGAAGAATTATCTGCTGCTGCTGAGGAAATTAAAACCAAGGCAAAAATTTTCGATTTAAATGACATTATCAATAAATTAGATGGTGCAATTAATGATGCAAAGGCTGAAATTCAAATTCTAAAAGATAAAATTAGTAAGCAAGATGAAGCTGCGCAAAAAGAAGCAATTAAAAAATTTGCTGAAGAATTAAAAGATAAAGTTGATAAAGCAATTAAAAAAGGCGAAGATGCTCAAACTGTTGAAGAACTAGAAGAAGCCAAAAAGCAAATTGACACATTAAAAGATGTTGCCAGTGAAGCTGCTAAAGAAGCTAATAAATTAAATGAACCTGAAGCTAAAGCAAAAATTGAATCGCAAATCCAACGTTTAGAAGAAGAATCTAAAAAACTTAATAAGCGTATTGAAGAAAAGAAAGCAAAAGATTCAGAATTAAAAAATGAACTAAAAGAATTGCTTGAAGAACTTAAAAAAGCTGGCGAAGATGCTCAAAATGCTCAAAGTTTAAATGATTTAAACAAAGCAATCGCAGAATTAGAAGCAAAAATATCAAAAGGCCAAGATTTACAGCCAAAATTAAATCAAGCCAAATTAACTGATGAAGCAGATACACTAAAAAAAGCACTTGAAAAAGCTGCCGAAATTTTAACTGATGCTAAAAACCGAAAAGACGCTGAAAATACTAGAATAAGCGAGATAAAAACTAAGTTAAATAATCAAAAACAAGATCTAGAATCAAAAACTAATAATATCAAAACAAAAGAATCAATTACCGACCTAGAAAATGCATTAAGTGAATTAACTAAAGCAATTAATGATGGCGAATCACTTAATAATGAAGTTAAAGATGATAAATCAAAAGATTCATTTAAAGATGAGTATAACGCCTTTGCTAAAACACTAGAAGACGCTAAAAATCAAGCGCAAAGTTCACAACAAAAATTAGATGCTTTAAAACAAGCAAAAAATGAACTTGATAAAAAAGTTGCTGATGCGATATCAAATGCTAATGAAGCAATCAAAGAAGCAAATCAAAATAAAAATAGTGAAGATAAAGATAAATTATCTTCTGTTTTAGAACAAATTTCTAAAGCCAAATCTGAATTAGAAAAAGCAAAACAAGATTCTGAAACTGCAAATGATGCTGAAAATAAAAAGAAATGTGAAGATAAATTAGCTGAATTAGAAACTGCTAAAGCTGAAATAGAAGCGCAAAAAACAAAAGTTGAAAACAAAGAAAAAGAAATTGCTAAAACAAAAGAAGAAATTAAGAAACAAATTGAAGATTTAAATGAAAAAATTGGTAAAGTTGATGAAGCTATTAAAGATAAAAATAAAAACAATATTGATTTAACTAAAAAGGAATTAGATAAAGAAATCCAAAAAGCTGAAGAATTACTAGAAAAAATAAAAGATGAAGGAAAACTAGAATCGGAAAAAATAGATTTAAATTCAAAAATAACTGATGCTAAAAATAAATCAAAAGCAGCTGAAGAAGCTCTAAAAAATATTAATAAAGCTGAAGATGATGCTAAAAAAGCAGTTGAGGAAGCTAAACAAAAACTAAATAAAGCAATTGGTGATGCTAAAAATGTTGATCCTAACAAATTAGATGATTTAAAAGAAAAGCAAAAACAATTAGATGAAGCAATTGAAAAAGGAAATAAAGCTAATAAGCAAGCAGATGATGCTGGCGTGAGTGACCAAACTCTAAAAGATAAGCTAGCGGAAGCACAAACTGAAAAGCAAAAACTTGAAGAAAAAATCAAAAAAGCTGAAGCTGACAATATTAATCAAATTAAGCAAAAAATTGCGAATGTTATTAGCGTTCTAGACACCGCAATTAATAAAGTGGATGAAACTACTCAAATTGCAAATAAACATGATTTAGAAAAAACAGAAGAAGCGATAACCACAATTACTAATGCATTAAAATCCGCAACTGATGTAAAAACAGAAACTGAAGGAAATAAAGACAAATATCAAGGCGAATTTAATAATTTGGTTTCAAAAATTACAGAAGCAGAAGAAAAACAAAATGCAATCTTAAAACAAAAACAAGATATTGAAGCTGAACGTAAAGCAGCAGATCAAGAATATGAAACATTAAAACAAGATGTTGATGCAAACATTTTGTTATTTGATAATAATACAGATAAATTAGACAAAGTTACTGAAGCTATTGGAAAATTAGAAGAAAATTTAAATTCAGCAAATGCGCTTTTAGCTAAAACTAAAGATATTAAATATACCGCTTTACAAACTACCGTTGAAGCGCTGATAACCAAAATTAATGAAAAATTAGTTGCTGCAAGAGCTAAAAAACAAGATTTAGAAAATGCGCAAGAAGCAGAAAAACAAAGAATTAAAAAGCTCAAGGAAGATCTAAATAAAGCAAAACAAGACTTGCAAGATAAATCTAGCGCTTTAAATAACGCGCAAGGATTAGATAAAAAAACTGAGGCGTTAAAAGATTTAAATGATGCTATTACTGAAGCCGATAAATTAATTAGCCAAGTTACTGAGAAAGATAAGTTAACTAATGCGAAAACTGAATGAGAAGATTTTAATTCAAAATTAACTGAAGCTAAACAACTTTCAAGAGACAAGCAAGACGAAATTAATGCTAAAAAGCAAGATTTAGATAATAAAATTAATGCTATTAAACGAAAAGTTGAAACAGAATCAGAAACTGCAGATATCGCTATAAAAGAAAAAGATAAAACCAAATTAGAAGCTTCAAAAGATAAATTAGAAACTTTAGTTAATGATTTAAAAGAGCTTCAAAAAGAAACTGAACAAGAAAAATATTCTGCTGGCACAAATCAAGTTACTGATGAATTGGCAAAAGTTAATGAGCAATTAAAAAATGTTACTGATGAATTAAATTCAGAAACAGATCGTATCAAAAAAGTTAAAGAAGCGCTTGAAAAAGCAACTAATGACCTTAAGCACGCTAAACAAGAAGCTACAAATAATAAAGATAATGTTGACAAATTAGAAAAGGCGTTGCAAGATCTGCAAACTCAATATGGCCTTGCTAATAATACCTACATAGAACACAATAAACCTGAAAATACAAAAATACCTGAATTGCAAAAAGCATTACATGATTTAAAAGTAGAACTAGACACATATCAAGCATTTAAAAAAGACTTAGAAGATAAAAATAATGAAACTAAGAAAAAATTAGAAAAAGAATTGGAAAACGCCAAAGAGAAAGCTGATAAAGCAATAAATGAAGCTGATGCAGCAGGCAATGATAAACAAAAATTGGATGATGCTAAGAAAAAATTGGATGATTCTAAAGAAGAATTGGATAAAATTGCTGAAGATGCCGGTAAAAATGGCTATGATAGAGCTAAAAAAGATGCAGAAGAAAAATCTAAGGAAATCGATAAAAAATTAAAAGATATAATTTCTAAATTAAATGATAAAACTTCTGAAGAATTAGACAAATTGATTAATGAATTAACTCAAAACAACGATAGCGTTAAAGCGTTGGATGGAGTAGATGAATTAAATGATAAATTATCACCATTTGAAAAATTAATCAATGATACAAGAACAAGTTATACCAATTTAAACACACAAGAAAATAGAAATAATAACGATATAAATCAAAAATTGAATAAATTAAATGATTTATTAAATGAATCCACTCAAACTTACAATGCAAAAAATGCAGATTTAAGTAGTAAAAAAACTGCAACTGAAGAAAAATACAATGAAGCCAACAATATTGCATCGCCTTTATTAACTCAATCTGAAAATTTGAACGGCAAATCTGTTGGAGATTTAACAAAATTAATTACCGACCTAGAAGATGCTAAAACCAAGGCAACTGAAGCTAAAAATTTAGCAACCACGAATAAATATAGTAAATACGTAACTGAATCTGACAAATTAATTAATAAAATTAACGAAGCTATTGAAAAAGTAACATCTGCAAAAAATAATCTTGAAGGCGAAAATAAACAAGCTGAAAAATTAATTGAAGAGATTGAAGAAAAAATAAAAAACATTGGCGACAAAAAGGCATTAATTACAACTGATAAAAAAGAAAAAATTGATGAGCTAGAAACATTAATTAGTGATTTAAATAATGCTAATAGTGATGGAATCACTTTCCACAATGAGAAAAATAAATTTGAAAACCCATTAGCAAAACGGCCAGATGTTAGCGGCAAATTAAAAGAATTGAAAGATTTAACTGATGGAACAACTACTGAATTAAATCAATTGAGACAAAAACTTTCAGAAAATAAAAAAGCTGTTGAAGATGCGTTCAATGCAGCGAAAAATAAAGAAACAGAAAAAAGAAACTCTATTGATAAAGCAAAAGTCGATAAAAAAATTCCTAGTTTAGAACAAGCGCTAAACGATCTAAGAGAAATTAAAGAATTAGCAGATAAAGCAAAAGAACTTGAATCGCAAAAGGGATATGCTGCTAAAAAGGGCGATATTGATGCTATTGCCAACAAAATTGATACTGAGATTCAAGAATTTGAAGAATTGCTAAAACAAGCAAAACAAACTGAACGAGAAAGAATTCAAGAGCTTGTTAAAAAAATTCAGGATCAAATCACAAATTTAAATAATGTTGAAAATGCTACAAAAGGTCAATTTTCAACTTCTGGCGCTCTAAAAAATCAAATTGAAAAACTTGAAAAAGAATTAGTAAAAGCTAATGAGTTGAAAGATAAAGTGCAAATTGAAACTGATGGCAATTTAATAGAACCCAAAAAGAATTTAAGCGAAGCTATAGCTAATGCTAATGCTACTTTAGAATTAGCTAAAGAAAAAGCAAACGCTATTGAAAAAATTGAGAAATTAAGCGATTTAAAAGTTGAAGAAAAAACTCAATTCATAAATGAAGTTAACAAAGCTGAAAACAAGCAAAAAATTGATGAAATTGTTGCTAAGGCTGAAGCTAAAAACTCACAAAACAAATCAACGAACATTCAAAAACTAAAAACCGAAATTGAAAAACATATTGAAGAATTAAACAACAAATCAAAAGAATTAGAAGATGGCGTTGGCAAATTGCCATTGCAAGACTTATCTTCTCTATTAGATCAAATTGCTTCTAAAATAGAAAACGCTCAAAAATTTTATAATTCAAATAAAGATAAATATAACGAATTATCACAAGATTTTAAAGGTCTAAAAAATAGCATTGATAATGCTAATAACGTATATAAAAAAGTAAAATCACACGTTGAATCAGGGAAACAATCAATTGATATTGATTTAGCAAGACTGGCAGACGAATTGGGAAAACTGACTCCAAAAATTATTGATACGGCTACATTAGTTGAAATAAGTGATTTGATTAGTAAATTAGAACAATTAGAATCAAAAGTTGATGAATTAATGGGAAGATGTAACACTGCTAACTATAAAACAAGTGAAGCAAACAAATTGAAAAATGATGTTTTAGCGGCTAAAGAAAAAGCTAAAACAATAAAAGAAAATTTAGAAACCTACAATTCAATCAAACAACAAATCAATAATTTAACCAATATTAGCAATAAAGAAAAAGCTAAAAAATTGCAAGAATTAGAAGCTAATAAAACAAATAAAAATAAAATGAATCAAATTCTTAATGAAGCAAAAGAATTGGATGCAAAATATAAAAAATTCCGTGAAGAATTTGACAATATTAAAACTGAAATTCCTAAATTGGCAAATGATTTTGATAATCAAAAACAATATCAAGAAAAACAAATTTCTAATATTACTTCTGATAAAGATAAAATCAATAAATCATCAGGAAATTCTAGTTTAAAAGTTAGTGAAATTCAAAATAGCAATACAAAATTAATTCAAGATAAAACTAAACTTGAACAAACGCTTCAAAACAATCAAATTGATTTTGAAAATGATGAAATTGCTAATATAGAAAATAAATTAAAAGAAATTAGCAAAGAATATGAAAAAGAGAAACAAACTCTTTTAGATTACAAACTGAAATCATTAGTAAATGATGCATATTACTACTATCATATATTTGCTGCAGATGAAAGTAAATTTAGTATTTTAAATAAAGAATATGAATTAACAGGAAATACTGGTTTTTATGTAAAAAGAACCAAATTATATAGCGAAGCTAACGATATTTTATTCAATAAAATTTATTCCTTAAAATACGATAATAGCTCAAATTTTGAAGAAAATGAAAATAACTTTAATACTTATAAATCAAAAATTGATGAAATTAAAAACTATTATGATTCTCCTTACAAAAAACAAGTTGAATATATTGAATCACTTCAAAAATTAGTAAAAGAAAAAGAAGAGTTATTGTCTAACAATTTTTCTGATTCAAAATATCAAAATATTAAAGATAAATATATTCAATTAATCAAAGAATTATTTGATAAACCTTTTGTTAATAATATAAATGATTATCAAAACATTTGAGATAAACACTTAAAAGAAGACTATGAAGCAATAGTTAACAAAATACTTAATCAAATTGATTTAATTAAGTATGCCGAACACATTGTTTTTGATTATAATGGAACTAATAAAAGCCAAACTTTTGCAAGTAATGTAACTTCTAATTTGTTAAAGCCTAGACATTTATCTAATAATCATTTTGATAATTCAAAATATGACATAAAAATAAATAGAATAATACCTAATGATAAAGATGGTTTTTTACATGTAGAATATGAATTATCACTAAAATCACAACCCGGTATTTCCATTTCAGCTCAAGATAGAAGTGGCGCAGGATATAGGACTGTGATTAGAGATTCGGCACTAATTAATAGTAGTTTTCAATATCAAATAAAAGAAAACAATTTTTATAAAGATGTATTTGACTATGATTGACTATCGCTTAAAATAAATTCAGGCGATAAATTAGCTAATTTCCAAAATATCTGTAACTTTAAATTCAAAGCCAATGAAGGACATAAGGGCGAACGAATAACAATTAATAGCGTTACTCACTCCTCAAATAAATTAAAAATTGTATTCCACTATGAAATTACATATAATAACGGAACAGGTAATGTTACTGATCGATTTACTTTCTATGAATGAGAATTTGATTTCACAGCGTTAATGGAGAAAAATAAAACTAATGCGGTAAAGAAAATTCATAATGAATCAAGATTTTTATATAAAAATTCTAATTCTCAGATTCAAAGTTTAGCTAGTGCAATTTGAAAAAATCGTGATAACGAAAAAGGAAACATAACCGTAAAAAACGATAAATTACATTCGGTTGGAAATTCTAAATTCGCACTAAAATATGAAATTCAAGATGCAAATGATATTACTGGTAAGTTGTTAATACGTGTAAGATATTACTACAATAATGTTGAAATTCAAGACACTGGTAATTTAAGCTTAATTGAGGGAAATTGTTTAACTGGCCCTGAATGATTTAAAACTCATTATAAACTGGATTTTACGCAAGAAGATTTTATTAACAATATGATTAAATATGATACTAAATATAGCACCACTCTTTTTAGTGGTCACTTAAATATAAATAAATTTAAGCAAGCTAAAAGTTGAAATGACGATGATTTGTTTTGATATTTTTTCCAAGACAAATTTACATATCATAGAAATGAAGTTCGTAAATTTGCACGCAATTTAATCGGCGGTGACGGCCCTAATACAGAATTTGCTTTAAATAAAGCTAATTTAAGAATGGATAAAAATTTAAATACTCATAATGTAATAATCGAATGATCAAGTATTTGAAATGTAAAAGCATATTTTTACGATTCTATTATGAACTCGCATATGATGGAACAAACTTTTGAAATTAAATCTAATTTGGTTGATATTGGACCAATTGTGCAAACAATGTTAATAACACGAATAATTTATTCTAATGATTCCTTTGGAGATGTATATTCCTTATGCCAACTTGTTAGAGATGCATCTAAAAAGAAACCTAATGGTGCTCCAACCGGAATTGTAAAACTACAAGATTTAGTTAACAATCTTTTCCTAAATAAATATAGTAGATTCCCAAATGATTACACTAAAGTGTGACAAAATGCATGAAATAATAGGGATGAGATACAAAACGACTATAAAATGGTTATAGATGAATATAAACAAATTCGTGATTATAGTGGCACAGGTCGATGAGGATCTGATGAGACTTTTGAAAAGTCAATTCACAAATTTTTCGATGAAGATGTATATTATCCAATAAAATAACTAATTAAATATTTTTATTATTTATAACATTAAATTGATGTAAAGTACAATTGTTACTTTGCATTTTATTTTTAAAAAATGACTTTACTTTTTTAAATAAAAAACACCTAATGGTGTTTTTAGGTCAATTACTTGAAATGGTACGCCCTAGAGGATTCGAACCTCTGACCCAATGGTTAAAAGCCATTTGCTCTACCTTCTGAGCTAAGGGCGCATCTGGTGCCCAGAACTGGACTTGAACCAGCACGGCCATTACAGCCAACGGATTTTAAGTCCGTAGCGTCTACCATTCCGCCACCTGGGCAGGTGGTTTCAAATGCTTTATTATTATATTATTATTTTTAAATAAAAAGACAAAAAAATTGCGTTTTTTTACGCAATTAGAAATTTTGAATAAAATGCAAATTAATTTTAGAACCCGATTATTGAATTTCTTTGATATTTAAATCTTTAATTAGCAATTCTCTTAGATAACTAACTTGAATATTGTTTAATTTAAGGTTGTTTATCTCAAATGGGTCAATTGCTGAATCTAGACAAAAGCATTCAATTTCAAGCAATCGCTTTTTGCCATGTAATTTGGAAAATTTGACAATAAGATCCTGATAAGCGAATTCTTGCTTAATAATTTTGGATTTAATGATTGTTTTTATTAATCTATTTTTATTACTTTTAAAGTCATTAATTATATTTAAATTATTCGCATATGATGATTTATTACTTATATGAACAATATAATCAATTGTAGCCTCATTTTGATTGTCTTTAATTAGCGATAAAATTTCTTTACCTTTATCATAAAAAACTCATGATATTGCATAAGCCAAATTTCCTATCGCAGAAATAGCAGTAGTAATAAAACTATATTTTCCTATTATGTTATTAGTAATAATGACATTTTGAAGAGCCAGAGTAGTAAAAATAATTGAAATTAGTAAGTCGAAAATTAAAATTGAGAGGCCGATGTAAACTAATTTTCTGTCATCTAGAATTTTAATAACATTTTTGGGAAACTTTATTTTTCTTTCGTTAATTGCGAATAAAGTCTCATTAGCATATTTTTGTTTATAATGTGGAAAAATTAATATCAATATTATAAATATGATTGTTAAAAAATTAATATAGGTGCACACAAGCAAACCTAATATGTCATTATTTGTCATTTATACCTTCTTTATGTATTGAAAATTCTATAGCTATTAAATAACGAAGATAATTAATGTGTCGTATATCCAAATCATATATAGTTATTATTGATCAAAGCTTCATGCTATTGAAGTGTATTAGTAAAAGATAATCTAATTTATCTTCACTATAAAATTTTAAAATTTTATTGGGTTTATATCTTCTATATCCTAGATATAAATCAAAATTAGATTTACCTTCACTATAAAATCATTTATTTATTTCATCGATAATTTCTTTATCGCTAATTAAAAATTCAAGTTCTTTAATATCTCTAAAAAGAGAATTCATATGTTGATTCTTGAGTAATAAATTTATTTTTATCAATTTTTTTCAGCGTCCGCGAACATTAAAACATAAAATAAAGCTAAATACTGGCGAAATTAAAAACACTAAAACCAATATTGACAAAATACCAGCATATATAATTGAGCAAATAAATAATACGATTTCAATTATTGAAAAAATTATTGATAGATCAGCTATAGCATAAAACGTTTTTAGTTTCTTAAACATTGATGCATCAACATAGAATTTTAATTTATTAATATTTTTTAAAATCTTTAGATAACCAAAATGTAACGTATAGATATACAAAAAAATAAAATTCACGCAAGCCACTATGAATATCGCAATAATTAGTGCAAGATTTATATCTAAGTTTATTAAATTAATGTTCTTCATGTTTATTTACCCAAGATTGTCTAATTTAGATTTATTAGGCAAAGTTCTAATATATCATTCATTTAATTTGGGATTAAAGATTTTTAAAAGTCCCAATAAATTTAATTCGTATTGAGGTTTCGATAATAGTTTATCAAGTGCGAATAGTTCTCCAGTTTTTCTATTTTTAAAGATTATATTTTTTCCGCCTTTTCCTTTATAGGCATCCGATAGTGTGGAGATAAAAAAATTTGGATAATTTTTAACCGAATGCTTTAAAAATTCAAATAAATGCCTTTCTATTAAATCCAATTTTTCTGTATTAATATTTTCAAAAAATTGGTCAATGCTTTTTAAATGTTGCTCAAAGTATTTTTCCTTTTTTGCCTCTCCATATATATTTGGATCAGTTATTATCATATCTGCCTTTCGTTATTTTTCTGTTAATATAATTATACTTTTTTGATTACAATAGTTTTTTAAAACAAAATAGTTATAGCAATAAAACGATGTAATTAAATTACAAAGATTATAATTTTAATAGTAAGGAAATTTATGTCTTTAAAAAATAAAAAAGTAATTTTAACAATAATTGATGGGCTAGGACTAAGAAAAGAAAAGCAAGGCAATGCCTACGCACAAGCATTTCACCCTATTTTTGATTATTTATTTGCTATGTGTCCTAATTCAGTTTTGCAAGCCTCAGGCGAATTTGTTGGTTTGCCAAGCGGACAAATTGGGAATTCTGAAGTTGGACATTTAAATATCGGAGCAGGAAGAATTGTTTATACCGGTCTTTCTTTAATAAATCAAGCTATTAAAGAAAACAAATTTAAAGATAATACAGTGTTAAATAAAATTATTGATGAAACAATTAAAAGTAATAAAACTCTACATTTAATGGGTTTATTAAGCGATGGCGGTGTGCATTCATTGGATAATCATTTATTTGAAATTATGAAATTAGCACATAAAAAACAATTAAAAAAAGTCTCAATTCATGTTTTTGGCGATGGTAGAGATGTTAAACCTCAATCAATTAAAAATTCGTTATGTGAATTAAAAAAATTGTCAGCAAAATTTGGCTATCCTATTTCTAGTATTTCGGGACGCTTTTATGCTATGGATCGTGATCAAATATTTGAACGTAATGAATTAGCATTGCGAGCAATTTTAGGCGAATCAGATAATCAATTTAAAAATATTGACGAATACATAAACGAACAATATCAAAAACAGATTTATGATGAATTTTTTGTTCCTGCACAAGCTAAAAATGGAATATTTTTAAAAGAAGATGATAACGTTATTTTCTTTAATTTTCGCCCTGATCGCGCTAGACAATTAAGCCATTTGCTTGTCAAAAGTAATTTATATAATTACAAGCCGATTCATGAAATTAGAATTAATTTGTTTGCTTCGCTAATGAAATATGAAGGCATTAACTCGTTAGTTGCGTTTGAAGAAATGAAAGTACCTAGCCCCTTGGGCGAAGTTATAGCCAATAATAACTTAAAACAATTGCGTCTTGCTGAAACGCAAAAATATGCTCATGTAACATTTTTTATGGATGGTGGTAAAGACATTTTATATCCTAACGAAAATCGAATTTTAGTAAATAGTATTAAAGCACAATCTTTTGCAGATTGCCCTCAAATGTCGGCTAAAGAAATTACTGACGAATTATTAAATAATATTGAAAATTATGATTTCATAATTATGAACTATGCTAATCCAGATATGGTGGGGCACACCGGAAATTTAAAGGCTACAATTAAGGCAATAGAATTTTTGGATGAACAATTTGAAAGAATTTTAAATTACGTTAATGAAAATAAAGACCAAGTGACATGATTTATTACCGCAGATCATGGAAATGCGGAAATAACTGAAGACCAAAATAATCAACCCGCCACAAAGCACACAACAAGCCCTGTTATGTTTATTACTACAGATAAATCAATAGAATTAAAAAGTGGTTCGCTTTGCGATGTTGCACCTAGTATATTAGATTATTTGAATATCGCTAAACCTAAAGAAATGGGCGGAACTAGTTTAATTAAAAAGTTTAAATAAAAATTCATACCTAAATATGAATTAAAAGTCTTGCAAGCAAACCAATAAATTATTTAACATGAGTGTTTTCTTATAAATAAAATAATAACTCACGCAAATAATATCTTAAATAAGATAAATTTTCTAAATCTGTTTCTAAATCATTAATTTTTAAGTACTTGGGGGTCAACAAACAAAAGATAATCCAAAGAAAAAGCATTGAATTTCTTTTTCTTGTAGCAAAAATTTTTAATTTTTTCTAAATTTAAACTCTTAACAGATTTACCGTTTCAGTCTAAAAATTTTAAATAAATTTCTTTTTCTATTGCAATCAAAAAATTTTTATATTTTTCTTCATTTATTATTTTGTTTTCGAAAAAGAAAATTTGATTACAAGAATCTAGCCTAGATAAACGATATGAAGTATCGTGATATTTTAATAAGTTTATATTTTTGAGAAATAAAATAAGAAACGGAGAACAAAAAATAAAATTCAATAACCCAATTATTCTTCTCAAAAAATAAGGCATCTCGTTTATTTCTAAAAAAATTCAAAGTAATGCAAGTGTGATTGAAATAATCATGCTAGGAATAAACAAAATTAATAAGTAACAAGCATTTTTGTAAAATACTTTTTTGATGAATGATTTATCTATTTTCAGTGATTCCTTTTCAATTAATTTAATTGCCAATAACGAACTAAGCATTTTTTGCTTAAAAATTTTATAGTAAAAAATAATTGAAATTAAATTAGAAATTAAACTACCGAAAATTGTAATAACTATTAAAACACTAACCTTCATATCCATCTTCTCCTTTTTTAACACATTCAAGTAATTTATAGTATAGTAAGCTTAGTTGTTCTCTATCTAATACAGTTTTATTTAATTCAAAAACTAATGGTTTTGAAAACATTAAATTATTAATATAATTAATTTTTTCTTGATTAGTTTTAATTTTCAAAAAAATTTTTTGCATTTTTTGATAGGTAGGAAAATTGCTGAATCAAACATAGCGTGTGTCTCAGCGTTTGCAAATTCTAGCTTCGTTACTAGTAAAATAAGAAAAAATAACTTCATATTTTTGATTGATTAGATTTAATTTATCAATAGATAAATAGTATTCTTCTCAACAATTATTGTTTTTACATTCTAAATTGTATCTTTTATATTGTTTAGTTATTTTAAAATATCAAGATACTAAGTATATTAGTTCAAGAAGAATAATAATAGTAAAAAAAGTTAAATATAAAAGCAATACAATTTTTATATTTTGATTTTCTGGTCCTTTTATTATTATAAATATCATATTTGAAAGTGCTAAAACTAATGATATAATATCAAAAATAATAATAATTTTGGAGCGTGTAAAATATCCTTGCAAACTGATATTCATATGCTTTTTGTTTTCTAACAAAAACTCAAGGGTATCATTAATAAAATAGTTATATCTAATTTTTTTGATTGATAAAATAAAAGTCAATAAAAATAGTATTAGAGTGCTTAACTGCGTAAATATAATAACAAACATATTATCCTAAGTTATCTTCTAAAAATTTATTTGCATTTACATTATAACATGTCTATAAATTAACATTTTTATTATTATTGTATAGAATTTACTTTAAAATACAACAGCGCGTGTTTAACAAAAGCTCTGTTGTATTATTTATATGAATTAATTAAAATCTTAATGATAAACAGCTTAATCCGCCATCTAGTTTTTTATATTCTGAAGTATCGCAGGTAATAACTCTATATATTCCTAAATCCTTAACTGCTTTTAAAACGTTAGGGTATCCTTCTGGCACAATAACTGTTTCATTTACCCAAATACAGTTAGCTGCATATCCTTCGCTTTTATCAACAATAATTTGATTAAAATCTTTAAATGTTGGATAGTGTAAAAATTCACCAGAAATTAATAAATTGTTGTGTTCTAGATAATTAACTCCAGTTTTTAAGTGTAACATTTCTGTCATTGGCACAGGGATACATTTTTTACCAACTTTTGATAGAATGTTGTGAAATTGACGAATTCCTTCACGGTTTGTTCTATCTGACATACCTACATAGTATGTATCACCAACCATCATAACATCGCCACCGTCAAGCGTTCCTGGTGATTCGATTTTAAATAAGTGATTTTTATCAAAGAATTTTTCTAGATATGGCAACATTTCATGTTTTTCGCCATTACGTGATGCTGCACCAGGGTTTGATAGGATAGCAATTTCTCCGGTTACAATAACAGCCGTGTCTTCGACAAAGCACGAGTCTGGGAATTGTTCGTTTTTAGGGCAAACAGTAACATTGACTCCGCAGCTCTTTAAAGCTTCAATATATTTTTGATGTTGCACTAATGCTAAATCGTAAATTGGTTTTCCTAATTCAGGTGCCGATGTAATTCCATCGACCATTGAGGCAGCTGGTACTTTTACAATTACGTTTTTAAATTTATCTTTCATTTGAGTCATATTTTTATATTAGTAGCACTCCTTATGTTTTTTATGGATTCAATTATGAGATCCACACTTTAATTGTAAGATAAAGAATAGGCGTTTTTAAAAAAATCATATGCAAATAATTAAAGTTTTAAAAGCCTTTAAAATAAGGTAAAAGATTATGTTAATTTAAGTGGTTTTGTAGGTTCATTAGCGTTTATTAAAACGCATAATATAGTATAATTTTATGGTATAAAAATATTTTTTCGGAGGAATAATATGAAAACAAGAATAGCAATTAACGGTTTCGGAAGAATTGGCCGTTTAGTTTTTAGGGCCGTTTTTAATGACCCAGAAATTGAAGTTGTCGGAATAAACGATTTAACTGACGCTAAAACTTTAGCTCATTTATTAAAATATGATACTGCACATGGCGTGTTTGCTCATGAGATTAAAAATACTGAAAATTCTATAATTATTGATGGCAAAGAATTTCCTATTTTTAGTGAAAAAGATCCTGCACAATTGCCATGGAAAAAATTAGGAGTTGATGTTGTTGTTGAAGGAACCGGAAGATTTTTAACAATTGAAGCAGCGCAACTACATATTGATGCTGGCGCTAAAAAAGTTTTAATCACCGCGCCATCTAAAAGTGCAGATGTAAAAACAATTGTATATTCGGTTAATGAGGGAACTTTAACGAAAGATGACACAATTGTTTCGGGTGCTTCATGTACAACTAATTGTTTAGCTCCTGTTTTAAATGTTTTAGAAAATAATTTTGGTGTTGTTAAAGGATATATGACAACAATTCACTCATATACAGCAGACCAAAGATTGCAAGATGCACCGCATAGCGATTTAAGAAGAGCTAGAGCGGCTGCCTCAAATATGATTCCTACTACAACTGGAGCAGCTAAATCTATTGGCAAGGTTATTCCAGCACTAAAAGGTAAGATGAATGGAATAGCTTTACGTGTACCAACAATTACTGGTTCAATAATCGACGTAACTTTGGAGCTTAAAAAAGATACAACAGTTGAAGAAATAAACAAAGCAATGAAATCCGCTACATCAGATTCTTTGATTTATACCGAAGATCCAATCGTTTCTAGCGATATTATTGGTTCAACGGCTGGTTCAATTTTTGATGCTCAACTAACACAAGTTTTGGAAGTTGATGGCAAAAAACTTTACAAAATATATGCGTGATATGATAATGAATCTTCATTTGTAAATCAATATATAAGAACATTAAAATATTTAGCTAAATTAAAATAAAAAAGAAAAAATGCTAACACTAAAATCAATAAATATATTAAACTTAGTGAGATTGTTACTACGAATTTGAGTGAAAATTCAAATAACATCGAACAAAGTAAATATTTAAAATTGATAACTAATTTTGTAAGCGAGAAGAATGACCTAATAAGTTGAAAATTTGGCATTTATTTTTCAAAATCGCCAATGTCTAGATAATTAAAAACTGCTTTTCGCGTATGTTTTATAAGGCGAAGCAGTTTTTACAATTAATTATTTTAAATAAAAAATCACAAGATTTGGATTCATCTTGTGATTTTGCATTGACTATCAATCTTTAAAATTTGATGTTATATTAATTAAAGATTTCGTCATAAATTTCATCGTAATATTTAACTGGTATAAATGTAACTTCCTTTTTTACTTCTTGTGGAACATCATTTAAGTTTTTAAAATTATCATGTGGAATAAATATTTTTTTAATTCCGAATTGAGTAGCAGCTAGTGATTTTTCTTTTAATCCACCTATTGGTAATACTTTACCACGTAATGTTATTTCGCCTGTCATACCTATATTAGCAGGAACAGGGCGTTTACTTAATGCACTAATAATTGAAGTAGTAAATGTTACTCCGGCACTAGGACCATCTTTTGGTATTGCTCCGGCTGGAACGTGAATATGAATCGAATTATTATCAAAATCAAAATCAATTCCAAATTTTTTAGCATTCGATCTTACATAAGCCAAAGCTATTTGAGCTGATTCTTTCATTACATCTTTTAATTGCCCTGTTAGTCTCAATCCTTCTTTTCCAGGGAAGGTTGTTACTTCAATAGCCAAAGTTGATCCACCAAAACTTGTATATGCAAGTCCATTAACAACTCCTACTTGAGCCTTATTTTCATTTTCATCATCTTCAAATTTAACTGGACCTAAAAATTCAATAACAACATCTTTAGTAACAACAAAACTATCTTTAATCTTCTTATCAAGTATTCTAACAACTATTTTTCTAGCAATACTATCTAAAATACGTTTTAACTCTCTAACTCCGCTTTCTCTTGTATAGAAACGTACTATAAATTTTAAAACTTCATCAGAAATTTGAATTTGTTTTTCTGTTAAAGCATTTTGAGAGTAAATTTTAGGCATTAAATGTGATTTTGCAATTTCAACTTTTTCTTTTGTTGTATAAGTTGAAAGTTCAAGTAATTCCACACGGTCAATTAATGCTGCAGGAATTGAATCATAATAGTTAGCAGTAGCAATGAATAATACTTTCGATAAATCGTATTCTAAGTCTAAGTAATGATCTTGAAAGTTTGCGTTTTGTTCTGGATCTAAAACTTCAAGCATAGCACTTGTAGGATCACCGCGAAAATCAGAAGACATCTTATCAATTTCATCTAATAAGATAACAGGGTTTGATACACCTGCTTTTTTAATTGCTGAAATTATCTTTCCTGGCATTGCACCAACATATGTTCTTCTATGACCTCTGATTTCACTTTCGTCTTTTACACCGCCTAGTGAAACTTTAATGAATTTTCGGTTTAGTGATTCTGCTATTGATTTAGCTAGTGTTGTTTTACCTGTTCCTGGGGGACCTATTAATGTTAAAATAGGAATATTATTAACTGGTTTATTTGACGTTGAACCTGCTTTAGTAACAAATAAATTTGAATCAATGAATTTATTTTCCTCGCCTTTAATAGAAACATATTCTGAACTTTCATTTTTAGATTTAGTATGAGTTAAAACAGAAATAAACTCTAAAATTCTTTCTTTTGCTTTTTCAAGTCCATAATGATTTTTATCCAATATTTCTCTAACCGAATTAATATCAATTAATTCTTTGCTTACTTTTCTTCAAGGCAAAGCCAAAATTAATTCTATATATGTTTTAGAAATGTTGGCTTCAGGGCTTGATTGCATCATAGAAGACATACGTGTTTGTTCAGCTCTTAGGGCTTGAAGAACATAGTCGGGGTATTGTCTTTTTAAATCTTCATTTTTTTCAATATCATCAGCTGATTTACCACCATCATCTTCTTTTAGCATTTTGCGAATTTGGCGTAATTTTTCGCGTAGATAGAAATCTCTTTGTTGTTCTTCCATATCTTCATGCAAGTTATTTGAAATTTCTTTATCAAATTCAAC
The DNA here is from genome assembly GCF_006385185.1 of Metamycoplasma equirhinis. Lineage (GTDB taxonomy): Bacteria > Bacillota_I > Bacilli_A > Mycoplasmatales > Metamycoplasmataceae > Metamycoplasma > Metamycoplasma equirhinis. The sequence continues at coordinate 47,941 of NZ_VFIX01000003.1, read as the reverse complement.
GAATTTAGCTTTATTAGTTAGTTTTTTAATGATTTCATCATATCTTGTCGATAAATCACTGTAATTAAGTAAATTTAAAATTTCATCTTTAGTAAATAATTTGCGAAGCGAACTTATTAATTCTCAGGATTCCCTTGAATATTTGTCAGTCGAATCTAGATTCTTGTTTTCCAATAAGTTTTTATGAATGTTTCTGAATACAACATCATCGCCAGGCCCATCAATACCATAGTTCGGCACATTACTCAATTCTTTTAATTTATCACCAATTACTAATCTTTTCTTTTCAAACTCTAATGCGCCTTTATTTTCCAAAGTTTCTTCTTGACACTCAACAAGTTTTATCTCTTCATCACCACGTTTTGAAGTTTTTATATCTAAAATCTTGCAACGGTTTGCAGCTTTAACTTCAATTGTGTAAACACCATTTTTATTATCTAATGTGTGAATATAAACTAAAACACCAAATTCCTCTAAATCTTTAAGTGAAGGATTTGTAATTGTTTTATTGCTTGGCTTTAAAAATGTTGCCAAAAATGTTGAGTCATATTTATCGATTGCTAAATTTAAAGAATTTATCGAATTTTGTTTTCCAATTTTAATGGTTTCCAAATTCTTACTATAAGGAATAATAATTTGGTTTTTTATTGCTATAAATGGTATTTTCATGTTTTTTCCTTTCGCATTATGTAATAATGCTTTTTTTATAAGTTGTTAGCTAATTTTTTTACATAATAATATATGTTTTTATGCGTTAACAGACGAATTTGGGAATAAAAAGCGAAATTTATTTGCTTATTACTACTAATGCGGGTTTTATTGTACGTTCGTGTAATTTATACCCAATATTTTTTACTTCTAAGATTGTTTCTTTTTCGTAATCAGAAGCAATCATCTCATAAATTTGATGAATATTAGCATCAAATTTATCGCCGATTTTTGGAATGATTTTAGTTACGCCAAAAGACTGTAAAATTGATTCAACTTGTGAATATAGCATCTCAAAACCTTTTGTGAAATTTTGCACTATTTGATTATCAATTTTTTGTGCAGCTTGAATTGCTAAATCAAAATTATTTAATGGCAGCAATATATCTTCTAAAAAAGATTGCAATGCAAATTTTTTAATTTCGCTAATTTGAGTTTGTATGTGCTCGTCATTTTTTTGTTTATGTTCATTGATTTGCTCTTGAGCTTTTTTTTGTAATTCAAATACTTGAGATTTGAATTCGTTTTCTTTTTGCAAACTTGTTTTTTCTTGTGATTCTAATTTACTAATTAACTCAAACATATTAGTTTGTGCTTCAAATAATTTATTTTGCAAATCTAAATTTTTTTGCATTATTTCATGATATCTAACTGGCGTTTTGTTATGTTTAATTAATTTTAAGTGAATCTTAGCATTTTCGCCTTTATAGAAAATTTCGCGATTGTTGTCAATTTTTCCTTTTGTTAGTGCTAAAAAAGCTTCATTGGAAAAATTTGTTATACCAATAAAACCACTATGAGTTTGCAATTCTTTACTTTGTTTTTTACTTTTATCTAAAATCGCAAATTCTACATAATCAAATTTTTTAATTTCGTTATTCATTTTGATTTCCTTTCTCAACATCAGATTTAATCATTTTTTCTAAAATTTCCAGTGCCTCAAATGATTCTTTAAAATCTAAATTTTTGGGACCAACAATACTTATTTCTTTAATATTCTTGCTATTAACAAAATCAATCTTTTTAGAAATTATGTTTAAATTAGGTCTTGAAACATCAAGCTTAATATTTTTTTCGTCATCTAAATTATTTTCTAAAGCTTCTCAAACTGAATGATGTTCTATCAAGTCAAATAATTTAGCGATTTCTTCACGAGAAATACTTTCTGAAAGAATTATTGCATTAGTGTTAAAAGCCTTATTTTCAATTTTTTCCTTAAAGCAAAAAATATTCTTAATAAAATTTTGCATTATAACTTCATAATTTTTAACTTGTTCACTAAAAATAGGTTCAAGTGCGACAACTTTATTAGCTAATTCAATTAATGGAGTATCAATAAGCCTTTCCTTAAATAAACGTACTGCGACACGCAAATCATTTAACTCAACACCTTTTTCAAAGTTAAAAATTTTGTTTTGCACATTTCCACTACTCGTTACTAGTACAACAACTGCCGACGATTTATTTAATGGCGTTAATTGTATGCTTTTTAGTGTTTCTGAAAAATTATTAGTTGTTGCCACAACAGCAAATCCCGCCATTTGACTTACGATATTAGCAGCCTCATCTAACGTTGCATCAATATTGATTCTTCTTTTTGCTAATAAATCTTCTAATTTGCTATTGAAATAATGCATCGGATTATAAATTAGATATTTGGCATAATACGATAAGCCTTTAGTTGAAGGAATGCGCCCACCTGAAATATGTGGTTTTTCCAAAAAATTCATTTTTTCAAGCTCTGCCATAATATTTCTGATTGTTGCAGACGAACAATTTAATTTGCACTTTTCAACTAAATACTTTGATCCCACTGGTTCGCCGGTTTCGATATATTGATCCACTATTAGTTTTAAATAATGTTCTAATTTAGTATTTAATTTTTTTGGTTTTGAATTTTCCATATTTTACCTTAGCACTATTTTAGCACTTTAATGACTTAATTGCTAAAAATAAAGAAAAATAGACGCTTCTATGAGCATCTATAAGTCAGTTTCCTGAAATGGCGCGCCCGGCAGGAGTCGAACCCGCAACCTTTTGGGCCGTAACCAAACACTCTGTCCAATTGAGCTACGGGCGCATTTGGAGCCACCAACCGGATTCGAACCGGTAATCAAGGTGTTGCAGACCTATGCCTTGGCCGTTTGGCTATGGTGGCACATGGCCATAATTGCAATTATTATTATAATATAAAAAGAATTTTTGTTAATAAAAAGAATTAAAAAACGCAATTGAAATAACTCAATGTTTTCAATATAAATTAAGCAATAAAATTGAGTAAAAATAAAGAAAGAAAAAGCGTAGAGGGTACGCTTTATACTATATTTTCTTGGAAATATACATTTATTATAATACTAATTAAAATCGCATTGATAAAATCATTAAAAAAATTACTTAATTTCAATGAATTTTAATATTTTTAAAGCGAAAATCAAAGAAAAAATCAATAAATTCAATATTTCTCTATTTATTTGCAATGTGTTTAATTGTCAAACGATTAATTAAATTCTTAAACAAATTTTCTATTCTTTTTATTCCGATAGTATTAGCGTTTTTGTGATGGAAAATAATATTGATTGAATCGTTTGTGATATCTATTAATGAACTGATAAAAGTATGTCTGCGTTCATCTTCTCTTTTCATTAAAATATCAATCAATAAATTGATATATCATTCAGGTTTACTAAATACGCTAAAACGATCAATGAATAAATAGTCAACTTGAACTAATAAATTTGATAAATTATTTTGACCTTCAGGATTTGAAAGTAACTGATAGTAATGATTAAAAAGTGAGCTTTCGTCTAGTAATGCAACTGTTTTATTTTTGTTAGTAGCAAAAATGACAGCTAAATATTGAAAAATTGCTTTTGCGCTTTTAAAGTTACTATCTACTAAAAATAGCCCTTTACTATAGTTTTTATTTTCGGTATCAGTAATTTTTTTAATATCTGCATAAATAAGTGGACTAAAATGACGCAGTGCGTTATTGGCATCTTGCATGATTTTTTTAGGCTTGCTTTTATCGGGAATTCTAAAATACGCCTCCAGATCGGCATCTAAAGGAGTAATACTTGTCAATAAAAAATTATTTAGCATTTTTTGCTTAACAAAACTTTTTCCGTTAGTAAAATCAAGCACTAGATTTCCATATTGGTCTAAATATATTTTTCAACGTGGTTCTTCGTTTTTATCTTCAACATAATCATAGTATTTTTGTAGCAAATTCATATTTTTATTAATTTGCATTTCGTTTAACTTCAATTTGCTTAATAATTGAATAACTAGAGGATGAGATAAAATTTTGACTTTTTCTTTTTCGGGATCAAAGTCTTTTAAAGTATCCGATAAAAAGCCACTAAAAATGTCTTTATCTAACAAAATTCCTCCTTATAAAATATTAATATAAATTAATTTTCTCATTCTTCTTCATTTGAAATTTCAAGAATATCAGATTCAGAATATTTTCTTGCCTCATTTAGATCTTGAAATTTATGGTGATTAGTTTTTGACATATAAGATGTTTTTAATTCCAAATCAATTTTTTGGGCGTTAAATAAGTTTCTTTTAGCATAATCATTAGCAATTGTTTCGATATATTTACAAACAATTGCATTATTAATTCTTATTGAATAATATATAAATGAATTAATTGATGCGCTATCAAATTTCAACTGTTTTAAACGATTGATCATCAAAATTTGCGTAGGACTTAATTCCAGTTCGGTGAAAGCAACGATAAACTCTTCTGGTGTAACAATATCTTTTAACAATTCAAAGTCATGAATTGTAAAAGAAATATTGCATTTTGGTTTATCTTTAAAATCAATTGCTTTAATATCGAAAACATCAAACGATTTTTTTGATACTTCCTTCATTTTTGTTTTATCAAAACAAATCTCAGCCTTTTTTGCCATAATTTCTAAAAATTTCTTCTCCCCTATTTTGTTTTTACTTAAACAAGATAAAAACTCGTTTTTAATAAATTGATTTGCACTTAAAGGTTTTAATAACTCCAATAGCAAACTACCGTCACTAATTTGATATGTTTTTAGCAAACCTACACCTTCTAATTTTTCTTTGCATGAAGCTAACAAATTTTCATCTAAGAGCAAAAATTCAAAAGTTTCACAAAAATCATGACGCTGGTTTTTAGCATATAAATTATGTAAATCAAGTAAGTGTTCATATAATAAAATAGCATTATTACCAATTATAGGGCCGTAAAATAAACGCAAGTTCTGAAGGTCATTTGAATTTATGCTAGTTGAATTTTCAATATAAAATCCGTTATTCATATTCCCTCCTTTTGCGTTTTTAAGTACTATTATTCTATATGGCAAAAGATATATAAAAATACTTTTTATTTTACTTTTCTAACGTTTGTTAATTACTTTAGTCGCTTATAAACATAGACATTTTTTGTATTATTCATAAAATAAGAGTAATTTAAAAATAAAACATAATTATTAACAATTTTAGTCGTTAATTTATGTCATTTATTGTTAGTATTTTTTAATTATATAGTTAGCATAAAAATGAAAAAAATCACTTTTTTTCGCTAATTTTTTTGTTTAATTATTTTTGACATTCAAAACCATTATAATTACAATATGAAGTTAATTAATTTACATCTAAATACTACGTATTCTTTTCTAGAAAGTTGCATTCAAGTATCGGAATTTATAGATATTTTAATTAAAAATGAACAAAAATACTTTGCTGTAACTGAGCACAGCAATTTTTTTAGTATGGGCGAAATTCTAAAAATATCAAAACAAAAAAATTTAAGACCAATTTTTGGACTTGATGCTAATGTTAAAATTGATGATAATTTATATCGTTTTATAGTTTTTGCTAGAAATCATCAAGATTTTTCGCTGCTAAAGCGACTTTCATGCAAACTACTATCCGAAAAATTTATCTTAATCGAAGATATAAACACGTTTGGAAATCTAATTTGAATTGATCACCCTCTATTTGGATACTATAAAAAAACACATAAATTTATTAACAAAAATAATTATTATTTCGGGATCTTGCCAACTGATATCGAAAACAATGAATTACTAAAATCTCATTTTGAAAGATGCTTATTAATTAACCATAATGCAATTTTGAATTTTGACGATAATAAAATCATTAACGTTTTAAATTCAATGAATAAAGATAATGAATTTCGCGAAATATACGATGAATATTTACCTTCAATTTCAAATAATGATAAATTGATCATTCAAACTAATGAATTTGCTAAATCATTATATTTTGATTTTCCCGAATTTGGATTTGCATTGCCTAAATTTCAAAATGTGGCAAATATTGATTCATCTAAATATCTTAGAAAATTAATATCCGAAAATTTTTTAAAAAAGATTGCGCCAGAAAAAAGATCTGATTTATACATTAAAAGGCTAAATCATGAATTTTCGATTATTAAAAAATTAAACTTTGAAGATTATTTTTTAATAATCGCTGATTGAGTGAAATGAGCAAAAGATAACGATATAGCAATTGGCCCAGGCAGAGGTAGCGCGTGTGGATCATTAATTAGCTTTTTAATTGGCATTACTAATGTGAATCCTATGGAATATGGATTAATTTTTGAGAGATTTTTAAATCCTGAAAGAATATCAATGCCAGATATTGATATTGATGTACAAGATGATAGGCGTAACGAAGTTATACAGTATTTGAATAATAAATATGGTAATGAAAATTCAGCTAATATTGTAACTTTTGCTTCGCTTGGAAAAAAATCCGCTCTACGTGATGTATTAAGAGTATACGAAATTAAACCTAAAGATATTGATAACATTTCCAAATTAATCTCAAGCACTGATAGTGATATTTTAGAAGAATTTAAATCAAATAAGAAATTTGCGTTTGAATTGTCAAAAGTTAGCGCTGATATTGAAGTTATTAAGAATATTTTAAACATTACACAAAGAATTTCGGGATATTATAGACAAACCGGAACGCACGCGGCAGGATTAGTTCTAAGTGAAAAGCCAATCATTGAATTTGCTCCGATTTTGAAAATTGAAAATGGAATGCATCAAACACAAATAAGTATGGAATACTTAGAGGACTTTGGTTTAATAAAGATGGATATTTTGGGTTTAAAAACTTTATCAACCATTAAAGAAATTCTAAATCTAATCAAAAAAACAAAAAACATTAATATTGATTTAAATAACATCTCATTAAATGATAAAAAAACTTTTGAAATTTTATCGCAAGCAAACACAATTGGCATTTTTCAGGTTGAAAGTCCAATAATGATGCGAGCATTAGCTAAAATTGGTGTAAGCAATTTTAACGATATTGTTGCTATCATTTCGCTAAATAGACCAGGTCCGATGATAAATATTCCGAGTTACGCTAAACGTAAAGCAGGCTATGAAGAAATCCCTAAAATTAGTGTAGAATATGACAAAATTGTTAAAGATACATACGGAATAATCATTTATCAGGAACAAATTATGCAAATTGCACAAGTTGTCGCAAATATGACATTTACAGAAGCTGACATGTTTCGAAGGATCATTTCTAAAAAGAAAATTAATGAAATGGAAAATAGTAAATCGTTATTCATTAAAAAATCGGTCGCTAACGGTTATGAATTAGAAATAGCATCCAAAATTTTTGATAGTATTGAAAAATTTGCTGACTATGGTTTTAATAAATCTCACGCTGTTTCATATGCAATTTTGACGTATCAAATGGCTTATTTAAAAGGACATTATCCACTTGAATTTTATGCTGCTTGTATTTCTTCAGCACATGGTGCGCATGACACTATATCAAAATATGTTAATGAAGCCAAAAAGATGAGTATTAAAGTTATTTCGCCAGATATTATGATATCTGAGGAAAACGCCATAATAAAAGATAATGCTATTATTTTACCCTTAAACATGGTAAAAGGCGTTGGTCCCGAAATTGTAAGAAGCATTGTCGCAAATCGTAATGCAAATAATGGATATATTAATTTTTTACATATGTTACTATGTTTGAATAATGTAAAATCAGTGGGAATGGCCGCAATTAAAACTTTAATTGAAGCAAGTGCGATGCGTAATTTTGGATATAATCAAGCTACACTTTTAAACGAAATTGAGCATGATAATGATGACACATTACTCTTCGTAAAATATAATAAAAATAAGCCTGCGTCGGAATTAATAGATACTATAAATAAATATAAACCAAATAAAATTATTGAGCAGAATCAAAAATTGGAACAAGAAAACGAAGAAAACTTGTTAGGCCAAAATTACAATTTAATAAGGAAATATAATTTTGAGACGCAAGGGAACCGTTTAGCAGATTTGCATATTGGCAATGAATATGTTTTAACCGTATTATGCACAAGTATAAAATATGCAACTGCTAAAACAGGTAAGCAATATATATTGTTAAAATTACAAGATAGTTCACAAAATGTCTTCGGTTATATTTGAAACGCAAATGAAACTATATTTAATGAGTGAAAAGAACTTAAAGATAAACCGGTTGAAGTAAAGGTTATTAAAAAAACTGGAGATAATTTAACTATTAAAGAATGAAAGAGAAAATAATGAATGAAAGAGAAATTTTACTTGTTATAGATGGAACATACCTTGCATATCGTTCATATTATGCAACAGCATATAAAAGTGAAAAAATTTTGCAAGCAAATGATGGATTTGAAACTAATGCAATAGTAGCGTTTTTTAATACTTTGCTTTTGTTACTAAAAGATTACAAACCAAATTACATATACGTTGCATTTGACTCACATATTAAAACCTTTAGGCATGAAATTTTCGATGGATACAAAGCTGGCAGACAAAAAGCGCCACGTGAATTTTATCTACAACTTGATTTAATTCAAAAATTACTTTCGGCGCTAAACATTCAAAATCAATATTGTGATGGATATGAAGCTGATGATATTGTTGCTAAAGCAAAAATTAATTATACTAATGTAAATGTTTTAATTTTTTCAGCTGACCAAGATTTAAATCAATTAATTGATAAGCGAACAGCAATCATTAAAAAAATTAATGGTGAAATGAAATTAATAACTGATTTTAATTTTAATGAATACTATGATTTCAATCCTGATCAAGTTATTGACTATAAAGCTCTTGTTGGGGATAATAGCGATAATTTTAAGGGTGTTCCAGGAATTGGGCCAAAATATGCGACAAACCTACTAAGCGAATATTACACATTAGAAAATATATATGAAAATCTAGAATTAATTAAACCAACCATTGCTAAAAAATTAAGCGAATATAAACAAAATGCAATGCGAGATAAATATATTGCGACTTTGTGTACTGAATTTGATTTAAAAATGCCAACTTTAAACAGACTTTCAGTGTCGCAAATCAATCTTTCTGATAATGCAGAAAATATTTTGAATGAATATCAACTATTTTATTTAAGACATAAAATTGAACAATCAATTAAAAAAGCCCGCTAGTGAGGCTTTTGTTTTATTATTTTGCATTATTTATTTGTTTTAATGCCGGTAAAAGACTATTTTGAAGTACATCTCTTAAAATAGGATTATAAATTGTTATGCAATTAGTAATAGGCCATAGAATTTCATGTAGCAATTTATATAATGGTTCTTTATCCTCTTTTTTTAGATTATTATCAGCAATAAATTTATCTAGTTTATTGTATAAATCATTTCCAGATTCGTTAATATATCCTTGTGATTTATAGAATTTTTCAACATTGAATAATGGTGTTCAGCCATTGGTTAATAAATTGACTTTCCCTGGCCCTACACCGTTATAATCTGGCTGAACTTCTTGAGTTTGTCCATGAATCAAATATTGTCAATTTAAATGTTTATAGTATTCCAGTATATGCTCAAGTGTTGCAATACCCAACTTTTTAATTTCAAATGTTTTTTTATCATTGTTCAATAAAGAATTATCTTTAAATTCTTCAAATCTAATGTCAACTAATTTTTTAAAAGTTTCTGTTGAGTTAGAAATTTCATTAAATATTTTTGTAGCTCAAACTCCCACTGTGGTAGATAAGATTCAATCGCGACCCAAATTAATATCATAAGTTATGCCACTTTGGGTTTTGTGGCCCTTTGCACATTGCAATAATATGCTTAAATATTCTTCTGAGGTGCTTGAGATTAATTTATTTAATTCGGAATACAATTTTTTTAGTTCTTCTCTTTCTCCATATCCCAAAGATAAAACTTTAACTGTTTTTGTTGCGCTTAATATGAAACCATTTGCTAAATCTAAAAATGATTTTTCAAATCCTGCTTTTGTTGCTTCAATTAATTCTTTTTTCTTACCAACTAGTTCTTGGTCGATTTTCGCATTAGCTTTAGAAATGGCGTCACTTTTAGAGTCGGCGTATTCTTTTGAAGCTAAAAAGTCTTTTTTAATTTCTTCAATATATTTTTTTCCATCAAATTTAGAAAAGCCAGAAACAATTAATTCGCGTTCCGTAGATTCTACATGTGAGAAACCTTTTTTGCTTGATTTCAATTTGAAGGTTAAAGTAAGTTCGCCTTTTTCAGTGTTAAATTTTTTATTGGTTGTATAAAATACTGCATCTTGAGATTTACTAATTAAAAGCTGTGAATCTCTAATTTCTTCGGGATCCAAAAATTTTTGATTTTCGCCAATATACTTGATTTCTATTTTTTTAAGTTCCTCATTTAATCTATTCTTTTCGATTTCAGATTCTTTCGAAATTTTTTCTAATTGCGACTTAGTTGCAAAGCCTGAAACCGTAAATGTTGCTTCTTTTGAAACATCTTCAAAAGTCATTGTTACTTTAATTTTAACACTTCCATTTTCAGCGTCAATTGAAAGAAGAGTCTTTTGAATTATAAGATCCTTAGGACTAAAGATAAGATCGGGGGCAAACAATTTATCTTCCTTTATATAACGGTCAATAAATTTTTCTTTATCATCAATTTTTGAAATATCGTAATTTTCTAATTCGCTTTTTCTACGATTATTAATATTTAATTTATATTGGCTTAAAAAGTTTTCTAGATTCTTTTTTATTCCAAAATTTAAAACTGAAATTTCTATTTTTCTAGTTTTAGAAACAATTGTTTTATTTGCTTTCGACATTAAATGAAATTCAATAACTAGTTTGTCTTTCACATATTTACTAAAAAAGTTAACTGATTTTATTACAACATCTACATTAGCTTTTGAAATTATTTCTCAAATTCCTAAAATTTTTGCTAATTCTTCATTATTTTTAAAGTATGTTTCTAATTCACCGTATTTATGCACATTTGTTGGTAAATAGTTTGCATTTTCGCCAATTTTAAGTGATTCAAATATTGTATTAACACGCTTTTGTTCGTCTAGCATAAAGCTAAATTTTTGTTTACCTTTCACTTGTATGTCAGAAAAACCTTCTTTTTCAGATTTTAATAAAAAGTTAATTGTTATTTCGCCTGTTTCTTTATTATTTTCAAGCGATTCGACAATTAGTGCAATATGCAATACTTCGCTATCATATTTAGAGTTGAATTTAAAATCTTCGGCTTCAATTTCTGAAGATGAAAATTTATCTTTATCTTTTACTGAAACTAGCAAATCGCCGTGTGCTACTAATAAATTTAATTTCTTAAGTTCCTCGTTTTTGTCAAACTCGTTTTTCGTTAAAAATCCTTGAATTTCTATTGATATTTCATTTGAAGAAATAACATTTAAATGAAATTTTTCAGATTTTGTTTGGACTTTAAATGTAATGGTTAGCTTACCGGTTTCTGTATTAGGCAATAATTGTAGATTAACTAATTCATATTTATTATCTTTTAAAGACAAAGTAAAGTTTTCTGAGGTAATTTTATCAGGAGAAAGTTCTTCCTTTTTTAAACCATCTTTTAATTTGAATTCATATTCAATTTCTTTTTTAGTAATAGCCTCGTCTAATTTCTTTTGGGCTTCTAATAAATCATCGGTTTTTTCTTTTGATTGTGATTGTTCAGTTGTTAAAAAACCAATTATTTCGACAGTTATAGAATTAGATTTAACGTCTTTTAATTCTGGGTTTTCTGAAGATATTGAAAATGTTACTTTTAACTTACCGTTTTGATCATTAGCTTCTAACTTTTCAATATTTATAATATGGTCGGCAATTTTTTCGAAATTGTTGGGGGTAATTTTAGAAGCTAAAAGTGATAGAGGATTTACATTTAATAGTTCGTTAAGATTTATTGATTTAATTTTTTCATTTAATTTTCTAGTTGCCTCTTTTTTTGCTAAATCTAATTTGGTAACAAAATTAGAAAAAGTTTGGCTTTCTTTTTTAGATTCAACTTGTGTATTTTTGTTTTTAATTCAATAAATAACTTCTAAAATTCCTTTTTCGTCATTTGCTTTTTTTTCATTTAATAATTCATATTTTGAGTTGTCGTATGTAAAAGTGAAAAATTTGTTTATTTTTGCATATTCTGATGGAAGATATTTTGATTTTTGTGATTCAGCGATTGTTAAATTTACAGTTTCCAAATCCTTATTTGCTAAATCTTTTAAGGTTTTAAAGCCTTCAATTTTTTGTTTTAGATGTTTAGATTGAATTCATTCATTTAATTCTTCGTTTTTGGTTTCTAAATAATATTCAATAACTAGTGAGCCAGCTTTATCGTCAACTTCAATTGGTGAAATATTATCTTTATTTTTAGATACAAATCTTACAAAAATATTTTCTGGCAAATCTTTCTTTGTAATCAAATCTGTTAATGTAATTTCGGAAGCTAGTTTTTCTTTTTTATTAATTGTTGGATTTAAAAATATTTCTACCTTATTCAACTGCGAATTTAAATTATTGATAGTACGAGCAATAATTTTTTCTCTCGTATCACGGCAAGATACAAGTGAAGTAGCGCCTATTAAGGGGGCTGAAATTAATGTTAATGTTATGATACTCTTTTTTAATTTTGTCATGTTTTTTCCTTAAATAAAAAATGGCATTAATAGAAATTAATACCATTAGTGTTAAAAAATTAGTTTTTTAAAGTTTCAATAACTGAAGGAAGTTTTATCAATGAATCTTTAAATAAAGCTATTGATTTGTTAAGTCCTTCTGTTAATGTGTCGTAATATGGTTTAATAACTTTTTTAATTTTATCAAGTTCGCCATCTTTTAATTGAACGCCATTCAATACTGCTACTGCATCTGATTTAGCTTTTGTTAAAATTGATACTAATGATTCAAATGTTTTTGTATATCCTTCTGATTCAACTTTACTAAAATCAAATTTGTTTAATTCATCAGCGATTTTGTCAAATGCACCAGGTTGTTCTTTTGTTCCTTCAAAATATGCTGCAACCTTTTCGATTACCTCATTAATTGATTCAATGTCTTTTGTTTCAGGATCTGATTTTAATACATCAAATGTTCTTCTTGCATATGGAGCAACTTTAGCGCCTGCTTCTTTTATAAAATTAACTAAGCCTTCTTTTTCATCTTTAACAATTTTTTCTAAATTTTCTTTTGATAAATATTTTTTAACAAAGCTAGTTCCATCAGTGATCTTTTCTTTGCCTTCTTTAAATTGGGCAACTGCTTTTTCAAGAATTGCAACAAGAACACCATTTAATTTTTCTAAACCTTCACGGTAAATTGTTGTAACTTTCACAACTTCGGATTCTTTAAGAATTGACTTGTATTGTGCTTGAACTTTTTTGATAACTTCAGTAGCATCTTTTGAGATGGTTTCTGATAATTCTTTAGTTTTTTCATCAAATTTGGTCTTAACACTTGAATCAGTAATATTAGCTGATAATCCAACGTATGATTCTTTAATTTTTGATTCAATTGATTTGTTTTCTTTTGATGGGGTTTGTCTAATACCATAAGCAACACCAACACCAACACCTATGCAAACAGGAATTGATAGAGTCGCTATAGCAATAGCAATTTTTGATTTATTTGTCATATTGTTCTCCAAATATATTTTTAATTTATAAATTAATTTTTTTATTTATCAATATTTTTATTAATAAGAATATATTTTATTGAATATTAAAATAAAAAACGATTTTTTAATTTTCAAAATGCGTTTTTTACATAAAATTATTCTGTTTTAGCAAAATTATTTGTAATTTTTTTGATTGTTTTTGCAATTCCGCCCCTTTTATAATTTTTTCCAACAATAGTTGCTTGTTTTTTAATATTAGTAGGTGAGTTTTTCATTGCTATAAAAGCGCCAAGATATTCTTTTGTAACAATATCATTTCCAGAGTCGCCAAAATGAACAGTTTGCTTAGGATCAATGTTTAATAATTTGCAAACGTATTCATCAGCAATGCCTTTTGTTGCATTCATATCATTTATTTCAATGGTTCAACCGCGAGAAACAATGTGAAATTTCAAATTGAAAAATTCTTTTTCTAGTTTATCTTTTAATTTTCTCATTCCGCCAGGAGTTTTACCGAATGTTAAAATTTTTGTAACAGAAGTAATTTGTGGAATTTCATCATATGTGTGAGAATTTAATTTCTTTATTCATGGTCTGCAAATTGATAAACGTTTTGTAGTTCCAAAAATATCGGATGAGCTATTAAAAATAAAAAATAATTTTTCTCTTTTTAGAATTTCAATAATCTTTAAAACTAGGTCTTTTTTGATTTGATTTTTTATTAAAATATTATTTTTGTTGTCGACAATAAGACCTCCATTTTGACATATTACATATGGTGAATTTATTTTATTAGCAAGCTCTAAAACAAAGTCGGAATTTGTTCTTCCTGTCGAAAGAATAACTGGTATATTTTGATCATTTAAATTTTTAGCAATTTCGATATTTTCTGCACTTATTTTTTCAGGTGATTTTGGTTTATCTAGATAGGTTCCATCCATATCCAAAAAATACGCTTTGGGTTTAAAATCTAACATTTTTATTCCTTATTTTATGAAATTTAAAATATTAAAAAAGTGGAAACCACTTTATTTAAATAATTTTTTTAATTCATCTGCTGGTAAATAGCCAGTTGTTTTTTGAACAAATTGTCCATTTTGATAAATGAATAATGAAGGGATCGAACTAACACCCATTTCGTGAGCAAATTCACGGTTTTGATCAACGTCAAAATCGAAAACATTAATATCATTGCTATTTTCACTAATTTGTTTTAATTCTGGACCAATCATTTGGCATGGTGGACATCATGTTGCTCTAAAAGCAACAATTGCTTTGCCTTTTAAGTGTTCATTATTTAATTCACTTTTTAATAGTTTTTTATACATAGGTTTTCCTTTCGTTAATATGCCTTAGCAAATAAAACATATCGATTTGTTTTTTTACCAGTATAAAAGCATACATTATTTTTAGGAGTTATTGGCAATATAAATGGAATACACCTAGTCGAAGCCCCTGTTAATTCTTTAATTTTTACCTCGTCGGTTGCATCGCCATCAAATGCTGCTAACACCCATTTGCCATTTTCGATTGCTGTTTTAAAATCATTAAAATTGTTTACATTAACTATATTGTTTACTAATCTTTGTTGAGCCGAAGCTAATAAATTGCTTTGAATATCCTTTAGAATATTTTTAGCAGCTGTTTTGACTTCCGAAATTGGAACGTAAAATTTTTCAAGTGTGTCGCGGCGAACAAACAATGTTCGATTTTCCAATAAATCTCTTGGTCCAATTTCAATTCTCAATGGTGTGCCGTGAATTTCTGAATTTGCTGCCTTAAATCCTGCGCCTTTATCAGAATTATCAATTTGTACATTAAAATTAGCTTTTTCTAATACACTTTTTATATTCAATGCTAATTCATGAACTTTTGGTTCCTTGGACGCGAACATCTCAATAATGTCGATTTGAATTGGCGCAATTTTTGGAGGAATAATTATTCCTCTATCATCGCCATGAGTCATAATTAACGCTCCCAATAATCTAGTTGAAACACCTCAACTAGTGCCATATGCATTTTCTAGTTTGTTTTCTTTGTTCTTAAATGAAATATCAAATGGAATTGTAAAGTTTTGACCCAAATAATGACTTGTTCCGGCTTGCAAAGCCTTACCATCTTTCATCATTGCTTCGATTGTAAAAGTGAAGTCGGCACCAGAGAATTTTTCATGTTCGGTTTTTTGGCCATCAATAACGGGAATAGCTAAATAATCCGAAACAAATTTTTTATATATATTTAGCATTTTTGTAGTTAATTTTTGCGCTTCTTTTGGGCAAGAATGCATCGTATGCCCTTCTTGTCATAAGAATTCACGAGTTCTTAAAAATGGATTTGTAGTTTTTTCTCATCTTAAAACATTTACTCATTGATTATAAATTAGAGGCAAATCGTTATAGGAGTTAATTTCATTTTTAAAAAAATCACCAAATAATGTTTCGCTTGTTGGACGAATAAAATATTTTTCAGCTAATTTTTTACCGCCGACTTCGGTTACAGTTGCCAGCTCTGGATTAAAACCTTCAAGGTGTTCTTTTTCCTTTGTTAGTAAACTTTCAGGAATTAAAAGTGGTAAATAAACATTTTGCACTCCAACCTTTTTAAATTCTTTATCCAAATGTAATCGAATATTATCTCAAATACCAAACGATAATGGTTTAAAAATTATTGAACCTTTTGTTGCCCCATATGCCATTAGATCACCGTTTTTAATGACATCGGTATACCATTTTGCAAAATCTTCTGATTGTGGAGTTATTTTCTCAATTTTTTTCATGTACTATATTTTATATGTTTTTGCATTTTTCTCGGTTTAATAAAACCAAAAAATTTTAATTTAAATTATCAAAAATGTCATCTCCGGTTCGGCATAGTGGAACTTCAAAATTTCGCGCAATAATATTACCAGCCGTTCCAAGCCCATTTAAAATTCCTAAGGCTTTAGGTTTTTTAAATGATTTCGAAAATACAGTAAATGGTAATGCTTCACGAGTATGATCTGTTCCCATAGTAGGATCGTTACCATGATCTGAAGTCATTATTAGCAAATCATCTGTTTTTAGCGTGTTAATTAGTTTTGTTAATTTGATATCAAATCTCGAAATGTTTTCACTATATCCTACCGGATCTTCACGATGTCCATAGTGACTATCAAATTGCACTAAATTAACAAATACAAGTTGATTTTTTGAATTTGTTGAAGCGATATCAATTGCCACATCCATATTCTCATCATCAGAAGCAGGGCCATAAACCTTTGAAATTCCTACACCAGCAAAAATATCATTTATTTTTCCAACACCAATAACTTCAATTCCCTTAGCAACCAAATCTTCCAAAATGATATGACCTGTTGGCTTATTCGCAAAGTCGTGACGATTAAATGTTCTTGTAAATTTGCCATTTTCATAAACAAAGGGGCGCGAAATTACTCTTGCTACATTTCATTCAGGTTTTGATGAGCAAATTTTTCTTGCTCGTTTGGCGTATTCAGTTAATTTTTCTACACCTAAAGTCTTTTCATCGCCAATTATTTGTAAAGTAGAATCTGGCGAGGTGTAAATTATCATATCTCCTTTTTCAATATGTTGCTTGCCTAATTCTTCAAGAATAACAGTTCCCGAAGCAGCTCTATTGCCAATAATTTTTCTTCCATCAAAAGCTTTAGATAATTCCGCCACTAAATCATCAGGAAATCCTTTTTCGATAAATTGTGGGTTTGGAATCTCAGTATAAATTCCCATCATTTCTCAATGTCCAGTTAATGTATCTTTACCGTTTGATATTTCATGAATTTTTCCAACGTAGGCTAATGGACTTTTATTTCTAGCAACATGTCCCGAAATTTTTGCAACTTCGGTAATTCCTAGTTTCTTTCAAGTTGGAATCTCCAGCGGAAGTGCCTCTGAAGCATGCAACATACTATTTGCGCCGTCATCATTAAATTCACTTTGACGAGGCTCAGGACCTATCCCCAATCCATCAGTAACTATAAAAAATATTCTATTGAATTTTGCCATATTAGACTCCTTAAAATTTGTCTTTATATAAAATATAAATATTGAATATATCTAATATTATTTTACTCTAATTTGCTGTGAGATTTAAAATAAGCAGTTAGCAAAATTTTTTGATCGATTATGAGTGACTTTTGATAATAAAATTGCTTTGTCTTTTTTGTAACTACATTAAATAGTTATCTTAATGATGTAAAATTAAGATATATTCTTACTTATATGAGGTAAACAATGAAATTTAATGAATTAAAAACTAAAATAGTAGCTACTTTAGGACCTTCTTCAGAAGACTACGAAATAATAAAAGCATTAATCGAATCAGGTGTTACAACAGTTAGGGCTAACTTTTCGCACGGTGGGCCTAATGATCACAAGCATAAATTTGATATTACCAGAAAAATATCAAATGAATTAAATGTACCAATATCACTAATGATTGATACAAAAGGACCTGAAATTCGTGTTGGAAAAATGAAAGACGATTGCTGTTTAATTGAATCAAACAAAATATTGACAATAAAAACCGATGAAATGTCATATAAAAATTTGATTGGTGACGCAAATTCACTTGCTGTTTCATACCGTATGGATAAAGACGTAAAAATTGGAACAAAAATTTTGTTAGACGATGGTAAATTAATAACAGTCGTCAAAGAAATTAAACCAATGGAAATTATTGTACAAACGCTTAATTCACATAATTTAAAAACAAACAAGCGAATTAACATTCCAGGAATTGAATTTTCACTTCCATTTTTAAGTGAAAAAGATATAAATGATATTAAATGAGGGGCACATTACGGTGTTGACTATATTGCAGCATCTTTTGTTAATTCAGCTAAAAATGTTAATGAAATAAGAAAAATTTTAGACGAAAATAACGGACAAAACATACAAATTATTTCTAAAATTGAATCTGTTTCGGGAATTAAAAATATTGATGAAATAATTGAAGCGAGTGACGGAATAATGATCGCAAGGGGTGACTTAGGGCTTGAAATTCCATACTATGATGTACCTTATTATGAAAAAAGAATTATAAAAAAGTGTCGTTTAGCTGGAAAACAAGTTATTGTTGCAACACAAATGCTTGATTCAATGGAACATTCACCGTTGCCAACTCGGGCAGAAGTATCAGATGTATACTTCGCAGTGGAATTAGGCGCTGACGCAACAATGCTATCGGGTGAATCAGCTAGCGGAAAATATCCAATTGAAGCTGTAAGAGTAATGGCAAATATTGCAAAGCGTGCTGAGATTGAATATTATACCGATCCTTTCTATTCACATCAAATTGAAAAAGTTGCCGCTAAGCCAACATCAAGAATGTTGATCGCATATGAAGTAGCTAAAATCTTAGAAAAAGGTGAATATAAATATGCTGTTGTATTGAGTCATACAGGTAAATTGTTAAAAGAAATTTCAAAATATCGTCCAAACTCATTTATAGTTGGCGTCGTAAGTAATAATTCATTGATCAAACGTTTTGGTATAACATCCGGAATTTTTTGTGAATATAATTCTGAAGAAGTACGTGCTAAGATTAAAAATAATCATGATTTAGCAGGCGAAATTTTAGAAAAATACTCGATTAAAAAAGGCGACAAATTTATTGTTGTTGATAGTTTAAATATTACTATTCACGAATACTAATAAACAATTAGATGTCTTGAATATAAATAAGACATCTTTTTTTATTTCGAAAAATAAAATCTGGTTTTTTGTGGCAATAATAAGCAATTAAAAATGCCACATTAATCTATAGTTACAGAAAATCGATTTAAAAAAATGCTAACACTTTCAAATCAAGTGTAAGCATGATTCAGTTATTTAATTATTTCTTTGCCCATGTATGGGATCAATACCTTAGGAACGGAAATGGTTCCATCTGGATTTTGATAATTTTCTAAAATAGCAGCTACTACTCTATCAATAGCTAAACCCGATCCGTTTATTGTATAAACATATTTGGTTTTTCCGTTTTCATCACGGTGTCTAATTTTTGCTCGGCGTGCTTGAAAATCATTATAAATGGAAATTGAACTTGTTTCACGATATTTTTGTTCCGAAGGAATTCAAAGTTCCAAATCAATAGTTTTAGCTGAACCAAATCCCATGTCGCCAGTTGAAAGCAATAATTCGCGATATGGTATTTCAAGTAATTCCAAAATATTTTTTGCATCATTAACTGTTTTTTGTCACTCGTCTAAAGCTGATTCTTCATTTACGAATTTCACTAATTCAACTTTGTGAAATTCGTGTTGTCTTATTAAGCCTTTAGTATCCTTCCCACCACTTCCTGCTTCAGATCTAAAACATTTAGTATATGCGACATATTTAATTGGATTTGTAACGTCAATAATTTCGTCATAGTGATAATTTGTAACGGGAACCTCCGCTGTAGGGATTAATCACAAATCTTCGTTAGCTAATTTAAATAAATCTTCGCTAAATTTAGGTAATTGTCCCGTTCCATATAACATATTTGAATTAACTAAATGCGCAGGCAGAATTTCTTTGTAACCATTTTTAATATGAGTATCCAACATAAAGTTTTCTAACGCCCTTATTAATTTAGCTCCATCATTTTTATATAAAACGAATCTTGTTTTAGCCAATTTAACTGATCTAACAAAATCAACTATATCCAATTGTGATGCAATATCATAATGGGCTTTAACTCCTTTAACTAACCCTCTCCCTAATTTGGGATGTTCGGCAATACACACATTATCGCTATCATCTTTACCGACCGGAACATCTTCATAAGGAATGTTAGGAATTTGCAACATAAGCGTTTCAACGCGCTCAATTAATCTATTAGTTTCTTTTTCTTTGTCATCAATTTGTGTTTTGATGATATTTACTTTATCTAATAAATCATTTGCATTTTGTTTATTGCGTTTTCTAATTCCTATTTCTTGACTTAAAGAATTTCTTTTCGCTTGTAATTTTTCTAATTCATGAATATTAGCGTTTTTTTGTTCGCCAATTGAAAACATTTCGTCTAATATAGCGATATTGAAGTTACGTGTTGCTAGTTTTTTTCTTACTTCATTTTTGTTATTTAATATATATTTTAAATCTAACATTTTAATTCCTTTGTGATTAAAAAATAGTTGGCGTATATTTATATGTATATTTTATTCTTTTATTTTTAAAAGTGCTAAAAAACACAAGTCATAGCGCAATGTTTAATTTAGGTGTTTTATGCTAAAATTTAATATTATGGCAAATAGTACATCTTTAATACAAGGTTATTTCACAAAAATTATGTGAACCTCAAAAGATTCTGCGGTTGTTATCGCAATTTTTAAGATTACGAAAAATGATGCCGTTAATGAAGCTAAGGTAAATAAATTCAATTCAATTTCAGTTACCTTAAAAAATAACATTTTTAATGATAAAAAAATTACTTTAGAAACAAATCTATATCAAATTGAGGTTTCACTAAATAAATTTTCAAAATATCCAAACAGTTATATTCTCGAATCAATAGACGAAATTATAGATGATGAAAATTACAAGAAAAATTACATTGTTAAATTTTTAAAAAGTACGCACTTTCGCGGAATTGGTGAAGAAAAAGCTTGAGCAATTGTTAATGATTTAGGTATTAATGCACTTTCAGAAATTGTCAATCGCAATGATATTGATTTTAAAAAATATAAGCTGAGTGAAACAACCTGAAATGAAACAAGAAAATATTTGCTAGAAAATCCACAAATTGTCGAAGACCAAATTTTGTTTTTAGAATTAAATTTAAGTCCTTCGCTTTATCAAATCATTTTGAAAAAAAACGGTACTTTTAGCGAATTTTTGGCTCAATATCAAACTAATTTTTATTTATTCTATTTAGATAACCAAGATATAAAATTAGAAGATGTTGATAAATTACATTTGCATTTTAATAAAGTTACTCACCCCTTCGCAATAGCCACGCACATTTTCCGTGCCTTAAATGCATATTTTTTTGATTCGGGAAATACACGAATTGAAGAAAAAATCATTTATGAAACTTTAATAGAATCATCTAATCAAGATATTGTTTTACCTCGTAATTTAGAAACCTTTATAAACAGCATTAATTTACTAATCGAAAGCGGTCATTTTATAAAAATGGAATATGTTGATGGCACATATTTAACCACTAAGAATATTTATGAAATGGAAACATACATTATTGAACGATTAAAATTAATTCAAAATGGTCAAAATGCCTTTAAAATTGATTTTACCCCGAAATCCAAATATCATAATTTACAACTTGAAGCTATCAGCGCTGCATTAAATGAGAAGCTAGTATTTATAACAGGTAGTCCTGGAACAGGAAAAACGCTTATCACAAACGAAATAATTAATAATTTATTATCTAAATATGACTCTGATGATTTAGCAATAGTAACTCCAACAGGTAGAGCAACAATTAATATTAACAGCCAACAAAATGAAATAAAGGCTGTAACTATCCACAGTTTTCTTGAATGAGATATTGACAATAATCGTTTTAACGTTAATGAAAGATTTCCGAAAAGCGTTGAATGTTTGATTATTGATGAATTTTCAATGGTAAGTCTTGATTTATTTTATTCACTACTTAAAGGGATAAATAAAAAATATTTAAAACGTATCGTTTTAGTTGGCGATAAAGATCAACTGCCAGCAATAGGTCCAGGTTATTTAATTAATGATTTTATTGAAAACAATATCTTTAAAACAATATTTTTGACCAAAATATATCGTCAATCGGAAAACTTTGACATTATAACCGATGCGTTAGACATTAATGCTGGAAAAATGCCAAAATTCGCAGGAAAAAATTCACATTTTATCAATGTAAAGCGTGCCGACCTTAAAGAAACACTTATCGAAAAAATTGAGGATCTAATTGAAAGTGGATATAGTAAAAAAGATATTGCTGTTTTGAGTCCTATTTACAATTACGCAAGTGGAATTGATGAGATTAACGCTGCCTTAAATACTTATTTTAGAAGTAAAGAAAAAACCGAAACAATAAAATATCGTGAGCGCACTTTTGCCATTGACGATAAAATAATTAATTTAACTAATGATCCTAAAATAAAAGTATTTAACGGCGAAATCGGATACATCTCACAATTCACGACAGAACAAAAGAAAAATAGTTTAGATAAAACTTTAACTCACATACATGTTGACTTTGAAAACGGCGAGAAGTCAGTATGCTACAGCCGTTCTGATTTTTTAGTAAATACTTATCCTGCATACTGTACAAGCGTTCATAAATATCAAGGAAGTGAATGTAAAGTTGTAATTGTATTGCTATTTTCAGAAGCAAAGCGCTTGCTTAGCAAAAAATTGATTTACACAGCAATTACAAGAGCAAAACAGTTTAGTGTTATTTTAGGTGAAGAAGATGCATTAATCATGGGTATAAAAAACGATAATGATTCAAATCGAATCACAAACATATCAAAATTATGAAATGAGGCTAATAAATAATGAAACTAATTGTAGGATTGGGAAATCCAGGAATTGAATACGAAAAAACTAGACACAATGTCGGGTTTATGGTAATTGATCAAGTTGCATCAAAAATGCAAATTCAGCTCAATGAAAAGAAATTTAATGGTTTATTTTTTAAGGATCAAGAAGTAATTATTGCGAAACCAATGACATATATGAATAAAAGCGGAGATTTTGTTAGAGCCATTAAAGATTATTACAATATCTCGCTTAATGATATTTTAATTGTTTATGATGATTTAGACTTACCATTGGGAAAAGCCTCAATCAAACAAAAAGGTTCATCTGGTGGCCATAACGGAATGAAAGATATAATCGAAAAACTTGGCAGTGATGAAATTAAAAGAATTAAAATTGGCATAGGCCGTGAGCAAAATGTCATTGATTATGTGCTTGGCAAATTTAGTTTTTCGGATTTTCAAATTGTTTCAAAGTTAATTGAAAGTGCAACAGAAGCTATAATTACATTCATTAGCAATGATATTCGCTTTGTTTTAAATAAATTTACCGGAAAAATTTATGAATAATGAATTTGAAGAACTTATAGATGTTTTTAAAAAACATTCAATTGATATTGAACAAAAAATACTAATCGGTGTTAGTGGCGGACCCGACTCGATGTGACTTTTAAATTTAATGAAAGCCAAAAACATTGTAGTTGCACATGTCAATTACAATAAACGAATTGACTCTAACTATGACCAAGCTTTGGTAAAAAATTTTTGTTTAGAAAATAATATTCCTTGCGAGATTCTAAATTTACATAGTGATTACCAAATTGGTAATTTTCAATCAATTGCACGTGATGAACGTTATGAATTCTATAGTGAAATATATAAAAAATACAATTGCACATTGTTACTATTAGCTCATCAAAAGGATGATTTTTTAGAAACCGCGCTCATGCAACAAAGATCGAATCGAACACCATTTTTATATGGAATAAAAATTGACGGAAATCTACTTTCAATGAATATTTTCAGGCCAATGCTCTATTTATGATGAAAAAAGGAAATTATTGATTTATGTAATAAAAATTCGCTTTTGTTTGCCACAGATTCAACAAACGAAATGCCGATATATACGCGCAATAAAATACGATTAGAATTAAACACTATTACAATTGCAGAAAAACAAAAAAAATTTACTGAATTTATAGATTTGAATAATGAAAATGATAATTTTGTTTTTTTAGTAGAAAAATTTTATGATGAATGAGAAAAAAACAATTTTGATTGTGATATGTTTAAAAAATTAGTCAGCCGCGACATGCAACAATCAATTGTTTTCTTGCTAATAACTAAAAATTATAAAAATATTAATTTAACATCAAAAAAACTTTTTTCAATTGTTGATTTCGTTTGCTCAAAAAATCGCACGGCAATTTATAAACTTAACAGCACAAACAAATTGTTTAAGAGAAAAAATAAATTGTTTTTTTCGAGTTTTTCGCCAATAGTTTAAAAATTTTCAATTTTCTTTATAATTAATTAAATAAAAACCTATAGAAAGGATAAAAATGAACGAAAACAAACCTAATAAAACTCGCAAATTTGGTTTAAAATGAGTTTTCATTATTTTTATTAGTGCTGTCGTTTTAGTAGTATCTGCGCTAATAATCAACCGAATAATTAGAGAAAATTTAGTAAATTATCAAGGTATAGATTTTCTTGAAAAAATTGTTAAAGAAACATCAAAAAATACCAGCGATAATTTATACATTTCTAGGTGAGTAGAAAATTATTACGCTGACACATGAACCATAAGAATCAATGGCAGTGAGGCACAATTAAAAGTTTTATTGAATAATGAGTTTTTTAAAGGAACAAAATATACATTCACAACTATAGTGAGTGGTATTACCGCACGAGAAATGCCAAATGCTGTAAAAGAATGAGCAGTAGGAACTTCTTTTATAGACGCAGTAAATAAATGTTTGGCATACAAAGATGGTAGCGGTTTATTGCAAAAAGGAATATATTCCGCAACAAGACAAGCAGGTCCTAGTGTATTTAATCAATACATTATGCCAGCAATTTGAGTTTTATTTTTCGGAATAATTATTATTACTACTATAGCATCATTTTTTGGTGGTTTTGGTAGAGGAATTGCCGGATCTTATAATTCTAAATCTGTTGCACAAAGAGTATTTACTAACAAAAAATTTAGCGACATAGCGGGTAATGAAGAAGTTAAAGAAGAAGTTATGGAATTAGTGGATTATTTAAAAAATCCTAAAAAATATTCTGCTGCTGGAGCTAGAATTCCAAAAGGTATTTTATTGGGCGGCCCTCCAGGAACCGGTAAAACTTTAATTGCTAAAGCTACAGCTGGCGAAGCAAATGTACCATTTTTCTTTATTTCAGCATCTAACTTTGTTGAAATGTTTGTAGGGCTTGGTGCAAAAAGAGTTAGAGATATGTTTGAAGATGCTAGAAAAAATGCACCTGCAATAATTTTCATAGATGAATTAGACGCTGTTGGTAGATCGCGTGGCGCTGGTATTGGTGGAGGAAACGACGAACGCGAACAAACTCTTAACCAATTGCTAGTTGAAATGGATGGGATTCAAGAAAATAGTGGAATTTTAATCATGGCAGCTACAAACAGAACCGATGTTTTAGACCCTGCTTTACTAAGACCGGGTCGTTTCGATAGAACAATAACAGTGGCATTACCAGATATTAAAGAAAGGGAAGCTATTTTAAAATTACATGCACGTGGCAAAAGAATTGATAATTCTGTGAACTTTGCGCATGTTGCGCGTAGAACTCCTGGTTTTTCAGGGGCACAATTAGAAAATGTTATTAATGAAGCTGCTTTATTAAGTGTTAGAGAAAAAAATGAAATTATATCAATAGCGCATATTGATGAAGCAATTGATAGAGTAATGGCAGGACCGGCTAAAAAATCAAGAACTATTTCGCAAAAGGAAAATATTGCAGTAGCTTATCACGAAGCTGGACATGCTGTTGTAGGTTTAAAAATTAAGGGCGGAAATAAAGTTCAAAAAATCACCATTATTCCAAGAGGAAAAGCTGGCGGTTACAATCTAATGATGCCCGAAGAAGAAAAATATAATCATTCAAAAACTGAATTAATCGCAATAATTACATCATTCATGGGCGGCCGTGTTGCTGAAGCAATAATTTATGGTAAAGATAATGTATCAACTGGCGCAAGCGATGATATAGCTAAAGCAACAAGCATTGCAAGAAAGATGGTAACTGAATGAGGTTTATCTGATTTAGGGCCTATTAAATATGAAGAAGATAGTTCAAATCCTTTCTTGGGAAGAGACTATATGAAAAATGCTTCATTTTCAAACAAGGTTGGCCAAGAAATTGATGACGAAATTAGAAAAATTATTTTAACCGCAGAAAAAAATGCACATAAAATTATTTCGGAAAATCGTGAACTTCTAGAGTTAATTAAAGATGCTTTAATTATTAATGAAACAATTGTGGCTGAGGAAATTGAATATATCGAAAAAAATATGAAATTGCCTCCTGCAATCAATAAGACAAAGGAAAGTTTACATAGCGAATACTCGCAAAGCGATTTTGATACCTTATTCAATGAAGTTTCTGGAAAGAAAAATATTGAAGAAGATAAATATAAAACCGATCTAGACAACGAACTAGAAAAACATAATATAAATAAAAAAGAAGATAAAAATTCTCCTAAGGAAGAAAACTAAATCTTCTTTTTTTATATGTCGCCAGATTCTATTAACATTTTTGTTAATCCATCAATTAGTTTTTTTGAAAATATTCCATTTTTTGTTTTATGTTGCTCTTGTAAAAAATCAAGTTCATCATAAATCTTGTAAATTAATTTTAATGAATAATTATATTTCACAATTGATTCTTTAAAATCCTGTCAATCAATAACATTAAAGTCTTTATCAACATAACTTTTAATGTCAATATCAAAGTCAATATATTTAATTATTCCATCTTCTATAAAAAATGGACTAGCCAAATTGATATAAATATAATTATCTTTGCGTTTGTTTAATGTGATGCTAGCATTATAGAATTTGTTTTTTGCAAAAAAGAAAAGTATTGGGTCAGATACTACTCAATTGATATTATCTTCCATAACTTTACTTTTAATTAATAAAACAACCACAAAATCATCAAAATTTGCTACTATTTTAGCGCCTTCGTATTGTCGATATAATGAACCATCGTATTTAAAGGCTTGAATTGTTGTAATTTCGCCCATTTCAAATAGTTTGCGATGGTTTTTTTGAATTTTACTACTATAATCAGGCTCATTAAAAAGATCCTGAAAACTAGTAATTGTTTTTTCCTCATTCATGATTAAAATTCCATTTATAGATAGTTTTTTGATTAAAGTTCTAATTAAAATATTAATAATTAAATAATGTGAAAGTAATAAATTACCTATTAATATAATAGCAAATATTATAAAAATCCTGAACCGAAGTTACTAAATTGTGAAATTCTTACAATAATTTATTAGCATTTGGAAAAATATATATCATTTATTACATGAGATTAAGATTTAATAAAAACGCTGAAGGAATGATTAATGCAAGTCGATTTGCTATTACATCATTTCCATATGAACTTAATGAAAATACTGTATTAGAAATCGGTATGGGCAAAGGCAAAATGCTTGCGGAACTCGCTAAAAATAATTCCAATAAAGTCTTTATCGGCATGGAAAAATATTCAACCCCTGCCCTAAGTGCATTACGTAAAATTGAAAAAGAATCTTTAAATAATATGTATATTTTAATAGGCGATGCAAATTTGTTGGATAAATATTTCATCGGAAAAACTAGCACAATTTGACTAACTTTTTCCGATCCTTGACCTAAAAAAAGACATTTTAAACGCCGGTTAGTTTATAGATATTTTTTAAGAAAATATGAAGACATATTGGCCACTAACGGGATTGTATATTTTAAGTCAGATAATGATGATTTATATGAATTTGCTTTAGAAGAATTGGCTTATATAAAGGCAAATATCATTTATAAAACAACTGATTTACATAATTGTAATTTTGAAATTGAAAATCATTTTACTGATTATGAAACAAAATTTTTTGAACAAAAAAAGAACATCAATTTTATTGCCTTTAACTTTCAAAATAAAAAAGGAAAATAACTAATAAAATTTATTTTGTCTTAGTCGTTAATGAATAACTATGATTAGACAATATTAATACACAATATTTGGTATAATAATATTACATATTATTAAGTTCTATTACTAACATGGAGAGAATTATGAAAAATTCTGATGAAGAAGAAAAGAAATTGCTTGAAGAAGACTTTCAAGAGCAAGATGATGATAGCAAATATTATGATTTTGATGATACTATCAAAAAGGTTTTCGATGATGAAAAAGCGCCGGTTATAGAAGATGATGATGAGGAAGATATTCCGCAAAATAAAGAAGGATATAAAGTTACACCACAGTTGCTTGAAAATGAACAAAATGGTTTGAAACCCGCTAATTTAGCAACCGTAATGAAATCTTCGTTTATTGAATATGCAATGAGTGTTATTGTTGCTCGTGCTTTACCAGATGCTCGTGATGGGTTAAAACCTGTTCATAGAAGAATTTTATATGGTATGAGCGAATTGGGAATGTTTTATACAGCCCCTCATAAAAAATCTGCTCGTATCGTTGGGGACGTTTTAGGTAAGTATCACCCACACGGCGATTCTTCAGTTTACGAAGCTATGGTTAGAATGGCGCAAGATTTTTCATTACGTTATCCTTTAATTGATGGTCATGGTAACTTTGGTTCAATTGACGGTGACGAAGCTGCAGCTATGCGTTATACCGAAGCTAGAATGAGTAAAATTGCTGGAACAATGGTTGATAGTATTAAGAAAAATACTGTTGACTTTATTGATAACTATGATGGGACTGAAAAAGAGCCTGTAGTTTTACCCGCTCGCTTTCCTAATCTATTAGTTTCTGGCACGAGTGGTATTGCTGTCGGTATGGCAACTAATATTCCACCGCACAATCTAAACGAAGTTATTGACGCTGTTTGTTTACTTGCTAAAAACCCAAATGTAACTATTGAACAATTAATGGAACATGTTTTGGCACCCGATTTTCCAACTGGCGGAATTATTTTTAATAAGCAAGGTTTGATTGATGCGTATAATACAGGTCGTGGTTCAATTACAATTCGTGCTAAAGCTAATATACAAGAACTTAATAATGGTAAAAGTAAAATAATTTTTACTGAAATCCCTTATGAAATTAAAAAGACCGAAATCATGGAAAAAATCGGTGAATTAATTAAAGACAAAAAAATTGAGGGAATTGCAGACTTTAGAGACGAATCTAATCGTGATGGCATTAGAGTAGTTATTGATGTCAAAAAAACTTTTGTACCTGAAGTTATATTAAACAAGTTATATAAATTAACAAGATTGCAAAGTAATTTTTCATTTAATATGATTGCTTTGGTAAATAATGAACCTAGATTATTGAATTTAAAAGAATGTTTGGAAGTTTATTTAAAACACCAAATTGATGTTACTACAAGAAGACTAAATTTTGATTTAGAAAAAGATCTAGCACGTGCACATATCTTAGAAGGATTAAAAATTTGTGTTGAAAATATTGATCGGGTAATCGAAATAATTAAACATTCAAAGACAGATAGCGAAGCACAAGAAACATTAGCTAAAGAATTTAGTCTTACTGAAATTCAAACTAAGGCTATTGTTGACATGAAACTTGGTAGATTAACTGGTCTTGCAATTGAGAAAATGAACGAAGAACTTTCTTTAGTTCATGATCGAATTGCTGAATATAGAAAAATTTTAGCAAGCCATGAATTATTAATTGAATTAATTGTTTTTGAATTACAAGAAATTAAAAACCTATATGGCGATAAACGTAGAAGTGAAATTAAATGAGATGAATTAAGCAATATTGATAATGAAGACTTAATTCCTCAGAAAGATATTATTGTCACTGTTTCAGCAAATAACTACGTTAAACGTTTAGATATTGATGAATATCGTGAACAAAAACGTGGAGGTGTTGGCGTAACAACTGCCAAGACCTACCAAGATGATGATATTCGTGGTATTTTATCGGCTGGCACTCACACCGACTTACTAATTTTTACAAACAAGGCTAAGGTTTATAAAATAAGAGGGCATGAAGTTCCTATCGGCACAAAACAATCAAAAGGAATCCCTATTGTTAACATCATTTCTGCAATCGAAAAGGATGAAAAGATTGTTAAAATTCTTGCGATAAAAGAATACTTAGAAAATGAATATTTACTAACTGTTTCAAAGTTTGGAACAGTTAAAAAAACTAATATTTTTGAATATCAAAGAATAAATCGAAACGGGAAGATCGCTTTAACGCTTAAAGATGAGGATGAATTAATTGATGCTTTAGTTGTAAACAAACAAGAAGAAATATTTATTGCGGCTTCAAATAGTAGAATGAATAGATTTGATGGCGAACAATTGCGTCCACTAAGTAGAACTGCGTGTGGTGTACAAGGAATTAGACTCGAAAATGGTGAACGCGTTGTTTCAATTTCATCGTCTGAAGAAGGTAAGTACATTTTTTGCATGGGCACAGACGGTTTTGGAAAACTTACATTAGTTGAAAACTTTAGAAAAACCAATCGTGCAGCAAAAGGTGTTATTGCACTAAATCAAGATAAAGCTGGGGATTTAATTTATGCAGCTTGTGTTCATGGTGTGGAAGATTTAATTATAATGACCAGCGACGGTATTGCAATAAGATTTTCTTTAAAAGATGTTTCCGTAACAGGCAGAAACACTAAAGGAGTTAAATTAGTTAATTTAAAGGGCAGAAATACAAAGATTGTCGGCGTGGCAAAAATCTTAGATCAGAGTGAAATTTGTACAGATAGAGAATTAACTGAAAGCGAAACTATTGAAATAACTACAGAATTTGAAAATAATTTATAAATTTATTTATAATTTATTGCGTATGTATTTAAAACGATACGAAATATTTTTAAATATTTGTAATTGAATATATATGTAGTTGCACGGGCACCGTTTTTGGTGTCCTTTTATTTTTAAATAAGGAATTGAATATGAAAAAGAAAAGAAATATATTTTTATTGTTAGGTTCTATTTCAACATTGGCTTTGCCAATATTTATGGCTACAAAATGCGGCAATAAAGACAAACCCAATGAAAACAAAAAACAAGAAGAACCTAAAAAACCTGAAGATAGCAAAGAAGAAAATAACTTAGCAGACGAATGAGGAAATCAAATTTCACCGGCTAGTTTTTCTAGAGACTTAGAAAATGAAGATTTTTTCAACGAAGTAATCAAGAATGTTAAAGACTATAAATTTCTTTATGAGTACAATAACAAAGCTATAGTTGCATTTAAAAAAGATGAGGCTATTAATTGAAAAGTTGCAAAACAAAGAACTTTGTGAAAATTAAACTCTGAAAGGGATAAGATATATCAATTAATTAATGCTAAAGAACCACTTCAAAAGGGCAAAAACAAATTTTCGTCGATACTAGACCTTGAAACAAAGGAAGAATCTGGCAATATATCTATAAAAGTTACATTTAAAACGGGAATATTTAATAAAGACAAATTAATAATTTCAAAGGAAACTTTTGAATTAAATATTGATACAGTTTATGGCGAAGAAGGGTTGAAAGTTGAAGAAGCAGCTAAAATCACAACCTTTTCATATCCTAATATTTCTGATGTTTTTGTAAAAGATGCTGATATCGAAAAAATTGTGAAAAATATTCCTGAAGGATATGAATTAAGTTACTATAAGCCAGCAATAAATGTGGAGACAAACGATATTACTATAATCTATAAATTAAAAAGCAAAACAACTGGTGTAACCAACTTGCGTAATAAATTTTATGTTATTAAAGGTTGAAAAAAGACACAAGAAATGATAAATAGCGAAAAAGAAGCTATCGACAAAATTAATTCATTATTGTTAAATTGCAAAGTTTTATATTTAAATGAAAAAGCATATCAATCTGTACATAAAAATCACTTACTAAATATTAATAATTCGCCAAATTTTGTAGTTAATACAATAAACGGTGCCGATATTTCTGAATACCAATATGAATTAAGTGATTTAAAAGTAGAAAGCAATAAAGTTACTGTTAAATTGACTCTTAAATATGCCGCCAATATAGATATTGCTTCATCAAAGGAAATTGTGGTTTCAAATGAATATAGCAAAGGCATGAATCCTCACATATTAACTGAAGAAAAACAAAAAGAATATTTAAAACAAGAATTAGAAAAAGCGATTCTTTATCCTTACTATTCAAAGGATGAATCATATATCAAAAAAGAAAAAAATAAGTATCTAACAAATAAATCTTATTGAATTGAAAATAAAAATTATGACTTAAATTATTCTTTTGGTAGCGTGAAAAAAGATAATAATGATTTTAGCATTGAGGTAACTGCAAGCTTTAATGAATGAACAGAAAGTCCAAAAGTAAGCAAAACGATGACTATTAGCTTTGATAAATTAGGAATTAATATTTTAAATGATATTAGAGTTAAAAAAGGTCTACAACCTCTTGAGGATCAATTTGCACCAAATGCGACATTAGAAGATGAAATTGAATACGAAAAAATAGATTTAATTGATTATAAGCCTACACCAAGCGATGAGTATGGTTCAAATCTTATTTATAAAAAATTTCTTGATTCTATCGCTAAAAGTAAACTAAAATTTATTAGCAAAAAAATTGAAGAATTAATAATTAAAGAAGGGGCTAATTTCCTTAAAGCACAACACATTAATGTTGATAAAGAAACAGGCAAAAATAAAAGTGAAGTGTTTATTTTTGCATATAGTAAACACATGATGGATTCACAAAATGTTTTAATTATTTCTGATCCTATTATTGAAAACAACAAAGTTAAATCAATCAAACTATCATTAAACTCACTTGCTAATACCATTGCAAAAGATTACACTTCATTAGTATCAAAACGCGTAGAAATTGATAATTCTGGTTATTCAGCACAAGAGTTGAGAATAGAAGCGTTTAGAAATGCCTACGGAAAATCTATTAAGGTTACCAAAAAGATTAATGAGCCTAAAACAAATGATGATTTTGATATTAAAATAGAAAACGAAAAATTACAGGCAAAAATTTTAAGTTTTACTAAAAAAACTAAAGGTTTTTCGGTAAAAATCGAAGTTATATTCAATAATGAAAAATACGAATATAGCGTTTCTGTAAAATAAATCAAAAAGCCGAACTGGCTTTTTTGTTTTTTTAAAATGTGTGAATTTTATTAGAGTGGAAATGTATTTTTTGTCTAATCAATAAAAGTATTGGATATATAGAAAAAATAACTATTGAATAAATTGGAATCTCAAGTAAGCTTTTGAAAATAATTGGAATCATGAAAATGGGGAAATATGTTCCATAATCTCAATTTGCTGCTCGAAAGCGATTTCGATAATTAATATATGCAAATGGACCTCATAATCATCTAGAGATAATCAAAACTAAAAATACTAAAATTAATATTGAAAACAACAATGAAACATTTGCCTTCACTTTTACTTTTTTTGTCGTTACATTTATTATTGAGAAAATAAGTGAAGAAATTCAAATAAATACTATGCCGATTATTCCAATTGTCATAGCTGTTTTTCATGGAATTATTTTTTTGGTTTTTAGGGCATGTTCGTTAATTGGAAGTTTATGTCCATAAACAATTAAAATAACTGTGAATATGATTGTTACAATCGTTAAAATTATGTATCCTACTATTCAATTTCAATTATTTCTTTTTAAAATTAATTGAATAAAAAATCCGCTAATAAATGAAATTAAAACTGGGATAATTGCATATTCAATCATTCAGGTACCTATCCCATGAATAATTTGACTAATGGTATCGCATAATACACCTAAAAAGGCACCCTTAAATGGACCGAGAGCTAAGCCAAAAACGATAAATATTGCATATGTTATGCCGATTTTAAAAGTTCCGGCAAAGACATATCTCTCAAACACTGAGGCAAGGACATAAATCGCAAGCAAAACACCAAACAATGCAATATCGTAAATTGTAAAACGATATGATTTGGTTTTGATTTTTCTACGTATATTTTGAAAAAAAGATATCAAATTATTGCCTCCTGTTGTTCTATAAATTATACAGTAGTTGGGTTATAAAGTAAAATAAAAATCCCGCCATTAGTAACGAGACTTATATTAGTTTTATAATGTTTATAATGCTAATTCGGTTAAAGTTTTAACCATGGCAAACATTGGTTTTTCATCAATATCATTTGTTCCAGCAACATCTAAATGAATATATTCAACTTCCTTAGTAAATTCTTTTAAAAACATTGCTGCGGAACATGATCCGGCATTTCCTGTAAAATCTGTGTTTTTTAGATCGGCAACAATTGAGCCTTTCATAAATTCTTCATATTCACTATCAAATGGCATTCTTCAAATTAATTCATGTTGTTTTTTAGCTGCCGATGATAGCTCATTTCAAGCTTTATCAGTAGTTGCTCACACGCCAGTGTATGTATCTCCTAACGCTGAGACCATTGCGCCAGTTAATGTTGCAACATCAACTAATCTAGTAGCCTTAAGAACATCAGCACCATAAAATAGTCCATCAGCCATAACAAGTCTACCTTCAGCATCTGTATTATTAATTTCAACGGTTTTGCCACTCATAGATGTTCAAACTGAATCAGGCAATGAAGCGTCGCCGTTTACTCTATTGTCAGTTATACACATTATTGCTGATACATTTTTCTTTGGACACAATTGTGCAATAGCTTTAAGTGCTGCAGCAACAATGGCAGAACCAGACATATCATATTTCATTCCTAACATGTAACGTCCGGTTTTAATGTTATAACCACCTGAATCAAAGGTTATACCTTTACCAATATACACGGTTTTTTCTTTCGAATTTGGATCTCCAACATATTCAATAATAACCACTCTTGGTTCATATACCGAGCCTCTATTAACTGATAAAAGCAAGCCCATATTTAGTTTTTCAATTTCTTTTTTACCTAAAACTTTTACTGATAAATTTTTATATTGTCTAAAATCTTGAGCAACAATTTCTGCTAATTGTTCAGAATTTAGTTCGTTTGGTGGGGTTACACCCAAATTTCTTGCTCAATTTTGTGCATCAATTAGTATTTTAGCTTTTTCAAATGCATCAAGGCTTTGTTTTGAAGGTTGTTCAATAAATAAATCCAACGTATTTTTGTTTGTTTTTTTAGTAAATGTTTTTTTGTTATATAGCTTTGCTACTGAAAAATTAATTCCCTTGGTAAAAGCATCAATAATGTCTTCAATTTCCAATTGATCTTTTATAACAAAAGAAGACAAATCAATTTGGTAATCACGAGCGGCTTCTTCGCCCAATAAAACAGCTAAATCATAAATTGTTTGGTAGTTTGCGTCTTTTCTTTCGCCTAAAAACACATAAGCGACGTTTTTTGATAAAAATTCTGTAATTACGTTTTCTTTTTCAATAAGGTTTTCAATAACAGAATCATTTTTATAAATTCCTTTTAATAGAACTGAATTGTTGCGCTTGGTTGATAATTTTTTTATTAATTCCATTATTTTTCTCCTATTTTTGACCTTCTGCTAATTCGATAAGCGTTGATATCAATACACCAAGTCCTATTCCCTTATTATCTGCTGTTCCAGCAACATCACAATGAATATAATCAATTCCATTTGTAAATTCCTTTAAAAACATTGCAGCGGTATTGCAATCTGATTTTTCGTTGTTATTGTAATTATTTAAATCGGCCACTTTTGAATTTTTATTTGGTTTATGAAAATCTTCATGCATTGGCATTCTTCAAACTTTCTCATGAGCGATTTTTGCAGCTTCACTAAATTCTGATCATCTTTGACATGAAGTTGAGTAAATTCCAGAATAAGTTTTTCCTAAAGCACGTAACATTGTGCCAGTTAATGTTGCAACATCAACTAATAAAGACGCATTTAATGTTTTTGCGCCATAGAAAAGGCCGTCAGCCAATACTAATCTACCTTCAGCATCGGTATCTGTAATTTCCACTGTTTTACCACTCATTGATTTTACAACTGATTCAGGAACTGTTGCATGTGTATCAATAGCATTGTCAGTTAACATCATAATTGCCGAAACGTTTGCTTTGATTTTTAATTCAGCAATAGCTTTAACTGCATATGCACAAATTACGGATCCTGACATATCAAACTTCATGTCTTCCATATGATAGCCTTTAGTGTTGTATCCTCCTGTGTCAAAAGTAATACCTTTTCCCACATAAACAAACTTTTCTTTGCTTGAAGGATTACCAATGTATTCAATAACTACTACTCTAGGTTGGTATGAACTACCGGCATTAACTGCCAACATTAAACCCATACCTAATTTTTCAATTTCAGATTTTCCTAAAGCCTTAATTGATAAATTTTCAATTCCGGTAAAATCCTTTTTTACATTGGTTGCTATATATTCACTTGTAGCAACATTAGGTGGTGTAGTTTGTAAATTTCTTGCTTTTGAAATAGCATCGGAAATTAAAATTAATCTTTTAACAAATTTTGAAAACAACTTATCTTCATAGAATAAAGAAATTTGAATTTCATTTTCTTTTTGGTTTTGTTTTACATTATATAATTTAGCATCATGGAATGCAATGCGCATCACAAATGCTCTAAAAATTTCTTCAATAGTTAAAAAATTTAAACTTTCAAATGAAGCGATATCAATTTGATAGTTTCTTCTTTTAGAAAGAATAATTGCATCTACAACCTTCAAAAAGTCGTAGTAATTTTGAATATCTTTTGATATGAAAACATATGCTGTGTTTTCGTCAAAATCTTCAGTAATATAATTTGCTTTTTGTGCAACATATTTTGGAAAACTTGTTCCTTCGTATGCTGCCTTTAATAACATAGATTTATTACGTTTTGTTTCGTAATCTGAAATCATATTTTCCTTTCTGAAATTATTTTTACTATTAATATTTAATAGTATGTTTTAATTATAAACCAATATTTTTTTTAGTCATATAAAAGCAAATTATTAATAAATAAAAACTAAAACATCTTTTATTTAGTGCTTCAGTCAATTACTTTCTTATTCTGTTTTTTTAATTCAGAATTGATTTTTTCAAAAACTTTGGAACCTTTAAATCCATTAAAATAACTCAATGGTGATGGATGAGATGTTTGAATTATTATTTGCTTTCGTAAATCAAGTTTTTGCGCATATTTTTTTGCATAATTGCCCAATAGCAAGTAAATAACATTTGTATATAATTCATTAATTTGGTTTAGAAAATTATATGTAAATATTTCTCAACCTATATTTTGATGAGCAAGTGTTTTTCCAACTTCATTAGTTAATATTGTGTTTAATAGCAAAACCCCCTGATTTTTTCAATAATCTAAGTTATTTGTTTGAAAAATACAATTAGGATATGATTGTTGGATTTCAGCAAAAATATTTTTTAAGGAAGCTGGCGTTTTTTCTTCATTAGAAGAGAAACATAACCCGTCTGCCACATTTACACCGGGATAAGGATCTTGGCCGATAATTATAACTTTCAAATTATCAAAATCAAAATTGTGCATTGCAAAAAATATGCGGTCTTTTTTGGGTGTAATATTTGTAGCTCTTTTTAGATAATTTGCCAAATTGAAAAAATATGGTTTTTGTTTTTCAAAATTTAGGAATTTTTCAAAATTAAATTTCATGTTTTACTCGCTTTTTGCCTTCAAATTGATATTCAATTAAATACAATTTTCCGTCGGCAAAATTTAATGAAATTGGAGTTGAAATTTTCATATTAGTAGCTCTAAAAATTTTTAATCTTTTCTCGTTGTATAAAATAAATGCGCCGGGTTGATCATTGAAAGCTCTAATCTTGGATAAAGCTTCTTTTTTTGTTAAAGAGAAAAACAGTTCTGCTTCATCGTTCAATATTTTAGGTGCCAACATTACTTTTGATTCGTCTTGCTTAATACGAACAAAATCGCCAACAAATATTTGCTTAATTCATTTGCAAATATTATCTGCACCTGTTTTTGCTAATCTATCAAAAATTTCAAGAGCCGTATCGTTTTCATTGATATTTATTTCCGTTTTAAATAACATATCACCGGCGTCCATTTTGCTTGTCATTTCAATTAATGTTAAACCTGTTTTTATGTCATTATTTAATAAAGCATATTGAATAGGTGCGGCGCCACGATATTTTTCTAGTAAACTACCATGAACATTTAGTGGTAAAATTTTAGGTAATTTTAGTATTGAAGAAGGTATAAATTGCCCAAACGAAGCTGTTATGAAAAAATCAAATTCCTTTTTTGCTAGTTCATCATAAATTTCGCTGATTTT
Organism: Metamycoplasma equirhinis; assembly: GCF_006385185.1. Taxonomy (GTDB): domain Bacteria; phylum Bacillota_I; class Bacilli_A; order Mycoplasmatales; family Metamycoplasmataceae; genus Metamycoplasma; species Metamycoplasma equirhinis. Next base: position 9,374 of record NZ_VFIX01000003.1, on the reverse strand, counting down.
TAAGGGTTGAAAAATTTCAATATTATATTTTTGAGCCAAGTTAAAAACTTCTGTTGTTAATATATTTTTATTTCGGTCCATTTTTCTATTTGGTTGGCTAATTAGAGATAGAACTTCAAAATCACTATCTTTAATTATTGCCTCAAAAATTTCTGCTGAAAATTTTCCCGTTCCCGCTAATATAACACGAATTTTTTTGTTCATATTTTAATTATACTTTTTCAACTATATATTTAATTTGTTTTCTTTACCAGAAATTAATCTAATATAGTTAGGTATATGCTTTAAAATAATAATAGCGGCACAAAATATTAAAATAATCGCATGAACGGGATATGGTGTGTTAGTTTGCATAAATGCAAGATGTGACTCCAAATAAATTCTTGGTATCAGTCCTAAAAAGGGAATTACTAAACACGAAATAGCGGAAGCCAGTGAAATATATTTAGTTATTAACGTGATTGCAATATATAACATTGCAAATAATGTAAATAGCATGAAATCAAAGGCAAATATCATTCCAATAAAAGAAGCTACCCCTTTGCCACCTTTAAATTTAAAATATATAGGATATATATGTCCTAATAAAATTCCTAAACCCGCAATTATCGGTAGAATATATTCGTTTTTAGTAAAATGTTTCACCAAAAAGATCGATAAAATTGTTAATAAACTTTTAAAAAAATCAAACAAGAAAACTAAAGTTGCCAATTTGAATCCATAGTTTCTTAAAACGTTTGTGGCTCCAGCATTTTTAGAACCTATTTCTCGAATGTCTTTACCTTTAAATTTGCTTAAAATTATGCCTATATTTATTGAGCCAATAAAATAAGCAAGTGTAGCAATAATTAAATTAATTCAAATATATTCCCATTTAAACATAACAAAATAATACATTAATTTTTAACAAAAATTTTTTGTTTGTGTCTAGAAATAAAGATAATATTAAAAATAAAAAACAAAGCATGAATTATTACTTTGTTTCCTTTTGAATTTCTAAAATGATTTTGTTACTTACTATTATTTGCGTTCCTTGCAACAAATCGTATTCAAATGATATTTCTTTGGCTCCGATACTAACATTTTTTAAAAACGCATCAACCAGAAATTTCATATTATTTTCAAAAATCATTTCGTTATGTGTAAATTTATTTCTTTTAAGATAAATTTTTTGTACGCTATAACTTAAATATATTTCATCAGCCGAGATTTTAAGTTCGCAAGCAAATTTTTTCTCATCGATAAAGCTGATTATTATAAATTTTTCTTCTTGCCTTTCACTATATGAAACAAAATTGGTTTCATAACTAGTTTGCTCATCGGTTGAATGAATATTTGAAATTAATTTGTATTTTATAAGCATGATTTTATTCTTTTTAGAACAATTTCTTCACCGAATAAGAATATTGCTTTTGCTAATTCTGGACCATGTTCTTCAAAAGTTGTTGCAATTCTTATTGGCATAAATAAATCTTTACCTTTAACATTGCAAATTTCTTTTGTACGATTGATTGTTTGTTGAATGTTTTCAACGGTGAAACTAGTTTCTAAAAGTAAACTATAAAATGTTTTTAATATTTCATTAGATTCGTAAGGAATATTTAATTTTTGTTTAGGATTTAAATAGAAATTTAAGTTATCCTTTAGTTCACTTATAGTAGTACATGATTGTTTATAGGTATCAACAAAAAGTTCGTTTCAAATTTTGTCTTTTGGCGAGCCAATTAACGCAATTAATTCTTGATTTGACATTGCTTTCATGTATTGTTTTGAAAATCATTCCATTTTCACAATATCAAATTTTGATGGGCTCTTGCTTAATCTTGAAGGATCAAATTTTTCGATTATTTCTTGATGCGACATCACTTCAGATTTATCTGCCGATGTTCAACCAAGAAGCACTAAAAAGTTAAAAATGGCATCAGGACGGTATCCTTCATTTTTATAGTCCTCAATAAATTGCTTTAGAGATTTATCACGTTTAGATAATTTTTTACCTTCCATATTTGTGATAATCGTCAAATGACCAAATCTCGGTGTTTCTCAACCAAATGCATCATAAATTGCTAATTGTTTCGGTGTATTAGTAATATGCTCTTCGCCACGCAAAACGTGGGAAATTTCCATTTGATGATCATCAACAACAACGGCAAAATTATATGTAGGATATCCATCACTTTTTAAAATAACAAAATCACCAATTTCATCGCTATTAACAGCTATTTCGCCTCTAACTAAGTCATCTCATTTATATATAACGTTTTTAGGTAAACGTAATCTTACTGAATACTCGTGCGCAGCATCACGGCGATTTTTCTCTTCTTCTGATATTTTAAGTCAATTTGCATCATAACGAAATGAGGCTACATTTGCTGCTTCTGATTCTGCGTGTTGTTTTGCAAGTTCTTCAGAACTATCATACGCTTTATATGCATGTCCATTTGCAATTAATTGTTCTACAAATTTATGATAAACATCCAGTTTTTCGCTTTGTCTATATTTTCCATATTTGTTATTTGGATTTAAAGGACTTTCGTCAGGAATAATTCCTAATCAAGCCAAATTATCTAGTTGGCTAGCTTCTCCACCTTCCACATTTCTAGCAACATCAGTATCTTCTAACCGAAAAATGAATTTGCCGTTAAAGTGCTTTGCAAATAAGTAATTAAATAATGCTGTTCTGGCACCGCCAATGTGTAGATATCCAGTTGGGCTCGGTGCATATCTTGTACGTATTGTTTTCATGTATACCTTCTTATTTTAATTAATCTTTAGTCTTCAGAAAAAAGAACAACAATCGGATCAGTTACATCCTTTCAAAACTTATTTTTTCCGGGCAAAATTCCTGGAAAAAACGGCCATGGTGCCTCTTCTAATATATCCCCATTAACTTCAGGGTTACCGCTTTTTGTTAGAAAATGACTAACTGTTTTGTCAATTTGCGCTGCTTCTTTGAAATTTGGAGCTGCTTCATTAAGTTTTAAAACCCAGTAGCATACAACAAACAAAGCACGAGGATTGTCTTTATATTTTTTATATCTAGGTTTAGATGCTGCATATGAAAAGTTTTCTGCAAATTCCTTTCATGTAAATGAGAAAATGCGATAGTCATATTTTTCGTTAATATTTTCAATATTCAAAAATTGAAAAATTTCCTTAAAAATTGGTTTATAGCCTTCTTTTATTGTTTCGTCATTTATCTTTTTGATCGAATTTCCGTGCTCGTCTTTTTGAAATATATAATATCTCGGATCTTCCTCAGCCCTAGGATTTGATACTGCATGATTAGCATAATTAAATTCTTTTGCCGAGCCTACAACATGATAACCTTTTGTTTTGTAAAGGTTTTGTGCATTTTCAGTAAAAGTAATTTCCGGTCTTATATTACATGCTGCTGATAAAGTTGGAGTTAAAGCAATAGGCATAATAAAGCCCACGGTAAATAATAATTTTTTTATCATAAATTTTCGATTACTCATAATTAAAAATTATACATAATTTTACTAAATCGCCTTTAATGAATTATATGAATTACTTTTTTAGTAAATTAGCAAGTATTTTCATTTAAAAAACTCATCATTATTATTAGATATTTTGATAAATTATAGTTGTTGACTTTGCCTGATTGCAACAAATTTGCTTAATTTTAAAAGTTTTATTTTGAATTATTAGTTTACTATTTGAACAATATAAGATAAGTTAAAGCGATTCTTATTTTAAATGCGCAAAATTGCTTTGCAAGAAAAAAATAAAACCAGCACCTTTTACAGTGCTAGCTTTTTTATTAATAGAAATTACTTACGAGCTTCAGCATATGTTGCTAAAACTAAATCATTTAATTCAGCAGCTTCTTTAACTAAAGAAATTCTGCATGGACATCAGTCTGCTCTTTCGCATTCACAAATTTGATTAGATAAGATTCTATCGTATTTAACTTTGTTTCTTTGAGCAATACATTTTTCAATTGGTGTTGATAGGAACATAACAATTGAATATACAACAAATAGTAATGAAGTTGATGCGTATCCGATTAATGGGTTACGTAGTTCAGCTTTTCCAGCAGCGTCTGCTGAAATGTATTTTACAAGTGTCATTCCAACTGAAATAAATGGATCGATTGCTAGGAAGAACATTACTAATAGAACCATAATAACTGATGTGTAACCAGCTCAAATTGTGTGTTTGTTTTCTTTAACAGCGATGAAGTGTTCTTTTCTATTTTTGATTGCACCAACGATTGCTAGAGCAATGAATGCAAATGCAAATACTGCCATTCAGTTAGCCATTAGGTCTGAGAATGTTAGCAATTCGTCAATTTTGAATCCGTACATTGGATCGTATCCACCACCGATGTATGCGTATGCACCAACAGCGGTTAATACAACCATAAATGGTAATGAAATTAAGAATGAGAATGCTGCTCCAACAACAGGCAATGATGAATTTTTCATGTATCTGTATGCTCTTGCAGGAATTAAAATTTCTCCTTCTTTAATTAGGTCTTCAACGAATCTTGTTGCTCACATTGTAAAGGCATTTAAAATACCAATAACTCCGATGGCAATCATAACGTTAATTAGACCAAACATTCAACCAATTTTGATTCCTTTAAATAGATCAATAAATCCATAGAAGCCACCAGTTTTAGCACCTAGAGTCATTGAAACTGCAATTATCATGTAAATAATTGTCATTGATAAAAGACCAATTACTAATGCTGCAGGAGTTTTTTCTGGGTTTTTCATTTCTGATTGAATTCCAGCACTTACGTAGAATCCGTCAAATGCGAAGAAAATTCCACCTAATGATGCAAATACTGCTAAGAATGGTGTTAAACCTAAAAAGCTTGTAGATTTTGTATTAAATAGATTTTCTGCTTTGATAGGGGTTCAGAATTCTGAAGTATTTTTAGTTTGTGCTGCAAAATAAAAACCGAACCCAACAATAAGTACCAATGGAATAAATTTAACAGAAGTAACTATTCAGTTTTGAATATTTCCAGCACGGCTGCTTAAACCAGCTGATAAAAACATTCAAATTGTTAGAGCTAAACCAATAGCAAAATAAATTCATGGGGCTTTTGTTGAACCACCAAAATCTATGTTATATCCAAATCCGTCAAAACCATCTTGGAATTGAACAATAACATAGTAAGGCATAAAGAAGTATGTAAATGGTAAATATAAGTAGGTCATAAAGAATTTATTTGCTTTATAAATTCGCAATGTGTTAAATGCTTTAGATCAACCAATCATACCTAAATTGTCATTACGTCCTGATGCAACTTCAACTAATGCTAATGCCATTGTAATAACAGCAAAACCAGCGATTAGTCAAACTGCAAGAGCTCAAGCAATGTTGCCAGCAGAGTTTTCTAGAACTGTTTTAGATCTTAGAAAAACACCAACACCAATAGAGCCACCTAGTACAACAAGAATAGCTGAAAAGAAGCCAATCTTTTTCTTAGGACTTGAAGTAACAACTAATTGTTCTTCGGCCATATTAATTTCCTTTCTTGTAATAATATAAATAAAATTCGAACTTTAGATACACCAACAATTAGTAAAAAATATGTCCCTCTAAGATGTATCCGTTAATATTATATAATATTGTTAAAATAATAAATTCAATAACACGCTTAAAGAAAGGCAAAATAATGAATAAAATTCTTTTTGTAGTTGATATGGTTAAAGGTTTTTGCAATTTTGGTAATCTTGCAAGCAAAAAAATTGCGAGCATTATCCCAAATATAGCAAACCACTGTAAAAAAAATAAAGATATTGACAATATATTTTTGTGTGATGCACACTCTGAAAATGACATTGAAATGAATGCCTATCCTATACATTGCTTAAAAGATTCAAACGAATCAGAAATTGTTGATGAGTTAAAAAGTTTCTGTCAAAAGCGAGTAGACAAAAACACAACAAATTCTTTTTTTGCTATTGATAAAAAATGCCTTCAAAAATATGACGAATTTGAAATCGTAGGATGTTGCAGCGATATTTGCATTTTGCAATTTGCTTTATCTCTAAAAACATACTTAAACTCAATAAATCAAAATAAAGATGTGGTTGTATATAAAGACATGATAGCTACTTTTGATTTACCAAATCACGATTCGACACAATATCATGATTTTGCAATAAAATTAATGCAGCAAGCCGGAATAAAAATAATCTAATTCTGCAATATATTTAGTTAATCTTAATGAGTTTCTAACTAAAATTTAATTTTCTTTAGTTGGCTTGCTTAAAAAGTATTGTAAACAAACGAAACAATTTTCATTATCGAAATGCCTGAAAGTAATTTCGCCATTTTTTCGCTTTTTTATTAGTTATCACAAAAAATTAAATAAAAATTAAAATATGTGAATGGAAAGACAATTAAATGAGAAAGATTGTGGATTATATATCATCCAAGCCTTTATAAATCAATTTTACAAAGTCAAATGTGATATTAATTATTTGAAATCTATAGCAATATATGAAAAAAGCGGTATATCGTTATTTGATTTAAAAAAATTGGCAACAAATTGTCAACTAGAAATGGAAATACTTGAAGGAGATTTTGAATCTTTTCTTAACTTGAAATTAAATGCCCCAATTGTCACTTTAATTAAAGAAGAAAATGCAACAAATTTGCATTATGTCATAATTGAAGAAAAAACAAGCGACAAAATCTTAATTAATGATCCTGCTAGAAATTGTTATTGGGTTTCCCTAGATCAATTTAGAAAAAAATTTTGTTCAGTAATTATTACAGTTTTGCCTTCTGCAGATTCAAAAAAGATTACCTTTCCAAAATCTAGTGATAAATTAAAAATTAAGCAAAACCTTTTTTGATATTTGGTTATTGTTTCTTTTGCTTTAGTAGTTAATATAATGGGACTTGCTTCAAATTTTTACTCAAAATTTATTTTCGACGCAATTTTTTCACTTCAAGAAAAAAATCGCTTAATTATTCTATTGATTGTTTTCTCTTGATTTGCAACTATAAAAATACTAGCTTCTTGGCTTCAACAAAAAATTAATCACAAATTAGTGAATTCAAATAGAATTAAAATTACGAATTTATTTAGAGAAAGATTTATAAACGGAAAACAATTACAAATTAACAAAATAAGCAAATCTGAATATATACAGACTTTTTTAACTATTGAACAAATCGCACAATATAAAACAGGTTTTTTTACTTTTTGGTTTGCTAATATTATTTCTTTTCTATCTTCATTGATTATTTTGTTTTTGATTAATAAACTAGCAATGCTATTTGTAATTTCATCATCATTAATATTATTGTTGTTTGCTATTTGAACTAACAGCAAAATTAAAAATAAATACATTAAAATAATCTCAAATGAATTAAATCTATTTGAAGAATTTGACCTTATTTTTTCAAATTGACTATTTAGAATGAAAAGTCAAGACGAAGGTAATTTAAAAAATAAATTTGAGGCGATTTTAATGAAAAATATTAAGCTAAAAACTTCATTAAACGATCTAAATATTTTTAAAAATTCAATAATGAACGGATTCTTTACAGTTCTACAAATACTCTCATTATTTTTTGGTGCGGTTTTGTTTATAAACAAACAAATTACAATTGGCAATTTAATGTTGCTTGGATCAACGATTGCATTGATTAATTCGCCGCTTTTAAATTTAGTTGACATAATTGGACTATATAAAATAAATTTGGCTAATATTAGACGATTAAATTTTATCCTTAATCTAGAACCATATAAGCATTTAGATAGCAAAATCGATAAGATAAATAAAGTTAGATTTGAAAATGTTGACTTTGGTTATTCTTCTGAATTGATTTTAAAAAATCTATCTCTTTCCATAACAGATAATATTCATATTTTTGGAAAAAATGGAAGCGGAAAAAGTACAATCTTAAAACTAATATATGGTTTGTTTGAGGCTAGCGGTGGAACAGTATTTTTTAACGAAATAGATATACAAAAAATTAGCTTAAAATGATTACATGAAAAAATGGTTTTTATCGATAATAACACCTATTTTAAAAATGGTAGTATATTAAATTTCATAACCATGGAAAACAATAATTCCTTAGCCGTTTTTATGCAAAACTATAAATTGTTTGAGTTAAATAGTTTATTTAATTATTTTGGCCTTAATTTAAGCGATAATATTGAGCAAAATGGCGAAAATTTATCTTCCGGTCAAAAGCAATTTTTAATGCTTATGCAACTTTTTAACAATAAATATGATTTGATTTTATTAGATGAATGTTTCGAAAATATTTCTCTTGAAATTCTACCCGAATTAACCAAACGAATTTGTGGTTATCAATCGCAGGCAATTTTCATCGAAATTAGTCATAGTAATCGCTTTGTCTGTGAACATTCAAATAACTTTTTTGTTTTTTAATATAAAAAACATTTTGGTAAATTATTCAACTTTAAAAATTATTATTTTATAATTTACGATATGAATAAAATTGCCTTTAAAAATAAGAGTTTTTTTCGTTTTGAATTTATGAATGATTTTTTAGATATTTTGCAAGTAGCAAAGGAAGAATTTTCGGCAAAAAAAGATCTAAATGTTGATGTTCTTTTTGTTTCTGCATCAAAAATGAAAAAACTTAATTTTGTTTATCGAAATAAAAATTATGTAACTGATATTTTAAGTTTTCCGCTTGATTCAAATGAAGAGTTAGAATTTTTAGATCAAATTGAACTCGGACAAATTATTATTTCACCTTGAAAGATTAAAAAACAAGCTAAAGAATATAACCATAGTCTAAGGCGCGAATTTTGCTATATTTTTGCACACGGAATTGCCCATCTCTTCGGCTTCGATTATATTTTAGAAAGTGAAGCAAAAATTATGAATCAGCATGTTGATAATATTATGAAAAAATTAAACATTACAAGGGAAGAAAACTAATCATGATAAAACAAATTTGTACTGTTGCCTTAATTGGCAGACCAAATGTTGGCAAAAGCACAATTTTAAATAATATTTTAGATTTTAATTTAGCTATTGTTACTAATCAAGCACAAACGACTAGAGATCAAATACGAGGAATTTATAACGATGAAAAATATCAAATAATTTTTGTTGATACTCCTGGAATTCATAAAGCGGAATATTTGATTTCTGAAAAATTAAATGAAAAATCATATAGTGCCTTGCAAGAAGTTGATTTAGTCTTATTTGTTTGTCCTGCTGATCAAGAAATTGGCAAAGGCGATCAATACATTATTAAGAGAATCAACGATTTAAATATTCAAAATAAAATAGCTGTCATTTCCAAAATTGATTTAATAGATGACCGTAGCGAATTAAATAAAAAAGCAAAAAAATTAAAAGAAATTGGTTTTAAGAGAATTTTGGGTGTTG
>NZ_VFIX01000039.1 GCF_006385185.1 Metamycoplasma equirhinis | reverse complement strand
GAGCCCAGCCGCCGCGAGCTGCGCGATGGCGAACTCAAGGAGCACATCAGCCGCGTCCACGCCGCCAACTACGGTGTTTACGGTGCCCGCAAAGTGTGGCTAACCCTGAACCGTGAGGGCATCGAGGTGGCCAGATGCACCGTCGAACGGCTGATGACCACACTCGGCCTGTCCGGGACCACCCGCGGCAAAGCCCGCAGGACCACGATCGCTGATCCGGCCACAGCCCGTCCCGCCGATCTCGTCCAGCGCCGCTTCGGACCACCAGCACCTAACCGGCTGTGGGTAGCCGACCTCACCTATGTGTCGACCTGGGCAGGGTTCGCCTACGTGGCCTTTGTCACCGACGCCTACGCTCGCAGGATCCTGGGCTGGCGGGTCGCTTCCACGATGGCCACCTCCATGGTCCTCGACGCGATCGAGCAAGCCATCTGGACCCGCCAACAAGAAGGCGTACTCGACCTGAAAGACGTTATCCACCATACGGATAGGGGATCTCAGTACACATCGATCCGGTTCAGCGAGCGGCTCGCCGAGGCAGGCATCCAACCGTCGGTCGGAGCGGTCGGAAGCTCCTATGACAATGCACTAGCCGAGACGATCAACGGCCTATACAAGACCGAGCTGATCAAACCCGGCAAGCCCTGGC
>NZ_VFIX01000038.1 GCF_006385185.1 Metamycoplasma equirhinis | reverse complement strand
TGCCATCCATATCGTTGCGCAGCGCGATGCCGTGCCAATGCACCGACGTCGGATCACCCAGACGGTTGGTCACCGAGACGACAATCTCATCCCCGACGGTGGCCCGGATCAGTGGTCCGGGGATGGTGTTGCCGTAGGTCAGCGTGCTGACGATCGGCCCACCCAGGTCGATCCTCGCCGGCTGGGGGGTCAGCGTGGCGGTAACCGTTCGCCCACTGTGCGGCCGGGCCGCCTCGGCCGCGTCGATTGCAGCGGTCATCCCGGCGGCGCCGGATGCCGTGGGCTTCGAGGCGCAAGCGGCTAGCGCAAAGCCGCTGGCGATGCCGGCGCCGAGGAAGCCGCGCCGGCTGAACCGCCTCTTGTCGAAGGCGTTACCGCTCGTGGCCAGCTCGGGCATCGATCGCTCCTCGTCTGGATTTGGTCTCGCTCTTCGTACCCTGCCCAGACATCGGGCAGTACGCAACGGTTGATGATCACCACGCCATCATCCGCCCTTACACCCTACCCCTATAGGGTATATAG
>NZ_VFIX01000037.1 GCF_006385185.1 Metamycoplasma equirhinis | reverse complement strand
GCGCCAAAGTGTTGCTGGCCCACACCGACGCCGCCACCCAAGCGGCCGTATTGCCAAAGGCGGTGTTCAGCGCCCGAGCGCTGGCCGAGGTGTGCCGGCGCGGCTGGGCGCAAAGCGTGGCCGAACGCGAGCCTGGCGTGGCGAGCGTGTCGGCGCCGGTGCGCGACGGCCGGGGCGTCGTGATCGCTGCCATCTCGGTGTCCGGCCCGATCGACCGGATGGGCCGCCGCCCGGGGGTCCGATGGGCCGCCGACCTGCTGTCCGCGGCGGACGCGCTCACCCGACGGCTCTAGCCGCGTTGTGCTACATCGGTTCGACCGCGATCACATAGTCATTGCCGTGCCACAGACCGTCTTGCCGCTCGTTGAGCTGCAATGCCCGAGCGCGCAGTTCTTCCACATAGGCACGCATTGCCATGCCAAGCCCGTTGGAGGAGAATCGCTCGATTCGGGCCAAGCACATGTTGAGTTGGCCGTTCACGTAGCGAGCTCGGTAGCGGATGGGGAAGC
>NZ_VFIX01000036.1 GCF_006385185.1 Metamycoplasma equirhinis | reverse complement strand
CAATTCAGCCGTCCACCCTGTAGCGCCAGGTCGGGCCAACGCAGACCGGGGGCGGTTTCGCCGCCCACCAGAAGATCGATGCCGCCGGCCCACGGATCGAGATCGACCAACAGCGCATCAGCGGCGGCCTGCGCCAGGGCAACCGCAAACAACGATGCCCCAGCGCCACCGCGACCCCCGATGACCGCGACCACCGCCCCGCAGATCCCGTCATCGCGTGCCGATTCAGCAGCTTCGGCGAGCTCGCGGACCAGTTCACCCTCCTGCTCGGGCATCCTCAGCACGTGCTGGGCCCCGACGGTTATGGCAGCCGCCCAGGTCGCCGTCGCGGCTTCGGTTCCGGTCAACACGCTGACGTGGGTGCGCCGGGGTAGCGCGAGCCGCCCACACCGGTCCGCCGCCGCGTGGTCGAGCACCACAGCCGCCGCCGCCGACCACGTCTTTCTGCTCACCGGATGGCGGCCGCCGAGATGAACAACGCGAACCCCGACGGCTGCGGCGACTCGGTCCAGCTCGTCGCGCAACCCCGGATCGGTCAGCATCGCCAACACGC
>NZ_VFIX01000035.1 GCF_006385185.1 Metamycoplasma equirhinis | reverse complement strand
GTTTCCGATGCCCCAGTTGCCGGTGCCGGAGTTGAACAAGCCGATATTGCCGGCACCGGAGTTCAGGCCCCCGATGCCGGTGAGGTTGTCCCCCACCAGCCCGATCCCGATGTTGCCCGTGCCGGTGTTGGCCAACCCGATGTTGCGCACGCCCTGGTTGGCGAAACCATAGTTGGCGCTGCCGGCATTGCCGAACCCCGTGTTGCCCAGGCCGGCCGCGCCGGCGGTCAGACCCGACTTGCCGAAACCGATATTGCCGTGGCCGACGTTGGCGAAGCCGAGGTTGCCGGTGCCGACGTTGCCCAGCCCCAGGTTTTGCGCACCGAGGTTGGCCGCGCCCAGGTTGAAGTCCCCAACGTTGCCCAACCCGAGGTTGTAGTTGCCGACATCGGCCAACCCGAGGTTGATGATGGGGCTTTGGGTCAACGCCGTCCCGGCCGCCAACACCCCCGACAGCTGCTGGCCCACGTTGCCGGCACCCGACACCAGCGCCGGCGTCCCCAAACCCACGATAGCGGTGTTGTACAGCCCCGATATCCCCGAGCCGACGTTCAGCACACCCGAGTTCAGCGTGCCGGCATTGGCAACTC
>NZ_VFIX01000034.1 GCF_006385185.1 Metamycoplasma equirhinis | reverse complement strand
CCCCGAAGACATCGAGTTGACCGGCCCGATGGCCGCCCGCCTGTGGGTTCAATTGGATGGCTGCGACGACGCGAACCTGTTCGTCGGAGTGGAGAAGTGGCGCGATGGCCAGTTCGTTGCGTTTGAGGGGTCCTACGGCTGGGGCCGTGACCGGGTGACCACCGGCTGGCAGCGGGTCTCGCTGCGCGAGCTCGACCCCGAGCTCTCGCAGCCATGGGAGCCGGTCCCGGCGTGTGCTCGGCCCCGGCCGGTCACCGCCGGCGAGGTCGTCGCCGTCGATGTCGCGCTTGGCCCGTCGGCGACATTGTTCCGCGCCGGCGAACAGTTACGACTGGTGGTTGGCGGACGCTGGTTGTCCCCCCGCAACCCGCTCACCGGCCAATTCCCGGCCGCCTACCCACGCCCGCCGCGTGGTCGTGTCACGCTGCACTGGGGCCCACGCTACGACGCGCACCTGCTGATACCGGAGGTCCCTGGGTAGCCCGGGTTGCCGAGCGCTGGCTGACGGCGCGCGTCACACGCGCGGCGTCGGTGACGAGTCCGTCGAAAACACCGCATGCCGTAA
>NZ_VFIX01000033.1 GCF_006385185.1 Metamycoplasma equirhinis | reverse complement strand
CTATTAGAAGACTTATTCATTTCGCTTACGGGAATTTCACCCTCTATGTTTAAGCGTTCCAACTTATTCTGCTATGTTTAAGTTTTGTAACTTCATGTAAATAGTCCTATAACCCCAACAACAAGTGCTGGTTTGGGCTTTTCCCCGTTCGCTCGCCACTACTAAGGGAATCATTCTTTATTTTCTCTTCCTGCTGCTACTGAGATGTTTCAATTCACAGCGTGTCTCTTCATTCGACTATGAATTCATCGATATGACAATTGAGGATTAGCTCAATTAGGTTTCCCCATTCGGAAATCCCCGGATAACAGCTTATTTCCAGCTAACCGAGGCTTATCGCAGGTAATCACGTCCTTCATCGACTTCCAGACCCAAGGCATCCACCAAAAACTCTTATCTTGTTTAATAGTTTTATTGTATGACCTATTGTTTGTCTTTTGATATATTCTATAGGTTGATCTAAACTTTGAAATATTAATATATTAATTTTTCAATGTCGATATTCAGTTTTCAAAGAACAAAAGAGAGATAGATCTCTCAAAACTGAATACGAATATTTTCTCCATAACAAAATGTACTCCGTAGAAAGGAGGTGATCCATCCCCACGTTCTCGTAGGGATACCTTGTTACGACTTCACCCCAGTCACCAGTCCTACCTTAGGCGGTCGCCTCCGAGGTTAGCAAACCGACTTTGGGTAT
>NZ_VFIX01000032.1 GCF_006385185.1 Metamycoplasma equirhinis | reverse complement strand
TGAAGACGCGGCGGTTGGTAACCACCCGGATGAAGCCGGCGAGCACGCTATCTGGTAGACCCAGCGGCTCGTCATCGTTGGCCAGCCGCTCAAGCAAACCCCGATAGTCCGCGTGCTCCCGTAGGTCTGCCCGATGCGCGTAAACGAGCACGTTGACATCAACGCACAGCATCGACCGACACGCCGTCGTTCATCGCTTCGGCAAGTGCGGCGTTGGACGATAGATCGACACCGGGCCGCAGGCCGCCCTTACCCGACGGCTGGACTCGATAACGGCCGGCGGCCTGCGGCTTAGGCGGGTTGAGACCACGCCGCACCGCATCTTCAAGAACCGCGGCCACGGTACGCCCGGAACGAGCGGCCTTTGCTTTCACCTCGCGGTACAGCTCGTCATCGATACGGATCGTCGTGCGCACGCATGGCATCTTAGCATCAAGCGCAGGCATCAAGACGATTGCATTCCACGGGGAAGTGTGGCTACCGGTGGACGCGTCGTGATCCGGCGGCGCGGTGACAACGAGGT
>NZ_VFIX01000031.1 GCF_006385185.1 Metamycoplasma equirhinis | reverse complement strand
GCAAGCAGATCGCCAAGATTGCTTCTGGTCTGGCCAAACCCGACGGCATTCGGGTAGTCCGGCACGCTGAAGAGCAAGCGCTTCTCAGCGGATTGCCGGTACGACGGCTGTGGGGCATCGGCCCGGTCGCCGAGGAAAAGCTGCATCGGCTCGGCATCGAGACGATCGGGCAGCTGGCCGCGCTGAGCGATGCCGAGGCGGCCAACATCCTAGGCGCGACGATTGGGCCCGCGCTGCACCGGCTGGCCCGTGGCATCGACGACCGCCCAGTGGTGGAGCGCGCCGAAGCCAAGCAAATCAGCGCCGAGTCCACGTTCGCCGTCGATCTGACCACCATGGAGCAATTGCACGAGGCGATCGACTCCATCGCTGAGCACGCGCACCAACGCCTGCTGCGCGACGGCCGCGGCGCCCGCACCATCACGGTGAAGCTAAAGAAATCCGACATGAGCACGCTAACCCGCTCGGCGACGATGCCCTACCCGACGACCGACGCCGGCGCGCTGTTTACGGTGGCCCGCCGGCTGCTGCCGGATCCACTGCAAATCGGGCCAATTCGTCTTCTGGGTGTTGGGTTTTCGGGTTTGAGCGACATTCGCCAGGAGTCGTTGTT
>NZ_VFIX01000030.1 GCF_006385185.1 Metamycoplasma equirhinis | reverse complement strand
GTCGGCGATCGACCCGTCGTAGGTAATACGATACAACTCAGGGGGTTTCGTCTCGCCGTAATGCGCCACCTCGGCCACACACAACTCAACCTCGTAGGGCTTGGCCTGTTCGGTGAAGATGGTGCCTAGAGTCTGCGCGTAGACATTGGCCAACTGCCGACCCGTGACGTCACGACGGTCATAGGCGTAACCGCGGGTGTCGGCGAACTGGATCCCGCCGCGGCGCAAATTGTCGAACTCGTTGAACTTGCCCGCAGCCGCAAAACCCACCCGATCGTAGAGCTCACTGATCTTCTGCAGCGACCGCGACGGATTCTCCGCGACGAACAGCACACCACCGGCATAGGCCAGCGCCACCACGCTTTTGGCCCGCGCAATGCCCTTACGCGCCAACTCGCTGCGCTCGCGCATCGCCTGCTCAGGCGAGATGAAATACGGAAAACTCACTTCTCACCGCCATCGGAGCCGAAAGTATCCGCACCCGAACGGCTTTCGATGATCGCGCGGGCCAATTCGGCAATCCGGCTCTCCGGCACGTCAACCGCCCCGTCGGCGTCGATGATCACCGCCGTCGGAAAGATGCCCCGCACCAGGTCCGGACCGCCGGTGGCGGAGTCGTCGTCGGCGGCGTCGTAGAGCGCCTCGACCGCCACCCGCAGCCCCGAATCACCGTCGGTAACCTGCGAATACAACTTCTTCATCGACGACTTCGCGAACAGCGAAC
>NZ_VFIX01000002.1 GCF_006385185.1 Metamycoplasma equirhinis | reverse complement strand
TTTTTTGTTGTTTTTTTTTTCAGCCGAAGACCGCCAACGAGATTGGCTCTTGTCTCGTTGGCTCGGAAATGTGTATAAGAGAAAAAATTTATTTTGGAGAAAAAATGTATAAATTTATAGAAGGAATAAGCAAAGAATGAAAAATTTGAGAAAGGCCTAGTTCATATGGTTGATTTCATTTAATATTTATATTTTTCACAATTATTTTGGCAACATTAATGATTATTTTTATTAAAAAAGATAATAATCAAGAACTAAAAACTTGAAAATTAAAAACAATTATTGGTTCAATCTTTTTTGTTTTGCTATTGATAGAGATTTTCAAACAATTGTTAGCTATCGGTCATAATGATAGTGTTAAACATAAGTGAGTATATGACATTTATAAAAATCATTCATATTTTCCTTATGTTTTATGTTCTACTGCGTTATATATTATGCCAATATATTTACTTGTACCAAAAGGTAAAGTAAGCGATGGTATATTAACTTATATTGGAATATATTCATTGTGAATGGGCGGATTTGTTATTTTTTACCCAGGCGATGTATTCACTAAAAATATTTTTATTTGTTTCCATTCGATGATATATCACTCACTACTATTTGCGTTAGGATTATTCTTAACAATTAGATTCATTGTTAAATTCCATTGAAAAAGCTTCCTATATGCCGGTATAATTTTTATAGTTTTATATTTATTCGCAATCATTGGAAATGAAATAATATATCAATTAGAACAAAAATCTAAGTTAAAATGATCGTGAGGAATAAATTTATTCAATATGAGTCACCGCAAACCAAATCCAATGGTAAGTGATATTGCATTCCTAGCAAAAGCTAAACCATGAGTTATTACAATTTCATACATACCATTTACATTCATAGGTGTTGGAGCTTTTTGAAGTTTAATAAGTGGCATTGGATATTTAGTTAAATTTATTGAAAAGAAATACAAGTTAAGACAACAAAACAAAAATATAAATACCCAAGAATCAAAAATTTAGAAATTAATTATAAAAATACGCGCTTTTAACTAAGGCGTATTTTTATAATTTTCAAACTAGTAAACTTTTGCTAAACGCAATGCTATTAAAATAATGTTAATAACTACTAAAACAATTAAAAAACTAAATAATGATCAGAAAGCATTTCTTTGACGTTTTGGTACGAATTTAGATTTACGTGCATATGGATTGCAAGTTGCGCAACTTACTTCAGTCATTGGTTCATCTTTTTTAACTGCTTTAACAGATGTTTTCTCCATAACTTTAACAGGTTCTTCAACTGCTTTTTTGGTTGTCGTTTTTTTAGTTGACTTTTCAACTAAATTTTCTTTTTCGATAAATTCGATAACGTTTTCATTTTGAATTGCTTTTTCTTTAACAATTCCTACGATAGCACGAGCTTTTTCGATGCCAACACTTCCACGATATGCACCATCACGGTGGAATCATACTCTAGTATCATTTTTTGATTTTTCTGATACTCTAATAAATTCTTCAACCGCTTCGGTAAATTCTTTAAAGTTTCCTGAGATTTTTTTATTAGCTTTTTTAAAGTTAAATGATATATTTCTGTCAGCATCAAATGCTTCTGAAATGTAGTATTTATCTAACACTTTTTTAGGTTTTGCTTCCATTTTTTCTCCAAAAAATATATAAATTGTTCTTAATTTATACTATTATTTTAGCAAAATTTTATCAATATAAAAAAATAAACATTGAAATTTGAACTAAGCAATGTTATTTTATAAATTTTTTACTTGATTTTTGGATAAAATCAATGTTTTTCAATTAATTTTGTTTAAATTTCAATATATTGCTCAATATGTTTTCAATGTATTGGGCACTCATTGAAAAATCCAAACTTTCATTTATTTCTTGCAAGGTATTTTTTAGATTATTAATGGTTGAATAAGTAATATAACTGGGTTTATTAAATATTGAAATTTCAGCGTCGCATTTGAAAATCAGCACACCAACAATTGGAGTATTTTTTGGAACAATTTTTCCTAAATTAGAAATTTGACTTTTTAATGGCGTTATTTGATTGGGTATATTAATTTTTTTAGTCTTTGTTTCAATTTGTCATTCTCTTTCAAGTTCGTCTCCATCAAGCTTTAAACAATCGAAATTATTTGTTTTAAATATATATATACATTTTTCGGTTACTAATAAATCATTTATAAAAAATTTATTCTTTCCGTTTGGATTATTATAATCACCTTTCGTAATATACCTAGCATCTGAAACGGAATTAGCAAAATCAGAAATGATAGTCTTTATCGAATTTTCAATTTCATTATCTTTGCTATTTTCTCTTTTGTGTTTTTTGTGCATTAAAACACTAAAGACAATAATTAAAATAATAGTTACGATTACACAACAAATGCCGATAGCTATTCCAATGGTATATGGATTGTGGGTCATGTTCTCTCCTATTCAAAAATGTGATTATTTAATTTTTTGCGAATATTTTTATAGTTAGGGCAAAAATTTTTAACAATATTTCAAAAAGCACTGGAATGGTTTTGTTCTATAAAATGTGTAACTTCATGTAATGCTACATATTTTATATATTCTGGGTTATAGAAGATTAAAAATTGCGAAACAGTAATAATTTTTTTAGTTACATAATTTGTTGCTCACGCGGATTTTTTCTTGCTAATTTTTATACTCACACTAAATTGTTTTTCTAAAATTATATGCATATAATGATTTACAAATTCAATAAATTGTTTTTTTAGAACTGTTTTTAAATATTCTCAAAGTTTTTTTGAAATAAAAGCTGCGTTAGAACATTTTATCTTATCAATTATAAAATCGCTTTTGCTATCGTATAAAATAATTTGCTTTTCAAAAAGCGTAAAATATGTTTTTCTGCCAAATAAAAAAAATATGTTTTCTTTTCAATTAATATCAAGTAGCGGTTTTTCTTTTCGGGGTTTTAAACTAAGAAATTTGGATATGGAGACTAAAACAAAGTTTTTGATCGACTCATTTTTATAATTAAAAATATTTGTGTATAAGAAAAATTCACCATTAATTTCTTTAAAATATGTGTGTAAATTATCTTTGAAAATTACATTAACTTTATATTCTTTATCATCATAAGTATAATATTGAACTTCATCAATTTTGCGCATACTATAATTATATTCAAAAACAAAATTAGTGTAATTCAATGTTAAAAATCACTACATAATTAATTTTAAATTAATTAAATGATAATCATTTGCGTTTGTAGACTAGAATAATTTAATTTGAATTCAAAAATGGAATGTTTTTTCAATAAAAATTAAAAAATTCATTTTTTATTATAAAATATTAAGTGCTAATTATTAATAAGCAAGAAAGGCAAAAATGGCAAACATTAAATCAAAACAAAAAGCAATATTATCTAACGAAAAAGCAAACGCCCGTAACACAGCTATTAAATCATCAGTTAAAACTGCAATCAAAAAGGCAAAATTAGCATCACAAGCTAAAGATCCAAAAACTGTTGAATTAACTCAAAAAGCTCACCACGAAATTGACAAAGCCGTTTCAAAAGGTGTATTACACCAAAATAACGGCGCAAGAAAAGCTAGCCGTTTAGACGCATTTATTGCTAAAAACAAATAATAATTATTTCTTTTAAATTAAAAAGCCCACTTAAATATTGTTGGGCTTTTATTTATTTTAATTTTGGATATTTATTAATTTTAACGTGGGTAGGTTTTTTTATTTCGAAAACTAATGAATATTCGCCGCGAGGATTATTGGGAAGCTTTTGAAGTATTTCAACTGGCGAACCTTCATAACTTTCTTCGTAAATTTTTGTCATTTCTTTAATTAAAAATAAATTTACCGTATCGCCAAATTGAATTTTAAAATCATTTATAGTAGCAATAAGTTTATGTGGTGAGACATAACAAATATAAACGCCAGGTATTAACTTCTTCAAGTCATTTTGTCGACTTAATGACTTATCTTTTAGAAAACCGAGAAAGGTAAATGAATTACTGAAATTTGCTTTTATAATTGCGTGCGTAAAAGCGCTAGGGCCGCCAATGACATCAACAAAAATATTATTTTGCTTAGCTATTTTAATAATTTCAAAACCAGGATCGGATATGCAGGGCATTCCGGCGTCAGATATTAAAGAAACTTTTTTGCCATTTAAAATTAAATTTATTATTTTAGGTGTTATTGTGCGCTCGTTAAAATTATTATAAGAAATTAAAGTATAATTTGATATTTTGTAATGTGATAAAAGTTTTTTACTAACACGTGTATCTTCACATAAAATGTACTCAGATTCTTTTAATGTTTTTAACGCTCTTAATGTAATGTCTTCTAAATTACCGATTGGTGTTCCAACAATTGAAATTTTATAATTCATAAATTTCCTCTAATTTATTTATAAAATTAATTTTTTGAATTGAAAAATTAATATTTTTTGAAAAAATCTCATAACTTTCGACTATTAAGTCAACAATATTTGCAATGTTTTTTTTTGAAAAATTTTTATTGTTTAATTCACTTTCAGTTAGTAAAGAATATTTATAACTTTTAAGTAAGTTTTTATATATGTCTTCATATACAATGAACATATATATAAGTATTTTCTTTGCATTTGCTTTGTCAAAATTCAAAATCAGAAACGCAATTAAAGTTTCTGGTTTTTTATTTGATTGTAAAATTAAGTTGTTAAGCTCTTTTAGTTTTATTTTGCTTTCTGCAAGTTCTTCATTTTCAGCAATTGGATAAGCTAATAAAAACGAGTCAATATCATATATGTTTGCAAAAGAATTTTTAATATCAATCAAAAAAGATCGTGATTTTATTGTTTTAAGGACATTGTTTTTTTGATTTGTAGTCATTAAAACGATTGTATTAAACGGAGGATTTTCTAAAAATTTTAATAAACTATTTAAACTTTTCATGCTACCATTTTCAATATTTTTAATAATTAAAATTTTTTGTTTCTTGCTGTTTATTGCACTTTTAGTAGCTCAAGTTATTGCACTTAGTATTTCTTCTTTTGCTATAGATTCATTATTTGGATTTACGATATAGTAATTATCCCCAAAAGTAATTTGATCAAAACTTAAAAAATTCTCGTCATTGACTAAATTTATAAAAGTTTTAATATATTCATCAAAATCATTGGAAATCAATTGCGAAAATAAATAAACTTGTTGCAGTTTATTTTCATAAATTGAATTTTTAATTATTCGCAAAAAATTATCATTTGATTTCATTATAAAATGCAAACTTCCTTCAAAATAGTAATAAATTTTTTATATAGTTCATCAATCGAGCAATTAGCATCAATAATTCGATAATCGTTTGTGTTTTCTGAAATTATTTGTTTATATGCGGCACGCAATTTTTTATAGTAGTTTACATCAGAGGTTTCCAAACGATCAGTAAAATCACGATTTTTAGTAATTCTTTCGACAGAAATCTCTGGTTCTAAATCAAAAAAGATAATCAAGTCAGGTTTCGTGTTGTTTGTAGCAATTTCATTTAATGTTTTTACATTACCTAATCCAACACCACCTAAGATTCCTTGATAAACAAAAGATGATGTTCAATAGCGATCGGAAATTACATGTTTATTATTTTCGAGCGCAGGTCAAATTCCCTTTTCTAAGTTAATTCTTCGACTGGTTGCAAATAATAATGCATCCACCATAGGACTAAAACTATTTTCATTTTCTAAAATTAACTCGCGGATTTTTTCGGCTTCTTTTGAAAATGCGCTTCCTGGTTCACGAGTAAAAACAAAATTATCAATCATGTTTTTACAATTTAGTTCATCTCGAAATTTTTTTAATATTGTAGTTTTTCCAGATCCATCCATTCCTTCAATAACAATAAATTTTGCGTCCTGATTTGACATGATTTTTCCTCTTTTATAATTTTGTTTTATTTAGTAGTGATTCTTTTAGTGTAATGGGGTCAATATATTCAACTTGCAACCCTAAAGGAATACCAATTGATAATTGATAAGTATTTTTAACATTTAAAATATCACGAAATTTTTTTTGGAGATATTGTGTGGTTAATTGTCCTTCAATAGTCGCTGATAAAGCAAATATAATTTCGTCGTATTTTTTTGCTTCAGTTAACAGTTTTTGTTCGTTTTTTTTAAATATTTCATTTTCGAATTTTAAATCCATTAATTTCTCTAAAATAAAATATTTTCCTTTATAAATGCCAAGTTCCTCAAATTTTTTAATATCAGTCTGATTTTCGACAATTAAAAGCTTTTTGTCGCGTAATTTGTCTTGACATATTTCACAAATTACACTATTAGAATATACATTGCATTTTTCACATTTTATAGTCTCTTTTTTTAAAGTATTTATTCTCTCAAATAATTCATTTATTTGTTCATTTGATGTTTCTATAAAATAATTAATAGTACGTTGGATTTGTTTTTTTGTAAATCCAGGAATTTTTTTGAGAATATCTTCTAATTTTTCTTTAGCTGGGCTATCCATATTAAAAGCCATTTCCTGAATATTTACTATTTATTTCTTCATATGAAGCCTCAATTTCCTCTAAGCCTTCATTGACAGCTAACATAATTAAATCTTGTAATAGTTCAGGATCATCTGGATCAATAAGAGCAGGATTAATTTTTATTTCAGTAATTTTTCTTGATCCTAAAATTGTTAAATCAATTCCTTGTTTATTAATTAAAAATTGTTTTTTTGCAATTTCTTGTTCATCTTTTTCCATTTCGCCTTGAATGCGTTTTGCCTTTTTTAACATTTCGTTTATATTCATATTAACCTCTATTTTGTAATTTTAAATTTGTCGCCAAAAATGTCTTGCGCTCATTTGATTTTTTCTTTCTCGTTAGAATTTAATTTAGAAATATCAGGTAGTTTTTTTACTTCGGTTTTTTGTCTTAATTCATTTATATGTTCTTGCCAATATTTTTTAACTTCATTAATTTGTTCATTTGTTATTGCAAATAAATGTACGTATCTATCGAATACTTTAAATGACGCGTTAATAACTTCGTCTTTATAAGCGTTGATATTTAAATCAAAAACTTTTTCGTCGATATTGCAGGTAAACAAAACAAAATCCGTTGATGAAAAAAGTATCTTAAAACCACGTAATATGTTTTTGGTTTGTATGCCGGTTTCTGTGCCAAATAATTTTTGATCTAAAATGCCATATTGAACACTGTCTTTGATAGTAAAATCAGAATTTTCATAATTTTTTAAATTGTTTTTAGCAAATTGTCTAATCAATAAACAATCAACAATTTGTTCAATTGAAATCAGTTTATTATCTTGTTTTGGAAAATTAGTTATTTCTTCATTACTATTATTTTTTGTATTAGGATAAGATGGCAGTATTTCATTATTTTCACTTGTGTTATATTCGCTAGAAATGATTTGATCCTCTACTGATTCTGATTCAAATTCAGCTGTAGTCTCAGAAAGCAATATTTCTGAAGTTTTTTCTAATATATCATCAACATTAATTTCTTCAACTTCAATATCTTCCGGCTCGGATTTTTTTGGTGAAAAATCATAATTATTTGCGATATTTGATAAATTAAAATAAGAATTAAATTCAGCATTTTGATTGCGATTTTGTTTTTCGTTTTTGATTTCATGTTCAAAATTATTTATTTGACTAGCAATTTGAAAATCTTTTTCATCAGCAATTGTCGAAGGAGATTCAATAATATTTTGATATTTTTGTGTCGGTTCATTTTCTGAAGCAATATTTATAAGTTTAATTCACATTAATTCAATAAGTTGTTTTGTAAAATCAGAATATTTTATATCCTTAATCGTTTTTAAAATACATTCAATAAATTGTTCAGCATTTTTTTCTGATAAATTAATATTTTGAACATTTTCAATATTTAATGATTCTAACAAAAGCGAATCATTTGTTTTTTTAAAAATAATAAAATCACGTAAAGCATCAATTAATTGATTCAACATTCTTTCAAAATCAATCCCACTTTCAAAAAGTAAATTAGTTAGGCCTAACAACTCGGAAATATTTTTTGAATCAGCTAAATTTAATAATTTTATAATGTTATTTATATCTGTTATTCCAAATAAAGATTTTATTGCGTTTGTTGTAATTGTGTCATGCCCACAATAAATTGAAACTTGATCAGCCAAACTCAATGTATCTCTAAAACTTCCCGCTCCTAATTGTGAAAGCAATTCAAGCGCATCGTAATCGCATCTAATATTTTCTTTGTGAAAAATAAAGTCTAAGTTTTCTATTAATGTGTTTTTTGACATTTTCTTGAAATTAAAACGCTGTACCCTACTTAAAATTGTTAGTGGAATTTTTTGTGGATCGGTAGTAGCTAAAATAAATATTACATGTGTTGGCGGTTCTTCTAGTGTTTTTAATAAAGCATTAAATGCCCCCTTAGATAACATATGAACCTCATCAATTATATAAATTTTGTATTTGCTATTAGTTGGCAAGTGCTTAACTTTTTCGCGAAGTTCACGAATATCATCAATACCGGTATTGGAAGCAGCATCTATTTCAATAATATCAATGTTGCGGTCCACATTACGAATACAATCCTCGCAAGGTTCTAATTTATTGCCAATATTATGCAAACAATTAATTGTATTAGCGAATATTTTTGCGGTACTAGTTTTTCCGTTACCATGTGGCCCACAAAACAAATAGGCGTGGCTAATTTTTTCATTAAGAATTATGTTTTTTAAAGTTTTAATAATGTGATCTTGACCTTTAACTTCGTCAAATCTACTAGGACGATATTGGCGATAAAGTGCTAAATATTTATCAGATAAAGACATATCCCGATTCCTTCCCTTCTAAATATTTATATTTTACCAAAACTGAACTTGATATTTATGTTTTATTGTATATAATAATTTATTAATTAGAAATGAGTAATTATGAGTAAATTTGAAAATTTTTTTGGCGAAAAAAATACAAAAAATAATATTTTATATTATCTTGTTGCATCAATAATTGCGATACCTACCGGCATTATTGCGTTGCTAGCTTCGCTTCTTTTAAAACCATATATAAAAGAAGGGTTTGCAATTTTAATCACAATTGTGCAAATTATTGCAATTGGAATTATTTTATTCTTAATAATTTCACTTGCGCCAATATATAAGGATATTAAACAAAAATATAAAAAATCTACGATTACTTTATTTTCAATTATCATAATTTTCGCAGCAATTTCGCTTATATTATTAGTTTCCGCTTTTTTCATAAATTCAGTGATAAAAGCATATAAAAATGCGGACACTGATGCGATTTCAAAAATAAACGCTTTGAAACTTACGTTAATTTCAGCTACGTCAATTTATGTTGCTTTAACAACAATAAATTTGGGATTTGCAATTTATATTTACATTAAAACCAAGAGGGAATATAATGAATAAAGAAAAATCTTGTGGTGCAATTATATTTAAATATATAAATCGTGATTTACATGTTTTAATGGTTAAACAAAATTTAGGTCATTGAGGCTTTCCAAAGGGTCATGTTGAATTAAACGAAACTGAAAAAGAAACTGCAATTCGCGAAGTTAAAGAGGAAACTAATATTGATATTGAAATTATCGGTAATTTTGAATATGTAACTTCATATTCGCCATATGAAGGAACAATAAAAGATGTTAAATATTTTTTAGCTATTCCGCTAAGCAATTATTTGAAAAAACAAGACACAGAAATCAGTAATTTGCAATGAGTTGCAATAAAAGATGCACTCGAAAATAAAATCACATATCATAACGATTTTCTTTTGCTATCAAATGCATTAAATTACTATGAAGATAATTATGAATTTTTAAGTGAAATAGTTAATAAATTTAGTTAAAAAATAGCGCAAATAAACTAAACTAGGACAATTATTTTAGACTAAAATTTATATGCTTCCCAAACTTCCTGGGGAGTTTTTCAATTTAATATAGAATTAAATCTCTCATTATTGCATCAATTTATAAAATTATCTAGTTCGGTTTTCAATTTTGCAAATGTTAATTTCTTAACATTGGTATAAAAATTCGGAAAAATTTCACTTTTTAATATTGAAAAGAAATATTCTGCTTCTCGGTTATCTAAAGAATTTCCAACTCTTGACATTGATATTTTGCCATTATTCATTTTTATAAAATTAGCATATTCAGATGATGAATATTGATAACCATGGTCAGAATGTAAGATAAAATTTTCTGGAAATTTTGCATTTCTCACATGATTCATTACTAAATTAACATCATTATTTTTGGATATAGATCAATTAACTATTTTTTAGTTTTATGATGAATTAATATTGATAAATAAAATGACTATCACTCACATCTTTGGGAGTGGGAATATATGATACATCTGTTGCGTATATGTCATTATGAATTCCATTATAATCTCTTTGTGGCAATTCTTCAAATTTTGAATTTGTATTTTTGGTTTCTCTTTTACGTTTAGCTTTACAGACAAAGCAAATCAAATTTATTTTTCTCATATAACGCCCTAATGTTCTTGGATTTATTAAAAAATTAAATTTTAATAGTAAATATTGCGATAATCTATTTCTTCCAAATCGATTTAAATTTTCTTGAAATGCCTTTCTTATTTCTGCTTCATATGGAATTACTTTAGTTTTGAACTTATTTTCAGTCTTCATTTTTTTACATAAATAATAGAATTTAGTTCTTTTTATTTGCAAAATTTCCATTATTTCAGTATTTGCTAAACGTTTTAAATTGGAATTTTTCTTAATTTTTTTAATAATTTCTTCTAACTTATTATTACCATTAACTTCATTTATGATTTTAATTATTTCAATCATCTGTTCTTTAGTTAAATTATCATATACACTATGAGATTTACCTTTTTGGGTCTGTCGACATCCTTCACTTTTTTAGGTGATTTACCTGTTTTTGATTTTAGAACTATCATGCCTAAATTATAAAGTTTTAATTTTTTCAATTAATCTAAAACCATTTCTAAGTTTTGAAAATTTTGTTATTCCATTAGTATTGTTATATCAATTAATAAAATCATATTTGAAATATTTAATTTTATATTCATCAAATACTTTTAATCATTCTTCTTTCGTTAACTGTTTTGACATATTTCCTTCCTTATAAAAAAAGACTCAACAATTTTGAGTCTAATTTTTTTGTCCATGTTTAAAACGCTATTATTTTTTTATTTAACTATTTTCGGAAAAACAAATAATGGTAGAAATGCGAACAAGTATTTAACTTTAGATTTTTCTTTGCGATAGAATATCAAAGCAAAGATAAATTTAAACGCGTAGAAAGCCGGTATTGTAAATAATACAGCATAACGAAGCGAAAGAATTGATCAATCACTCATTTTATGATTTGCTATTAAATATGCAAAAAGCAAATAAATTGTTCCATAAAATAAAACGAAAATAGTTACAAATAAAAGATTAATAAAGTTGCCTATTTCTGAATTTATTTTTATATTTGAAAATTTTTTGAAAACATTTAAATAAACTACATACGAAGCTATTAAATCAACAAAAAATCCTTTAAATAAAATTAACGATGCAAATAATGGTGAGGGCAAAATTAATCATTCGTTAGCAACATTTGGTTTAATATAACCTATTATCGCCGATAGTGCTATATATAATGTTCATAAGCAAAAATCAAAAATTCTGTTTAAATAATGAGTGACTTTCATTTTTTTATTATTTAAAAGCACATAAAGAATATAAAATCCTTTTGAATTTTGATATTCGATTGTGTTGCTTTCTAATGACGATATTTTTTTGTAATAACATGACTTCATTACAAAATTTACTGTCACAGTAAAAATAAATAGTGTCAAAAACTTTGCTGCTGAGTAAATTTTGATATTTTCAGCTGCCAACGCCTTAGAAGCAAACAAAATAATGTCTGCAAGTAAAATGACAAAAGTAAAGAATATTATCAAAGCATTAAAAATTGCTAAAGTAATTAATTTTTTATCTTTTGGTTTGTTAATTTTATGCAATGATAAATTTAATTTAAATAAATCGATTGTAGATAAATTGTACATTAGTATCCACCACCATGATGTTCAAATGGATAGTTTTTTCCATATTTTTCCTGTAAAAATTTTTCATATTCTTCAAGTGACATTTTTCTACCTTGAAAATGGACGAAACGTTGACTATTAGATATGTTTTTTCTTTGATAAATTCCCACTAGTCAAGTTTCAAACAAAAATGATGAACTCATTATAACTTGTGAATATCCCTCTCATCCATAATGAACTAAATACTTATTCTCATTATTATAATACCCATATGGCATAATAGCGTGATAGCCAAATGTAAAATCATTCCCCATTATAATTGTAGGTTTATTATCCCTAATTCATTTTCAAGGTTTTATCCAACCTCAAACTCTCGTTTGAAAATCAATCGGCATACCATTTTTGTTTTCTGAAAAAAAACTTTTCATTATTTTAACTACGTCAAGATGTGTAGTTGCAAAACCATGATTATATTTTTCTCACAAATCAAAAGGTATTTTTTTATTAAATGTATCTACTGTTGCATAATCAAACCTGTCGCGGTCAGGATCGCTTTGATTATATGTTGTTGAATATTTTTTTAGTTGGTCTTCGTCAAAAGTTTTATCCGAATAAAATAACTGTGAATATTGTAGTAAAATCGACATGGCAATAAAATGGCATAGTCCTTTATCATATCTTCCTGGATATCATTCATTTGGTTCGGTATATCCAAAATCATTGCGCAATCCTTTAAATCACCAAGAATGTTCTAATTCAACGTCAGCAAATATCATTTCAATTTGTGAAGATTCAGGGCTTTCTTTATTAAATGTTGGTATAGTTCGTTCATTAATATTTACATTTTGATTTTTACTCAATATATTAACATTGTTTTTGTCTTTTATATATTCATCTAAATTTATTATTTTTTGCTTTAATATATCGGCCCTTTTATTTTCATTTAAACTTACTGCAATGGCTCTGTTATTTTTAAAAATAGATTTTTTGTTTTTAGAACTGTGTGTAATATATTCGTATTCTTGTTTTTCAAATAGCTTATAGCCTATTACATCAATAATATATTCATTGTTTTTATTTATATTTTTTTGTTTAATATTCGTTTTTGGGTTAATAAGCAAGGTTTCATTATTTATTAATGATACCAACAGATTTCCAAATGGATTAAATTCAACAAAAAGATAGGGATTTTCATATTCATCCTCACAATATATCGCTTTATCAACTGTATATTTTATAATTTTATTGTATTTTTTGACTTCCAACTCACAATACAAAAACAATTTCTTTAAAAATTCATTAGTTAATTCTAGTTTTTTATTAATTTTATTTTGATTTACTAATATATTCCCAATTTCGTTATTAAGATTTATTTGCTTTTCATTCATATTTTCTAATATCATTTATTTTCTTCCTTTATTTTTTCTAAAATTGAATTTATTTTTTCTAAAATAGGTAGCATTATATTAAACACTATTTTATTTTCCTTGTAAATATAAAAATTGTTTTCTTTATTAATAAAATTTTCATTTAAACGTTTTAAAAATATAAAAATTGCATTGATGTTTTGAGTATTATTTTTGAGAAAAAAAATAGTTCCACAATTTAATTTTTTTTTAAAACTTGGCTTTTTCAATGACGAAATCACATAATAAAAAAAATCGTTTTTTATAATAAAAATCTTATCTAATATATTTAAAAATTTATTCAATCCAGCATTCAAAGATAAATTTTTAAACAAAATTGAAAGTCTTGAATTTACAAAATAATTATTTCTTCGTAGATAGTTATTTAAACTCAATAAATTATTATAGTAATGTTTCTTAAGACTTATTATTTGATAGCATAAATTAGACTTTATATTGTCCAAAATATAACCCACTAATTTATTATCATAGTCTATTTTTTGAATTATTTCAACCATATCGGATAAAATTTGATTTATTTTTCGTCTCTTTTTTATTTCGTTGGCAAAATCAACACCAATAATATATGCTAGTTGTGTAAATTTTGACGGTAGAAAATATAAAGAATTCGTGGTTCGTAATCTCGAAGAGTCAGATATAAATTTTGAATCTATATTTTTTTCAAGAATGAACTCAAGTTTAAATTCTTGTGAATTAAATTTTATTTTGCATTTTTTTATTAATTCTGTTTTTTTAGAAAAATTTATAATTTCAAAATTACTCAAAAATGAATTAACATATTTGTTTTTTTGCTGCAAATTTATGTTTGAGTCCAACAAAACATCAAGGTCATTAGGTTTTCTGGAAATAATTTTATTTAAATATAATACAGTGCTGCCTTGCAAAATTAACCTACTATCAAAATCATATTTTTGTATTGTTGATAATAATTCAAGCAAATTTTTATCCTCATCCATATATCAAATTGTATTTTTTTATGTGAATAAAAATAAAAAATTATTAAAAAAAATAACTATAAAACAAAAAAAATATTAAAAGTGATAAAAAATATAGAATGATATTCAAAAAATATTGCCTTTATTTCACGGCAATATTCCCGTTTTATTTTTTGCAAAAACTATTGTTAATCTTTAGTTTGAACTTCGGGCGAATTATTTTCTGATTCTTGTGATTTTTGAATCGCAAGTTTTAATTCCTTCACTAGTCTTTTACCCATTTCGGTAACTTGTCTTTCAGTTTCATCAATTGAAACGCCATTTTTAATCAAATTAATCCTTTGACTATCTAAAAGTGATTTAATGAATTGACTTGCTTGTTCATTAGTAATTTGATTTTCACTACCTTCGGAACTTGTAATTCATGGCAAGTCAATTGAACTATTTGATGACGGTATTGCATCATAATTATTCATTAAATTAACTGCACACTCTAATGCGATTCGCTTAACTAATTCATTAAATTTCTTTGAACCAACTTTAGTGTAAACTTGATATGGATTTTTTTGTGAATATTGAACTAAATTAGTGCTACGTCTCAATTTATCCATAACATTAATATGGTCTTGTCAAGCGCTATCAAACACGTTAAGAATAATATTTCTTTCCGAAGAACCTAAAGCCGCAATTCCATACTTATCAATCATATTTTGACGAAGTTTATCATATTCCTTATTTCAAATATTGATAATGAAATCAGTCATTTCTTCACGATCGTATTTTTTTATTTCTTCCTTATCAAAAGTATAAGTTGAAATCGCCATAAAATTATTATTTAAATAAGAAGTAAAAGCTTCTAAATCTAAAGCATCATTTTTCTTTATAAAATATGGGTTATTAACCACTTGTTCAGCAGCCACGGCAAGCATTTTTCTTATAATCGAACCTAAATCATCACGATTTAAAATTAAATCACGTTGTTCGTAAATTAAATCACGTTGTTGTCTAATAACATCATCGTAATTTAAAACGCTTTTACGACTGTCATAGTTAAAACCTTCAATTTTCTTTTGCGCTCTTAAAAATGCTTTACGAATTGATTCGCCTTCGATTGGATCTTCGCCGTAAACCTTAAAAATTTCTTTTCATTTATCTTGTACTGAGAAACGCAAAATTAATTGGTCATCTAAAGATAGGAAAAATTTAGTATACCCAACATCTCCTTGTCTACCAGAACGACCTTTTAATTGATTATCAATACGTCTAGATTCAGCTTTTTCAGTACCCAAAACATATAGTCCACCCACCTCAAGTGCTTCTTTTGAAGGTTTTATATCGGTTCCACGACCAGCCATATTTGTAGCTATTGTAATGGCTCCTAATTGCCCAGCTTTAGCAATTATTTCTGCTTCTGAAGCATCCTGTTTAGCATTTAAAACAGTGTGTGGCACGCCAGCTTCTAGTAAATATTCGTGTAAAATTTCTGAGTCTTCTACTTGCGCGGTTCCGATTAAAACTGGCTGTTTTCTTTCATATGCGGCCTTAACCTCTCTCGTTACTGCTTTTCATTTTGAATGCATATCGACATAGATTTCATCTTTATCATCAAATCTAACAACTGGTTTATTTGTTGGAACTTCATTAACACGCATATTGTAAATATCTATAAATTCTTTTTCTTCGGTTTTCGCGGTACCCGTCATCCCGCTAATTTTCTTAAAAAGTCTAAAAAAGTTTTGATATGTTATTGTTGCTAATGTTTTGGTTTCTGATTCGATTTCAACACGTTCTTTGGCTTGAATTGCTTGTTGTAATCCTTCAGAGTATGCTCTACCTTCCATAATCCGACCAGTAAAAGAGTCGACAAGCTCAATTTTATCGTCGCGAACAATATATTCAACATCAAGTTTCATAACCTTGTGCGCACGCAATGCATTTTGAATTCTATGTACAAGTTCTGAATTTTCAATATCATATAAATTAGTAAAATTAAAATATTTATTCGCTTTTGAAATTCCATCATCAGTTAAATAAACTGACTTTGTTTCTTCATCGATAAAATAATCATCTTGGCTTAATGTTCTTACAAATAAATCAGCTATTGTATATAAATTACTTTCATCGTTATCGCCACCTGAAATAATTAAGGGAGTTTTAGCTTCATCAATTAATATAGAGTCAACTTCATCAAGCAAGATAAAATCAAGTCCTCTTTGAACTTTTTCTTCTTTTGTCATTGCCATGTTGTCTCTTAGATAATCAAAACCTAACTCAGAGTGAATTGAATAAACAATATCACAAGCATATGCAGCGCGTTTTTGGTCAGGTTGCATTTGTGCTTTATTAATTCCAACAGTTAATCCTAAAAAATTAAATACTTGGCCCATTTCTTCAGCATCACGTTCAGCTAGATATTCGTTAACCGTTGAAACAATTACACTATTGCCGGTTAGCGCATTTAAATAAACAGGCGCAATTGATGTAATAGTTTTACCTTCACCGGTTTTCATTTCGGCAACCGATCCTAAATCAAGAATAATGCCGCCAATCATTTGCACATCATAAGGGCGCTTGCCCAATATTCTTTTTGTTGCTTCCCTTGAGACCGCAAAAACTTCGGCGCGAATATTTTCGGCTGTTTCACCAGATTTGATTCTGCCTTTAAATTCATTAGTTTTCGCTTTCAGTTCATCATCACTAAGAACAGAAATTTGTGCCTCTAATTTATTAATTTTTTTAAGAGTGGCTTCAGCGATACGCATTTCAGCTGATTTAAAATTAAATAACTTCATAAACATATATTTTATAGCATTTATTGCTATGCAATACTAAAAAAATAAAAAAGCACGATACATTGTTCGCACTTTAGTTTAATTATTTATTTTCAACTTTTTTAAGTTCGTCTTTTTCTTTTGCTTTTTTTGCTTCTTCTTCTCTAGCACGGGCTTTTTCGGTAATCCTTGCTAGTTTAGATTCTTCGTGTTCTTTAACAAATGCTTTATTTTTCTTATATTCTTCAAACCCAGTTTTATCATTGTATGAAATTAGTAAATCAATAACATGTTCATTAATGTAACGGTTTTCAACATTTTCGAATTTTAAAATACTTTTTACACCATCAATACCAATTTTGTAAAGATCTGCAATTCTTTGACATTCTGCTAAATATTCTTCTTGTGAAAGACTAATTTTTTCAGCTTTAGCGATTGCATTAAGAATAAAACTTTTCTTTAGATTTAAAATTGCAGATTCATCAAATGTTTTTAAAACATCTTCTTTAGTGTTATTAGTAAATTCTAAATATTCTTTTTCTAAAATTTCTTGTTGTTTTAAATTATTAATAAAGTTTGCGTAATATTTTTCTGCTTCTTGCTTTACAAGTGAATCGGGAACATTTATTTTTGAACTTTCAACTAATTTTTGTATTATTAAATTAGTAAATTCTGTCTCAATTTTTGATAATTTTTCGCTATATGTTTTTGCTTTAATTTCATTTTTGTATTCATCAAGTGTTTCAACACCTGGTAAATTAATTTCTTTAATAAATTGTTCAGTAATTTCTGGAAAATTAGGTCTTTTAACAAAGTTAATTTTAACGTGAAATGTAACTGGTTTACCAGCTAAAGAGTTAACATGATAATTCTTTGGGAATTCTAACTCAAGGTCTTTTTCTTCACCTTTTTTTAGACCGATCATTTTATCTTCAAATCCAGGAATAAATTGTCCTGATCCAATTTTTAAATCAAATCCTTCAGCATCGCCACCGTCAAATGGTTTACCATCAACATAGCCTTTAAAATCGAAGTTAACTGTATCTTCTTTAGCAATAGCATCATCAGTATCTAATAGTGCAACATAATCACTTAATAGTTGCAATTCTGTGCTTTGAACTTCATCATTAGTTAATTTTAATGATCCTAATTTAATGTCTAAATTTTTATAGTTTCCCAATTTAACTTCGGGCATTAATGGAAAGACAAATTCAATAATAACTTTTTCTTTCGGATTATCAGTTTCACCCAATGTAAGCTTTGCTTTGCCGATTATTTCATCATTATCTTGAATTTCGGTTTTGATATGTTTTTCATATATTGAATCTATGTTTGAACTTAGAGCCTTGTCTAATATTTCACTAAATGAAATTCTTTTATCGGCTTCTCTTTCGGGGGCTTTACCTTTTCTAAAACCTGGAACTGTGATGTTTGCGCGTAATGATTTTTTAGCTTTTTCAAATGCGGTTTGTAATTCTTCGCCTTCTAATGTATAAGAAATTATCAATTCACTTTTTTCTTTATTTATTATTCTTGACATTTTTTCTCCTTAAAAATAAATATCTTTATTATTATATTTAATTTAAGTAAATTTAATTGTATTTTTATTTGAATTTTTTTGACTTTTTGTCGCAAAAAATATCAAAAATTATTTATTGTTATAAATGCTTCTAAAATCATAAAAGAAACCAAAATTACTTATTTTTTTGCTTTTATTGCATTTAAAAAAACAGATTGAAGTAAGAAATTATTTTTTTGCTATCATTTAGAGCATAATAACATAAAACAAAACAAGGAGAATTCCATGAGTAGAAGAAGTTTTAACCCTAGTAGTTTTATATCAACTGCATCAATAACACTTTTTTTATTAGGACTAATCATAATTCCTATTGGCGCATTTGATATAACTACACATACAACAAAAGTTATTTCGAGCGATAGTACTTGAAGTATTGGAATTAACGGATATTTTTCATTCGTTACATTAACATTTTCTTTACTACTGCTAATATTTGCGCCAACAAAAATTGCCACTGTTTCGAAATTTTTATTCGCTGCTGTTAAAGATGCAATAACTAAAGGTAAAGCCGGAGCTCCAATGGCAGCAATTATTATTTGCGCCTTAATATTAGCAATTTTAATTGCATTATTCATGCTTACATTGCAAATTATATGAATAATAACCATTATTGTTGCATTTGCTAAAAAAGCAATCGCTGAAGGCATATTTTTATTAATATTTGATGCAATATTTATTCTAAACTTTATTTTAGTGTTCACACTTCACTTATTTGGCAGCAAAGGCGCTCTTGTGATGAACAAAATTGCTGCAGCTAAAGTATATATTCCACTAATTTATGCTTTAATGGTTGAAATACTACTAGCAAATATCACAGCAATTATTTCGAGAGCAACTTTAAAATCACCCACTAAAGCAAAAATACAAGAACAATAAAAAATATAGGCATAACCAATAATCTTTGGCGCAGCCTATATTTTTATTTGAAAACATTATATAATTTATGCTCTTTTTCAGTTAAATCCTTTGAAGATTTTTCGCCATATAAAACTTGAACAACATTAAAAATTTGCTCATAATCATTTGATGTTCTATTTAGTAAAAT
Source organism: Metamycoplasma equirhinis (assembly GCF_006385185.1). Classification (GTDB taxonomy): domain Bacteria; phylum Bacillota_I; class Bacilli_A; order Mycoplasmatales; family Metamycoplasmataceae; genus Metamycoplasma; species Metamycoplasma equirhinis. Next base: position 91,720 of record NZ_VFIX01000002.1, on the reverse strand, counting down.
GTCAATTCAATTTTGAAATAAATATGCTGAAAATACTTGGCGCGCAATTTTTATTTTTGAAATATCCTTTTCAAATAAATTTAAAATTTTTTCTTGCATTTTATTAACGCCTTCGTTTTTCAAAAACGAGCCCATTTTTTTAGGATTAATAATTTCGCCATTTATTTTATAGTTAAAATCAATATCTTTCAAAACTAATAAATCATAAATTAGTGTTTGAAAACCAGCGCTATCAAAATTTATTTCGTCAAAAAAATATTGAAAATCTTTAGCATATTTTGCTAAATTTTCACGTGCTTTCAGTTCATTGTACATTACCATAAAGGCATAATCCATTTTTTTGTTTTTAAGCAAGTTAATTAAAGTTAAAGTGTCTAATGAAGTCTTTGCAATTAAATTATTTTTTTTGATTTGAAAAATAACATTATCACGTAATGCATTTAAATCAGCTATATCGTTTTCTGAAATAACATTTTTTAGTTCTTCATCAATTATATAAATTGCGCGTAAGGAGTCTATTTGCTTAATTTCTTCCACTTTTTTTAATATTTCATCAAAATTTATATTGTTATTTGCTAAATCCATGCTTTTAATTTTACTATTAATTAGTAATATTTTATAATTAATATTAAGGAGAAATTATGTCAAAAATAATTAATATAAAAGCATATGAAGTTTTAGATAGTCGCGGAAATCCAACTGTTAAAGTTGAATTGAAAACAAAAAAAGCTTTTGCCGAAGCTCTTGTTCCTTCTGGGGCATCAACAGGTTCAAAAGAAGCATTAGAATTACGTGACAAAAACACACAATACGAAGCAAATTGATTTGGTGGTAAAGGAGTTCAAACCGCTTGCGATAATGTTAATAATATTATTGCGCCACAATTGCTAAAAAAAGATGTTAAAAAGCAATTTGAAATTGACCAATTAATGATTGATTTAGATAATACAGAAAATAAAGAAAAATTAGGTGCGAATGCTATATTAGCTGTTTCATTAGCTTGCGCAAAAGCCGCTGCATCAGAAAAAAAGCAACCATTATATAAATATTTGGCATCGCTAGATAATCGTGAAGCATATAAATTGCCAGTTCCGATGTTAAATGTTATTAACGGTGGGGAACACGCATCAAATACAATTGATTTTCAAGAATTTATGATTATGCCAATCGGGGCTAAAACATTTAAAGAAGCTTTGCAAATGGCTAATATGGTGTTTCACACTCTATCTAAATTGCTAAAAAAAGCAGGACATGGAACGCAAGTTGGTGATGAAGGCGGTTTTGCTCCAAATTTGCGCACCCATGAAGAAGCACTTGATTTTTTGGTTAATGCGATTAAAACTGCAGGATTTAATCCCGCTACCTCAGGAGAAAAGGCAATTGCAATTTGTCTTGATGCAGCTAGTTCAGAACTTTATAATTCTGATACCAAAACTTATGTCTTTAAAAAATTTAAAGAAGCAGTTTTAAATAAAAGTAAGGGATATGCAAAACTTGTTGATTACAAATATGAATTCACATCAGATGAATTCGTCGACTATTATGGAAAATTAATAACCAAATATCCAATTATTTCAATTGAAGACTCACACGACGAGAATGACTGAGAAGGTTTTCAAAGAATGAACAAAAAATTTGGAAAAAATATTCAATTAGTTGGTGATGATTTAATTGTTACAAACCCAAAATTTATTGCAATGGCCATCGAAAAAAAAGCAATCAATGCTTCGCTAATCAAAATAAACCAAATCGGTTCGCTTTCAGAAACTATTAAAGCAATCAAATTAAGCCAATCAATGAATCTTGTTCCAGTTATATCGCATAGATCCGGCGAAACCGAAGATACATTTATCGCTGATTTATCAGTTGCATTTAACACTGGAGAAATAAAAACTGGTTCGCTTTCAAGAACTGATCGTGTTGCTAAATATAATCGTTTATTAAAAATTGAAAATGAATTGGGTGAAAAAGCTAAATATGAAGGCAAACAATCGTTTGTAAATTTAAATTCTAAATAATGAAACATTGCAAAATGCGATTGCTTAAGTGCAGTCGCTTTTTAGATTAAATTTTTAGCAAACAAAAAAACGAAACGCGTTATTGCGTTTTGTTTTTTACATTATTGTTGATTAATCAATTTTTACCTTAACAGAAGCACCCATAGTCGTAGAAACGGTAACGTTAAGAACATATGTTCCTTTAACTGTTTGTGGTTTCAATCTTTTTACTGTTTGAAGTAATGTTTCAGCGTTTTCCGCCAACATTTTTGAATCCATTGATTTTTTACCAACTGAGGCATGAATGATTCCACCTTTGTCGGCACGGTAATTTGCCTTACCTTTTTTAAGTTCTTCAACAGCTTTAGCAGGGTTAGTTGTTACGGTACCTGTTTTAGGGTTAGGCATTAAACCTTTAGGTCCTAATTTTTTACCATATTTTCCTAAAACTAACATCATTTTAGGATCGGCAACAATGACATCAAAGTTATATTTATCTTGATTTAAAACTTCAGGTAATTCTGCTGCTGAATATACGAAATCAGCCCCTGCTTCTTGCGCAGCTTTTTGTGCTGAAACTTCATCAGTTGCAACTAAAACTTTAACGGTTTTGCCAGTTCCATGTGGCAATACAACTGCTCCACGCAATTGTTGGTCTGATTTTCTAGTGTCAAGATTTAATTTAATTGCAATATCTAATGATTCATCAAATTTTGCAAATGAAGCTTTCTTTGCTAGTTCAATCGCTTCAATTAATGGAAATACATCTTTTTTGTTTACTAATGTTTTTACAGTTTTTACATTTTTAGAAAGTCTCTTAGCCATTAGTTAGCACCGCCTTTTAGTCATTCTTCATAGCCTTCAACTGTAATTCCCATATTTTTAGCTGTACCGGCAATTTGTTTCATAGCTGATTCAAGTTTTGTTGCATTTAAATCAGGCATCTTGTATTCAGCAATTTCTTTTAGTTGTTCAATTGTTATTGATCCAACTTTTTCTTTATTTGGTTTTCCACTGCCTTTTTTAACTTTTGCTGCTTCTATTAGTTTATATGCTGTAGGTGAAGTAAATAATTTAAAATCAAATGATTTATCTTCATATACAGTGATTAAAACAGGAACAGGTTCTGAACCTCTTTCTCTTGTTTTATCGTTAAATGCCTTTGTAAATTCAGGCATGTTAATTCCAACACCTGCTAAAGCTGGACCGGGTTTTGCTTGTCCAGCAGCAAATTGTAGTTTGGCTTTTTTAACTATTTTTTTTGCCATAATAAAATCCTTTCGATTAATGTGGTGCAAATGAATTTAAATAAATTCTCCCACTTGCTAGAGGCAATTAATAATTGCATTTAGAATTATAACAAAAACCGATTTTATTTTATAAATAAAAAATTAGAAAAAATTTAAAGCAAAAAAGTGACAATAAATTTTTGCCATCGAGATTATTTGTAATTAAAAATTCTGAGCAGCTTCCTTAATTTTTTCTGCAAAAATTTCCTTAATTTCAGAAATATTTTTTTCATTTAATGGTTTTGTTTTAACGCCACTAACCATAATTGAAGGCATAACTTTCATACCTAAAAATTTGCATGTTCCTTCAACATAATTTACAAATAAACCTCATTGATATCAATCAATAGGCGCGCCTTGAGTTGCAATTATTTGAACTTTTAAATTTGAAAGTAATCCAATAGCATCGCCTTTATTTGAATATTTATATGAAAATGTTTTATTGGCAACACAAATATGATCAAAGAAATTTTTTAATACTGTTGGAACATTAAAATTAATCATTGGCATAGAAATAATTAATTTATTTGTTGATTTTAACATATCAATTCATTTTTCGCTTTCAGTGCCAAAAACATCAACAAAACTATGACTTGTCATTACTTCAGTACCAATTTTTTCATCATTTAAATTTATTTTTAATAATTCATCATTTGAATTTAATTCTAAATAGTTTTCAACAAATAAATTTGTTAAATTACTAGAAATTGATTTTTCCTCGTTAATTGGTGAAGAATATAAAGCAATTATTTTATTCATTTTTTTGATTTAATACTCCTTTATTTTATTAAAATAATATTTACCAATTTATTTTACAAAGAAATATTAAAAAATATTTGTAAAGGAGAAAAAATGAACAAAATATATTTAGCTGGTGGATGTTTTTGAGGAATGCAAGCTTATTTTTCGAAAATTAAAGGAATCATTAATACAAATGTAGGTTATGCAAACGGATTAACACTTGAAACTAATTATCACAATATTAAGGAGACCGATCATGCGGAAACTTTAGAAATTGAATATGATGAAAATATTATCAACATTGCAGAAATTTTTGAAAGATATTTAACATTAATCAATCCATATTCTAGAAATAGACAAGGCGGTGATATTGGTAGGCAATATCGAACCGGAATTTATTTTGTTGATGAATATAGTAGAAAATGTGCACTTTTGACATTGCAAATTTATGAAAAACAACACGAAGGCAAAAAAGTTGCAATTGAAGTTGAAAAATTAAATAATTTTATTTTAGCAGAGGAATATCATCAAAATTATTTACTAAAAAATCCTAATGGATATTGCCATATTAATTTATCAGCCGCTGATAAACCTCTATTTAGCAAAGATAAATTGACGAGCGAAGAAATTGAAAAATTAAACATTGACGATTTTTCGAAAAAAGTTTTATTAGAAAAGGCTACAGAAACACCTTTTTCATCATCATTAAATAGCCTAAATGAATGTGGCTTATTTATTGATAAAATAAGTGGTGAACCATTATTTTCAAGTGAAAATAAATATAATGCCGGTTGCGGTTGACCTTCATTTACCAAACCAATTAGAATTGATTGCGTTAACTATTATGATGATTTTTCACATAATATGCACCGCATTGAAACCACATCAAAAAATCAAGATTCACATTTGGGACACGTATTTAACGATGGTCCAAAAGAACAAGGCGGCGTTAGATTTTGTATAAATGGTGCAAGTCTTAACTTTATTGAAATTGGCAAACTTGAAAATACCATTTACGAAAATTTAATTCCCTATTTTAAAGAATGTGTAGAAAAAATAAAATAAATCGCCACATCATTGGCGATTTTTTAATTGGTGTAATTAAACAAATGGTGCGGATGAAGGGAATCGGACCCTCGTATTCAGATTGGCAACCTGATGTTCTACCATTGAACTACATCCGCATGGTGCAAGTGAAGGGAATCGGACCCTCGTATTCAGCTTGGAAGGCTGATGTTCTACCATTAAACTACACTCGCTAGATTGCCTTATTATTATACATTAAAAATTTTTTGAGATTTAAAAAATTAATAAAAGAGTTTTGCTTCTAATGTTGGAAAATTAAAATAAAAAAATGGCGATCGTGGCAGGATTCGAACCTGCGACCACATGCTTAGAAGGCACGTACTCTATCCCCTGAGCTACACGACCGTTGCAAGTATTATTTTAGCACAATAATTAGTCATGTATAAAAAATAATAAGAATTTAAACTTGTTTTTCGTAATCAATTTAATTAATTATTAAAATTTTTCATTCATTATTAATTTTGCAATTTTTGGCGAAACAACTTTGCACAATTCTTCTTCGGTAGCATTTAATATATCTTGATATGTATTAAACGAAGCAAGCAATTTTTCGATTGTTTTTTTCCCTACACCCTTAATTAAAAGTAAAGGATTATTTAACATTGATTTTAAATGTTTTTTGCTATGCATTGTTTTAGCAAATCTGTCAACTTCAGTTTGCATACGTGCCAGCAAATTAAAAACGTTAGGGTCATCAATTATTATTTCATTATCGTTTTCGTCAATTAAATATTTTGTTTCATGATATTCATTTTTAACCAAGCCAAAAATAGGAATATTAATATTTAATGATTCCATGGAGTTTTTTATTTCTTGAATTTGCATTATATTTCCATCAGCAAATATAACATCAATTTGATCTTTAAATTCTTTTAAATAATTAAATGAGGTTTGTCGCATGTATTCAACATCAGCATTGCGCAATGCATTGCAATCCAAATTATAGAATCGATAATTTTTTTTATATGGTTTTCCGGCATAAAATCAAATTGCGCCGCCGATTATTTCATTTGTTCCATGAACAAAAGAGTTATCAAACATAATAATATTTTCGGTTTTCGTTTTTAAATAAATCGCAAGCTTTTCTTGAGCTATTTTAGTTTTAAAAAGCATATTTTTATATTCAGTAATTTTTAATGAAGCATTATTTTCGGCGTTCTCTTTTGCTTTGCTTATTAATTCATTTATCATTCCAGCTTGTGAAAAAATAATTTTATCTTCAAATTCTAAAGAATTTTTAGGAAATTCTTGGCTAAGTAAAATCTGATCAGGAATTCAATTATGTGAATAAAATTCCGATAAAAATTCGTTGATTAAATTTTCTAGTGTACTTCGGATTTCAAGCGTGAAATCATATTCGCTAATAAGCATTCTTTCGCGATATAGCATGCAATGAATTAAAACAAAATCTGTTGCTTGATAAATTCCAAATACATCAATCTGTTTTTGCGATTTAATAAAAATATGTTGATCTTGAGTGTTGTAATTTAGCAAATCCAAAATATCGTTATAAAATTTAGCTTGCTCAAACATGTTGCTATTAATTGCACTATCAAGCTTATTTTCAAGGTCTTTTTTAAAATTTAGTCCAAATTTCATTATTTCTTTTGCTTTGTAAAATTGTTCTTCAGCGAACTTTTTGGTTTGGTTTTTTATTATTTGGCCATCTTTTGCTAATAGCAAATGATTTAAATATCTTATTAGAGGTTTGAAGTTTTTATTGTTAGGTAATGGCCCATAGTAAATAGCATTTTTTTCTTGTTCATATTTATTTTTTAAGTCAATAACCAATTTATTGCTATTTAATTTAACTCTGATATAAGGAAATGACGACTGTGATGGAAAAAGAACATTGTAAAAAGGATGATATTTTTGAATTAATTTACGTTCTTGAATAAATGCTTCACGATCGCTTGATAGAACAATTGTGGAAAAAGATGCTATGTTTTGTAGCATCTTTGGAGTTTTATATGAGTTTTGCATTTTAGGATCAAAATATTGCAACATTCTTGATTTCAAATTTTTCGCTTTACCTACATAAATTACATTGCCATTCTTATCTTTTCATAAATAAACGCCAGGACTAGTAGGAACATCTTTAATTAATTCTTTTTCAATCATTATTTTAATGTGCCAAAAAACGCTGATAAAATTTCATCATAACGTTTCAGTGGATCCAAATTAAATGATTTTGAAACCAATTCAAAGGCCATATTTTCAAATCAGCCAACCTTATTTTCGCTGTCACTTTCTTCACGATGACTTAGATAGTAGTTTGGTTTATTTTCTTCTAAAAATTTAATGTCAAAATCATATAATGGTTTATATGTTATTTTTGCATTTAAATCTTCAATTTTATTATTAAAAATATTGTAGTAATGAACACTATTTAGACCATTTTTATTACCAAACGAAGTTAAGGTCGCATAATATTTGCCTTTTTCTTGAATAGCAAACAAAACACATGAGTCAACTTGAAATAATTTATTTTTGCTATCGTCTAATATTAAAGCCAAATAAGGATGTGAAAGTGCACGAATTTCATCATGTTTTTCCTTCGAAATTTCGTAAAGAAAAATTGTGTCAGAGATTGGCATATTCTTTCTTGCATTTTCTAGTGTAACAAATGCATTAATATTCTCATCAGTAGAACTTGGATCTTTAGAAAATGGCAAATCATCAGTTGCTAAAAAATACTTTCCGGTTTCAAGTTTTGTATAAACATAAACATTTTCCAACATTTCATTTGTATCGTTTAAAAGTACATTAACTTGAAATCTTTGATATTGAGGATACATTTCTCAACGATCGATCATGAATAATTGATCTTTTGAAATTTCAAAAACCGTTCCTTTAACTTGACTTGCCATATCTTTTTTTAATAAAAAATACATAGTTTCATCAACACATTTAGCATAGCCGTTAAGTGTTGCTGCATGACGAACTACATTTTTGCCTAAAAGATTTTCATAAAATAGTGGTTCTTGTATTGTACCATAACTAAATACATAAATTTTTTCATCAGTCATAAATTAACTCCAATAGTAAATAATAAAAAATTATACCAAAACAAATATTGCCAATTACGTTATTTGTTTGGCTAATTTGACTTAAATTTCAAATTATTCAATTATAATAATATTGCCATGAGAACGATAACCTTGTAAACTGGTCAGGATAGAAATATAGCAGCCATACCGAGAAGTGTTGTGTCTTGTGGTTTTTTATATAAAGGAATTTTATGATTTGCTCAAAATTATTGATGCCGCTACTAAATGGTAATGATTATGAAATTTTGCCATTAATGCGAACGATTGAATTTGTAATTTATATTAAAGTTTCAAAAATTAAACACAATGATGAAATTTCATGTTTAAGTGAAATAGAAATGCCAACCGAATATGATGCGAAAAAATTTAGCAATTTATATTTTTCTAAGGGTGAGTATTTTATTGCCGAAAATGAACATTTTGATAACGAAACTAATAACCAATGAAAAAATTGAAAATATAACGATGATGAATCAAATTATTTTGCAAGTAAATTTATCTTGAAAACATTAGAAGAAATTTATGAATTGCTTACTAAAAAAAATCTAAACAATAAAACATTAATTATATTAACGCAGGGTATAGGCAAAAATCAACCATATTATATTTGATGCGACCCAATATTAGCTAAAAAACAATTAGATTCCCTTTATGATCAAACCATAAATGACACTATTTTAATATCAGCCACGGATGTTTACATTAGTGAACTCCCTAAGGCGAATAACTTATTTTTAAATGAAAATAATACAAATACTAGATACTTGGCGAATCAACTGTCACTATTTATTTTAAAAATTATTGATATCATTAAGAAAAAAATAGCCAATATAAATTAACATAAACACAAAAAACCACATTCACTGTGGTTATTTTTAATAATTTAGATTATTTTGTGCCAAATATTCTATCGCCAGCGTCGCCCAACCCGGGTTCAATATATTTATTTTCGTTTAATTTACTATCAAGAGCAGCTAAATAAATTTCGAAATCCTTGCCAAAATGCTTTTCAATGTTTTCAACACCTTCTTTAACACCAACTAAACAAATTAAATGGACATTATTAAATCCATTATTTTTTAATCTTGTTATTGCATCAACTGCTGAGCCGCCTGTCGCTAGCATAGGATCAACTACAAAAACATAACTATCTTTTTTGACGTCAGGCATTTTATAGTAATATTCTTTTGCCTTAAAACTTTGTTCGTCGCGATACATACCAATATGACCCACTCTTGCTTCTGGAACTAATTCCAAAAGACCGTCAAGCATTCCTAGTCCTGCACGTAATATCGGAACAAAAACAATTGATTTATCAATTGTAGTGCCTTCATATTTTTTATCAAGTGGAGTTACAATATTTTTTGGTTTTGTTTGATAATTTCTTAAAATTTCATAAACCATTAATGAAGCAATTTCGTTTAAATTTCTACGAAAAACTGAATGGTCTGCGTTTTTATCGCGCATATTAGTTAATTTAATTGATATTAGCGGATGATTTAGCACTTTTAACATTTCTTCTTTCCTTAATTTCACAAGTTATTTTGATTTTGTTAATATTATAGAATATATAATTTTAAATATAGAAAAAATAAGTAAAAGGGAATAATAATGAAATACTATTTAATTTTAGGGCATCCAACTAAAGATTCATTTAATGGTCAATTAATTGATGCATATGAAAAGAAACTACTAGAAAAAGGCCACGATGTCAAACGCGTAAATATAATTGACTTGGATTTTGAAATAAATTTAAGCAAAAGCGGATTTAGCGAAAAAACGGCAAAAGTTGTTAAAAACGAACAAACAAATATTAAATGAGCAGATGAAATTATTTTCTTTTATCCTTTATGATGAGGCGGAATTCCTGCAATACTAAAGGGATATATTGATAATGTTTTTCAAAAAGGATTTGCATATAAATATCGCCAAAATAGTTCGCTTTGAGACAAACTATTAAAAGGTAAAACGGCAAGAATTTTTTCAACATGCGACGCTCCGAGTTTTTTTGTGAGTTTAGTTTATAAAAATGCTGATTTTGCAATGCTAAAGCGAGCTGTTTGTTGATTCACGGGTATAAAGGTCTCAAAAGCCAAACGTATCGATAAATTAATTTATCGTTCTGAAAACAAACGAAAAGATATCATTAATAAAATTACTAGCAAAATAAAATAATTAGAGTTAAATTAAGGTTGAATTTTTATTTTTTAAAAAGTAAATCAGCCAATATTTGTCTTAATTTCTATCTTCTTAGCACGAAAAAAGCCCATTTTCGTGTTTTTTTATGCTAAAGTAAGACGCTAGCTAACCATTTTCAAAAAAAAAAAAAAAAAAAAAACGCCTACAATGTAATGGTTTTTGTATGTTCGGTCAAAAATTGAACATCTTAAATAATTATTATTTAAGTATTAAGAGGTAATATGAATTCTAATAAGAAAAAAACTGCAATCATTGTCGGATCAGTAGCTACAGCTTTGCTTGCTTCTGCAGCAATCGCCACAGCGCTATATTTAAAAGGCAAAAATAAATTAGATAAACCTAAAGATAAAACAACGTTTATCGATTTTGGTATTTCAAAAGAAGATCAAAAAGAATTTGGTGCACATGATGCTAAAGTTGAAGAAGAATTTAAAAAGATAAGAAAATATATCGAAAAAATTATTGAAAACCTAAATAAAGGAATTAATGAAGCTAAAAAAGATTTAAGCATCCAAGACTATAATGTTTTAATTAACTATTTAAAAGACGGAATTAAAATTGGTGAAGATGCTTTTCCAATTTTAGATAAAAGTATTAAAGCTTTGTCAGAGTATCTTGAAAAACAAAAACTTCTTCAAGATGATAGAAAAAGACTAGCCGAAACAATTGAAAAAGCTAAAGAGGCAATCGCATCTGCGCAATCTAAATTAGATGGACTTTTAAAAGATAAAAGTAAAGTTGAAAAACGTGCTGAAACTATTATTCGCCAAATTAAAGAGGCAATTGAACGCGCTGAAAAGGGAACAATAATTCCTGAATTTAAAGCATCAATTAAAGAACTTGAAGAATTGTCTGCCGCCGCCGAAGAAATTAAAGATAAAGCTAAAATTTTTGATTTAAAAGATATTATTAGCAAATTAGATAGCGCTATTAATGATGCAAAGGCTGAAATTCAAATTCTAAAAGATAAAATTAGTAAGCAAGATGAATCTGCGCAAAAAGAAGCAATTAAAAAGTTTGCTGAAGAATTAAAAGATAAAGTTGATAAAGCAATTAAAAAAGGCGAAGACGCTCAAACTGTTGAAGAGCTAGAAGAAGCTAAAAAGCAAATTGACACATTAAAAGATGTTGCCAGTGAAGCTGCTAAAGAAGCTAATAAATTAAATGAACCTGAAGCTAAAGCAAAAATTGAATCGCAAATCCAACGTTTAGAAGAAGAATCTAAAAAACTTAATAAGCGTATTGAAGAAAAGAAGGCAAAAGATTCAGAATTAAAAAATGAACTAAAAGAATTGCTTGAAGAACTTAAAAAAGCTGGCGAAGATGCTCAAAATGCTCAAAGTTTAAATGATTTAAATAAAGCAATTGCCGAATTAGAAGCTAAAATTGCAAAAGGCCAAACTTTATTGCCTAAATTAAACCAAGCCAAATTAAATGAAGAAGCCGACACATTAAAAAAAGCACTTGAAAAAGCTGCCGAAATTTTAACTGATGCTAAAAATCGAAAAGACGCTGAAAATACTAGAATAAGCGAGATAAAAACTAAGTTAAATAATCAAAAACAAGATCTAGAATCAAAAACTAATAATATCAAAACAAAAGAATCAATTACCGACCTAGAAAATGCATTAAGTGAATTAACTAAAGCAATTAATGATGGTGAATCACTTAATAATGAAGTTAAAGATGATAAATCAAAAGATTCATTTAAAGATGAGTATAACGCCTTTGCTAAAGCACTAGAAGACGCTAAAAATCAAGCGCAAAGTTCACAACAAAAATTAGATGCTTTAAAACAAGCAAAAAATGAACTTGATAAAAAAGTAGCTGAAGCCATTTCAAAAGCTAATGAGGCAATTACAGAAGCAAACAATAATAAAAATAGCGAAGATAAAGACAAATTATCTTCTGTTTTAGAACAAATTTCTACAGCCAAATCTGAACTAGAAAAAGCAAAACAAGATTCTGAAACTGCAAATGATGCTGAAAATAAAAAGAAATGTGAAGATAAATTAGCTGAATTAGAAACTGCTAAAGCTGAAATAGAAACGCAAAAGACAAAAGTTGAAAATAAAGAAAAAGAAATTGCTAAATCAAAAGAAGCAGTTAAAGAGCAAATTGAAGCACTAAATAAAGAAATTGCTAATGTTGATAAGGCTATTTCTGATAAAAATAAAGCAAACATTGATTTAGCAAAAACTGAATTAGATAAAGAAATTACTAAAGCAGAAGAATTGCTAGAAAAAATAAAAAACGAACCAAAACTAAATCAAGAACATATTGATCTTAATTCAAAAATAACTGATGCTAAAAATAAATCAAAAGCTGCTGAAGAAGCTTTAAAAAATATTAATAAAGCAGAAGATGACGCTAAAAAAGCAACACAAGAAGCCAAACAAGAATTGGATAAAGCTATTAATGAAGCTAAAACTGCCAATCCAAATAAACTGGATGATTTAAAAGAAAAACAAAAACAATTAGATGAGGCTATTGAAAAAGGAAATAAGGCAAATAAGCAAGCAGATGATGCTGGCGTGAGTGACCAAACTCTAAAAGATAAGCTAGCGGAAGCGCAAACTGAAAAGCAAAAACTTGAAGAAAAAATCAAAAAAGCAGAACAAGATAACATTAATCAAATTAAGCAAAAAATAAATGATGCAATTAGTGCATTAGATGGCGCAATAAGTAAGGTTAATGACGCAACACAAGACGCAAATAAACATGATTTAGAAAAAACAAATGAAGCGATAGCAGAAATTGCTAATGCGCTAAAAACTGCAAATGATACTAAATCAGAAACTGAGGCAAATCAAAGTAAATATCAAACTGAATTTAATTCTTTGGTTTCCAAAATCGCAGATGCAGAGCAAAAACAAACTGAAATTTTAAAGCAAAAACAAGACATTGAAAATGAACGTAAAGTCGCAGATGAAGAATATAAAACATTAAAACAAAATGTTGATGCAAACATTTTGTTATTTGATGGTAATTCAGATAACTTAGACAAAGTCACCGAAGCTATTAGTAATTTAGAAGCAAATTTAAACACAGCAAATACGCTTTTAAATAAAACTAAAAATATTAAATATAACGCTTTACAAACTAATGTTGAAGACCTAATAACCCAAATTAATGAAAAATTAGTTGCAGCAAGAGCTAAAAAACAAGATTTAGAAAATGCGCAAGAAGCAGAAAAACAAAGAATTGAAGCTCTTAAAAAGAAATTAACTGATTCTGTTGTAAAACTATCAAACAAAATTTCGACATTAGAATCTGCTGATGGAATTGACGATAAAGAAAAAGCATTAAACGAATTATCGGAAGCTATTGCTGAAGCAAATGAAATCGCTAAAGATGTTCAAGAAATTGATAAAACCACTAACGTAAAAAATGAGTGAGATGCCTTCTCTACTGAATTAGGCAAAGCTAACAATCTAAAACAAACTAAAGAAGATGAAATAGCAAATATTAAAAGCGCAATTGATACCGAAATTTCAGAAATTCAAGACGAGGTAAAAAAAGCACTTAAAAATGCTGATCAAGCAATTAGTAATAAAAACAAAACAGAACTTAAAGCTTCAAAATCTGAATTAGAAAAATTAGTTAAAAAGTTACAAGAACTTAAAGAGAAAATAGAAGCCCTAAAATACGAAACTGCTAAAGAAAAAGTTACATTAGAGCAAGAAAAAGCAAATGAAAAATTACAAAAAATTGATGAGGAACTAAATTCCGAAGAAGAGCGAATTAAACAAGTTAAAAAAGAATTAGAAAATTCACTAGGAGTTTTAAAGGAAACTAAACAAATAGTTGAAGATAATAAAAATAATATTGACAAATTGGAAGAAGCATTAGATAAATTAGAAACACAATACAATCTTTCAAATGCCAAACATACTGAACACAATATTAAAAAAAATAAATCTATTTCAGAATTGTCGCAAGCCTTAACTAATTTGAAAAATGAACTTGATGATTGCAAATCTCTAAAGGAATCATTGAAAACTCAAAACAAAAAAGCCAAGGATGCGTTAGATAACAAATTAAAAGAAGCGGAAAAAAATGCTAACGAAGCTATTTCTTCACTAGACAACGCTAACGAAGATAAGGCTAAAATTGCTAGCGCAAAAGATAAATTAACAAAATCTAAAAAAGAATTAGAAGATTTAGCTACTGAAGCTGAAGGCAAAGGTTATAGAAAAGTTGCTGATATCGCTAATAACAAATTAGAAGATGTCAACAAAAAATTAAAAGATGCCATTTCTAAATTAGACACTAAAGTTTTAGATGAATTGAAATCACTAATCGAAGCTTTAACTCAATCAAATACAAATGTCAATAAATTGGGTAAAGTTGATGATTTAGATAGGGAATTACCACTATTTAATAAATTAGTTCATGATACTCAAATTGCTTATGATAAATTAAATACTCCTGAAAATAAAAATAATCAAACACTAAAACAGGAATTAGACAAATTAAATAACTTACTAGCCGAATCTAACCAAACTTACAGTTCAAAAAACTCAGAACTTAATTCTAAAAAACAAGCAACAAAATTAGAATATGAAGCAGCTGATAATTTTGCTACAACTTATTTAAATGAGGCAAATAATTTATCTGGTAAGTCGGTTGTCGAGTTGGAAGCATTAATTTCTAATTTACAAAAAGCAAAGCAAAAGGCAACCGATGCTAAAAGCTTAGCTAATACTAACGGTTATAGTCAATATGAAACTCAAGCAGATAAATTAATAGAAAAAATAGAAAAAGCAATTACTGAAGTTACTCAAGCTAAAATAAAACTTGCCGGCGAAGATAAATTAGCTAAAGAATTAATCAAAAAAATTGATGCGAAAAAATCTGCTATTATTGATGCTTTTGAAGCTATTAAAGATGAACATAAATCAAAAATTGATGTGTTTAGTGAACTAATTAGCGAACTTGAATCAAAAGTTACTGAAGGTATTAGATATCACAACGATGAAAATAAACAAAAATCTGGTGATGCAATATATAACAATTTATTAATTCGTCAAGATGTTATTGATGCTTTTGCGGCCCTAAAACAAAAAACAGATGAGATTAATCCAACAGAAATTAACAAATTAAAAGAAAAACTTTTAGCCAACAAAAAAGTATTCGATGATAGATGAACTCCACTTGAAGCAAGTTCTAATGAAGCGATTGAAGCTGCAAAAAGTGCATCTGCTTCAGATAAAAATGCTTTAGAGTCAGCAAAAACAAAATTGATAGCTGCTAAAAATGCGCTTTCACAACTTGAAATTGATTTAAGAGACGATTATCATGAATTAAAGACAAAAGTTTCTGAAAGATTAGCTGAAGTAAATCGTCAACTAGCAAATATTGAAAATAAATTAAAAAATAAAATTACTGCTGAATTAGAAGGTTTAATCAATAAACTAAATGAAGCAACAGAAACTCTAAAGAATACTCATGGTGTCGATCCAATTACTTCATATTTAGAAGCTAATACAGAAAATTCATTTAGCAAAATTTTAGAAAAAGCAGACAATGAATATACCAATAATAAAGATAAAAATGAATATAAAGCTGAACCGCTAAAATCTACCTTAGCACAATTAAAATCTAAAATTGAAGAAGCTAAAGAAGCAAAACAATTAGCTAAAACAGAAGCTGAACAAAAGAAGCAAGTTGCTGAACAAGCGCTTGCTACTGCAAAGGCAAATTCAAAGTCACCGATTGAAGAAGGAAATAAACCTGTTGACAAAAATACTCCTTCGGAAACAATAAAACAACGTATTCGTGATTTAGAAGATTTAATAAAAGAAAACACAGGATCAGTGTGATTGGCTAAAAAAGCTGGTCAAGATAATTCTTATAGCAAAGTTGTAAACGAAGCTGACGCTTTGATAAGGCAAATTAATAATGCACTTGAAATCTTAAAAGATACTTTATCTAAATCTGAATCTGAGGAAGAGAGAGTTAAAAATCTTGAAAGAGATATTGATGCTCAAATTAATGCCTTAACCAAAGCTAAAAATGATGCAAATTCAGCAAAGGGAAAATTTGATACTTCTAGCTCTAAATTGTCATCATTAGAAAGTGTTTGAGCAACTGCTAATAACAAATATCAAAGCTGATTTGTAGAAGAAAATAAAAAATCTCCTATTTTAAATAAACTTAATGATTTAAAGACGTTATTGGATGAAGTTAAAAAATCAGATGGTTCAGGTATTTTAAGAGATTTAAAAGACGTTAATAAAACTTTAGGTGAATCAGTTGTTCAAAAAAATAATGAAATTAGTAACAAAAATGAATTAATTTCAATTGATGATTTGGCTTCAAAATCACTTGAAGATTTAAGATCACTACTAAACACACTGGGAAATGAAACTAGCGGTTATTTAAAAGAGGCAAATGATGCCAAAACATTTGCACAAACTAGCGATTATGCTGCCCAAGTAACCAAAGCGAGCGAAATTATTAATAGTATTAAACAAAAAATAAACAAAATTACCGAAGAAATCGAAAGAAAAGAAAACGCAGAAAAATTAAGAATTAAAAAATTAATTAAGGAAGTCGAAACACAAATAGAAGCAATTAACCAAAAGATAAATACTCTTAAGGCTAATAAAGATAATATTATGCAACAAAATTATCAAGCTCTAAAAGATGAATTAGTAAAAGCAAATACTCTTAAAAATTCTTTAGCTTCTGAAACTGCACAAGAACTAAATGAATCTAAAGATAATCTTGAAAAAGCTATTAAGTTGGCGGAGTCTAAAAATAAAGCATATGACACAATTAACACATTTGAATACTTAGAGTCCGACACAAAAAAAACATATATTAGACAGGCATACGAAGCTGTTAATGAAGCTGAAGTTGAAAATATTATCGAAAACGCACGTAAAGCTAACGAAGCAAATAAAGCTAACATTGTAAAAATATTTAGAGAAAAACTAAATAGATTAAAACAAGACATATCAAGCGCTATTCAAAATGTTAAAAATAATTTAGGCAAAAAATCGTCAATTGATTTTGAACCCGATATTAGTGCTTTAACGCAAAAATTAGATGAGGCCAATGGCTTAATAAATGATTACAATAAATATGCAGAATTGCGGTCAGAAATTGAAACATTCAAAAATACTGACGTTAAGGCTGCACAAGATATGATCAAAGAGGCACGTGACTATGTTGAAAAAGGTTGACAAGATAAAGAATTTAAATTACACCAGTTAGATGAAAAACTAAAAAATGTCGAACAATTCATTAGCAATCATCAAACAATTAATGAAAATGATAAAGATGAATGGCTAAATCAAAAGACAATAATTGATAATATAAGTTCCGATGTTCAAGATCAAAATTCTATTTTTAACAACTTCCATAACTATGAATATCAAGCAAACCATCCAAACGTACAATCTTTGGCCAACGGTATGCAAAATAGATGACAAGATGCAAAAACCAAAATTTCAAAAGCATTAGAAGAAATTGAAAAGAAAATTGCCGCTAAAAAATTTTATGATAAAGCTAAAGAAGAAATTCAAGATCTTAAATGAATTTCTAATTCTAAGCGTGATCAAAAACTTAAGGATTTAAACGACAATAAAAACGATTTAAGTCGTATGCAACAAATTTTGAATGATGCAAAAAATGCAGATGAAATTACACGAAAATTAATATTAGAAAATAAGAATTTATCCGAAAAAATAAAGCAGTTGCCAATTAATGAAAAATTATTTGACGCAAAGGAATGAATGAGCCAACAATATTCTTTTGAAAACGAAAGATCACAATTAAATACACTATATAACGATAATTATATTGATTATCATAATGATGTTGATGATGACACTATCCGCGCAAAAAATAGTAAAATGAAAACTGAATTTTATCCTATTGTTGACACAATAATAAATAAATCAAAACAATTATTAGGTTCAATGTATAATGATTTTAAGGGATGAACAATTAATGCTTCATTTGTAACAAAAGCTTATGACATTATGCAAAAACATGATAAAGATAATAGAAATCCATTTTTTGCATATGCTAGAAAGATGGAAATTGAGTCAAGTAATTATAGAACACAAGAAATTGAAAAATTACCATTTTCAACTTCTGATAGTAACTATCAATTAATAATTGATAAAATTAATAAAACTGCTAAATGATTCAAGGAAGCAACTAATAATTATTTCTATACTCATAAAGAAGATGTGCTGAAGTATTATCAAAAGATAAATTCTTTTGTCGAAAATTTTGAAAACACAAAATATTTCCAATTACCACATATGCAAAATATGTACAAATATGACGAAGTTAAAAAGTTATATAAAAATTTATTAGATACTTCAGGAACAGAAATTTACAAATTATTATATGAAAAAGCTGATAATTATACTTTCGATGGAGCAACTTCAGAATTTACAAAATTCGAAAAATTATATAAAAATATTGAATATCAAGTTGAAAAGAAATTTAACGAAATCAATTTAAAAGAATTTGTAGAACATTTGACTGATTTTAAATGAGAAAATTCG
The DNA here is from genome assembly GCF_006385185.1 of Metamycoplasma equirhinis. Taxonomy (GTDB): domain Bacteria; phylum Bacillota_I; class Bacilli_A; order Mycoplasmatales; family Metamycoplasmataceae; genus Metamycoplasma; species Metamycoplasma equirhinis. The sequence continues at coordinate 72,827 of NZ_VFIX01000002.1, read as the reverse complement.
CAAAATAAATTGATTTCAGAACTAGTAAAAGATGCAAATCATCAAATTGGCGAGTATATCAAATTTAATATAAGCAAGGGAAGCTATAAAACTCCATTAAATTACAAAATTCAGAATTTGCAAACATTAGGAAATCTAGGCAACGTTGATGGATTGAAAGAAAATAATTATGCAATTTATGAAGGATTTGGTTTAAATATAGATGATATTAAATATAGCGACATTGATGGTAAATTGCAATTTAAATTAAGTGCGTTTGTACGAAATAAATATTTTGATCCTAATAAAAATAATAGTGAAGTAATAAACGGATCAAAACATACTTATACTATTATTGGATTTACTAAGATTAGTAAAAGAACATTTACTGTTCATGCTCACGCTGAAAAATCATCTAATAGCACAAACAATAAATTCACAAGAATTGAACAATTAATTGCTTTGTTAAAATCATACAAGCCAGAAGTAAACGGAACTAATGCGCATAATATAAAACAAATATTTAAATTTATTGATTTGCCAAATGATGGAACTATAATACGAATTGATCATAATTCATTACGTGATTTAGGGTCTGGTAAATTGGGATTTAAATTAAAATTCTTTAAATCAAACGTGCCACACATTGAAAATAACGAACAAAAATATATTGATTTTGAATTAGATAGTAGAGAACTCACTGTTGATTTCGCTTCAACATTACAAGAAAATATAAGAGCATTTTTGAAAAATCAACGAGTTAATTATAAATATATAGGTTCTAAACCAATAGGTAACTTGTTAGCCTCAGATGCAACTCTTTCTGATTTTGCACCTATTCACAATAGCAATAACCTTGATTATGATTGAAATCTTGTAAGCGTTGTCGGAGATGATGAACACGGTAAAGCAAGATTACAAATAAGACTACGTTCAAAATTATTTTCAGGCATTACTCATGAATATTATCAAGAAATTCCTAATTTTAAAAAAGATGAGCCAAGCGAAATTAAAGCGTTAGTAGAAAGCGATTATAATATTACTAACAAAGTAATGTTAGCTTCTACAAAGGAAAAAGAATTATCTGATTATCTAGATTATAACATTTCTAAATATTCAAATATCACTGAATGATTTAAAGAAATATTAAGTAAAAGTGGCAAAGGCAAATTTGATGCCATTATAGAAGCCGAAATGGATAATGAAGATTACAAATTAAAAGTAACATATTTTGTAAAGAAAACAGTCAAAACTTATACTGGTGTAAAAGACATTAAAAAACAATATACAACTATTTTAGATTTAAGTTGATTCCTAGAACCATTACATCTTATTAGATTCTTTTCAGACATTACACAAATACGAGAAAAATTATCAAGATTTCAGGTTCTTGCTAATAATCAAAATTGAACTATCGAAGAATATATAAACTATAAACATGAAAATAAAACACCAACAGAAGGAATCAAAGAGTATGCCAAGGTTTATAAAAAATTATATGAATCATTGGTATATACAGGACCAATCACTCCACCACTTGAAAGAAATGATGCTGGATGACAAAATTTGAAGGAAAGATACAAAAATATTAAACAAAATCTAGTTGAATTATTACAATTATCCTTGATATTTGTTTATAAAAACCAAGGCATGGATGATACTGAAGCCGCGCGCATTTTTTCATATTGAATGAAAAAAGATGATGCTCGTTGAAAAGCATTAGCACAAGACCCGGGGCCTGTAGAATTAGCTAGATATTTATACATATATTATCCAAAATATCTTCTAAGATTTACAAAGGATTGAAAATTAGCTCTCAACCAAAAGAAAAATATAGATTACTCTCTGCATGATGCGTATAATAGCTGGCCATTGCCAGATTGCTTAAAAGAAAAATAATTTCTTTTTTTCCATAATAAACGTAAAATGCAACACTTAAGCTAATTAAGTGCTTGCATTTTTTTATTTTAATTTATTAAAAATACAAAGCGCACGTCGCACTTTGTATTACATTTTGAAATCTCAAAAAAATTATTCGCAATTTAAATTGAGATCTTTAATTTTAGAAATATATTTGTGTGAGTTTTTTAAAATTTACTTTGCATATAAATCTCGCAAACTCTATATAACTTTTATTTATAATTTTTGATTTCTTTAAGTCTTGCGCTTTTACCTTTAAGATCTCTCATGTAGTAAAGTTTAGCTCTTCTAACTTTATTCCTTCTTGTAACTTCAATATGTGAAACAAGAGGAGAATTAATTTTAAACACTCTTTCAACACCAACACCGTAAGAATCTTTTCTTACAGTAATGGATTTATTAATTCCTTCACCATAAGCAGCAATAACAAGTCCTTCAAAAATTTGAATTCTTTCTTTATTACCTTCTTTAATTCTAACGTGAACTTTTACATTAAAACCTTCTCTAATTTCCGGTAAGTCGGCTCTAATTTGATCTTTTTCTACTAATTCAATTAATTTAGTTCTCATTTTTCTTCCTTTCAATAATATCTTTACGATTTTTTAAGGTTTTTAAATAAGCATTTTCCTTACGCCATTTTTCTATTAAAGCGTGATTTCCACTTAATAAAACTTCCGGAACTTTCAATCCTTTATATTCAGCTGGTTTTGTGTATTGAGGATAATCCAAAAGACCATCACCTTCAAAACTTTCATTTTCATGGCTGCCTTTTTTTAGCACGCCAGGCGTTAATCTTGCAACTGATTCAGCGATAGTCATTGCTGGAATTTCTCCACCTGTCAAAACAAAATCGCCAATTGACAATTCTTCATCAACAAAATTCAAAATTCTTTCATCAAATCCCTCATAATGTCCACAAATTAACGTAATTTCTGGGAATTTAGATAATTCATGAGCTTTGCTTTGGTTAAAGCGTGAACCTTGGGGTGATAATAAAATTTTATGACTATTGGGAACCGTTTGCAATGCCAAATCAATTGGTTCAACTTGCAAAAGCATTCCATCACCCCCGCCATATACAGTATCATCAACTTTTTGATGTTTCTCTTTAGAAAAATTTCTAAAGTTAATAATATTTATTTCAAGATGTCCGAGTTTTATCGCTTTAGCAATAATACTTTGATTTTTGAATGTTTCAAAATATTCGGGAAATAAAGTTAAAATGTTTATTTTCATATTTAAAAACTATTTTTTAGAAATATAATCAGCGTAGAAATTATCTTGTTTCAATAAAGTTCTAACGGTGTCAGAAGGTTTAGCGCCTTGATCTAAATATTTAGTGATTAATTCTTTGTGTAAAGTTAAACTTTTTTTATGAGGATCGTAATATCCTAGTTCTTCGATGAATTTTCCATCACGTGAACTTCTCGCATCAGCAGCAACAATTTTATATGTAGCATAAAATTTTTTGCCTGTTCTTTTTAGTCTTAATTTAACCATGTTAGGTCCTTTCTATAAAATTACAAAATTTAAAGATAAGTACATTTTACCACAAAAAATAAATGTCAAGCAAAATTACTTGACAGTTTAATATATTAACTAGGCAAAATTAAAATGGTGTTTTTAGATTTAATTAAGCGAATATTTAAAGTTTATATGTTAATTTTATTTTGAATAAAATAATATTGGCAAACAAGAGAATAAATAATGTAACGATCTAGAGCATAAATTTTGTGATTAAAAAGATGTAAAATTTATTATATGAAAATACAAACATTAAAGAGTAAATTAAAATATGCATATGGCCCTTATTCAGGTGTTAAAGTTGCTTCGGTTGCAATCGATAGCAAAGGAAAAGAATTCTATGGCGTTAATTGTGAAAATGCTGCTTTTCCTAGTGGCCTATGCGCCGAACGTGCAGCTTTATTTTCATCTGTTGTAAAAGGTGCAAATATTGGTGATTTTAAAGAAATTCATATAATTAGCAATTTGAACAAAGTTTTATATCCTTGTGGCGCTTGCCTACAAGTTATTTCGCAATTTTTAAAAAGCGATGCGAAAGTGTGTTTATATAACTATGATTTAAGCGACCAAAAAGTATATACATTAAATGAAATTATGCCTTATGGAGTTCGTGACTGCGATATTAAAAATTAGAATCTTGCCTTTAATTAAGCAAAAAATTACAAGAAAAAATGTCATATGGTTTATTTTTCTTGTAATTTAATATTAAATTAATATTATAATTATAAAAGTTAATTACATTAAGGGGAAATAATGGCTGAACAACATATATGCGATATGAAGCATATTAAAACTCACGGAAATGATTTTGCCGAAGAAATTAAATACTATTTAGATCGTTTTTCAATTACGCAAAAAGAACTAGCTTTAAGACTCGGGATTAGCGTAAAACATATTAACACAATAATGCGTGGTAATATAAATGATGTTAGCGTTGCGGTTATCGAATCATTGGAATATGCATTTTGCTTAGAAACTGGGACATTAGCAGAAGTATATCATATATATTCAAATCTAAAAAATGCTAATCAAATTGAAAATTTGGAAAAACAATTAAATGAATATGGAATTTCTTTTTTAATGGAGCATCCGGAATTAGCTATAGCTGCCAACATCACAATCAAGGAAGCAACTCCACTACATATTAAATTAATGATGTTGAAACGTTTTTACGGCGTTTCTAAATTGCCATATTACGATGATTATTTAAAAACTCACGTTTTAGCCGATCAAGAAACATATAAAAATGCAAATAGTAAAATTTGAATAAGATTTTGTGAAATACTAGCTGCAAAAAGTAGTGACTATGAAAATTTTGGTGTATTTAGAAAATCAATTTTTACTGAAGTTTTTAAAAAATCATGTAAAATCATCTTAAATAATGATTTAACATTTGTAGAAAAAATAAAACTATTAAAAGCAAATCTAATAACTAAAGGAATTGCGTTAGTGACTATGCCTTTTATCGAAAATAGTTCGCTTTGCGCAATTGCACTAAAAAAAGGCGCAAAACGCTACATTTTTCTTTCGGACATGTATCATTTAGAACCTTATATTTTATTTGCTTTATTGCATGAAATTATTCACTGTTATTTTCCTGAATATAATGAAAATCAAATTGACGAAAAATTGATTAAACAATTTCATTTGCATATAGATGAATATACAGGCGAAAAACATATTATGGAAAAAGCATTATATGCTTTTGAAGAATCGTATAAAGAAAAAATTAAAAACGGCAATATAAACACAAGCTATTTTTGATCAGAAATTCGAGAAAAATACCCTTATGTATCATTTGATGAATTAACTGATAAGGATAAAGAATCAGTTTAATATAAGACACGGTTTTATTTGACTGTGTTTTTTAATTAAAAAATCCTTGCCAGATTTATTGACAAGGAAATTCTTATTAAGATAGTTTTTCTAATTCGGCTAAATAGAATTCTAGCTTTTGTTCATTTTTTTTCAAATTATCAAGTTTTAATTGAATTGTTTCTTTGTTGGCTTTTGCCATGAAATTTGGATTATTAATAAATTTTTCGTTAAATGCTATTTCATATTTAGCTTCATCAATTAATTTATTAATTTCTGATATTCTTGCGTTTTTATTTTCGCTCGATAAACAAATATATATTTCATTAGCATTTAATTTAATGGAAATATCATGATTTTCTTTTAATTTAAAATTAGCAAGTTTTGAAATTATTAAAAGTTCTTTTTCGCTATATTTAATGTTGTCACTTCAGAAAAATAACGTCTTAGATTTAGATATTTTCTTTTCTTCGCGATATTTACGCAATACAGTAATAGTTTCAATTACATTAGAAACATTTTCGTCAAAATTGTTTTCTAATTCTGCAAATTTTTGTTGAGTTGCTTCAAGCAATTCTTCATGATAAATATTTTCAAATAGATAATCAGTTAAAAACGGCATAAAAGGATGCAAAGTAATTAAAATTTCTCTGAATAAATAAGGAATAAAATATTGATTATCTTTAAATTTCGCAAATTCCAAATATCAACTAGAAAAATCGTTAATAATAAATTCCTGCATTAATTTAAAAATAATTGTAAATTCATATTTATTTATCGCTTTTAATATTTCATTTTTAAATTCGTTAAACTTAGATAAAATTCACAGATCAAATGAATCTAATTTACTAATATCTAAAACTTCTAAATATGTTTTTTCGATGCTATTAATATAGCGACCAATATTTCAGAATTTATTAATAAATAGGCGCGCTGTTTGAATTTTTTCGTCGCCATAATTAATATCCTGTCCTGGAGTAGAGTTAAATATTAGTGACATCCGTAAAACATCAGAACCGTATTGATCAATAACTGCAATAGGATCAATTCCATTTCCTAATGATTTTGACATTTTTCTACCTTGTGAATCTCTAACGAGCCCATGAATTAAAACTTCATTAAATGGTTTTTCCTGCATGAAATATAAACTTTGAAAGTACATTCTTGCAACTCAAAAGAAAATAATGTCATAACCAGTAACTAATAAATTAGTTGGAAAATAGCGTTTTAATTTGCTTTTATCTTGTGGTCAACCCAAAAATACAAATGGACTAAGTGCCGAGCTAAATCAAGTGTCTAAAACATCAGGATCTTGAATTCATCCTTCGCCAATAGGTTTTTTAATTTGCACTGCAACTTGGTCGCCTTTATATCAAGCGGGGATTCTATGCCCTCATCAAATTTGACGGCTGATTGTTCAGTCGCGAGCGTTTTCCATTCATTGTGTTAAAGTTTCTTCAAATTTTTTAGGAGCAAATTTAACACCATCTTCGCCTTGGAAATTTTTTAATAACAATTTTGCTAATGATTGCATTTTTACAAATCATTGTGGTTGAACCAAAATTTCGATTGGTTCTTTACTACGTTCACTATGTCCCACATTTGAAATAATTTTTTCAGTTTTTAAAATATAACCATTTTTTTCGAGTTCAGTAACTATTCTGACTCTTGCGTCAAAACGGTCTAATTTAGCAAATTTGCCAGTGTTTTCATTCATTTTTCCATATTTATCAATACATTCAATTAATTCCAGATTATTTTTTCTAATAATTTCAATATCATCGATTGCATGTGCTGAAACTTTCATGATTCCGGATCCAAAATTTGGATCAATTGATTCAGAAGTAACAACTGGAATTTCTTTTAGTGTTAGTGGATGAATAATAGTTTTCTTTAGTAAATGTTGATTTTTAGTGTCGTTTGGATTAATTGCTAGAGCAACATCTGAAAATAATGTTTCGGTACGCGTGGTCGCGACGGTAACGAATTTTAAACTATCTTTAATTGGATATTTAATGTAATATAATGATTGCTCAGTTTCGATATTCACTACTTCAATATTAGATAAAGCTGTTTGAAGCTTTGGATCCCAATTTATCGGTTTGCTATCGCGATAAATTAAACCGTCTTCATATAAGTCGATAAATACTTTTAAAACCGCTTCATTTGCTTTTGCATCTAGTGTAAATCTTTCAGATGGATAATCAAGTGCTAATCCTAATTTTTCTCATTGATTATTTATACTATCCGAATAAATATCTTTTCATTTTCATACTTCGCGAACGAAATTTTCGCGTCCTATTTGATATTTGTTAATACCCTGTTTAGCAAGTAATTTTTCGACAACTGCCTGTGTTGCGATTCCAGCATGATCTTTACCAGGAACTCACATTACATCATATCCATCAAGTTTTTTAAATCTAATAATTGTATCTTGTAAATAAGTATCAAGTGCGTGGCCAATATGAAGTTTCCCAGTAACATTAGGCGGTGGAAGAATTATTGTGAATGGTGGTTTGACTGTATCGTGAGTTGAAAAGGCTTTAATATTAACTCATTTTTTATGTCTGCCAGCTTCAACTACTTTATGATCAAATGTTTTATCCATTTTGTCACACTCCTTATTAATTGAAACTTTATTAATTTTTGATAAATCAAGAATTGTAGTTTCTTCAAAATTGTTCAAATTGCGAATTTTTGTCTTTTTGATTGCAGGTTCAATAGACTTATTCTTTGACTTCTTTTTGTGTTTGTTGATTCAACTATTTAATTCGTTGCTTGAACTTCAAATGTAATGTTGATCTTCAATTTTATATTGAAAAATATTTTCAAAATTATCGCGATACGAAATATAATCTTCGTAATTCTTTTGCGTTAATTGATCGTTATGACCAAGAATTTTTCTTACTAATGGGTTGATTGGATTATTAATAATTTTGCTAGTTTGGCCTTCTTCAATAACTTTGGCTTCGTTAATGATTATCAAAGATGAAGTTAATTTAGCTGCTATTTTCATATCATTTAGAAAATATATTGCCATTTTATGATTGTTTAAAACATATTTATTAATTTGATTTAAAATATCAAATTGATTTTCATAACTCAATTCACTAATTTTATTTCCAATAATAATTAAACTTGGGCCGTTAACTAATATTTTTTGAAGTTCAATTTTTATTTTTTCTTCTAATGTTAAGGTATTCAATTTATCATATAACTTATTTAAAGAAATATTAGCAGCGTTAAAAATATCGTAAATTAGCATACGTTTTGTAAACAATTTTGAGCTTTCTGTGGCGATATTAGAATGAGGCAAAATTGTTTTATTGTATTGTTTAAGAATTAGGCTAGCTTGTTGCAAAATATCGTTATACGCATATAAAGTTAAAATTGCATTTCTTAATTCGCCAGTTATTTTAGGAATATATTTAAGTTTATTTTGAAGTAGAATAGTTAGATTATTAATTTCATGCTTATTTTTGTCATTTTGTTTAGTTAATTTTGAAATATCGTTATTTGTACTTCTAAGTTGAGCAAAAACCTTACGACTAATTGTTGATAAATTTCACAAATATTCGTTTTTGGTTTCGAGATACTCATTTTTAGCCAACTTGATTTTTTCGATAACATTTTGAATATCAATGAAATACGTTGTGGTAGTTGATTCTTTTGCTACTAGTTCATTAAAGGTGGTAGCAATTGATTCAGTATTTGAATTATCATTAAAACGTTTGATAAATGTACGGGCATTGTTGTCAAAACTATTATTGATAATTTTTTTTACCTGTTGCATATATTGTTTACGGGGAATACTATGTGAAATAACATTAAGTTCAACTATTATTGTTGAACGTAGATTATAAATTTCTTCCATAATTTTGAAAAGCGAATCACTTTCAAGTTTAATTAGTTGAAGTTTATATTTACTTAAAAAAGATAATGTTTTTTTGTTAAAAACATAATTTTTAAAATAATATGTAAATGATGAAATTTCCTTTTCGGTTCGCAATTTCATTTTGTTGATTTTATTTTCTCTAATTAAGTCGTGTTCAATTTTTCTAATATGCTTATATTGACGAAATTTTTTAACAACATATTTCACTAGGTTTTTGATTTTAAGTTCAAAAAATGCCCGTTTAAGTTCGTGACGCTTTTGATTTGGCTTTTGGGAATTAATGTATTCTTTTTTTATTAATTCGTAATTTTTCTTTGCGTGTAAATACTCAGATTTTTGTAAATACGAAAACCCATTTTCAAATTTAGTAATAATAGATTTCATAAAATCAAATAATAGACTTTCGTGTGTTCTAAATACGTTAATTATTTGAAAAAATTGTTTATTAATTTCATTAATTTCTGAAGTTAAGGTTTCAATGTTAAAATTGTGATAAATCAAATGATAGAAGTTTTTGTTTAAAATTTGTAGCAGTGGTGAAATTTCTTTTTGCAAAGACAATAGCATTGCAGCATGCTTATTTTTGATTAAAATTTTATAATCTTTAAAAGCTTTAGTTCATTTGTTTATGAATTCAGCATTTTTGTTTGCGACTATAACGTTTTGTTCTAAATAGTTACTTAAATAATCAAAAATTGAAATTTCGCTTTTGTTATCAAATAGTGTAGAATTATCAAAACCATATGCCAAATTATTGACGTAATCGTTATTTTTATGAATCGATAAAAATTCGCCTTCGGAATTTTCAAATTCTATAAGTCCTTGATAGCGCGATGCCTTAATTTTGTAATTTGTTAAACATTCAAAAATTCGAGTTTTTTCTTCGCTATTATTAGAAAAAATACCTAATATTCCGTTGGAATTTAGGAAAACATTAAGATTATTTATATATGATTTATATAAATTTGAAACAAAATCAACTAACTTAAAGTTGATTATACGCAAAGCTTGCAAATTATTTTTTTTCATTAGAAACGATCACCTTCTTTTGATCTTACAAGAGGCGCTACAATTTTATAAGTAGCTAAAATAATTGCAAGGTTAAAAAAGATTTTTATCGGGCTAGTAATTGTTTGGCCGGTAATATTTACTCAAAAATCGGTTTTAAGTGTTTCGGTATCAGCTCATGAAAGAATAACAACATTAATAAATTCTAAAATAACACAAAAACCAATAATCGCCATTGCTTCAATAAATGTTTGATAATTTTTCTTTAAAAATATACGATACAAAATCACAAATATTCCCATACCAACAAAACCAGAACAGGTTAAAATAATGTAAAAGTTTTTGTTTTTAATGAAGCGATTATGTTCAAAAATTGAATTATCTAATTTACTAAAAATTACTAAAATGATTAAAACCTGAATTGCTAACATTGCCAAAGTTGAAATAAAACTAAAATTAAGCATTGCTGAAGGTTTTAGTTTATTCTCAAGCATAATTACTTTAACTTCATAATAAGCAATTTTTTCTGAAAAATATTGTAAATCTTCTGAATTTCCTTTCAAAAGCGCTTCATCATACTGAATTTTAAAATAGTTAATTATTTCATTAAATTTATAAATTCGATATTTTCTTGAGAAAAATATTTCATTAATGTTGAAAAAGTAATATGCGGCGATTCCAGGAATAAATCCAGCAATTGCCACCGCCAATGTATATAAAAAATTATAATATGTTGGAACTAAAGCAAATGATATCAAATCAGCCAATATCCCTGTAATAAAACCAACAATTGGTCCAAAAATAAATCCTGTAATTTTAATTGGTAGACCTATAAAACCAAATTTGATGCTAGGCAATGCACTTATTGGCAAAATACGTACAGAAATTAAAAAGAATACGACAGAAATTGCAATCAACACACCGACAAATGCAATTCGCTTTGAATTCCATTTGCGATAAGAAATGCTTGTTTGTGATCTTACTCACCTAAGGTAATGTTTAAGACCACCAGGTACTCTTGATTCCATAAATCAGCCTTTCTATTTAATTAATAAGATATTTATAATTATATTTTAATATTTAAAATATTAAATTAAATGATACGTTTTGGTCTTCTGAATCAACGTGTTCTTTCTACGGTTGGCAAATTAATAAATGTGTGATAAAAACTTGAATTAACGATAACACCCATGTAAATGAAATATGATGTCACACTTAGAAATAAAATAATGTACATAAATGAAGCAACAACACCAAAATTACTATATCTAATTAATGAAGTCAATGAACCAAATAGTAAAATAAATAATGATGTGGGAACAGCACTAATTAAAGCACCGGGATGAGCCTGCGAAAATTTCAATTTAAAATTTGGTGAAAAAGTGAAGAATAAAACAAACGCAGTATAAGTCACAACAGGAAGTAAAATAATAATTGTTACTCAATAAACTAACTCAAATTCTCAACTCAAGTTGAAATCACTTTTTTTAGTCATCGCATCTAATGAAGGAGCAAAATTACCCAATTTTGCATGTTCAATTAAAAATGTAAAAAATGCTGTTAATCCTAATAGTAAAATTGTCAATCCAGCGGAAATTATTAAGCTTAAAATAAACCCTTTAATTCTTGTTTTGATCATTCTAAATTGTGCATTGTGACGATATAAAGCATCAATTGAAAAAATAAACTTTGAATATCCTTTTGAAGCTAATCAAATAATCGAAAATGCAAAAAGAGTAAATCCAATTGCTCCCGCAGCTCCGGATTTTCATATTTCTGATATTTTAGGTACAATGTCAGAAATACCGGGAATTATTTGCCCTAAAATAATAAATTTTAAAACAACCTCATAACGTTCGCTAATAGAGCCAATAATTCCAATTAACAAAATTGACACAGGAATAAATGATAAAAATAAATACATTGCATATCCTGCAGGAACAAATGCAAATTCGTTTGAATTTAATTTACCATAGGCGCTATCTACAATTTCGCGTCCTTTTGTTTTTGAAGATCTTAAATATCTAGGTATCGCAACATATAAAATTCCATAAATAATTCATTTAAGGATTTTTACAAAAAAGTTATTCTTTTTTTTGTTAGTAACAATTTGCGATTCAACTACGGAAGGGCGATTATTTGATTTTTTATTATTGGAATTTTTATCTCATCCGCCTATGTTATTTTGATCGTTTTGATTAAACATTATTTAAACCTTTCTAATAGTTTTTTATTTAATTCTATTACATTTGCCTTACCTTTTGATTTTTTCATGACTTGTCCTATAATAAATTTCAATGAGCGGTCTTTATTTTTGATAATTTCGTTTGAAAGTGATGGGTTTTCTAAAAATATTTCGTCAATAATTTTATCAATTGAAATTTCTTGAATTTCTTCAAATAAGTTATTATCCCTTATAAGGAAAGTTAAATTTTTTTCTGCATTTTTATCTTTTAATTCAATAATTCTTTTAATATTTGATTTATTAATTTTATCCGCAATTACGTAATTAATTAGCTGTGTTGCATCTTCAGGTAAAAATTTCAATTCATTAATTAATTTATTATTTTGGTTTAAATAAGAAACAATGTCTGAAAAGAAAATATTTGCTGACTTTTTGATGTCATAAGAATTAATTTTGTCAAAGTAATTAGCATATTCAATATTATTTAGCAGCTGTGAAATTTGAATTGAATTTAGCCCATTTTTAAAATATCTTTGCTCTTTTTCATATGGAATTTCTTCAATTAAAGTATTGGTTATTAATTCATCAGTTAATTGGATGTATGGAATGTTTGGATCGGGAAAATATCTATAATCAACAGCATCACTTTTAGAGCGCATTAAAACTGTTTTGCCACTACTTTCATCAAAACGTTTTGTTGATTGTAGAAAAGTTTTATTAGCTTCATAGCATTCAATTTGATATTGTGCTTCATAATTTATTGATTTTTCAACATTTGCTAATGAATTTAAATTTTTAATTTCAACTCTTGTGTTTAAATTTTTACTATTTATTTTTCTCACTGAAATATTAACATCTGTACGCAAACTACCTTCATTCATTTTTGCGTCACTAATATTTAAGCATAAAGCCATTTGTCTAATTGCTTCAACATACGCCACAGCTTCTTTAGCACTATGTATAACTGGGTTAGAAACTATTTCAATCAATGGAACTCCGGCACGGTTGTAATTTAGCATAGTATGATCATTTTCGTGTAATGATTTCGCAGTGTCTTCTTCAAGATGAATTCTTTCAATTGAAATAGTTTTCCATTCGTTATCAACTTTGATTTTAATGCTTCCATCCTTACCAATAGGATTAAATTGTTGAGTAATTTGATAGCCTTTAGTTAGATCGGGATAAAAATAATTTTTACGGTCAAATCTTATTAGTTTATCAATTTTCATATTTAATGCCTTAGCTAATTTAATTCCTTTTATTATTGCTGCTGAATTAACTAGTGGCAAGGCACCCGGATATGCCAAATCAATATTTGAAACCAAAGTATTCGCCTCTTTATCAAATGAATTTTCAACCGGAGAAAACATTTTAGTTTTAGTATTTAATTCAAGATGGATTTCAATGCCAATAACCATTTCTCATTCTTTATTCATTTTTGCCTCCGATTATTTTTTCTAAATATAGTGCAAATGAAAATAAATTAGTATCTTGATATATTTTGCTATCAATAGCAATATTAAAGGGCATATTGTTTGAATCAGAATCTAACTTCATAGTCAAAGAGGGATTACCAACTAAGTTTCCATAAGTCAAAATGTAATCCATATATGATCGCTTATATTCTTTTCCAATTAATGGTGCTGAATTATTTGAAGCGGGATAAATAAAGCAATCGGCACTTTCATGAATTTTTGTGAAATAATCAATTAAATAACGACGCATTTTTTTTGCCTTAACGAAATATTTAATTTGGTTTTCTTTTTGTAAAAAATGTGAACCCAATATTAATCTTGATTGAACCATTTTGCCTAGATTTTGGCTTCTTGTTTTAATATAACTTTCTTCTCAAGATTTTCCAACAATTCGATTACCAAAATGTGTGCCAGTAAGATTTGCTAAGTTAGATGAAGCTTCTGAGAAGGCAATAATTTTGTATAAAACATCAATTGATTTTAATAATTTAATGTTGGGAGTAATTTTGATTAGGGTTATGCCTCTTAAAGCTAATTTATCAAGTAAATCATGATATGACTTTTTAACACAATCACTAAGTTCGCTAAAGCAATCTAAATATGCAATAGTTTTAGGCACCTTAAGTTTGACGCTTTCATAGTCAAAGGCAAGATTAATTGACGTTAGATCATGTTCTAAATCTTGCTTATATAAAACACTTGAAAGCAAAATTGCATCTTGCACATTATGCGTAAAATATGCCACCGTATCTAGCGAAGTTGCAAAAGCAAATTGTCCATAGCGGCTAATTGCGCCGTAGCTAGGTTTAAAACCAACCTCACCAATATTTGAAGCTGGTTTACGAACGGAATCGCCCGTATCAGAGCCAATTGCAAAATCAATTTGTTTGCTAAAAGTCGCAGCGGCGCCCGAAGAAGAACCGCCAACTAAATAATCACTATTTAATGGGTTTTTAATTAATCCAAAAGCTGAGTATTCTCCCGAACCGCCTAAACCAAATTCATCCAAATTAGTTCTTGCTACACAAGTGGCGCCAGCGTTTTCTAGCAGGTTTATAACAGTAGCTTTATATTGAGGTTTAAAAGCCTCTAAAATTTTGCTAGAACCGCAAGCAGTTACGTTTACATCAGCATAATTATCTTTAATAGTGAAAATTTTATTTTTTAAAGGTCCAAAATTATTTAGTTTAGCGTTAAAAAATACGTGTGATATTGCATTATTTTTGTCATTTTGTAAATTTTTAATTGCAGCGTCAATATTATTTTTCATTTATGACCTTTCTAATAATTACACAATCATCATTATGTTGTTTTGAATTAGCTAGCACATCGCTTTTCTTTAAGTAAAAATCACTATCAACCTCATCTTTTCTTAAATCAAAAAAACTAATCGGTTTTTCGTTTATATGAGATTGCGGGCGCCAAGTTTCTAAATCAAATTCTTCTAAGTCTTTTAAACCTTCATCAATTGAATCTAATAATGCATTGGTTAAATTAATAACATCATCACTTGGTTCTATAAATAATTTATTAGCTAATTCTTTAATTTCTACCTTGTTCATTTTTCCTCCAATTTTATCAGTGTGGATATGAAATAAAAATTTGTCCGTTATATTCTTCAAAACCATTAGCTAGGTTATTTAGTTTTATTGAATATGAATGTAAAAATAAACGTTTTGCAAATTTTCCACCATATTTTATGTCGCCAAGAATAGGATATTTTAAATATGAAAGTGTTGCGCGTATTTGATGTTTTTTTCCAGTAATAATACGTGCATACTTGCGCATGCCTTCTTTGTAAAAAATTGTTCTTGCTTTTACGCCAAATGTTTGATCTACAATCATTTTCTCGTTTTTAATGTCTTTTTTTAATTTAACAGTTATGTCAAGCATATCATCATCAAAATCAGACACGAATTGATATACTTTTTCGAAATTAATTTGCTTTGTTTCGAATTCAACTAAAGCAGCATAATTTTTTGCATAAATTACCAATCCACTTGTTTTTTTGTCTAATCTGCCTATTGATGCGGGCTTAAAAGAAGAAGTTTTGTGATAGTTCAAATATTTTAAAATTTGATTATCCAACGAATTTTCTTCTGAATGCATAGCAATGTTAACCGCTTTATCGACAATAATGATATTTTTATCTTCGTAAATAACCTTGAAATTAATTGTTGAAGTATTTTCTGTTTTTTCTTTAAATGGATCTGAAATTCCGTAAATTTCGACTATGTCATCAAGTTGTAATTTATATTGTTTATCATTTGTTCTTTTACCATTTACTTTGATATCTTTTTCGCGAAAGATTTTTTCAATTTTAGAAATTGGAACATTATCACAAACCTTAATTAAAAACTTAAAAAGGATACGGTTTACGTCATCCTTTTTAGCAATGAACTTAATCATTGTTACCCTCTTCATTACTTAATAAAACATTGTCGTCTTCATTTGCATTATCTTGTCTTTGCGAATCAAACAAGTTAAAGTCTTTATCCAGCATTTCTTCATCTTCATCGTGGTAACGATTAAATTCAGGAAATGGTGGCAATTCACCCAATGTTTTAATTTTAAAATAATCATAAAATTTATTGGTTATACCATATAAAATTGGACTGCCAGGAGTAGAAGCTATTCCAACTTCTTCAATAATTCCTTTTTCTAATAAACTTGCTACAATTCCGTCACTAATAACACCACGAATATTTGAAATCATAGATCTTGTAATTGGTTGCTTATATGCAACAATGCCTGCCACTTCAATAGCAGCATTAGACAATTTTTGTTTTCCAGTTATTGTTACTAACTCAGAAATATAATCTTTCACTGATTCGATTGTTAGAAGTTTATAAACATCGTTAAATTCATGTACCTTAAGTCCACGTTCTTGCTTATTAAAAAACTCCTTAAAATCTTTTAGGATTCTCCTTGCTTCTTGAACGGTATTAAGTTTAAAAACATCTTTGACTTGTTCAGAGCTTAATCCTTCACTACCTTGAATAAAAAGCAATGCTTCAATTATTTTATTCTTCATATTCAATTCCTTTTCTAAAAGTGATTATACCCTCATCTTCTTTTTGTTCTAATATTACAATTTGTTGTCTAGCTAAATCTAATATTGCAAGTAAAGTAATAACAAAGTGGCCTATACTTGGAACGTTAAATATTTCTTCAAATTTAAGTTCTTTTTTACCTTTAAATAAAGCTATGATACGTCTCTTTTGTTCTTCAGGGCTAATCGCAACAGTGCTCATTGTAACATTTCTAATCAATTCAGCATAAGTTCGTTCGAACATTTTTCGCAATGTTACAACTAATTTAGAACTATTTGAATGACCGTCTAGCACACTACTATCGATTTCTCTTTCAAATTCATCGGTTTCCTCGGGATTTTTTTCAAAAAGATTTTTACGTTTTTCTTCTTGTTCGCGTAAAACTAGCGAAATTTCTTTGAATTTTTCATATTCAGCAATTTGCTCTAATAGACGTTTTTTCTCTTCTTTGATTTCTTCTTCTACCTCTGGATCTTTTAAAATCATTCGAGCTTTTAATTGTAGTAAGGTAGCTGCCATAACTAAATACTCTGATGCGATATCAAATTCATAGTCTTGTAAGTTTTTTATAATTTCTAAATATTGGTTTGCAAGTTCTAGTAAATCAACATCAAAAATGTTTATATTTTTTTCCTTTATTAATGTAACTAATAAATCTAAAGGGCCATCAAAATTTCCCAGTTTAAAAATTCTTCTTTCGCTTGCTTCGGTAGTAATTTCATTTGCTTCAATATTTTCTTCTGGTTTAATTGAAATTTCTCTAATAATTGATTTGTCGTTTTCGTACATGATTTATTTATTTCTTTGTTTTTCTTGAAGTATATGAATTTTTTACTGTCTCTTTAGAAGTTACCACTTGATCAATATAATTTGATGCAATAATTTCTTTAATGTTTTCGGTTAAACTTTTAGGATCAACGGTTTGAAATTGGATTGGTTTAAGCATATTGTGAAATGTTACTTTTACAATTAATTCGCCCTCACGTTTTCAATCTAATGCGTTAACAGCATTATTAATTGTTACAGGAATAATAGGTAAATATGTTGATTGTGCCAAACGTACAGCCCCGGTATTAAAAGTTCCTAATTTACCATCTTTTGTTCTTGTGCCTTCGGCAAAAATAACACCACAAGATTTATTTTTTTTGATAAATTTACCAAATTCCAATAAAGTTTGCATAGCCGCGATTGGTTTATTTGTATCAATAAAATAAGTGTCCCCTAATTCAGCAATTTGACGAATAGTTCTTTTAGCTTTAACTTCTTCGCGTGCTATAAAATTAACTATTTTGCTTTGCTTTTTACCGTCACCATGATTTCATAGCGCAGATCACATTATAAGTGCATCGGCATAAGTGGAGTGGTTTGGGATCAAAAGACATGGGCCATTTGGTACATTTTCAAATCCCTCAACATCTAATTTGATATTCAAATGTCTTAAAATATTTGAAAGACTCTTTTGCAGAAAATAATTTCTTTCGGCAACTTTATAGTAATCGGGCATTTTCTTTTGTCTATTTGCCTTAGATCTTAAAAATAAAATATTAAACAATAATGGTAAGATTCTTAAATTTCTTCGTGTTGCTAATTTCATAATTGCTCCTATTTTTTTAATACAATTGCGATTATTAGATTATCCTCATTTGAAGTTGAAATTTCAAAATCTTTAAATAAATACTTCCCATGTTGTGATTTTAAAATTTCAATTTTATTAAAAAAAATGAATTGATTATCAACCTTAAAAAGAGCTTCTTTAATTGCTCATCTACTGGCAATATATATTGTTTTTCTTTCCTCACTCAAACCAATGTATTCATTAATTTCATTAGGGTGTAAAATTTTGCGAATTGCCCGTTTACTTATGTTTTTAAATCTACTAATGCTAACCAAATCAATTCCAATCACAAGATAATCCTTAATTAATATTAAGATTATACATTAATATTGATTTTTGCGTGTAATGAAGCCAAAAAACACAAAAAAAACCGCACATTGCGGATTTAATTTTTAAAATTATTCTTCACATAAAGGGTCAAATGGAGAAATTTCAATTGGTTTTTTATCCAATGCTTCTAATACTTCTTTTGGTAAAAATTTTTTGTCAACAATCGCCATGTAATTGTATTCCGTAAATCATGTGTCACTCATTGAATAGTATCCTTTTTTACCAGCACTATCACCTCAACTATTTTCAACTTTTCAAGTTAAAGAATGACCTTTATCGCATAAATTAACACCAACCATATTCATAGCATGGCTTATTACTGACGCTCTTGATTCAAAACGCGCTTTTTTATCAAATTCTGGTGTTTTAGTTAATGTTAAATCGTACGAATACAATTCTGGATCCATGATACCATCTTTTGATGAAAAAGTTGAAACGTCGCAACCAAATCATACAGTTTCACCACTTTTTAATTGCTCAATCATTGCTTTTTTCATGGTTTTAATATCAACATTTAACATGGTTAAAGGATTGCCTTCAGTCACGTTTTTTACAAGTGGACATACAATTAATTGGTTTTCTTTAAAAATTCCTCTAGGATCTGAAATCAAATCTATTTTATCTACCAAAAAATCTTTAGCGTATTGTTGATAAAAATCAAGAGGAGTAATGTTATTAATTCGTTTGAATTCTTTGTCTTTATTGCGATATTCAAATGTAAAGTTTTTTGGTGGTTTTCCTAACGATTTTGTTAGTATATTGTATACATCTTCTAATGCTTTTTTCTTTAAAGAAATAACTTTATTTAAATCCTTTGATTTTGCAAATTCGTTACGCATTTGTACAGTATAAGCTTTCAATCTTCAATTAATTTGCGTAACCATATCATTTGTAGCTTCACTATGAAACGATTCGTTCATTGCTTGTTTTGGGCAAATACCGTATTTTCTAATTAAATTAACAAAAAACTCTCAATAACCACCATCTGAAATCGGATCTTGATTAAAGTGTCTAAACAATCTGTCTTCATTATCAATTTCTAATCCGTTCTCAACAATTCAAGTTAAATATGTGTTTGTCTTTTCTAATTTATCAAAGAAGTGAATATAGTTTTGTGAAAGTTCTAATGATTCAAGTCCTAATTCTTCCATAATTTCTACTCTGACTGAATTTAAGGCAGCAAAAATTCAACATCTGCCGCTTTGTTTTTGATTAGTAATTCCGCCAACTTTAGTTTCAATTGAAAATTCAAAATTATGTTTTTTTACAATTTCATTATTAAGTGATGATTGTTTAATTCCATTTTTGAAAATTGAATTTTCGATAATCGCATTTTCAGAATTTTTGTTATATTGAACTTCTAGTTCATTTAATAAATTTTTATCAATATTGTGCATATATTTTCTCCTGTTATTTATTTTTTATTATTAGTGCAAAATTTAAAAACATTTGTAACATCTTCAACTCTTCCGATAAAAGTTATTAAGTCATTTTCAAGAATTTTAAAATCACCTTCTGGAATGTATGTTAGATGTTCTCTTTTTATCATAGTGATAACAACACCATATTTATTTCTAAATCCTAATTCGCTAATTTTTTTATCAATTATTTCATTTGAACGCGCATAAATGGATGCACTAACAAAACCATCTTGTAATTCAACCATATTCTCCGAATAAAGTGATAAGGTTGGATTCAAAACTAGCATAGCAGTTTTCTTGCCTGCTTCTTCTTCTGGTGAAATAATTGTATGCACGCCAATTTGGCGCAAAACTTGCGCATGACGGCGTGTTGTCGCACGTGCAATGATTGATTTAACGCCTTGTTCACATAATGCCGCAACAATTTCAATATTGTTTGAAGCACTAACAATGACAACATCAAAATCCTTAACGTTAATAGCTTCTAATGATTTTTGTTCGGCGCAATCAGCTACGTAAATCATCTCGACTTCATCTTTAAATGGTGTTAAATGTTTTTCTTCAGAATCAATTAAAATAATTCTTAAATTATTTTCCCTATCGGTAAGCAATTGTTTAGTGATAGCGGAACCGTAACGACCCACTCCAATAATACAAATTTCACGTACTTTCTTAAAAATTTTCATTTAAGCTCCCTTGCTAATCAATAATAATTAATATTACCATTTGGCGAGTAATTTGTCTAATAAACACTAAAAAATAATAAAAATGTTAAATAAAACGCACTGAATAATACCGTTAAGGCAATAAAAATTGTAAAAACATAGTACATTTTTTAGAAAATTGCTTTTTTTGGGGTTTATGGTAAAATTTCTATCTATGAAAAGTGGAAAGATAAATACAAAGCACTCTAATATATTTTTTAGATTTCTAAAACGTATAGGTACGATAAGATATATATTTCTAATATATGTTTTATTTGTGACATTGATGTCGCTACTACTTTTTTGAAACACAACGCATGCTAGAGATAACTTAGGTATAAAATACCATATCAATTATCTAGATGCGCTTTTTATAGCATCTTCTGCCTTCAGTGATACCGGTCTAACAACGATAACAATTGGAAAAGTATTTAATGAATTTGGACAAGCTTTAATTGCTCTTTCCATTGTCGTCGGTGGAATTGGAATTTTTACTTTTAAAGTTTATTTGTTTCAATCGTTACTTGGATTTAAATCAAACATTTTTAGTAGCCAAGTTTCACTAACTGAACGTGGCTCAAATAATTTAGTTGAAACAAGAAAAATGATAAAAGTCTCAATAAGTTTTTTAATCATTGTGACTGTTGTTAGCTCGTTAATATTTACCTTACTTTTTTATTTTAACCCAAGCCAATATTTTGATGATGCTAAGGCGCTTGCTCCACAAAGTGAAAAATTTAATCCGTATGTAACTTCAGAATATAACCCTTATCAAAATTTTACACTTTCATTGAGATATGGCATTTTTCATGCAATTAGCTCAATAAATAATGCCGGTTTCGATATTATGGGCGATAAAAGCTTACAACCATTTTATAAAGATTATAGTTTACAAGTTGTTACGTTTATTGTTTTCGTGATTGGCGGCATTGGTTTTCCTGTTATTTATGATTTATGACTAAAAATCATTTCGGTTAACAAAAATAATTCAAAACATCGCCTATCGTTATTTACTAAATTTACGTTAATAACCTACTTAATAACAACAATTTTTGGACTGGCTTTGACGGTATTATTTGAAACATCATCAAAAAATCCAAATACATTTTGAAATCAATCCGAATACGGGAATGTATGAAATAAATTATTCGCTATTTACTTTCAAACAAAATCAACAAGGTCGGCTGGATTTTCTACTGTAAATTACTATAACTTTACTCAACCAACAATTGTTTGTCATGCAATTTTAATGTTTATAGGCTTCTCACCTGTTTCGACTGCGGGAGGAATTCGCAATACAACAATTGCAGTTATATTTTTAAGTGTTCTATCCACAATTCGTGGTGGCAGAAACATTAACGCATTTAAAAGACAAATCGGTAAAGAAACACTAATCAAGGCAATTAATGTTTTTTCAATAGCAATATTAATTATAACCGTGACAACATTGCTAACATATTCAACAATACCCGCCACTGCTAAAACTATACAAGGCGATGAGTTTCCTATGACATTTACATTATTTGAAATTTGTTCAGCGTTTGGAAACTCTGGATTAACAACTGGATTAACAAGTTCAGTAAAAACAGTCGGAAAACTTACATTAATTTTAATTATGATAATTGGTCAATTTGGCATTCCACAAACAATCAAGATTTGAGGAAAAACAAAATCAACACCCGAACAATATCGTTACATCTACGAAGATGTATCAATCGGATAGGAGTTTTACAATGAAATCAAAAAATAGAAAAATTACTAAAGCAATAGTTGCGCTATCTACTTCTACTGCGCTAGGAGTAGCTTCTTTACTATCAAGTTCTTGCATTACAAAAAACAAAAAAAACAACAATGAAAACGAAATGATTAATGCAGATTCTCAAAAAATAATTGAAGGCAATGTTAAATATTTAGCTCTTGGCGATGATTATGCAGCTGGAAATAATTCAAGTTTTAATAATTTTGCCGAAAACAAATATGATGAAGCAAAAAAGAAAATTATCGGTATTTCTTATGCTTCATATTTAGCTAATGCAATCAATGAATTAAATGATGCCAAAACTAAATTAGTATTTTATAAAAACTACGGACTATCAGGTTCAACAATTGATCACTGATTGCATATTTTAGACAGTAAAAAATATCAAGCAAACGATGATTTTAATGCCATGACATTATATAACCAAAAAACAATGCAATTAGCAAAATCAAACAAGCTTGAGAATCTTTTTGGCAAATTTGAAGATAAGGATTTTCAAAAAATAAGAAATGAAATAAAAAATGCAAACCTTTTAACTATTTCACTGGGATTTAATGATTTATTTGATGGCAATAGTTTATTTCAAATTCTATTTAACGTAATAAGAGAAAATGATGATACAAAAAAACTTGAAGCCAATTTAAAGGAAATTGTAAAAGTTTACGAACAAAAAAGCAACGCCATTGTAGCTAAATATGTAACACTATTAAGCGAAGTTAGAAAAATAAATCCAAACGCTAATATTAATGTAATTGGATATGCTAGTCCTTATTTACGTTTAACTGCAATTTTAAAAAATCAAATTAATCATGATTATATAGGTGATATTACTAAAAAGCTTAACAGCAGCCTTAGAGAAGCATCTAAAAATGCTAAGGTAAATTTCGTAAGTTTTAAAAATGAAAATATGATTTCAGAAAATACTAATAAATTTTCTGATTCAATTTTAGATTTTTTGCCAACAAACAATACTTATAAAAAATTAGCACAAGATATTTTTGTAAAATTATCGCTATCTAAAAAAGATTACGAAGCTTTGATTTCAAAAAATAGTACTAATGACTCGGATAATAATTCATATAGCCAAGCACTACTATTTAAAACACACGCAACCGCTATTAAATCAAATATTTTAGGTCTTGTAGGTGAAAATATTGATACTTTTTCAAAAAGCTATTCATTTGAAAAATTAGATAATAATAAAAAATTAATTGATTCAAAAAGAGAATTTAATATTTTATCTAACATTAAATTAAGTTTTAATAATGGCAAAAACATAACAAATAAACAACTAATTTATGGTTTAGGCGATTTATTAAAATTAGTTAACATTGATCTTAACGAATTAAAAAACTTGTTAAGTTTTATGGAAAAAGAAATAGAAAATTCTAAAAACCGTGAGTTTTTAATCAATATTATAAATTCACTATTAGATAGCAAAACATTGCAAAATAATATTGCTTCTGTTGCTAAAAAAATTGATAATTTAATTTTAGAAAAATCATATTCAATCAAATTGAAAGACATTATGACAATTTTTAAAAGTGAATTCCAATCAATTAATAATATTTACTTACTAACAAAAGAAATTGCAAATACTAAACTATCAAAAAATGGTGAAGGAAAAAAACTTGTTAAAAATTTCATAAATGCATTTATTAACGATATATTAGTCAATAAAACCTATAAAAAAGTTTTTGGCAATCCTGATCCAAAATTTCAAAGAATATTTGATGATCAAAGCTTTGTAAATTCAATAAAAGCACTTGCTGAAAAAATCACGGTTTTATTAGTTGACGAGCCAGAAAAATACTTTGAAAGTGATTCATATGTTGATTTTTTAAGTCAATTAGTAAAAGATACAAAATCTGAATTAAAAGAATTGTTGAAAACCACAATAGGTTTACTAAAGAAGGATAAAGTTCTATTTGAAGAAGTAGCAAACAAATTTACCGCCATATTAATCAAATTAAATAATATTGAGACGGATAAAACTACACAAGTTAAAAAATTTACTTCACTTTTTTTAGATAATCTAGACAAATTTGATGAAGGTATTGATTTACTATATCTTGGCATTCATACATTCATTGATGAAAAAAATAATGAAAAAATGAACTTTGAAACTTTCATTTCAAAATGCATTAATAATGCAATTAGTGATAAATATCCTATTGATAGTAAATCTGGAGCTCACGATTTACTCTTTTCAATAATATCGCTTAAACTTGGAAAAGATGATTCCGAACAAGCTCAATTTATTGAAGGCCTAAAAGCAACAATATTTGGATATATCAAACAAAATAATATTTTAGATCCAAAGAATTTAGGTTCAATTCTAAATAATTCAGCAACTAAAACCATTACAAAATTAATGCTTGATTTATTAAAAAATAAAAATGGAAAATTAACAGCTGATGGCAAAAAAATTGCTAACGATATTGTTTCTAGCATTATAGAAAAAGTAATGAAAGAAGATTCGCTATATTCAAATACAATTAAGTCATTACTAAAAGGAATAATTGTCAAGCCGATTTTTGAATTGTTAAATAAGAAAAATCTTCAAAGCGAAAAAATTAATGAAAAAACTATTGATTCTATTATTGAAGCAAATTGAGAAAAAATCTTTGCAATACTTAAATCAAATGTCAATTCAGAAAAAATTAATAAGATTTTTTCATATATTCTTGAAAACGGCAAAAATTATAATTTAGAAACGATTACAACTTTCACTATTGACTTATTAAAAGATATAAAAAACAATGGGATTTTAGAGTTTGTAAATTCAACTATTTCTTCGATTTTACAAGACGAATCAATATTGAGCGATGTTTTAGATGTAACTATTTCATTGGCTCAAAAAGATTTAAATTTGAACATTAAAAATGAAGATATCGAAGCATTTAAAAAATATTTAACTGAAGTTATTAAAAACATTCCTAATTCAAATATTTACAACAAATTTATTGAATATTTCATTAAAACTTTAGAAAGCGTCAAATCAGATGATAGTGCTGATTTTAGTAAATTTATTAACTATTTATTAACTAATTTATCAAAATTTGCATCACAAGGAATTGCAAATGATGTTATTGACTTACTATTAGCTAAAAATAAAGATGGCCAAAGCAAAGTTGAATTTAAAGATTTCGTTAAATCCTTAAAAATTTTATTAGGCAATAAAAAGATTGTTGAATTAATTCTAAGCAAAATAGATCTTAAAAATGTACTATTTTCGCAATTAAATTCATTTATTGTTAAACCTGGTGAATCAGGCATTGAATTGCAACAACATATTTCAACAATTCTATCAAGTCTAAAATTACATCTCGAATCCGTTTGAGATGATGAAATTCTAAACGAATTAAACGATATCATTGTTTCATCATTTTCAAGTGATAAATTAGATAATGCAAATAATGTCACAGAATTAATAACAGAAATTATCGCTTTAAACAAGCAAAAAATCGCTAAGTTAATTGGTAAAGTAACAGCTGACTCTTTATCATCTGATGAAAATAATATTAAAGCCATAGTTTCATTGCTAAAAACATTTCTACCTTCGCTACTTCCTGGTTTTAATATTAAAGCTGAATATGAAGGTAAATTGGTTGACTTTTTGGCTCATATTCTAAAATTTGCAAAAGAAAAAAACATTTTTGAAACCCTTGTTTCTAGTGTGCTTGAAAATGTTATTAGTTTATTAAAAGATAAAAATACAACTTTTAATTTACAAAGTATTACCAAATTGCTTCCTGGATTATTAGGCAGCTTAAAAAACGTCTTTAAATTTGAAACATTAAAAGAGGCAATCACTAACTATCTATCAAAAGAAGACGTTTTATTAATATTTAACTTAATTTTCGATAATAAAGACTTTATCATTAAAAAATTGTTAGGCGAAGAAAATTCTGCCTCTAAAAACGCTACACTAAAACAAGAAAATAGTCAAACTATCACGTCAATTGTTCCACAATATTCACAAGGCGAAATAGTCCAATTATTTCAAGCAATTTGAAAGAAACTTGATATTGAAAGTCAAAAGCTAATTTTAGAAAAAATAGCCGACATTTTATTTGAGTTAAAAGATAACGAAAAAATCGTTAAATTACTTTCAAGTGAAATTGCTAAAGCTATTAAAAAATGAGATGAAAATTTCGCTAAAGAAATTGCTGGTAATAATTCTTCAATTGAAGACCACATTCACACATTAATTAAAGATATTTTAAATACAATATTAGCTAACGAAAATAAAGAATCAATCAAGAAATTAATTATCAGCTTAAAAGATGCTAATCCATATAATGCCAAATCACTTGCTGAATTACTTTTATCATTTGTACCGCAAATATTGAGATCAGAAAATAAAGATTTAATTAAAAATATCATTTCAAAAATTTGAAAAAATAAAAAATTGCCAACAGAAATTTCAAATTGACTTTTTGCATATCTAAAAACTAAGGCGAATATTCAAATTTCTGAAGAAGACAAAACCAAAATTAAAGAATTTATCGAAAAAATATTTGAAAAAATCCCTGAAACAAAATTGTTTAATGAATTATTCGATAATTTATTTAAAGCTTTTAACAAAGAAGCAAAATCTGAGGAAATTGTTAAAAAATTATTAGATGCTTTAAAACAAAGCATTGACTTTTCCGACCAAGGCACAATAAACCAAATAACCGAAATATTTAAGTTTGAGGAAGTTTTAGCAATAATCAAATTAGGATTTAAGATTTTAAAGTCAAATGAAAATAAGGAAAAAATTAAGACTTTATTAACTTCACTAGTAGAAAAATTTCAAAAATCACAAGACGTTAAAAATCTTGTTAATAATGCTTTAAATAATTTAAAACAAACTCTAATTAAGTCTGATCCTAAACTTCAAAAAGTTGCTGAATACGTAGCACAAGCTTTAAATGAAATAATTTTTAGTGAAGACCTAACTAAGAAGTTTATGATTGATTTAGGCAACTTGCTAATTAACTTAACTGATGAAGAAATCGATAAAATTAAATCAATAAACGATATATTCAAATTAGTTTTTGAAAAAAGTAAAGAAAGCTTAAAGGAGCTATCAAAAAAATTGCTTGATAAATTACTAAAAGAAGAACAAGTTAAGGAAATTATTGCTTATGTAATCGACGCAATTAATGCTAAATATTCATTAACTTTATCTGGTATAGATCAAGATAATATTAAATCATTACTTTCGAGACTAATTCTAAGTGATGGAACTAAAAATATTGCCGAAAAAATCATTGGTTCTACAATTGACACACTAGCCAATGTCAATATCTTTAATGAACAAAATAAAATAAATCCAAACGAAATTAAAGAAAGTCTTTTAAAATCAGTTAAACAGATCAAATTTGATGAATTATTTTCAACTGAAAATTTAAAGAAATTATTTGAAGATGTTTTTGGGAAGAATATTTCTAAAGAACAACTATATAAAGAATTAATATCATTGTATACATACATTTCAAGTAACATTTCTAAGTTAATTAACCAAGGAAATAAGATAGAAAAAACTGAAAAATCTAAAAAAATAAGTAGAGTTAGACAAGTTATTGAAGAAAATAATAACTCAAACGATTTCTGAAATAACATCGAAAAAGCTATTATAAACGCATTGAAAGCATTCAGTGAAGTATTTAAACAAAACGAAAATACAAAGCAAGCAATAGTTGAAGTTGCTCAACATATTTTAAAAGATCAAGCTCAAAAAATTGATTATTCTAAAATTAATATTCCAGGTGTTGATAAAGATAAACTTAAAAAAGTAATTGAAAAAGTTATAAATTATGAAGAAACAAGAGAATTAATTAAGTCTGCTGTCGAAGAATATCTATCTCAAGATAATTTGAATAGTAATAAATTAGGTGATATTTTAAGTAATTCAATTTTAAAAATTGGAGACAAATTAAAAGCCAATGTAACAAGGATTATTACCAAATTTTCTCAAGATCAAGAAATTGTAAACATTTTAATTGAAGAATTTGTTAAATATTTATCATTAGAAAATGTCAATCAAGAAGATAAAAAATTCTTATCGGATTTTATTGGAAAAGTCGTTCCGAAATTTTTAGAAACTGAAATTTATAAACGCAAAATATTAAACAGATTAGTTACTAAATTTGCTGAAAATGCTAAAAACTTTTCATTGAAAAAACCAAGCGAATGGGTGACAGCCGCAATCAAAGAATTCGCGTCAGTATTAAGCGCAACAGATGTTTTGGTAGCCGCAGAATTAATCGGTAAAGATAAGGTTATTAACGGTGAAGTATTAGTTAAATTAATTAATCT
This sequence comes from Metamycoplasma equirhinis, assembly GCF_006385185.1. GTDB lineage: Bacteria > Bacillota_I > Bacilli_A > Mycoplasmatales > Metamycoplasmataceae > Metamycoplasma > Metamycoplasma equirhinis. Next base: position 43,835 of record NZ_VFIX01000002.1, on the reverse strand, counting down.
TTTACTAGGAAAAAGTAAATCGCCAGATTCATTTATAATGAAAGCATTGAATAACATAAATATGAATGCTAATGAAGGCGAAAGAACAAATCTAGCATCGCTTAATAAAATGATAAAAGATGGCATTGGATTAGGAAAAAAAGCTAAAGCAGTGAATGCATCAAAAAATGATGAAGATAATATTTCTCCTAACGTAGACTATCTAAAATTAGCAGATACTATCTTTCAATTATTAGCAGAAGAAGTTGATTCTGAATCTAAAAAAATTCACAATTATAATAACGATTATTTTGCTAGATATGAACAACCAGCATACCAAGCAACATATAGATTATTTGTAACATTAAATTGAGTAATATTTGAAATGTTTGGTAGAGAAACAAAAGAAAGCGAAAGAGATAAGGGAAGTTTCCTATCTGCATCTGTAACATTATATAGGGGTTCGAAAGCTATATTATGGGAAATTCAGGAAGCTTCTACTATTAATTGAATTCCTGGAGTTGGCAATAAATTTGCCGGAATGAAAAAACATTTTACAAATGCAAATATTCGTCGCGAATTCACTAACTATTGTGCGAAAGAAAAAAAGGGTTGAATAAGTTCATCCTACGAATACGCCGAAGAAAGTAATTACACTCCTGATTCAATTATCTATTTAATTACATCAAGTGGATACCATAGTTCTGAAAAAAATAAATTGAAAGAATTTAAATACAAAATTGATGATAAGGGAACCAAAGTTTCAAAACGTGAATATATTTTACTAACCATAAGAGAAGGCGGTTATGGTAAATTTATGAAACTTAATAAACAAATTTCTATTCACGAATGAAGCGGAATGAATAAAGTAAAATTTAATTCATAATTCAAAAAAACAGCAAGCGCTGTTTTTATTTTACAAATTGTTGACTAACTATTTTATGTTTTTAATTTTTACTTGAGTTTATTTAAACCAATTTGTGAATGTTTAAAACCGCCTTATTTTTTGAGTTTATTCTTAGTTTATGAATATTTTCAACAAAAAAATATAAAATATATAAAGATAATAAAATAAATTTTAAATTTATAAAATAAGGAGAAAAATGGCATACAACAAAGATTCGGACAAAAGAAGATTTCTTTTCGCGATTGACTTAGATGGTACACTTTTAGCTGATTCTTCAGCTGGAACAATGCATGAAAAAACCGAATCAGCAATAAAAAGAGCAGTCGAAGAAGGTCATATTGTTTCAATCATCACGGGTAGACCTTGAAGAAGTACTAAGCCAGTATATGAAAGATTAAACCTAAATGCTATCGTTGGAAACTATAACGGTGCGCATATACATAACCCTGCTGATCCGTTTTTTATACCAACAATTTCCTATTTAGACTTAAATGAAGTTCTATATATTCTTGGTGATGAAAAGGTTAAAAAGGAAATTACCAATTACGCAATTGAAGGCCCAGACTGGGTTCAACTAATGCACAGAGACCCAAATCTAGAAAAAGTTTTTGGTTTCAACCAAGCAACTAAATTTAGAGAATCAATTAATCTAGAAAAAATTCCTCTAAAACCAACAGGCATTGTTTTTGATGCTAGACCTGATACCGATGTTTTAGAATTACTAACATATTTAAAAAGAAGATATGGCGATTTAGGAGAATTTTCATCTTGATCAAAAGGTGAAGGATTAAGTCCTGTTTTTGATATAACTTCAATTGGAGTCGACAAAGGTAAGGTTATATCACTAATGATGAGATATTACAACATAGACATTGAAGACACTGTTGTTATTGGCGACTCATATAACGATTTAAGTATGTATGAAGTAGGAAACGTTGGAGTTGCTCCAGCTAATGCTGAACCAATGATTAAGAAAAAATCAGTAGTTGTAATGAAACAAACCAACAAAGAAGGCGCGGTTGGATACTTTATTGATGAATTTTTAGATAATCCTGATAAATACATCAAAAAAGCATGTGAGAAAAAAGCGTTAGAAAGAAAAAATTTAAAAACTGTAAAAGCTGATAATTTTTACAATAAAGACGAAAAATAAAAATGATTACACAAATTGATTACAATAAATTGATTGGAGTTGATGAAACTGGCGTGGGAGATTACTTTACGCCTGTTGTTTCTGTCGCAGTTTTTGTGCCAGAAAAAAATATTGATATCTTAATAGAATTAGGCATAAAAGATAGCAAGAAATTTTCTGATAAAAAAATTATTCAATTTTTTAATAAATTAAATCATTTAGTGATTTGAAAAAAGACGTTGCTTTCACAACAAGGTTATAATAAATTAATTAAACAAAACATTAATAACAATGAAATCAAAACATTAATTCATTGTAATTCAATTAGACAATTAGAAAATTATTTAAATAATAAGGTAGATATCATAATTGATCAATACACAAATTCAATCAACACATTTGAAAGACATATTATAAAATTGCAAAATATAGAATGATTAGCATTTCAAAAACCAACGGGAAAAATTTATTTAGAAACCAAGGCTGAAGACAAATCAATTTCTGTTGCAGCCGCTTCAATAATTGCTCGCAAACTATTACTTGATTACATGAAAGAGCAAGAAAAGAAATTTAATTTTAAATTTCAATTAGGCGCAAGCCAAAAAGTCGAACAAAACGCAAGAGAATTTGTTGAAATATATGGCCACGCAAAGTTAATTGAAGTTGCGAAAATTTCTTTTAAAACTACTCAAAAAATAATTAATAAAAATTAAAAAAGCGCTTGTTTGGAACAAGTTGCTTTTTAATATCCCATGGCTTCTTCATATTCATCAAGCGTACCATAAAATAAATAGCTTGATTTAGGTTTGATTTCTAAAATGACTGAAGCACATTCTTTAATCATTGCACGATTGTATGTTGTAAAAATACAAGAACTTTTATATGATTTGATTGCATCAATTAAACTATCAATTGATTCAGAATCTAGATGATCTAACGGTTGATCAAAAATTAAGAAATTGCTTTCTTCAAGCATTAATTTTGACATCATTAATCTTACTTTTTCACCACCACTTGTTACTGTAACATTTTTAAATACGCTATCGTTTGAAAATAGCATTCTGCCTAAAAATGCGCGCATTCTTGAATCACTATTATCTTTTGTTTCTTGGGTCGAATTATTTAATGGCCATTTACTAATTCACTCAATAATGGTTTTATTTTCAGAGAAATATTCACTATTATTATTTGGAAGATAATTTGGTTTAATTGTGATACCTCATTCAACTGTACCGGTTGTAGGTTTTCTTTTATGCATTAAAATTTCCAAAAGTCTTGTTTTAGCAATATCGTCATAACCAATAATAACCATTTTATCTCCGGGCCTGATTGTGAAATTAACGTTTTCAAATAACGTTTCACCTGCATCATTTACATATGATAAATTTTGAACATTTAGAATTTGTTTTCCGGGAGCTCGATTTAGTTCAAATTTGATAAAAGGATATTTTCGCGATGAAGGTTTTAGTTCATCAATGACAATTTTGTCTAGTAATTTTTTTCTACTTGTAGCTTGTTTTGATTTTGAAGCATTAGCTGAAAATCTAGCAATAAATTCACGCAATTTTTGGGCTTGTTCTTCTTTTTTTAGATTTTGTTTTTGTTGCATTTCTATCATTAATTGACTTGATTGTTTTCAAAAACTATAGTTACCTGTAAATAACCTTGCTTCTGAATAATCAATATCAACAATATGAGTACATATAGTATCTAGAAAATCACTATCGTGAGAAACAACAATAACAATATTTTGATAATCCATTAAAAAGTTCTCTAGTCATTTAATTGTTTTCAAATCCAAACGGTTAGTTGGTTCATCCATTATTAGAATATCTGGGTTGCCAAATAGTGCTTTTGCTAATAAAACCTTAACTTTTTCATTTGCGAGTAATTCTGACATTTTAGCATTTCATTTTTCAGGAGCTATTCCTAAATTCGAAAGTAAAATTTGGGCATCATTTTCTGCGTTTCAGCCGCCCATTTCACCATATTTTTGTTCAAGCATACTTGCTTTCTCATAATCTTCTACAGTTGCGTTTGGGTCTTCGTATATTTTATTTTTTTGAATATTTAGTTCATACATTTCTTTATTACCCATTATAACAACATCTGTAGCTATGAATTCATCAAATTCGTTTTGATTTTGTGACAAAACACTCATTCTAGCGTTTTTTTCTTTTATAATTTGTCCTTCGCTTGCTTCGATTTCGCCACTAAGTATTTTTAAGAATGTTGATTTTCCGGCGCCATTAGCGCCGATTATTCCATAAACATTTCCGGGTAAAAATTTCAAATTAACATTTGAAAATAATTTTTTATCGGGAAAAATTTTACTTATACCACAAACATCCAACATAATTAACTCCAATAAAAATAGATATTAAAACAATTTTACTAAATTATATTAATTTAAGACGTTTTTAATAATAACAAGATTAAATTTGTTTTATTTGTTTATAGTAACGTTATTTGATTAATTATATAAAATCATTTTTGGATCATTAAACCCAAAAGCATCTATGTATTTTAATGATGTTAGATTTTAAAATATTAATAATAAAACAATAATATATTTTCATTTCAGACAAATTTATTTTTCATTCAATGTCTTTTAAGTATATTTAATTCAGGACAATTTTTGAAATTTGTTTCTTTTATAGCGATTTATTGAAAATATAGTTATAGACATTTTTATTAATTAATGTAGTGAAAAATTTTAATCTATATTTTATACTTGAGAGGTTTTCTGCAATAATCAATGCCTTTCAAGTTTTGCAAGGCATTCAAGATTGTAATATGAAGTGCAATAGTATGCTTCATATTACAATCTAGGGGTTTTGTAGTTAAGTTGCAATATAACTTCTATTACACTATAACAATTTTATTATTTTGCTAATGCACCCATAGGATCTCAAGGTTCTAATTCGATAACTTGATCGTTTTCATAAATATCTACTAATTCTTTAGGCAAGTATTTTTTATCAATCATAATTTGATAAGTAAATTCATCAAATCATTCATCGCTCATAGAGAAAACACCATTTTTACCAATTTTTTCACCTCATGAATTTTCTACTTGTCAATTAATTGGATTGCCGTTTTTATCTAAATTAACACCAGTAAATACCATAGCGTGTGTTAAAAGGCTTTCGCCATATTCTAGTCTTTGAGTTTTGGTTCATTTGGGTATATATCCCAAAACTTCTTCATAATTAAACATTTTATGATCCATAATGCCTAATTTGCTGTAGCTCATTTTACCAACATCACAACCAAATCAAACTGGGTCGCCATTTTTAATTGCTTTAATAGCAGCTGCTTTTAATTTATCTATTTCAACATTTAAATGTTTAACTTTCTTACCCTCAACAATATTTCCTAAATATTTAATGCTAAAAAGATGATTGTATGGTTTGTTGCTAGTAGGGGCATTAATTAAGCTAATTTTGTCATCTAAATTTCAACCTACAACTTCTTTAAAAAATTCAACTGGAGTCATTTTAGGCAATCTATGATATTTTCCATCCTTATCTTCATATTCATATTCAACATATTCCGGTACTTGGCCCAAGGCTTTTACCAAAATATTGTAAATGCTATATAAATATTTTTCTTTTAAATCTTTTAATGTTTCAAGATTTTTGGTTTTGGCATAAGTATCTCTTAATTCAAAGGCAAAATATCTTAACATGCTTATTAAAATGCTATTCAATTCATAAGTATTAGACGAATTATAAGATTCTTGCATATGATCCTTAGGAACTATTCCATATTTATTTAAAATTCCACTAAACATATCTCATTGACCACCGTCATCAAGAGGATGAGATAATAAATGAGTTATTAATCTTGAATCAGTGGCTTCATCAACTGTTTCAATAATAGCATTTAAGAAATAATTAGATCTTTCTAATTTATCTCAAAATAAAGTATATGCCTGAGAAAATTCAGTTGAACTAAGATTATATTTTTTCATAGTATCAACTCTGGCGGTATTTAAAGCCGCAAACATTCAACATCTTCCACTAGCGTTTTGTTCAGTTACTTGTCCTTTTTTTGTTGTTTCCGAAAACATAAAATTATGCCTTTTGAGCGCATCTCTATTTAGAGATGCTAATCTAATCCCTACTTGAGCCACAGCGGCTTCTACTGACTTATTACATTTATCAGAGTTATATTTTTCTTGAAATTTCATTATTAGTTTTTTATCAATCATATTAAATCCTTTCTAAATTTAATATTCTAATTATACTCTTATGTTATTTACCATTTTTTCCAAAACAATATAGTTGGAAAAAATGCATATTCGTGATACTATAATAGCAAGAAAAAAATGTTAGAAAAAATACCAATTTTATAAGTGATTGGTTTAAAAAAATGAAACCGCATTATTAATTGATGATGCAAGACAAATTGGCAAAACTACAACTATTAGAAATTTTTTAAACTAAAAATTAGCTTTATTGAATTTAACTTATCGAAAAAAACTCGCATTAGAAGCTATTAACACTTCATTTAACGTAGAACAATTAATGTTGCGTTTATTAACTCTCGCTAAAACCAATTTCAATAAAAGCAAAATTTTATCTTTATTGATGAAATTTAAGAAACCGAGGATGCTATTATACCTATTAAATTCTTGGTTCAAAACACTAAATACAGATTTATTTTTTTAGGATCATTATTAGGCATTAAAATGAAAGAAATTTCATCTATACCTATAGGTTTTTTAACTATTTTACAAATGTACCCAATGGATTTTGAAGAATTTAGCAAAATCATCGGGATTTCAAAAGACACTTTAAATTATTTGGAAGAGTGTTTTATAAATCAAAACAAAATCGATGAAATAGTCCATAAACAAATGTAAATTTATTTAATACTTATCTTGTAGTCGGCGGAATTCCTAAAGCTGTAGCAAAATTTGTTAAATCTAATAATATTAGTAATGTAAATAGAATTTTGAGTGATATAGATCATGGTTATAACATGATATAACAAAATATCAAAATAAGAATAAACTATTAATTCAAGAAATATATGATTTAATTTCTAGCGAATTGAACGCTCAAAATAAAAGATTTATATTAAAAAAATTGAATGCCAAGACTAGATTCTTTCAATATGAAACATCATTTGCTTGACTAAAAGTGGTATTGGGCCATTTGTTCATAATGTTGATAATCCTACATAGCCATTGCTTGTTAGCAAAGAGAGAAGCTTATTTAAACTATTTTTAAGTGATATTGGATTATTAACTTATAAATTATTAGCAGCAAACAAATAAAAATATTAAACTGTAAATCTTTTTTAAATTATGGAGCAATATATGAAGCTGTAATGGCACAAGAACTAATAGTTCATGATTTCAATCATATTATAATAATGATAAAAAGAGAGGAGAAATAGATTTTTTAATTGAATTAAACAATAAAGTCATTTCGATAGAGGTAATATTCGGAAAGGACTATAAAAGACACTCTGTTTTAAATCAATTGGTACATAACCAAAACTTCGATTATCAAATTGCTTGTGTTTTATGCAATAAAAATGGCAAAAGAATGACAAGATTTTATACTTGCCTGTATACATGATCTATCTTATAAATAATTCAAAAAGTGATCAATCAGAAATTATAAATTTAGACATTTCTAAACTTGTGTAAAGCAAAAACGAAAAGCTATTAGACTAGAACAACGTTTTATATTACTTTAATATCTGCATTCAACTTTTTAAAGAATGATAAGTTACTATAAAATTTAGTCATATTTAAGATATTTGTTTATAATTTACTTGTAAATTTAAACGGAAACGCATCCTTAGCTCAGTAGGTAGAGCAAGGGACTCTTAATCCCTGGGTCGTGGGTTCGAACCCCACAGGATGTACCATATAAAATATCCAAGCGAAATTGCTTGGATATTTTATAAAATTTATTGATTAAGAATTTGAATTGAGTTATTTTCTAAATTAAGTTGAATTGTGTCTCCAACTGAAACAATTTCCGAAATTAAATATGTTGCAAATTTATTTTCGACGTTCTTTTGGATATATCTTTTAATTGGACGCGCGCCAAATGCTTCATCATAAGCATTATCAGCAATGAATTTTATAATTTCATCTTCATAAGCTACTTTTATATTGTAGCCATTTTCTATACGCCAAATAACCTTATCCAATTCTAATTTAACAATTTCATAAACAATTTCTTTCGAAAGTGAATTAAACACCACAATTTCATCAATTCTATTAATAAATTCTGGTTTCAAATGCTTTAATAATAAAGGACGCAATTTGTTTTCATCCAATTCTTTTTTTATTATTAATTCACTTCCGATATTGGAAGTCATGATTACTATTGTGTTTTTAAAATTTACTTTTTTGCCGTGACTATCAGTTAAGGTTCCACTGTCAAGTAATTGCAATAAAATATTTAACACATCGCTATGAGCTTTTTCAATTTCATCGAATAAAACAATTGAATATGGATTTTGTCTTACTTTTTCAGTTAATTGGCCGCCATCATCAAAACCAATATATCCTGGAGGCGAACCTATTAATTTAGAAACTGAATGTTTTTCCATATATTCTGACATATCAATTCTAACAATATGGTTTTCATTATCAAATAAAGCTTCAGCTAATGATTTTGCAAGTTCGGTTTTTCCAACTCCTGTTGGGCCCAAAAATAGAAATGAACCAATTGGTCTATTGGGATCGTTAATATTTGCTTTTGATCTTTGAATTGCTTCAGTAATTAATTTTATTGCTTGATTTTGTCCTTTAACTCTTTTTGTTAAAATCTTATCCAAATTTAAAAGTTTTTCTTTTTGAGTTTCAAGAAGTTTTGAAACCGGAATTTTTGTCCATTTGCTTACAATATCAGCCACTTCTTCAGCATCAACTGAATCCTTAATTAATCGATTTTTTCGACTTTGAATTTTCTTTTCTAGTTCGTCGCGTTTTTTACTTAATTCCGGCAAAAGTGCATACATTATTTTCGAAGCTTCAATGTATTTTCCTTCACCTTGTAAAAGCGGTAATTGTCTATTTAATTCTTCAATATTTTCCTTAATGGCAGCAAATTTTTGAATATCATCTTTTTCACTTTTTCAATTGTTTTCAATTGCTAATTTATCATTTTTTAACTTTTCTAGTATTTTATTTATTTCATTCACTCTTTGATGATTTTTTTGTGGCATTTGCTTCTCAGAATCGTTAATCAAGGCAACTTTCTCGATTTCAAGCTTAGCAATTTCATAATTAATTTTTTCAAGTGATTCAGGCAAATAATTCATTTCGGTTTTAATATTTGCAGCGGCTTCATCAATTAAATCTATTGCTTTATCAGGTAAGAATCGATCAGAAATATAGCGCGATGATAAATTAGCAGCAGCTACTAACGCCTCATCTTCAATTTTTACTTCATGATATGATTCAAATCTTTCTTTAACACCACGCAAAATTGTAATTGTGTCTTGAACTGATGGCTCTAAAATCATAACTTTTTGCATACGTCTTTCAAGAGCTGGATCTTTTTCAATATATTTGCGATATTCGTCTAGTGTTGTTGCACCAATTAAATGTAACTGTCCCCGCGCCATCATTGGCTTTAGCATATTAGCGGCATCAATATTACTTTCGCCGGTTTCGCCAGCTCCTACTATCATGTGAATTTCATCTATAAATAAAAGCACTTCGCCATTTGCTTTTTCAACAGCACTTAATATACCTTTTAGGCGTTCTTCAAATTGCCCACGATATTGTGTACCAGCAATTAAAGCTGCTATGTCAAGCTCAATTAATTGCTTACCCTTTAGATTTTCAGGAACTTGGTTTTCAACTATTTTTCGTGCTAAGCCTTCAACAATAGCTGTTTTGCCTGTTCCTGGTTCACCGACTAAAACAGGATTATTTTTTGTTTTACGGCTTAAAATTCTAACTAGAGAACGAATTTCTTCATCACGATTAATAACGGGTTCTAGTTTATTATTTAATGCTAATTCCGTTAAATTTCTACCGTATTTTTTTAAGTGATCTTCATTTTCAGAATTTGGTTGTCAAGTTGCTTGCATATTATCTCCATTTCAGTATCATTATACTATAATTTTAGCACTTGAATTAAAAGAGTGCTAAAAATATTTATTTGCCACTTGTTGTTAAATTATTTTTCGTATATATCTTAAATAAAAAATGTTCTATAATAATAGCGGTTATTCAATAACCGATTTTTGTAGAAATGAAAAAAATATTAAATAGAGAATTTTGAGTGGTTTTTACTACTTTAAACATTATTGCTTTAATGGGATACTTTGCTTTCTCATTTATTAGTTATGAAATAGTAACTGGACACATTATTGGGATCATAAGTTTTATTGTGTTTTTAATGTCAATAGTTATTCCCACAAATTTTATGTTTAATATTAAAAACGACGCTAAAAGTTCAAAAAAAATGAAAGCGTATGCTGTCATGCTTTTTTTAATTTTTAGTCTTTGCAATTTGCTAATAATCACACTAGCCGGATTAATAAATTATGGTGTATCAACTATCAAGGAAATCAAGATTACAATGATTTCACCAATTAATTTGTTTGTAATACCGACACCATATATAATTTTTTCAATCCAAACTTTAGTTGCATTTTTGAAAAATTATATTACTAACATTAAACTAAAACGAAGGGAGGAAAATGGACAAAATATTAAATCTTAATTGATGGGGAGCACCCGAAAATGACGCGCCAAATTACATAAATAATAATTTAATTTTTACAATGATTGCGTTAATTATCACTTGTTTTGTGCTCGCAATTTTAATTTACATCGCTGTTAAAAGGCAAAAAATTAATAAAGCACCTAATAAAAGTTTAGTTATTGTTGAAAGTGTGATTTTAATGGGAGATAAATTTATTAGTGACTCTCACGAAGGAAGATTTGATAAAGCAAATCCATATTTAATATCGTTATTTGCATTTTTCTTTTTTGGAAATGTGCTATCACTATTTGGATTTGCACCAATCGGTTCAAGTATTTCCGCAGTTTTAGGTGCAACAGCAGTTACATGAATTGGTACTATGAGCATTGGCATAATTTACAACAAATTTAAGCACATCATCAAATTATTAAATCCTCTGGAATTAGTATCAACTATTTCGCCGATCATCAGCTTGACATTTCGTATGTTTGGAAATGTATTGGGTGGACTTGTATTAATTACATTATCAACATTATTTTTAAATAATGTTTGGGCAAAAATTTTAGGCGTTAGTGCAGAAAGTGCTGCGGCACAAATCAACCCGTTTGGAGTTTTGATTTTACCCGCTTTTAACATTTATTTTGATATCTTTGGCGATTTAATTCAAGCTGGTGTCTTTATGGTTTTAACAATATCATATTGATTCCAAGCTTCTGAAACTTCTGTTAAGGAAAAACATAAAAACAAAATTAGAGAAATTAAAGAAACAATTGTTGAAAACAATAAGTTAGAAAGACAAAACGAAATAAAAATATAAAAAAGGAGTTAGATATGAACGAAAAAATAGAAACTTTAATAAACGCTTTTAATCCTGATAAAGCTTCAAAGGCAGCAGGAAATTACCCAATTGCTTATGGATTAACAATGTTAGGCGCAGGACTTGCTATTGCAGGCGCAGGAATTGTTTCCTTAGGACAAGGTATTGCAGTGGCAAAAGCTTGCGAAGCAATTGGAAGAAATCCTGAAGCAATCTCAAAAGTTCGGGGATTATTAATCCTTGGATTAGCTATTGTTGAAACAGCGTCAATTTATTGTTTAATTATTGCTTTATTATTAATCTTTGTTTAATACGAAAATATGAATAATTCAATAAACTACGATGTTAGCCAAGAACTAAATAAAGCATTTAGCGGATTAACATTTAATTGACCATATTTTGTATTTTCGCTAATTACATTAGGAATAATTGTTTTAATAATAACTTTTTTAGTGTACAAACCACTTAAGAAAATGATAAAAAAGCGCCAAGAATTTATCCAAAATAATATCGATGATTCAATTAAAGCCAAAGAAGATGCTTTAAAAATTCGCGAAGAAAATGATAAAAAAATTATGGATGCCAACTTGCAAGCAAATAACATAATTAATGCAGCTAAAAGCGAAAGTGAAAAAATTATTAATAGTGGCTCACAACAAGCTAAAAAGAAGGCTGAAATGATTATCAATCAAGCACAAATACTAATCAATAAAAAACAAGAAGAATTTAACAAAAAGCAAAAAAAATTAATTATGGAAAGTGCAATTAATATTTCTGAAAAAATTTTAAATCGCGAAATTAAGGATAGCGAAAATATCAAAATGATTAAAGAAGTATTAAATGAAGAAAATTAACAAATGGCAAATTTAAATGAGTTAATTTACAATTGATCTTTTGCGTTATTTGATTTAGCAAGAAACGAAACCAATTTAAATGCAATTGCTAACGAAGCAGCAAAAATTGTTAAGATAATCAAAAAAAACAAAAATTACTTAAGTTTGTTAAATTCATATGAAATCAACGATGAAGATAAATTTAACTTAGTGAATCAAACTTTTGGTAAATTTCATATATATATAGTTAATACAATAAAATTAGCAATTCGGCAACATACAATTAAATATTTAATTAGCATATTAAATAAATTTGTTGAACTTACTAATGAAAAAATGAATATTAAATATGGAATAATATTTACGACTTATCCACTAGAAAATAAAGACATTAAAAAATTTGAAATTAAACTTTCAAAAAAATTAAATGCTGATATTCATTTAACTAATGAAATTGATGAAAAATTAATTGGTGGAATAAAAATTAAAATTGATGATTTTTTAATTGATAATTCATTTTTTGGAAAACTTCAAAAAATGAGAAAGTTAGTAAATTAGAGAGGAGGAAATTATGGCTATGAAACCCACAGATATTTCCGCAATAATAAAATCACAGATAGCAAACTTTAACCAACATATTTCATACGACGAAATCGGAAAAGTAATTACTGTAGGCGATGGAATTGCACTTGTTAGTGGACTTACAAATGTTGAACATGGTGAACTTGTAAAATTCGAATGTGGTATTTTTGGAATGGCATTAAATCTTGAAGAAGACCTTGTCGGAATTGTTGTTATGGGTGATGACCGCAATATTGTTGAAAATAGTATTGTTACAAGAACACAACAAGTTATTTCTGTTCCTGTTGGCGACAAATTATTAGGGCGTGTAATTAATGCATTAGCTGAACCTATTGATGGTAAGGGAAAAATTGGATATGAAATAGTGAGACCAATATTTAAAATTGCACCAGGAGTAATGACTCGTAAGGAAGTTACCGAACCTTTACAAACAGGAATTTTAACCATTGATGCAATGATTCCAATTGGAAAAGGTCAACGTGAATTAATAATCGGTGATAGGCAAACTGGAAAAACCGCGATTGCAATTGATACAATACTAAATCAAAAGTATAAAAATGTGCATTGTATTTATGTTGCAATTGGTCAAAAAAATTCAACCATTGCACAAATTGTTGATCAATTAGATAAACATGATGCACTTTCATATACAACAATTATTACCGCATCAGCATCGGAAAGTGCTCCTCTTCAATATATAGCACCTTATACTGGAATTACAATTGCCGAAGAATGAATGGCAAAAGGTCAAGACGTTTTAATTGTGTATGATGACTTATCAAAACATGCTGTAGCATATCGCACACTATCGTTATTACTAAGAAGACCCCCTGGTCGTGAAGCTTATCCTGGAGATGTATTTTATTTACATTCACAATTACTTGAGCGTGCTGCTAGATTGAATGAAAACAATGGGGGCGGATCAATAACTGCTTTGCCGATTATTGAAACTCAGGCAGAAGATATTGCTGCTTACATTCCTACAAATGTTATTTCAATAACAGATGGTCAAATATTTACTAAAGAATCGTTATTTAACTCAGGCCAAAGACCTGCTATTGATATTGGCTATTCAGTTAGTCGTGTTGGTTCCGCTGCTCAAACTAAATTGATGAAGAAAATTGTTTCAAGTTTAAAACTAGAATTAGCACAATATAACGAAATGTTATCATTTGCTCAATTTGGAAGTGATCTAGATCAAGCAACTAGAAACGTTTTAGATCATGGTGCTAAAGTATATGAAATTCTTAAACAACCACAATATTCACCATATTCTAATCTAGAACAAATTATAATTTTATTTGCTACGAAATATCGTTTAATTAATACCATTCCTAAAAAAGAATTATCAAAATATATTAATAACTTATTAACATATTTTAAAATCAATCCTAAGGCTACAAAAATTGCTAGTGAATTAAACGAATCACTAGATTGAAACAATTCAATTATTGAAAAAATTTACGATATTATAATTAAATTTAATGAGGAATTCATTAAAAATATACCTTCTTATAATAAAGATCAATATCTTGAAGTTCCGGAATTGCCATGGAGAGCTTGCAAAAAATAAAACATCGAATTTATTCGGTTAATTCCACTAAAAAAATTACAAAGGCAATGCAATTAGTTGCGGCTGCGAAATTTAGTAAAATAAAACGAAAACAAAATGATGTTGAAGCTTATTATAAAAGCGTTAAATATTTATTTATTAATTTAGTTAAAAATATCGACCAAGATATCGATAAATTGTTAAACGAGAGCGCATACAAGTTCGCTGCTAAAAGAAATCTTTACATAGTTTTTGGAAGTGATTTAGGACTATGTGGATCATATAACTCAGAAATGTTTAAAAAAATAAAGGCAGAAGTTAAAACTGAAGATATGCTAATAGTTATTGGCAATAAATTACTTTCTTTAATTCAACGCGATAAAACATTTCATATAATTCAAACATTAATACAGATCGGCGATGATCCCTCATATGATATTGCCAAAATAATATCAACTAAAATTTACGATGTTTTGCAAATTTCTTTGCTTAAATCCGTAAAACTAATTTATACAAATTATGTAAACCCAATAAACACTACGCCAATAGTTAAGGAAATTTTTCCAATCTCGAATGAAAAAATTACTGAAGAGTCGGAAGAATTACAAAATGAAATTGATTCAAGCAGTTTTGAACCTAATGCAGAAGAAATATTAAAAAACTCTTTTGCCTTATTTTTTGAAGCATCCATTTATAACGCTTTGATGCATGCAAAATTATCGGAAATGAGCCAACGGAGAACCGCTATGGAAACAGCTTCTGATAATGCAGAAGACCTAATTTCTGATTTACATATTGAATATAATGGTTCAAGACAAGCAAAAATTACTCAAGAATTAACGGAAATTGTTAATGGTTCAAATTCATAAAGGAAGGAAATATTAATGACTAATAAAACAGAAAATAAAAAAGCATATGTGTCTTCTAATAATGTAACAAAAAAACCTAATTACGGTGTTATTACTCAAATTTTAGGTTCGGTTGTTGATGTTAGATTCGATGAAGGCAAAAGCCCAAAAATACTAAATGCATTAAAAGTTGTCGATGCTGACAGCAAAAAATGTGGTGAGCAAATTTTAGAAGTCGCTCAACACATTGGTAATGAAACAGTTAGAACCATTGCAATGAATTTAACAATAGGATTAAAAAGAGGAATGCGTGTGCTGGATTTAAATTCGCCAATTGTTGCGCCAGTTGGTAAAAATGTTTTATCTAGAATGTTCAATGTTTTAGGCGAACCTATTGACCTACTAGGTGGAGAGTTTAATGAAAAAATGCCAATTCATAGAGCTGCACCAAATTATGAAGAACAAAAATCAACTTTAGAAATTTTTGAAACCGGCATCAAAGTAATTGACTTATTAATTCCATATATAAAAGGTGGAAAAATTGGTTTATTTGGTGGAGCCGGCGTTGGAAAAACTGTCTTAATTCAAGAGTTAATTAATAATATTGCTAAGGAACATGGCGGTCTATCTGTTTTTGCCGGTGTAGGCGAACGTACTCGTGAAGGAAATGATTTATATCATGAAATGAAAGCGAGTGGAGTTTTAAATAAAACCGCATTAGTATTTGGACAAATGAATGAGCCTCCCGGAGCTAGAATGCGTGCGCCTTACACAGCTTTAACTATGGCTGAATATTTCAGAGACACAATGGGTCAAGATGTACTTTTATTTATCGATAATATTTTTAGATTTACTCAGGCCGGATCAGAGGTCTCGGCATTGCTAGGACGTATGCCATCAGCAGTTGGATATCAACCAACTCTTGCTGTTGAAATGGGACAATTGCAAGAGAGAATAACATCAACAAACAAAGGGGCTATTACTTCCGTTCAAGCTGTTTATGTTCCTGCTGATGATTTGACTGACCCTGCTCCTGCCACCACTTTTACTCACCTTGATGCTAAAACAGTATTAGATCGTGACATAGCTGCACTTGGTATTTATCCAGCAATTGACCCATTAGGCTCAAATTCAAGAATGATGGATCCAAATATAATTGGTTTAGAACATTATAGTACAGCTCGAGCAGTGCAAAATATTTTGCAGAGATTTAAGGAATTGCAAGACATAATCGCAATTCTTGGAATGCACGAATTAAGCGAAGAAGATAAAAAAGTTGTCGCTAGAGCAAGAAGAATTAGAAACTTTTTATCACAACCTTTTTTTGTTGCTGAAAAATTTTCAGGCATCAAAGGTAGATATATCAAAATTGAGGATACAATTCGCTCATTTAAAGAAATTTTAAGTGGAAAATATGATGAGTTGCCAGAAGAAGCATTTTTATATGTCGGTACAATTGAAGACGTTGTCGCTAAGGCACAAAAACTTGGCATAGAAATGAGCAAAAATTAGAAATGGCTGATAAAAATATCCGCGTTGTTATCACTACTCCTTATGGTACATTTTTAGATATGGAAACTCCAATTTGTACTTTTAGAGCTAACTCTGGAGAAATCGGTATTATGGCCGATGCAACCCAATTTATGACAGCGATTATTCCGTCAAAAATATATATTAATTCTAAAAATTCGCCAGACGTAAAAGAATATTATATTGATAGAGGAATGGCTTATTTCAATAATAATTTATTAACGCTTATCACTAATAAAATTAGCAAAAATCCTTTAGAAAACGAAAAAGATATTTTTGCTAAAAAAGAAACAAAATATCGCCTAATTGAAGAACTTATTCTTAAAAAGAAAATCGCTGAAAGCAATAAAAATTAAATTAAAAAACAGAGACTCATAATATGCTTTCTGTTTTTATTTTTTAGAAATTTGCATTTCTTTTTTAGCAGCAAAAGACTCCCCATCTAATTGCATAAGTTTTATATCGTCACATTTTACGTAAATATTCTGACCAATTAATTCGGTTACCGCTTTTTTATATTTTAAATGTCTCCCAGTATAAACGCTAGTTAATAGTAGAGGTAAAACTCTTTTAGAAATTTTGTGAATTACTATAACTGATAGTTGATCCGAAAGTCGATTAGCATTTGGTGCAATTTTCATGCCGCCGCCATAGTAGCAACCATTCATTATTGAAACAAGTCAGACTTTTTCAAAATTATATTCTTTACCATCAATAATAATTTGGCAATTTTCATATGTTCGAAAATTTTTAAAAGCACGAATTGTTTCAATAAAAAATGAAGCAAAACCCTTTTTAGCCTTTTTTGTATTAACATAATTAGCTATATATGCATCTAAACCAAAACCAATGCCATTGATAAAGGCACGTTCATGTGAATTATTTAAAACAATAGTCGGCAGTTTCTTAAAATATGGATTAATCAAAAAGTAACGTTTTTTTATAATTTTTGTACCCGGTATTTTACTTAAATCACGTAAAAAATCATTGCCTGTTCCGGCGCGATAAGCGTAAATTTTTGGTAAATTTTCAATACTGTGAATTTTATTAATAATGTGAGTTAATGTACCGTCACCGCCAATAATTAAAACTATATCTTCGGTTTCGCTAAGTGACTTAATTAATTTATTGGGATCTGCTATTTTTGATATGTCGCGAATTTCAACACCTTCAGTTTGAAAAATTGAAATTGATTTTGCAACAATACGATAAATTTTAGATTGTCGAGAACCTGATTTTGATAATGAATTAAAAAAAATATATAGCATTATGTTAAAAATTATAACAAAAGGTATGTTTTAAAGAAAGCATACCCTTATTTTTGTCTATTTTTCATAATCTTGTAAACGAATTAATGCGTTTATGTAAATTTCTAGTGATTCTTTAATTTCTTTAAAAGTGAAATATTCATTGGGACCGTGCATTAAGTGCATATATTTTGTTGACCCAAAAGCGACACATGTGTCGATCAATCTAGCATAAGTTCCGCCGCCAATTGCTAGTGGTTTTTCATTTGTATTCATTCCCTCATTGAATGTTTGCATTAATATTTGTACCAATTTGGATTCTCTATCAATATATTTTGGAACTTTTGAGTTAATTAATGTTGAATAAACATTATTTCCAAATTTTCTCAAATAATTATTCAAATCCAATGTGACATTTTCAATACTATGAGTGACAGGAACACGCAAATCAAATGACAAAACATGTTCAGATTCAGTAGTTTTTATCATGCCTAAGTTAGCCGACAAATTGCCCGAGAAATCTTTATAATCATTAAAAATATGTTTTAGTTCGTAATTTTCTTCTGGAAAATTTTCAAAAATAAATTTAAACATTTTTTCATCAAGCAATTCTTTACTTTGACTTGCTAATAATTTGATTGTCTTAATTATCGCGTTATCGCCTTTTTCAGGCGTTGAACCATGACCGCCTATGCCTTTTACAATTGCTTTAGCTTTTTTATATTCATATTCTGCGGAATCAGGAATTTGATTAACAACATCGCCAGCTTTAATAAATAAATTCTTTATACGTGGAAATGAAATATCAACATGATAAACCATTTTTTCAGCGTAAATAAGTGGTCATTCACCGTCAGGTGTATATGAAATATATGGGTCGCCGAAATCTTTTAAATAGTACTTCATTGATTGCATTGTTGTTTCTTCAGCAATTCCAAATACTAAACGAATTTTTCATTCATCACCCAGCAAATTATTATCTAAAATATATTTCATTGCATACATATTAATAATAACTGGTCCTTTATCATCTAAGCTACCGCGACAAATTAATTCATTTTCAGTAATAACTGGAACAAACGCGCTTGTTTTTCATTGCGATTCATCGCCAGCTGGAACAACATCAAGGTGACCTAAAATACCAATGATTTTTTCGCCACTACCAATTTCGGCAAATCCATAACGATTTAATGGATCTTTAAAAACATTAAATCCAAATTTTTTAGATAAATCTAAGGCATATTCTAAGGCGCTATCAGTGTCTTTTCCAAACGGAAATTTTGAATCATTTTCAATACTTATAGAAGGAATGGCACATAAATTAGCCATATGTTTTATCATTTCTTCAAATTCATTTGTGTTTTGATTATATTTGACATATTTTTTCATTATTTATTCTCTTTCTTGTTTAATTATAGACTTAAACGTCTATAACTATAAAAGATAGTTAAATTTAATAAACTAAGCTTTTTTGAAAATTCCTATAAAATTGCGATAAAAAATATTGTTTTACTAATATTTATAGTTAAAAAATGCACAAATATTACAATATTTGATTTATGTTGCTTTATGGTGTATAATTGTGCCACTATGAAAAAGAAACTATTTAAATCATTATTTATACTATGGGGAGCTATGCCAATTTTATTAAGCTCATCATGTGTTATCGGTAGAAAAAACCAGAACCCAAATAATGAAAAAGAAAATGAAAACAATAAGCCAAAAGATGAAAATAAGGAAAAAGAAAATCCAAAAGATCAGGGTCAAGAACCTAAAAAGCCTGAAATTGAAGATATCAATGTTCATTTAAGTAACATTAGCATTAGACTAAAAACAAACAAAAAAGCATCAGAAGTTACAAAAGATGACTTAATTTTCGATAAATTAGATACAACTAAATATGAAGTTACTGATTTGCAGTTAAAAGTTAATGGCAATATTTTAACCGTAACTTTTAAAATTAAAGATAAAACTTCACTAAAAGTTTCAAGCGAAAAATCAATTACATTAAATAATTTGGAACACAAACAAACTGAAGAAGAAATTTTAAATGAATTAGCAAAAAAAGTAACTGCCGATGTTGAAAACAAAAGCAATAAGTTAGCATCATCAATAACTGAAAGTGACTTAAAATTTACTAACATTCCAACTGAACATGAAATTATCAATATCAAACTTACTAAATATAGCTTTAGTATTGAAGTTACTTTTTCATTAAAAAACAAAAAGAATAATAAAATATCACAAGAAACTAAAATTGTTATCAACGGCTTTAAATGAGAAAATAATCCTAACCCAAACGGAAAATTTGATGGAAGTCAATATTACGAAAAAAGTAAACATCCTGATCTTTTCAGATCAGAACATTTGTTTACTCATGAAGAATTAGCAAAAAATTCTATTCTTGAATTACAAATGCAAACCCCACTATACAAAGTAAAATTTAACAACTTCAAATGAATTTTAAGAAATTACCAAACAAATGGTATGGACTTTTTAAATAGACCTGCTGATTTTCAAATGTCGGCTAAATTCTTTGAAGAATTGCAAGATGTTGGTATTTTCGGCGACGAAGGAACAACTGATGAAGAAAAATTAAGATTTTTTAATCCTCAACTTTCTTCTGAATTTATCACTCAACAAAAATATCTAGAAAAATTTGAAAATTCTGAATCGTCTTCTTATATCAATGGAAATGAAATATTTGAAAAAATTAATAAAATTATATTGGAAAATAAATTTGGTTTTCTTCCATCAAATTTAAGTCAGCTATTTTATTGAATGAAATTAGATGAAATAGCAAAGATCTTCAATATTACAAATTTAAATAATATTCAAGCCAATTTTAATGATAAAGAGGGAAAAATTGACTTTTTATTAACAGACTCTTCTAACCAAAAATATATATTTAAATTTGATAAAAATAATCTTTCGAACCTTAAAAAGGATGACGACTTTTATGATTATATATATCAAAGAAGTTTTAATGTGCAAGCATATTTATGAAAATGAGTTCACGAAGGTTTTGATCCTGATTGACACATTCGCCAAGAATTTCCAGGCGCAACAGCTTGATTAGTAGATAGAATTGTAGATGAAGAAAAAGAAAAGAAAGATACTTACACATTTTTAGCAGCCACAAATATTCACGTTTTGAACTGAGTGGAAAATTATGATAAATCCAAATACTTTTCTAATGATGAACTATTTTTAAAATATGATGCTTCAAAAATAAAAAATATTTTATCGGCTGGTTGAAATGGCGGTTTGGCAACTCATAGTTTAGGAAATGATCCAAAAAATTATGCAGATAATGATACGATTTTCCATCATTGATTGCCCGATGGGAAAAGAAGCTATAATAGATTAGTAAGAAAAGATGAAAAAAATTATGCTGCTTATTTGCACTACAAGAAAAGCAATGATGAAAATTCAGTAGATGCAACCGGAAAACCAACACAAAGATTAGGTTATACTAATATTGCAAAAACATATAATGATATTTTTTGATATACTCCAAGATTTAAATCATCGGGAATTCAATTTGAACAAGTTGATTATGAAAAAATGTATTTTAATAACTTTGATGCATCAACAAGAATTGGCTCAACTAACAATGGGGGGATGGATCTTGTATTATTTAAAATAGAAATAAACAAAAATATGATTCAAAAATTATTTCCCGAATTACACAAAATATTAGGAACGCCTAAAGAAAAAGATTGATATGTTGGAGTAGGAAATGATGAAAAATTTTCAGCTTATCAAACACAATTCTTGGCTGGATTCCCTTATGATTATGATGTTAGTGAATTTAAATTTAAAGGACAAAAATCTGTTGGCGGTACAATATTGACTAAAAATAGAAAATTAAGTGTTGACCCTTATGTACAAGCATTATGAGTTAAATACAACGAGCAAGAAAATAAAGATTGAAACTCGCTAAATGATAAATGGAAGGATTATGTTGAACCTTTCCGTGATGATCATCTTCATGGTATGAAAAAAGAAGTATTGGTTCAATCATCAATTTTAAGAACATATGTTCCAAATCATCATGATCTTTTAACTGGTGGAGCTAGCGGTTCAATGGCTATTGATAGTAAATTCAATTTGATTGGTATTACTTTTCTTGAATCAGAATCTTCAGAACAAGAAGGTGGAAAAGCAAAATATGTTTCTAATGGAATCGGATTACTTAATTCGCATACCCAATATGAAAATTTTTCAGGCAACATTCGCGAAGACATATTAAAGAAATTGAAAAATGAAAATCTTAAAACAGTTAAATTAAATAATAATTAAAATGCATTGTAATACAAAGTGCAACACTTGAATAAAGTGTTTGCATTTTTATATAATAAAATTTTTAAAAGAACTAAAATATGCATAAGTAGTAGTTGTTGAAATTCTAAAGTTTTAAAAAACGCAAAGCATGCTATTGCGCTTTGCATTATTTTTTAGATTGGCTATATAAATTTTTGTGAAGCTGTAATATTTTGAACTTGTCGAGTTAATAAATTTTCAATTTCGCAATTTGCATTTAATTTATTTAAAATGCAATATTTATCAAATATTTTTTTAAACAAATAATAGTTTGTCGTTATTTGAAGTTTTCGGTATTGAGTTAACTGCCTTAGTAATAAATAGTAATCAACATTATTTTTATTAAATATTATTTCAATTTGGTTGTGTTCAATTATTTTAATATTGACATTTTGTAAATTTAATGGCGAAATATTTTCGGCTGCAATAAAAACAAATGGATCTAACTGCAACTTAAGTTATTCATTTATTTCTTCAATCTTAGAATTTGAAAATTCCGTTATAACATTTTCCTCATTAAACAAAAGCAAAAATTTTTACTTAGAAACCAACTTAACTGCAACACCTTTGTTACGAAACACAAAAGTATCATCATTTTCGAAAAGCACTTTAACAAGTTCAGGATAATCAATTAACGGATTGCGGTTTTTTTGATGCTTATATATTCCATTGTTTCTATCTAAATCAAATTGTGAAATACTATCTTTATAATTTCATGCTAATAGTGTTATTAGGAATGCTTTTTTAATTGTTTCTTTGCCATTTTGTTTCTGAAAAATTCTACTTGCTTGAGAATTTTGTTCTAAATTTTTATCGCCGTATGTAAATACAAAATATAAATAAGCTCTAGCAACGTCGCCTTTGAATTCATTTATTGGTTCACATACCTTCTGTCCATCTTCATTTGATAAGCCTATTTTTGTGCCGTTTTTAGAAATATATCTCACTTCTTTTACGGTTCCATATGGATAATTTGAATGCACTTCATTGACTTTTTTATCTGTTGGCCAAACATGATGCGCATCATTTCTCATCATATCTTCTTTTGCGAATCATGATTGAGGAACTAAATGTTCACGATTCATTCCTTTGCCTTCTGTATTACCTGTATCCTGAAAATTTCCGTGATAGAAAACAAAAGGATCATCTCCATTTGGATTTTCTCCATAAATATCTAAAACTGAATTATCTTTTTCGTAATATTTGTCTAAAAAAGCATCTTTATAAGTTTTAAATAAATCGCCATATCCTAGACTAGTGTATCGATTATTGGCCTGTATTTTAAATAATTTATTGCGAAGTTCTTGGCCGCTTAAACCATCAAGCGACTTATAAAAATCATTAGAATTATCATATTCCAAACGGTGATCATTATCTAATGTTGGTGCTTGCCCGGCAAAAGGCGTCGTATCATCAATTTTAGGTGTTTCTTCTTCGTTGGGATTAGGATTAGGTGTAGAATTAAAATCAATTACTATACTTGAAATATTTTTCTCTTTTGCTATTAAGTTATTGCCGCTCTTGTCAAATTTGGCAATTTTGTATTCAACAATTAACTTGTTTTCATTTTTATCGTAACTTCATTCTAATTTTGAATTTAATTTATTTTCTTTTTGAGGTTCTAGAGCCGAAACTAATTGATAGTTTTGGGGTAAAGTTACTTTTATTGACATACAATAATTCAATTTTTCTCAATTCCTTTTACCTTTTGGGTTTTGTTTAGAAAAAGCCAACTGATTTTTTTTATACGAAAAATATAAATTTTTGGAATTATTTATTGCTGATTTTATTTCTTCCTGAGCATTGAAATTTAACGAGATTATATTATTAGCATATTTGGCTCAAACATCTAAATTTTCCTGTGCTGATAAATTGCCGTCATTTTCAGGCATCTTATGTAGCGAATCATTTTCTTTTTGGTTTTGTTCATTATCCTTTTTTGAATCTTCATTCTTTTTATCTAAAATTTTATCTTCTAAAAATTTCTTTGTATTTTGACAGCGTGAAGCCATGAAAATAGGCAATGGCATTGTAGTAATTAACCCTAATGTTAAGAGCATTTTTTTAAATTTCATTTTTTTTCTCCTTTAGTATTAGAATTGTACAAAATAAAAAGGAAAAGAATTGATAATTCTTTCCTTTCGTTTGCTTATTTCAATTATTTTCCTTGAGCTGCTTGTTTTTGAGCTCTTCTAGCATCTCTAGCTTTTTCAAGTGCTAATTTATGTTGTCTTTTTTCAGCTTTAACTTTATTAGCTAATCTAACATCTTTTCTCATAGACTGCTCCTTTATCAACAATGTTGTAAATAATTATTCAATTATATCTATTTTTTCTTAATTTGCTTTACTTTTTCTAGCAAATCGTCAACATTTATTTCATCTAAGGCTTGCATTTTTTCTTTAAAAGTTAGTTTACTTTCTTTGCGTTCATTAATTTGGCTTTTTTCATTATTTTCAATATCTGCTTCAACAAAATCAGGATCAAAAAGTGTAACTTGTTCAATATCTTGATATTCCTTGTCTTCTTGTTTTACTGGCAATTGATAGTATCTTTTCAAAAGTGAAGTTTCAACTGTTAAAGAATAGTCTTTATCCGATTCTTTTTGACGCAAAAATTCGTTACTAATTTCTAGTTGTGATTCTAAATCAGGGTCTTTTAATTCATTGATTTTAATATGTTGGATTAGAGAACCCGAGTTTTCAAAATCATATGTGAGTTTTATTAATTTGTCACCTTTAGTACGATCTTTTTTAAGATCCTCTAATTCCAATTGCATTAGTTCATTTGATTTATTTGTATAAAATAGTTCTAAGTTAGTTGTTTTAACTTCAAATGATGTTGGAGTTAAATTTACGTTTTTTAATATATTAAATAATTTAGAGCCGCGGCCTCATCTTTGCACAGTAGGAATTTCGCGCATATTCCATTGTTTTGCGTAACCTGATTCGGTTAATAAAATAACCGAATTAATTACTAAAGTGGTTGCGAATGCAGAAACGAAAACTTTATCTTTAGTTTGCAATTTTGGAAATAGTTTTATGCCTTGTGCTTTTAAAGCTAAAGAACTATTAAAAATCGATTCGTTTATTAGATAATAACAACCATTATTTAATAAAACAAAAATGTCTTTTTCGCCATTTCCAATCTTAGCATCAATAAGTTCATCATCTAAATTCTTAAAAGCCATACAAGTACGTTTTTTTGAAATTAATTTATTATTAAATTCTGATATTTTAACTTTTTTTCCAAAACCATATTTAGAAATTAAGACAATTTCAATATAACTATCAAATGAAGTAATTTCCATTACACGAATAATTCTTTCATCTGATTCAAGTGAATTATATGATGAAATATGATCGCCGAGTTCTTTTCAAGAATTATCTCGCAATGAATGAGCTTCTATTATAAAAAAGTTTCCCAAATTCGTAAAGAAAATTAATTTTGAAAGTGAATTAATTTTGTCATAGTATTGTAATGAATCATTTTCTTTTAATTTATAAGTACTAAATTCATTAGAATTAAACATTTTAAGGCTAATTTTTTTAATATAGCCTTGTTGCGAAATAAAGAAATAAAAATCTTCATTTTTCGTAAGTAGTTTATGGTCAACTTCAGTTTTTAATTTATCTAATGAAATCTCGGTTTTTCTAGCCGCTCCATATTCTTTTTTAATTTCATTTAGTTGACTAATTATGAATTTATCAAATTCGCGTGAATCGTTTAGAAGTAAATTGCAACGAGCGATATTCTTTTCAAGCTCAAGTTTTTCTTCTTGAAATTCGATTTGATCCATTCGTGATAATTTATATAATCTCAATTCAGCAATTGCAGTTGCTTGAATTTCGCTAAACTCAAAATGTGCCATTAAAGCGGCAATAACACCTTTTTTCGAATTATCACTATCTTTAATAACTTTGATAACTTTATCAGATATTTCAGCGACTTTGATAAATCCTTCAACAATTTCGTGTCTTAATTTATATTTTTGTAAATCGTATTTAATTCCGTTTGTGTTTACTGCTTTTAAATGTTGCAAATAGGTTATTAAAGCGGATTCTAAAGTTAATAAACAAGGTGCATTATTATCAATTGCGACCATATTATAGTTATAACTAATACGTAAATCGGTTTTATTCATTAAATAAGTAATTATTGCTTGTGGATTTGAATCTTCTTCAAGTTCCAGCATTATTGAAATACCATTACGATCGGATTCATCACGCACTTCTTTAATTCCTGCAATAACTTTATCTATTGCGATTGTGTCAATATCAGCAACTAATTTTGATTTAACAACACCAAAAGGAATTTCCGTAATTTCAATCGCGGTAATTTTGTTGCTTTTATTGTAAACAAAATTGTATTTTGAAGAAAGCCAGATTTTTCCTTGTCCGGTTCTAAGCGCATCTTCAATGCCGGATAGCCCATGAACTATTCCGCCAGTTGGAAAATCGGGTCCTTTTACAATTTGCAACAATTCTTCTATTTTTGTAGTTGGTTCTTTTATCAATTGAATAATCGCATCAATTATTTCATTTAAATTGTGAGGAGGAATTTCGGTCGCAAATCCCGCAGCAATACCTTTTGCACCATTTATTAGTAAGTTAGGAAATAACGAAGGCAAAACAATCGGTTCGTATTCTGAGTCATCAAAGTTAGGTGCCAATGGCACAACATTACGATCCAAATCTTTAAGCATTAATTCGCTAATTTTTTCAAGTCGGGATTCAGTATAACGCATTGCGGCAGCTGGATCATCATCAATTGAACCTTTATTACCGTGCATTTCAATTAATGGATAGTTACTTTTTCATTCTTGACACATTCTGACTAGTGCTTCATATACCGAAGAATCACCGTGAGGGTGATATCTACCAATTACATCACCAACAATGCGGGCCGATTTTTTAAATGGTTCTTTATTTTTTAGTTTTAAATTTCACATTGCATACAAAATTCTTCTTTGAACTGGCTTTAATCCATCGCGTGAATCAGGAATAGCCCTTTGTTGAATAATGTATTTTGAGTATTTTCCAAAACGGTCGCTCATTATATCAACCATGTTTTTTTCAATAACATTTTGCATTATTTTTTCTAGTTCTTCTCGTTTATTTTTATTCATATGAGCCTACTTATTAATTTTAAAATCGTCTTCGTTTGAAAAATCAACATGTGAATTAATTCATGATTTACGTTTTGTAGCGTCGTCACTCATGAGTGTACTTACATTTCTTTCAACAAGACCCTCGTCTTGAATTGTAACTTTTATTATTGAACGTGTTTCGGGATTCATTGTTGTTTCTCACAATTGATCAGCATTCATTTCGCCTAGTCCTTTATAACGTTGAATTTCATAATTAGTATATTGAGAAGTAATGTCACGCAATTCATCGTCATCTCAGGCATAAAATTGTTTGCCTTTAGCATTTTTAATCGAAATTTTATATAGGGGAGGTAATGCTATATAAACCATGCCAGCTTCAATAAGTTTTTTCATATATCTTCAAAAAAATGTTAATAAAAGCACTTGAATATGAGCACCATCTGTATCCGCATCGGTCATGATAATGATTTTGTTATATTGCGAGTTTTTTAAATTAAGATCTTCGCCAATACCAGCACCAATTGTGTTAATTATTGTTGCTATTTCTTCATTTCCTAAAACATCTGTTATTTTTGCCTTATCAGTATTAATAACTTTTCCTCGTAATGGAAGGATAGCCTGCGTAGCGCGATTGCGTCCCAATTTAGCAGATCCACCTGCCGAATCACCTTCAACTAAAAATAATTCTTTTAGTGCGGGATTTTTTGATTGAGCAGGCGTTAATTTACCTGATAATATTTTTCTGTTTTCTAGTTTTGATTTTGCTTTTCTTACTTCGTTACGAGCGTTACGAGCCGCAATTTTAGCTTCGTATGCTTTTTTTATTTTTTGAATAATTTTGTCAGCCTCTTGTTTCTTTTCATTCAAAAAGAAAGTAAATTTTTCAGAAACAAAATTCTCCACAGCCTCACGAGCCTCTGGTGTACCTAATTTATCTTTGGTTTGACCAACAAACTCCAATATGCTTTCAGGAATTTTTAGTGATACAACAGCGATGATTCCTTCACGAATATCATTACCTTCAAATGTTATTTTATTTTTTAAAATTCCGTTCTTAACGGCATATTCATTAATAGTTTTAGTTAAGGCTGTTTTGAAGGCGGTTTCATGTGTTCCACCGTCACGAGTTTTAACATTATTTACAAAGCTAAAAATTGTTTCGTTGTAATTATCGGTATAAACCAACGAAGTTTCAATTTCAATTCCATTAGCTGATAGTCCTTTAGCATAAAAAATTTCACTAATAAATTGTTTGCCCTCACCGACAAATTTGATATATTCTTTAATCCCTTCTTCGGTTTCAAAAATAATATTTTCGTTTGTCAATTCATTAATGTAGTGAATCTTAATATTTGAAATTAAAAAGCTTGACTCACGCAGTTTTTCTTTTACAATTTCCGATGAAAATTTTGACTTCTTAAAAATTGCTACATCAGGTCAAAACCTAACCATTGTTCCTTGTTTTGTTGTTGCACCCAAACATTTAGTTTTGTCAATTATTTTATCTTGTTCAAATGAAGTAAAATATTCTTTTTTATCGCGATAAACTGTAACCTCTAGTTTAGAACTTAAAGCATTAACAACGGCGGAACCAACACCATGCAGCCCACCGCTCGTTTTATATGCACCTTCACTAAATTTACCGCCGGCATGAAGTTCAGTAAAAACCAATTCAACACCACTTTTGCCCAATTCATGTTTATCAACCGGAACACCGCGGCCATTATCTTCTACTATTACCGAGCCATCTTCTTTTAAAACAACTTTTATTTTTGTAGCGAAGCCCGCAAGCGCTTCATCAATTGAGTTATCAACAATTTCTCATATTAAATGGTGAAGACCAGTACTATCAGTTGAACCTATATACATTCCGGGTCTTTTTCTTACAGCATCTAGTCCTTTTAGTACTTTCAAATCATTTGCGTCGTAATTATTCATGCTCATAATAATTAATTATAAATTAGTTATAAAATATAATAAAAAAATAGTGAAAAGCAAGTGAAAATTTGAATTAAATCCAAAATATAAAATCAGCATACAAATTTCAAAAAAATATATTTTAAGCTATTTTTGAGAACGAAAATTTTGTTTTATTTTAAAAAAGCTATGAGGAGAAAAATTTTTATTTTTTTTATGCAAAAAAATTTTTTATGTATATAATATTAAACATAAGCAATCACAACGAAGGGGTTCCACCTGATACCATTCCGAACTCAGCAGTTAAGCCCTTCAGTGCCGACGATACCGTATGGGAAAATAGGTCATTGCTTTTTTTATTTTTTTATTCTTAATTTAAGTTAAAAAATATGAAAGCTATTAATTGCAAGAATATTTTTCTATAATTTAAATATAGGATAAATAGGCAATAAATTTATTTAAACTTAATAATAGGACGGCACAAAATGGATAGTGGATCATTTACCTTAAATATCAAGAAAGAAATAATGGCGCGCCAATTAAATAAAAGTCAAAAATTAAATTTACTTAATGGGATTGTCACTAGCGCCAAAATTAAAAATAATCAAGCACACGTTATTTTAAATAATTTAGAGATATATGAATTTTTAAAAAAAATATTGCTAAGCTTAAAAATAAATTTTGAAGTTAGTCAAAAAAATTCAATAGATATTGATATAAATTTAATTGAAAGCACACAGATAAAAAAAGAACGCGATTTCTTTGCTGGAATCTTTTTAGTAAGTGGATCAATTAGTGATTCTAAAAGTGTCTATAATCATTTAGAATTAAACTTTTTTGAAGAAGAAAACGCAAAAGCGATTGTCAAGATTTTAAATGATCATAATCTAAATTTTAAGATTATTGAAAGACGTAGCAAATATATTGCTTATGTCAAAAAATTAGAAGATATTTGTGACTTTCTAAAAGCAATTGAAGCTATTGACTCATATTATGAATTTGAAGTTTCAAAAATTGAAAGGGATTATTTAAATAATATAAATCGAATAACTAATTTTGATATTTATAATCAAGAAAGAATTGCTCAGGCCAATGTTTTATTTTTACATAATTTGAAATTTATTAAGGAAAACAATTTAGAGGAAAAATTTAGTCCGGAAGAATTGCGTTTTTTTAAAATTAAAAAGGAAAATCTGGATTCAAGTTTGTCTGAATTGACGCAGCTTGCAATAAAGCAAAAAATTTACAAATCACGTTCCGGTTTTAACCACACATTAATGAAATTAAAGAAAATTGCCGAAAAATTTGACACTAAAAATAAATAAAGCACTATTTGTATAGTGCCCTAGAATGTAATACGAAGCACACTATTGCGCTTCATATTACATTCTAGCCCCCCAAAAAAACTCATTTTGTGTAATAGTTTAGTCTTATCTTGACCGATTCTGAATTTCATAAAAATTACATATAAAATCTTTTTTGGTTTTTCAATAAATTTTTGTTGGTTTTCGACTTTTTTATTTTTCGCGCTTGTTTCAATTTTAGCTGATATTACGGCTACAAAAGCAATAGGCAAAATCGTAACGTAGCTAAAGCAATTTAAAATTTTTTTGTTATTTTCTAATATTTTTTATTTCATTTCATTTATATATATTTAAATGATATTTAACGAAATATTTCTTATAGAAAAAAAATGGAAATTTTTAAAAAAGCAATTTTTTTTCGTTTCAAACAAAAAAAGTTGTCATTAATTTATTGAAGTATTTTAACTATTTATTTTTTATAGACTCTAATAGAAGATTTATTTGAATTGGTAAATTCATATCTGTAGCTTTCGTTATCTAAAAGCTCTTCAACTGATAATCTAAGTGCACCCGTTCCAACACCAACAACAATGTCAAGATAATTTTGATTGGGACTATCGTTTTCAAGTTCATATAGAGCGTTTAAAACAGTGGAAATTGCTTCGGATGTTCTAAGACCGTGAAGGTCAATTTGTTTTGGAAAAAAATCAAAATTCATTTATCGCTCCTTTTGACATGTAGGGCAAAAATATGTGCCACGTCCATTTACTTTAATTTTTAGAATTTTTGTGTTGCAAGTTCTACAAAATTTTAATTTATCACTATGAACTTTTAAAAAATTTTGATAATTGCCAATTTGATTATTTAAACTTTCATATGAAAATAAAGTAGTTCCACCTTTTTTAAAACTTTCATTCATTATTTGTTCTCCAGCAGAAAGAATTTTAATTACATCAATTTCTGACAAGTGAGAACATGGTGTTAATGGATTAATTTTAGCTGTAAATAGCGCTTCATCAATATAAATATTTCCAAAACCAGAAATAATTGTTTGATCTAAAAGTTTTGTTTTTATAGCAGTATTTGATTTTTTGATTTTATCGAAAACTTGTTTTGCGAACAAAGAATTCACTTCAGGCGCAATTTTTGATAGTGGAAGTTTATTTAGATAATCTCTTTTATCTCGTAAATAAAAAGTTCCAAACATTCTACTATCTAAATATTGTAAAATCGTTTGATCGGAAAAAATAAAATAAGCCATAAGATGTCTCGGGATTTCTGAAGTTTGTGAAGAAAGATAGCGATATTTTCCTTCCATTCGTAGATGTGAGATCAAAATTATTTCATCTGATAACTCGAAAATTATATATTTGGCCTTGTTAGTGATTTTTAGTATTCTTTTATTTTTTAAGGTGTTTGCAAATACACTTGAATCATATTCTTTAAATAGTTTGGATTTTATAATATTTAGCGATTGTATTTCTTTATTTAACACTTTTTTAGTTAATGCATTGCAAACAACTTTGACTTCTGGTAATTCTGGCATATATTCATTATATATGTATATAGTTTGTTATAATACAAATATGCCAAATAAATATAATAAATTATTTATTTCCACTACTGACACAGTCATTGGAATAGGTGGAAAAGTATGTAATGAGGTTAAAGATTTAATCTACGAAATTAAGGGGAGAGATCGTAGAAAAAAACTTATAATTTTAGTTTCCTCAATTACGCAAGCTAGAAAATTTAAGGAATGAAATTCACAAGCTGAAATGTTGGCAAAAAAATATTGACCAGGTGCCACTACCTTAGTGGTAAATGATCAAGGATTTAGAATGCCAAACCAAAAGGGATTATTGGATTATTTAGAAAAAAATGGACCAGTATATATGACTAGTTGTAATCTATCAAATGCACCAGTTTGCAAAACTATAGAAAACGCAAGAGAATTATTTCCTGAAATAGATAACATATATAATTTTGGTGACATGACACAACAGGCAAGTCAAGTTATTCGTGTCGAAACCGGAGAAATTCTAAGAAAATAAAGGATATATATTATGAAGGTTAAAATAACAAGTGATCACGGTGGCCATTTAGCAAAGATCGAACTTGCTAAACGTCTTCAAGCTAAAGGATATGAAGTTGAATTAAGAGGATCGGAAAATTCAGAAACTTCAGTTTCATATTCAGAAATTGGAATAAATTTCGCTAAAGAAATTATTGCTGATAATGATTTTCAAAATAATCGCTATGTTGCTTTTTGTGGCTCAGGAATCGGAATTAGCATTGCTCTAAATCGTTTTAAAAAAATTAGATGTGCGAGAGTTGCTAATGTTCAAGAAGCTAAATTAGCAAAATTGCATAACAATGCTAATGTATTATGCATGGGTGGGAGATTATTAACTTCTGATGAAATTGAAGCAATATTTAACGAATGAGAAAAAACCCAATTTGAAGGTAATAGACATATTCCTCGAATTAATAAATTAGATGAAGTTGGTGAATAAAAAAAAGCAAACATATAAAAGCTTGCTTTTTTTAAATTTCAATTTTTGAAGTATCGAGTCCGCCAAAAATATTATGAATTTTTGTAACGGTAATTCAAGCGTCAGGATCTGCTTTTAAAACTTCGTAACGAATCATATTTTGTTCTAAATATAAGGCAAAAGTTTCAATTTTCACTGTTTCTGTATTAGTATATCCCGCCGTTAAATGATCAATATTATAAGCGTGTCAATAATTAATTTCTTTAAAGTGTCTAATCACATCATCGGCACGTTTTGTATAAATCTCAATTTTAATTTTCTTATACTTAGGATAAATAATTTCTAGTAATGAGTTATATAAGAAAATGTATCCAATTGTGCAAATAGCTCTTAACAGTAATGCTCCGTAATTAATTGGTTTACCATTTGATAGTACTCCAGCTATTTCTAGCGCCGAAATTAAAAGTATTGAAAATCCTGCGAAACATAATGCAACTATGGTAGAAATTTGGCCAATACTTTTTTGCTTCATCTTAGAAACATAATAGACAATAAAATCGCTACCCGCTGTACTTGCTGAGTTTTTTCAGGCAATTCCCCCAGCCGAACCAGCAGCAATCCCACCAATAACCGTAAATACTATAATTGGCCATGTTGGATTATTAAATCCATTTGCTAATTCTAGTTTAAATTTGCTTAATTGTGCAATTTCTAAAATTGTATATTCGCCTAAATTGCCTAATGGATGTTTAGTTGATTTCATTTCTTCTCATAAATTAGCTACATTTTCAAAGCTAAGCGAGTTTCATGAAGTTTTATTTGCATATGCTTGAATAATTGATTGAATTTCTGATATTGAATATGTGTCATGATTTTTAAATATTATTGAAGAAGGCAAATTATTAAACAATTCTTGATATTTAACTGCATAATTTCCATAAACATCTCAAGAAATTAGAGCTTTTAAAGAATTTCCATACCCTGATTTAGGCGAATATCAATTAATATAATAAATTGATATCTTATCAAAAAAATCTCTAATTGAAGGAATAAGTAAAAATGATTGAAAAACGACTTGTCATAACAATCAATAAGTTGTTAAAAGCATAAATAGGCGAGAGTTTTTCTTTCAAAAAATTATTATGAGAGGTAAATTAAACGCCAAGTATATATAGGCAAAATATGGCGCGGTAACAGTAATTGTATAAGTTATTGATTGTACAAGTGCTGAAACACCAGTTGCTACCGTGGCTGCTTTTGCTAAAAATGTTGCTACACCAACATTATATAAAATTGCCGAAACAAAAATAAAAAACATTTTTTTTGGAAATTTAATTCAAATATTAAAAAAATTTAAATTATATGGATTAATAGATTTTGGATCAATTTGTATTCCTGTTTTATTTCTTTTCTTGGCTAATTTTTCAATGTATTTTAATTCTTTATATTCATCGTTTCCAAGTAATTTATGAATAGAATTAGTTTTTTGCTCGTGGTCAGGATTTTTGCTAATCATAGTTGCCTCTTGTAAATAAAATAATAACATTTTTAAAATGCTTTTTACATTTATTTTTAAATATTAATTTAAAATCTGTTTCAATTTTTATACTAAAAAATTGCAACAATTGCAATTTCTAAACCTCTACATATGAGGTATCAAATTCGCCAACAATTCCGTGAATATTTGAAATTGTAATTCAGGCGTTTTTATCAACATTTTTAACTTCCTCTATTATCATGTCTCGTTCAAGATATAAAGCAACTGTTTCAATTTTGCCAAACTCAATATGTGAAAATCCACCAACGCCAGCAAATAAGTTAAATGAATGAACATATCCTGATTTTTTGAATGCTTCCGCAACAAGCTCTGGCTTTCTTGTATAAATATCAATTTTCACTTTTTTGTATTTTGGATAGAATTTATTAACAATTATTGTAAAGATAAATAGATAAATAAATGTTCCCATGATTCTTACAATAAATTGTTCACTACGTCATTCGCGGCCCGCAATGTTTCCGGTTGCTTCAAGTGAAGCCACAATTATTGTTGAAATTGATGAAAAACATAATGCAACAATTAAAAATACGTTTCCAACTGGTTTTTTATTTTTATAAGCGATATAGTTTGAAATTACAGATGTACCACCGATTGAACCTTTTTGCCTTCAAGCAATAACTGAGGCAAATCCTTCACACACACCACCTAGCGCA
The DNA here is from genome assembly GCF_006385185.1 of Metamycoplasma equirhinis. Taxonomy (GTDB): domain Bacteria; phylum Bacillota_I; class Bacilli_A; order Mycoplasmatales; family Metamycoplasmataceae; genus Metamycoplasma; species Metamycoplasma equirhinis. The sequence continues at coordinate 8,353 of NZ_VFIX01000002.1, read as the reverse complement.
GCATAAACAATAACGGGTCAAGTTTCACGATTTCACACTGCACCATTAGCTCCAGCCACTGTGCTACCAAATGGATCCCAATAACTTCCAGGACCGTTTGGTTTATAAATTGAAAGACCAGAATCTATGAATTTTACAATTGGACTATTTCCGTTGTAATTTATGAATATTAATTGAATTAAAACTTGGAATAACATTCAATAGTAGGTTAATATCATAAATAAGCGGGGGTTTTTGCGTCAAAAAATAAACATCAGTGGTAAATTAACTAATACATAAAATAGTCCATAATATGAAGCTGTTGAGGGCGCTAAAAAAGTTACTATTTGTGCAAGCGAAGATGTTCCGCTTGCGATTGTTGCAGCTTTTTTTAAAAATACGGCAATCGCTATATTATATAAAAATGCACTAACAAACATTCAAAGTACTTTTTTAGGATACTTTTTCCAGACGTTTAATAAATTTATTTTTTGAGGATTTAAATCAAACTCAATATAATTATTTTTTTGCTTTTGTAATTTCATTATCTATTAATATCCTTCCTCCTGTTTTGAAACAAATAATTTTTGCTTTTCTTGATTTTGTTTGTCTTTAATCATTTCAGGTTCATAGAAAAAGCGGTTACATTCAGGTTGAAATAGTAATTGGACAACACCAGTAGCACCGTGGCGATTTTTTGCAACAATAACATTTGTTAAGGATTCTGACCCACCTTGATTTGAATCATTAGAAATTTGACTATTATCAGTTTTTTGTTTATTATAGTAATCTTTACGATATAAAAACACAACCGCATCAGCATCTTGTTCAATATTTCCTGATTCACGCAAGTCAGATAAAATTGGCATTTTATCTTCTCGTTTTTCAACACTTCTACTTAGTTGGCTTAATGAAATAATGGGACATTCTAACGAACGAGCTAATTGCTTTAAAGCACGAGAAATTCGTCCTACTTCTTGTTGCCTATTTTCTGAATTTGAATGTACTGAATCAGCTATTAGTTGCAAGTAATCTACAACAATTAAATCAATTTTATTAGTTTGGGCGTAGCGTTTTGCCATTGTGGTAATATCTGAAATTGTCAATGTGGCCTTATCCGACAAAAACATTTTTCATTTCTTCATTTCTTCAACAGTTCAATAAAGTGATTTTGCATTCTCACTTTTAATTTCTTTTTTTCGTAACAAATTAATTGGCGTTAATGAAGCAATAGCAAGCATTCTTTGAACTAATTGTTCGGTTGACATTTCTAATGAAAAAAACAATACAGTTTTGTTTGCTTTTGCAACGTTAGCGGCGATATTTAAAGCAAAAGCTGTTTTCCCCATTGCTGGTCGAGCCGCCAAAATAATTAAGTCACCAGGATTTGAACCTAAAATTAATTCGTCAATTTTGGGGAAACCTCACATTAAGCCAAGGCCGGTAGAAGTTTGTTCGTTATTCATAATATCTGAATATAGTTTTTCGGCCACATCACCGACTCGGGCATATGTAGCATTAATTTCAGATATATCTAAATTAAGTAAATTAATTTGAATTTTAGCAATTAAATCGTTAATATTAAATTTTTCTTTATTAGAATTAATAAGTTTAGTGTTCTTTTCTAAAAGTTTGTTTAGTTCGTCAGTCTTGTATTGTTCAATAATGCTTTTGGCATATTTATGAATCTCATCAATATGTCCTGAATTTTGGGTTAAAAATCCAATATAATCAATAGAAGAAAAGCCAAAACCAGCCACTTGATCAATTATTTTTTCGCTACTTAAATAATTAATTAAGTTAGCAACATCAAAAACATTTGAAGAGGCATAAACATTTGAAATCGCTTTATATAAAATTTGATTATTAGTAAAGTGAAACATTTTATAGTTAATCGTTTCACTTATTTTTAAATAAGCATCGTTGCGATTAATAATTAAACCTAGTAGCGAAGACTCATTGTTTGCAATTGCAACTTCCTTGGCGGTTAATTCCGTTAATTTTGCCATGTTATATCCTCCTGCATTTAGTTTTTTGTGCTTTATTTTTCTTCAATAATAGTAATTGCTAATATTGCGGTTACTTTATCATGCAATTTTACAAATATTTTATGGTTGCCGAAGGTGTTATAAACTTCGTTACTTAATGCATGTGCATTAATCTTGATATTGTTTTTCAATAATTCTTTTGCAATTGCTTTGTTGGTAATATTGCCATGCACAATATTTCCGTTTGATTTTAAAGTAAAAATAAGATTTAATTTTTCTATTTCTGTTTTAATTTTTTGAGCTTCAGCAATTTCGGCAGCTAAATTTTCTGCTAAATTATTTTTGACTCTTTCTAAATTTGCTAATGTTTGTTTATTAATAGGTTGGGCGAAGCCATTTTTGATTAAATAGTTTTTAGCAAAACCGTCACTTACCTCAATAATTTCATTTACTTTATGTTTTTCGTATTGTTTAATTAATATTACTTTCATTTTTTACACTCACAATCGCTTGTTTAATATTTCCAATAAATGTGTCTAAAGATTCTTCTGTTTCGGCGGCAGCTGTATTAAAGTGACCACCTCCACCAACTAATTCAGCTATTCTTTGAACATTAGTTTCTACTCCACGTGCTGATAATTTATACTTTTTGCTGTTTGGGAGTTTAGCAACAACAAAAGCAGCCTTTCTGCCATTAACACGAAGAATTTCATTTGCTGCAATTGAAATAATATCAATTGGAACTTCCATATCTTGATATGCTAGATAATAACCATCAGTTACCTCTGAAATTGTTTCCGTTAATTTTTGAACGCATTCAAACATTTCTTCATTCATTTTTAAAGCATTAACTGATAAATTAATTTTAGCGCCTCATTCTTGTAATATCGAAGCAGCTGCAAAAGTTTTGGATGTTGTTTGTTTTTGAAAATTATTTGTATCTAAATAAATTCCATCTAATAATGCTTGAGCAACTTTAGAATTTATTCTGTCCTTATTGTTGGTTATTGCAATAATTTCGGTAACAATTTCTGAAGCCGATGAAGCAGAAGAGTCAACATATGAATTTTCATGAATTGCATAAGAAGGATTTCGCGCAATTCGGTGGTGGTCAATTACAAATATATTTTCCTTAATGATATTTAAAAATGCATTGGAATTTTCTATTCTCATTTCATCAGAAGTATCGCATAAAACAACCAATGTTGAACCGTCATTAAGATTTGTTGCTTCCTTAGGCGAAATAAATAGTATATTTTTTTCTCCTTTAACGATTCCTTTCATAGCAATTTTGGTTGTTTGGTCAAATGTTTTATTTTGAATATATGCTTCTTTTCCATATGATTTTGCAAGCGAATATATTCCATATGCTGAGCCCAGCGCATCTAAATCAGCATCTTTGTGGCCATAGACAATAACTTTTCTAATTCGATTTGATTTTAATTTTGCAATCAAGTTTTTAGCTAAATAGTTAACATTTGTTCTCGATAAGTTAATTTCGATTTCTGAACTAGATCCATAATGACGAGGTTTTTCATTTTGTGTCATAACCGTAATTTGATCGCCACCACGTGCCTGTGATTGAATTAGTGCTTCTTTTGCTAATTGCTCTAAAACACTAAATTTATATAAACCATATGAAAAACCAATTGAAACTGTGATATTAACACCTTTAATAATTTGTTTGTTTTTAAGCAATTCAAAATCGTGAAATCTTCTAGTTTCTAATTGTTCTAAAATTTCTTGATTTAGAATTAAAAAGAAACGACCGTTTTCGTATTGACGATAAATAATGTTTGTTTTTTTGGATAAGTCATCTAATCTATTAATAACAACAGCATATAATTTAAAAATTTCCTCTTGAGATAATGTTGCTTGATAAATATTCATATTATCAATACTCAATTCACCAAAAACGCATCTTTGTCTTTTATAATCGTTTAGCAGATTAACTTGAATTGAAATATCTTTAATAAGTACTAAATTATGTTCAAAAGAAATATGAGTTTCATATTCATAATGTTCTTTTTTAAAATTAAATTCTAAATTGTTATTATTTCATTCATTGATGCCAAAAACTTCTTTAATGTTTTTGCCTAAAATATTTGTTGTAAAACGTGACTCAACAAAGGAAGACATTCAAACTATTTTTCCTGTATCAAGAAAGCTAATTGCTCCTACACCATATTGTCCAATTTCTCTTTGAATATAAAAATTTAGTGAATTTCTAGCAATAGTAACTTTCTTTAAATATGAGTTTAACGAAATTCATGAATAAATGCCTAAACAAATTATATAAACCATGAATACGATTGATAGAGTTAATCTAATCGAATTTTTTATTGGAATCTGTGGCAATAAAATCAATGTATAAAATAAAATTGAAGGTAATATAAATAAAAATATAACCTCAAGAATTATTCGTAATTTAAACTTATCTTTTTTTTGCATAATATATAAATTATAATATAAAAAACGACCTTTTGTTTAGCCACTTATTATAATGAATAAAATTCTATGATATCTTCGATGCCTTGCGCTTTAATTGAAGAAACCATAAAAATATTAATCTCTGGATTTAATTCTAGTGCTTGTTTTTTTACTTTGTATTTTTGTGATTGATTTGCTTTATCAATTTTTGTAATAAAAACATCTATTTTAATATTTAAAGAGTATAAATAATTAATCATTTCTATATCTATTGCCATAAAACCAACTTTACAATCAATTAAGACACAAACAGTTTTTTGAGCCTTGCTATTTCTAAAAAAGAAATCGATTATTCTAGCAATTTTTTCTTGTTCTTTTTTGCTTATTGCGGCATAACCATAGCCTGGCAAATCAATAACTAATTTATTACTATCAGAAAGAAAATAATTTATTAATTTGGTTCTTCCCGGCGTAGAAGAAGTTTTGGCGATTTTTTGTTTAGCTAATGAATTAATTAAACTTGATTTCCCAACATTAGAGCGACCTCAAAAAATCATTTGATTTTCATTTTCAAATTCCTTCCAGCTATTTTCATTTGAAGTACTTTTTAAATATTTTCACATGTAAAAAATTATACAAAAATAAGGCTATAAAACCTTATTTTCTAGTCTTTTCATAAGCTAATCTAGCGATCATCATTGCGTTATCAGTTGAATATTTTAATTCAGGTAAATAAACTTTATCATGTAATGTAAGCATCATTTCCCTTATAGCAAAATTAGCACTCACACCGCCTACTAAAGCTATACACTTAGGTTTATAAATTTCAATTGCTTTTTGCATATGATTTTTTAAGTATTGAACTATTGTATTTTGAAATTTGGTAGCATATTCTTTAATGTTAATTTTTTCTTTTCGATTTATTTTATTATTGTATAAATTTATAACATGCGTTTTTAATCCGCTGAATGAAAAATTGAACTCGTTTTGTGTTTGGGGAATTGTAAAAGTGTCAATATAAATATTACAATTTTGTTGCCAAATTTTGTCTATTAGTGGACCACCAGGAAATCCTAATTCAAATTTTCTGGCAATTTTATCATATACTTCGCCAACTGCATCATCTTGTGTTTCGCCAATAATTTCATATTCGTCTTTGGTCTTATAAAGCATTAACTGAGAATGACCTCCGGAAACTAGTAAACCGAGTGCAGGATATTCGACTTCCCTTTCAATAAATGCAGAATAAAAGTGACCTTGAAGATGATTTAACGGTAATATTGGTTTTTTTAACTGTAAAGCAATAGCATTTGCAACCATATGTCCAACATGAAGTGAGCCAATAAGTCCTGGTTCCTTTGTGTATGCTATTAAATCGATTTTTGTTATATCAATTTCCTTAAGCAAATCTCGAATTAAAATACCGATATTTTTTACATGCAATCGCGAAGCAATTTCTGGCACTGTTCCACCATATTGTTTGTGAATTTCAATTTGTGTAATTGTCTTCATTCATAATGCTTTATTATTTTCTAATAAGGCAAATGAAGTATCATCATGTGAACTTTCAATAGCAAATATTAGCATTATTTGCCTCCTATTTGTGGTTCATGTAAATAAAGCAACTCTACTTCATTAACATCAAGACATTGCGTAAAAATATTCTTATATTTAGGCAATTTTTTTTCAAATAATTGATAGTCAAATTTATCAAAATCATTATTGTTTTCTACTAATTCACAACTAAAATTTGAATTTAATTTTATTAAATAATTATTGTATTTATTTGCTTTAATTTTAATTTGATTGAAATCTTGTTTCAATATTTTTTTTTGCATCTCAAATAATTTATAAGTTGGAACAATAAATAATTTTTTATTTGAAATTTGACAGATAGTTCTAGCAAATAAAAGTCCAATTCTAGCTCCAGAAAAACTGCCTGGACCTAAAGTAATATAGATTTCATTAATTGAATCTATATCAATTTTATTTCTTTCAAACAATAAATTTAACTTCAAATAAAACTCATCGGTTTTCTTAACTAAATCTTTTTCACAAATTTTATCGATAATTTTGTTGTTTTTAATTATTGCTAGATATAAATCAGATAGTGAAGTTTCAACAAATAATTCCATTTCTAATATACTTCTTTCATTATTTCGAAAATATGGTTGCCTTTTAAATCTAGAGTAACGTTTATTTCGAGAAATTTTCTAAAATTGGTTTTAACGTTATTAGCTCACTCAATTATTACTAATTTATTTTCAAAATAATCTTCATATGCAAACAAATCGCCTTTCAATTTATAAGCATCAATATGAACTAATTTATCATAAACTATAATTGTATTAAATGTTGGCGAAATAATCGCTTTGGTTTCACCTAATTTTTTTGCTATTTGTGATGTTAGCGTAGTTTTACCAGCGCCTAATTCTCCAGTTAATAAAATTGCCTCTAAATTTTTAATGTTTAAAATATAATCGATTAATTTATCTAATTTTTCGCCGTTTACAAAACAGAATTTTTTAGTTAACATTTTTAAACCTCTTTTATTTATATTTAATGTTTTCCCATTCTTGTTTATTAAAACATTTAATAAATTCAATAATCAAATTTCCAGCAGCAACTAAGTCACTTATTGCGCAAACTCCGATTGGACTATGTAAATATCTTTGTGGTAATGAAATAGTTAATGTAGCTGCTCCACCCTTTGCATATTGCATTTCATGTGCATCTGTGCCGCCACCCATTGCAACAAATTTATATGCTCGAATATTATTTTTTTGCGCTATATTTTGAAAAAATTTAATAAGTTTAGGATCCATTAATGTTCCTTTATCTTTGACTCTTAAAGCGGCACCTTTAAATAAGGCCGTGTTACCCGCAATTGTTCCAATAGTATCGTGTGAAGCGCATGTATCTAATGCAATAGCTACATCAGGATCAATTATTGAAACGCTAGTTCTTGCTCCTCTTGTGCCAACTTCTTCTTGAACGGTACCAACTAAATATAAATCAATATCTATTTCTAAATTTTCAATTGATTTAGCAATATATTCAAGTGTCGTAATACCTGCACGATTATCCATAGCTTTGCCACCAATCAAGTCTTCATTTGCAAATAAAATCGTTTCACCACTCATATATACTAAATCACCAACGCTTGCACCCTGGTTAATTGCATCTTCGTAATTTTTAAATCCAAAATCAGCATATAATTCATCATTAGTAATTGCCTTTTCAATTTCTTTTGGTTGCATAATATGAATACTTGTATGGCCAAACAGACCTAAAAATTCTTTTCCACTATCAGTCACTAATTTAGCTTTTGTCCCTATTACAGTAGTGGGTCATATTCCACCCATTGGTGACAATAAAATTTGACCTTTGGGGTCAATGTTTCTAACCATAAATCCAACTTCATCCATGTGTGCTGCAATCATCACTTTAGGAGCATTTTTGCTTCTTACTTGTTTATGAAAAATTACTGATCCAAAATTATCTCTTATTATTTCAAAATTTTTATTAGTTATTGAATTAATTAATTCTTGTGCCACCGGCTCTTCATAACGTGACATTGCCTCAATTTCCATATATTTTATTAATCTTTTTTTAAATTCCAAATTATTAGCCATAATATTTTGCCTTTCATTAATTCTTTAATAGAATTAAAAATACTTTTTAATTTAAGAATAAATAAATTATAAGTTAATTACTAACTTTATCTTAATTTTTAAAAATTGGGAAATAAAAATTAGGCATTGCGCCTAATAAATTTTGTTCCCTGAAAACTGAATATCGCAATTTTAGATAAATCACTATAGAATTTACTATTAAACCGTTCAATTTATTAGTACTGGTCAGCTGAATGCATTGCTGCACTTACACCTCCAGCCTATCAACCTCATAGTCTATAAGGAATTTAAAGGGAATACTCATCTTTGAGGGGGCTTCCC
>NZ_VFIX01000029.1 GCF_006385185.1 Metamycoplasma equirhinis | reverse complement strand
TTTGTACAATTCAGCGACAGACGAATTATACATACCTCTGTTCGACGGCAGCGTCAGATGTGTATAAGGGACTGGATGTGCCGTGGGGTAGAGCGCGGGTGGTGCATCTGACGCATGCCTCTGATCCGATCGCCTGGTGGACTCCCCGCCTGCTGTTTCGGGAGCCGGACTGGCTGCGAGAGCAACGGGGCTACGACGTCCTTCCCCAGACACGCTGGATCCCGGTGGTGACGTTCGTCCAGGTTTCGGCCGATATGGCGGTGGCTACGCATGTGCCGGACGGGCATGGTCACCGCTACGTCGCCACCGTGGCCGACGGCTGGGCCGCGGTGCTCTCGCCGCCCGGCTGGACACAGCAGAAGACGGAGCGGCTGCAGCCATTGCTGCACGCCAACGCCAAGCCCTTCGGCTCGTAGGGCGGGCAGCGGGTCGGCCGGTTTGGCGTGCGCCGTCGGCGTGGCGGCTAGCCCGAGTCCATATCGATGGACGACAAGACGGTGTTTGTCTAGGTGTTAGACATCATCAGCAAATAAAAACGGGAAATGTAAAGCTATTGGACACAGTCGACGTCATGAAACGGTACGAACATTCCCCTGGAAGACAAATCGGTGCTGCCATACCGCTCGACGACGACGCCCATCGTGCGACCAATAAAAATGTCTTGGGGAAAGATTTGTCGAACACTCTGCATTTCCGTTCCGAGCGTGCTTAGACTCGCGCCATCACGTTGACTCCGGTCCCGATATCCGTCGCCCGGCGATGAGG
>NZ_VFIX01000028.1 GCF_006385185.1 Metamycoplasma equirhinis | reverse complement strand
ACCACCATCACCATCGTCGGAAATCTGACCGCTGACCCCGAGCTGCGGTTCACCCCGTCCGGTGCGGCCGTGGCGAATTTCACCGTGGCGTCAACGCACCGGATCTATGACCGTCAGACCGGCGAATGGAAAGACGGCGAAGCGCTGTTCCTCCAGTGCAATATCTGGCGGGAGGCGGCCGAGAACGTGGCCGAGAGCCTCACCCGGGGGGCACGAGTCATCGTTAGCGGGCGGCTTAAGCAGCGGTCGTTTGAAACCCGTGAGGGCGAGAAGCGCACCGTCATCGAGGTCGAGGTCGATGAGATTGGGCCTTCGCTTCGGTACGCCACCGCCAAGGTCAACAAGGCCAGCCGCAGCGGCGGGTTTGGCAGCGGATCCCGTCCGGCGCCGGCGCAGACCAGCAGCGCCTCGGGAGATGACCCGTGGGGCAGCGCACCGGCGTCGGGTTCGTTCGGCGGCGGCGATGACGAACCGCCATTCTGACCCCAAGAACTGCAAATCAAGAAACGGAAAGATAGACACTCATGGCCAAGTCCAGCAAGCGGCGCCCGGCTCCGGAAAAGCCGGTCAAGACGCGTAAATGCGTGTTCTGCGCGAAGAAGGACCAAGCGATCGACTACAAGGACACCGCGCTGTTGCGCACCTACATCAGCGAGCGCGGCAAGATCCGCGCGCGTCGGGTCACGGGCAACTGCGTGCAGCACCAGCGAGACATCGCGCTCGCGGTGACGAACGCCCGCTAGGTGGCGCTGCTGCCATTGACGTCTTCGGTTCGGTAGCGCCGAATG
>NZ_VFIX01000027.1 GCF_006385185.1 Metamycoplasma equirhinis | reverse complement strand
GGCGATGTATGCCGGATTCACTCTGGGCGGGCTGGCCACGTCGGTGGACGGTCAAGTACTGCGCGACGACGGCGCGGTGGTGGCCGGCCTGTACGCGGTCGGGGCATGCGCGTCCAATATCGCCCAGGACGGCAAGGGATATGCCAGCGGGACCCAGCTGGGTGAGGGGTCGTTTTTCGGGCGTCGCGCCGGAGCGCATGCGGCAGCCCGAGCGCAGGGCATGTAAGCCTCCTCGCGCCGCGACTGGGAATCCTGCGACGCGACACGCCGACAAGGCGTCGTGAGATTCACAGTCGCAGCGCGGCTTCAGGTAAGACGCCGGGAGCGCGGTAGCCGGCCTCCCGGCTACGGTAACCCGTTCATCCCGTTCTTACCCAACAGCCCGCCGGCACCGCCGGTGCCCGCGCTGCCGTTAGGTGTGCCACTCCCGGCGTTGCCGCCGTTGCCGCCGTTGCCGACCAGGATGGCACCGCCGCCAGCGCCGCCGTCACCGCCCTTGGCACCGGTGCCGTTTCCTCCGGCGCCGCCGTCACCGCCGTCGCCGATCAGCCCGGCTTTGCCG
>NZ_VFIX01000026.1 GCF_006385185.1 Metamycoplasma equirhinis | reverse complement strand
GCGTCAAACTGATCGGCGCGACCGCCCACTACGTGACCGAAGTTCTCGACGAGGGGCCCATCATCGAACAAGACGTCGTTCGTGTCGACCACACCCACACCGTCGATGATCTGGTGCGTGTCGGCGCCGACGTCGAACGCGCAGTGCTTTCCCGCGCCGTGCTCTGGCACTGCCAAGACCGCGTCATCGTGCATCACAACCAGACCATCGTCTTCTGACATGGGTGACTGCGCGCGTTGCGGTCAACTTCTTGGTGCCCATGATGGTCACGGCGTCGACTGGCCGTTTCGGCGCCGTCGCCCAGCGTGAACTGAGGGCGGAAAATCGGCTGGCCCGAATCTCGCCCCCAGTGCACGCTCGGCGCCGTTTGGCCTCACCCGGTCAACGTGAACTGTCCGGGTGGGCGCTGTCACGTAGCGAGCCCACGTGGGGCCGGGGTCGGCCCGCCAAAAACGCCCCGGCGCGGCCAGCTCATGAGCGAGTACGCAAGCTCAAGGGACACCCGCTTTGCACTGTGGAAGAACCCCGAAGACCTGGCCTGCGGCAGGTGCGGTCAAAGGAGCGGAGTGTAGACAGGACCGGTGGGTCTGCTCAGCGCGGCCCCGAATTAGGACAATTTTCGCACCTAGCGCATCCAATATCGCTTTCGAAGAACGTTCACGCCAGTCCCACTGGGCCGGTGCGAATGGTGCAACGCGCCTTTCGTCGAAGGAAACGCCGTCCGCCA
>NZ_VFIX01000025.1 GCF_006385185.1 Metamycoplasma equirhinis | reverse complement strand
AACTGGGATATCTCCAAGTCCCGCGAGATCGACGTCCTGGCCAGTCGGGCGGCCCCGGCCGACATCGCCCGGACCGCACACGAATTGGGTTGCCGCAGCGTGGCATTCACCTACAACGACCCAACGATCTTCTGGGAGTATGCCGCCGATGTAGCCGACGCCTGCCACGACCAGGGAATCAAAGCCGTCGCGGTGACGGCCGGGTACATGTGTCCTGAGCCCCGCGCGGAATTCTACCGGCGTGTCGACGCCGCCAACGTCGACCTAAAGGCATTCACCGAAGACTTTTATCGCAAGGTTTGCGTCAGTCACCTGCGCAACGTCCTGGACACCCTGGCCTACCTGCGGCACCAGACGAATGTGTGGTTGGAGATCACCACCCTGCTGATTCCCGGACGTAACGACAGCGACGCGGAAGTCGCTGCCGAATGCAGATGGATCCGCGAAAACCTGGGCGTCGACGTGCCGGTGCATTTCACCGCGTTCCATCCCGACTACAAGATGATGGACACCCCGGCTACACCAACCGCCACATTGAC
>NZ_VFIX01000024.1 GCF_006385185.1 Metamycoplasma equirhinis | reverse complement strand
CTATTAAACCGTTCAATTTATTAGTACTGGTCAGCTGAATGCATTGCTGCACTTACACCTCCAGCCTATCAACCTCATAGTCTATAAGGAATTTAAAGGGAATACTCATCTTTGAGGGGGCTTCCCGCTTAGATGCTTTCAGCGGTTATCCCTGCCGCACTTGGCTACCCAGCTATGCTTTTGGCAAAACAACTGGCACACCATCGGTGCGTCCACTCCGGTCCTCTCGTACTAAGAGTAGCTCTCATCAATATTCCAACGCCCACATCAGATAGGAACCAAACTGTCTCACGACGTTTTGAACCCAGCTCGCGTACCGCTTTAATGGGCGAACAGCCCAACCCTTGGAACCGACTCCAGCTCCAGGATGCGATGAGCCGACATCGAGGTGCCAAACCTTCCCGTCGATGTGATCTCTTGGGAAAGATAAGCCTGTTATCCCCGGGGTAGCTTTTATCCGTTGAGCGACGGCCTTTCCACAAAGAACCGCCGGATCACTAAGTCCTGCTTTCGCACCTGCTCGACTTGTAGGTCTCACAGTCAATCACACTTCTACCTTTATGCTCTAAGATACGGTTTCTGACCGTATTGAGTGTAACTTTGAACGCCTCCGTTACCCTTTAGGAGGCGACCGCCCCAGTCAAACTACCCACCACACACTGTCCTCTTGCCAGATAATGGCAACAAGTTAGAAGTTCAATGTAACAAGGGTGGTATTTCAACGGTGACTCCACTTAAACTAGCGTTCAAGCATCATAGTCTCCCACCTATCCTACACATGTTAAATCAAACTCCAATATGAAGTTATAGTAAAGCTCCACGGGGTCTTTTCGTCTAGATGCGGGTCTCCGGCGTCTTCGCCGGAACCATAATTTCACCGAGTCCAATGTCGAGACAGTTAAGAGATAATTACTCCTTTCGTGCAGGTCAGTATTTAGCCGACAAGGAATTTCGCTACCTTAGGACCGTTATAGTTACGGCCGCCGTTCACCCGGGCTTCACATCAATGCTTCGCAAATGCTAACACCTTTGCTTAACCTTCGGGCACTGGGCAGGAGTCACCCCATATACATCGTCTTACGACTTAGCATAGAGCTGTGTTTTTGATAAACAGTTCCCCCTTACTATTCACTGCGGCCCACTTTTTAGGGTGGGCATCCCTTCTTGCGAACTTACGGGATGATTTTGCAGAGTTCCTTGACATTGGTTTTCTCGCTCGCCTTAGAATACTCATCTTGGGGACGTGTGTCCGTTCTCGGTACGGGTTTCACAAAATTTAAGTTAGAAGCTTTTTTAAGAGGTATGGAATCATCCAATTCGCTACTTAGTTGCCCGTTTGCTATGCATCGTAACTCCCAGTTAAGCCATGCGGATTTGCCTACACGACCCAGTCATTATTTACCCCACAATCCAGTAAGTGGTAGTATTATCCTCCCCCGTCACTCCATCACATGTCTAGAAAGTACAGGAATATTAACCTGTTGTCCATCGGCTACGCCTTTCGGCCTCGTCTTAGGACCCGACTAACCCTGGGTGGACGAACCTTGCCCAGGAAACCTTCCCCAATAGGCGTCAGAGATTCTCACTCTGAATCGTTACTCATACCGGCATTCTCACTTGTAAGCGCTCCACCAGTCTTCACGGTCTGGCTTCAATGCCCTTACAACGCTCTCCTAACGCATTTCTGCCCGTAGCTTCGGTATTGTGTTTTAGTCCCGTTGAATTATCGGCACAGAGTCTCTCGACTAGTGAGCTATTACGCACTCTTTAAACGATGGCTGCTTCTGAGCCAACATCCTAGCTGTTTAAGAAACTCCACAACCTTTCTCACTTAACACAATTTTGGGACCTTAGCTGACGATCTGGGTTGTTCCCCTCGCGTGCATCGACGTTATCACCGATGTACCGACTGCATAGCAATACATGATAGTATTCGGAGTTTGATTATAGTCAGTACGGCTAGGCGCCGCCATTCCATATTCAGTGCTCTACCCCCATCACTTAACACTACACGCTAGCCCTAAAGCTATTTCGGAGAGAACCAGCTATCTCCAAGTTCGATTGGAATTTCACCCCTACCCACAAGTCATCCGGGCACTTTTTAGCGTACTACGGTTCGGTCCTCCACTTAGTGTTACCTAAGTTTCAACCTGCTCATGGGTAGATCACCTGGTTTCGGGTCTATATCAACATACTAAAGCGCCCTATTAAGACTCGATTTCTCTACGGCTTCGCTTTAATCCACTTAACCTTGCATGTTGACATAACTCGCCGGTCCATTCTGCAAGATGTACGCCATCACCCATTAACGGGCTCTGACTAACTGTAAGTAATTGGTTTCAGAATCTATTTCACTCCCCTCTCGGGGTTCTTTTCACCTTTCCCTCACGGTACTAGTTCGCTATCGGTGTCTGGTTAGTATTTAGCCTTACCGGGTGGTCCCGGCAAATTCAGACAGGGTTTCACGTGCCCCGCCCTACTCAGGATACTATTAGAAGACTTATTCATTTCGCTTACGGGAATTTCACCCTCTATGTTTAAGCGTTCCAACTTATTCTGCTATGTTTAAGTTTTGTAACTTCATGTAAATAGTCCTATAACCCCAACAACAAGTGTTGGTTTGGGCTTTTCCCCGTTCGCTCGCCACTACTAAGGGAATCATTCTTTATTTTCTCTTCCTGCTGCTACTGAGATGTTTCAATTCACAGCGTGTCTCTTCATTCGACTATGAATTCATCGATATGACAATTGAGGATTAGCTCAATTAGGTTTCCCCATTCGGAAATCCCCGGATAACAGCTTATTTCCAGCTAACCGAGGCTTATCGCAGGTAATCACGTCCTTCATCGACTTCCAGACCCAAGGCATCCACCAAAAACTCTTATCTTGTTTAAT
>NZ_VFIX01000023.1 GCF_006385185.1 Metamycoplasma equirhinis | reverse complement strand
TCGTCGGACTCATCGATGCGGGGCGCCACCACATAGGCCTGGCGGCCGGCGGCAGCCTCTTCGATGATGCGCCGCCAGGCGCGGTCGAGCCAGGCGGGCTTGTCCTTGACAAAGATGACGTTGGTGGCAATCGGCTGGCGCCCGAGCGGAAGTTCGCGCAGCGTAGAGGTTTCCAGGTCGCCATAGACGGTCAGCGCGACCGTGCGCGGTATCGGCGTCGCGGTCATCACCAGCAGGTGCGGGGTAATGCCGGCGGGGGCCTTGGCGCGCAACTGATCTCGCTGCTCGACACCAAACCGGTGTTGCTCGTCGACCACCACCATGCCCAGGTTGTGAAAGTCGACGGCCTCCTGCAGCAGCGCGTGCGTGCCGATGACGATGCCGACCTGACCGCTGGCGATTTCGGCGCGAACTTGCTTCTTCTGCCCTGCCGTCATCGAACCGGTGAGCAGTGCCACCCGGGTGGCGTTTTCGGCGCCTCCCAGTTGGCCGCCCATGGCCAGCGGCCCTAGGACATCGCGGATCGATCGCAAGTGTTGTGCGGCAAGGACTTCCGTTGGCGCCAGCAGGGCACACTGGTAACCCGCGTCCACCATCTGCAGCATCGCCAACACCGCAACGATCGTTTTGC
>NZ_VFIX01000022.1 GCF_006385185.1 Metamycoplasma equirhinis | reverse complement strand
AGGTGACCAAGTACCGGCAGGGCGACCGCGTTGGGGTTGGCTGTTTCGTGGACTCGTGCCGCGAGTGCAACAGTTGCACGCGCGGCATCGAACAGTACTGCAAGCCGGGCGCAAACTTCACCTACAACTCGATCGGCAAAGACGGCCAGCCAACCCAGGGCGGCTACAGCGAAGCGATCGTCGTCGACGAAAACTACGTGTTGCGCATACCCGACGTGCTGCCCCTGGATGTGGCGGCGCCGCTGTTGTGCGCGGGCATCACGCTGTACTCGCCACTGCGCCACTGGAATGCCGGGGCGAACACGCGGGTGGCGATCATCGGCCTAGGCGGACTGGGTCACATGGGCGTCAAGCTGGGCGCCGCGATGGGCGCCGACGTGACGGTGCTGTCCCAATCGCTGAAGAAAATGGAGGACGGTCTGCGCTTGGGGGCCAAGAGCTACTACGCGACCGCCGACCCGGACACCTTCCGCAAGCTGCGCGGCGGCTTCGACCTGATCCTGAACACCGTCTCGGCTAACTTGGACCTCGGCCAGTACCTGAACCTGCTGGACGTCGACGGCACACTCGTGGAACTGGGTATCCCCGAGCACCCCATGGCCGTGCCGGCGTTCGCGCTAGCGCTCATGCGACGCAGCCTGGCCGGGTCCAACATCGGCGGGATCGCCGAGACCCAGTAGATGCTCAATTTCTGTGCCGAGCACGGCGTGACACCCGAAATC
>NZ_VFIX01000021.1 GCF_006385185.1 Metamycoplasma equirhinis | reverse complement strand
GGCCACCGCGGATCAGGATCGTGCCACCGACATCTTGCGGCGCAGCCAGGTGGCCAAGCTGCCGGTGCCATCGACTCACCCGGTGTCACCGGGTACCCGGTGGCCGCAGCCGACGCCATGGGCTGGCGGGGCGCCGCCATGGGGGCCACCGTCGTCTCCGCTGCCCCGGTCAGCCCGCCAGCCCTGGTTGTGGGTTGGTGTTGCCGTCGCCGTCGTGGTGGCGCTGGCGGGCGGCCTGGGTATCGCGCTTGCCCATCCGTGGCGGTCATCTGGACCCCGCACGTCGGCACCGCCGCCACCGCCGCCCGCAGATGCGGTCGAGCTCCGCGTTCTCAACGACGGTGTCTTTGTGGGTAGCTCGGTGGCGCCGACAACGATCGACATTTTCAACGAACCCATCTGTCCACCCTGCGGCAGTTTCATCAGGTCGTATGCGAGCGATATCGATACCGCGGTGGCCGACAAGCAGCTGGCGGTGCGCTACCACCTGCTCAACTTCCTCGACGACCAGTCGCACAGCAAGAACTATTCGACGCGAGCGGTGGCCGCCTCGTACTGTGTAGCGGGGCAAAACGACCCGAAACTCTACGCCAGCTTCTACTCCGCCCTATTCGGCAGCGACTTTCAGCCGCAAGAGAACGCCGCATCGGATCGCACCGATGCCGAACTGGCACATCTTGCTCAAACAGTCGGCG
>NZ_VFIX01000020.1 GCF_006385185.1 Metamycoplasma equirhinis | reverse complement strand
ATGGACATCCATTCGGTGGACGAGCGGTTCGGCGCAGACATCGTCGTTACCAGAAACCTCTGCACCAACGACGACGGTGAGCTGGTCATGGAGGCCTACACCACGCTGATGGGCCAGCAGGGTGATGGTTCCGCCAGACTCAAATGGGACAAGGAATCCGGGCAGGTCATCAGGACCGCGTAATTAGCAACTGGCCGCTGCGGCCATGTACACTCGGACCTCGGGGTTTTCCCAACATCGGCGCGCTTTCCGTGAGTTCAACGAGCGGAGTGTCGTCTCCACTTTCGGTTCGCGATCACCGAACGGAGGGCGCGCGTGTCATGTGAGCCCCGGCGTAGTGGGTTGGCCAGGGCCTGGTCTGGTCTTGCCTGCCAACCGCGAAGGGGCGTAGCTCAACTGGCAGAGCAGCGGTCTCCAAAACCGCAGGTTGCAGGTTCAAGTCCTGTCGCCCCTGCTGAAGGCGAACGTTCGACGACGATGCAGGCACGGCCTGAAGAGGAGACGGACCATAGGTATGTGCCATGGTGGACACTGGAAGGTGCCCCACCAGAGCGGAACGGCTCGCGGGGTAGCTAGTAAACGAAGGAGCATGCGGTGAGCGACGAAGGCGACGTTGCCGACGAGGCCGTAGCCGACGGCGCCGAGAATGCGGACAGCCGCGGGAGCGGTGGCCGGACGGCCCTGGTGACAAAGCCGGTGGTGCGGCCGCAACGTCCCACCGGCAAGCGGTCGCGGTCGCGT
>NZ_VFIX01000001.1 GCF_006385185.1 Metamycoplasma equirhinis | reverse complement strand
AACGATTTAAATATTCAAAATAAAATAGCTGTCATTTCCAAAATTGATTTAATAGATGACCGTAGCGAATTAAATAAAAAAGCAAAAAAATTAAAAGAAATTGGTTTTAAGAGAATTTTGGGTGTTGCCAATAATTTAAAGCAAACTTATAGTGATTTAATTGAAGAAATTAAACCGTTTTGCTATGAATCAGAAGCCTTATATGAAGAAGATCAATACGGAGATATTACTCTTCGCTTTATGGCTAAAGAAATAATTAGAGAGGCAGCTATAGAAAATTTATACGAAGAAATACCTCACTCAATAGCTGTAGAAATAAATGAATTTATTGAACCCGATGAAGATGCTTTTCCTTACAAAATTGATGCTACTATTTATGTAAAAAAAGAATCACAAAAAGCAATAGTAATAGGTAAAAGTGGAAGTATGATAAAGAAAATATCTGTGCTTTCTCGCCAAAAAATGATTAATACTTTTCAACATAAAGTTAACTTAGTTATAAAAGTAAAGGTTGATGATAATTGAGTTAACAACGAACAGAAGATTAAAAAATTAGGATATTAAAGTGAAAACGAAATTTTTGACACATAAAATGAGAGTTATTTTATTCTCCCTGCTCACCGTATTTGTATTTATAGTGTTTTTTATAATTTTAGGTTTAAAACTATCCTCCCCTTTTAAAGTAAGTATTTATAACTATGAATCTTACTTAGATAGAAAGATCATTGCTAATTTAAAAAAGAACTATTCATATCATACATTCACAAATTTAGATGAATTTACTAGAGCAATTAAAAATAAAAAAGCTGTTGCCGGTGTTGGTAGCGATTATCAAATTGCACAATTGATTTTGGATAATAAATTAAAAAAAATAAATTTTAAAAAACTATTTAACAATAGTAATTTTGATGATAATGAAATATTAAATTTATATCCTAAAATTGTCAAAGAAAATTTTTCTGCATTTGAAAATTGAATAATTAAAAAAATAATTGAAAAAAATCCAACCAATTTTGGTTATCAAGAATGAAAAAATAACAAAAAAATTGTTTCGCCATTTATTTACTACTCAGAAACTAACGACATTATTGGTTTTGAAATTGACGGTGAAGAAGGCATTGATCGTTTTTATCAATTTCTAATTCCATATTTTATATTAGACAAAATGATTGTTTATAATACCGATAATTCAGCGTTAGACACTTCAAATAGAAGCAATTTAAAAGACAATGTTAATTTTAATGATATTGACGAAAAAGAAACTTGATTCGAGATCATATCATCGTTAAAAAATAAATATAAAAAAACACGTGTTTATTGGACTAATTGGTTTCAAGACAACGCAATGATTGGCCAATTTTATGCACACGAAACATTAAATATAAATCAACAAAATAGTAATAAATGAATTGAATTAAATAAACAAAATTATAAAAAAGTTATCGATTGGTTTTTTGAATTTGTGTTGATGGCCACCGGTAAAAGCATAAAAAATCCAGAATTTAATAAATTAGCCACTGATGGGCAAGAACTTGTTAGTTCAATAATAGAGCCAATTAATGGAAAAGCGGATATTTCTGTAATGTATAACGGCGACGCCATGGACGCTTATTATGGAAATGATAATTTTGAAAAATTAGGTAATAAACCTCATATTGATTTTAAAAGGCCAAAACATAGTTATGTGAACATTGACGCTTGAATAATTTCTAAAGAAACAGATAATTACCAAGCAGATCATTTCTTAAAAATATTAGGCGAAAATTTGTTTTATAAAGGTTTTGCTTCGGAAAATGAAATTGAAAATGAATATTTAAAAAATGTTTTGGCTTTAATTAAAAATGAGAATAAAAATGAGAACATTAATTTTGACGAAATGAAGCAATTATTTTTGAACGGCGATACATTAAATAAAAAAATGTTTTATAAAAAATATTTTACTTTTTTCAAAAATGCATTCACAAATTCAAACTTGCCGTTTATTCAAAATTTTAACACTATTAACTATACACCAGCAAGCAAAAGCACAAATGATTTTTTAAAAAAATGATATTTTTTAAATGAAAATTTGGAACAAGATTTAAAAGCAATAAAAATTTTTGATTTGGAGTTTGAAAACAATGGTAAAACAAAATATAGAATTTATCAACCGTTGGAATTAGAATTAAAAACTTTAATTATTGATTATTATTATGAAACAACAAAATCATAATTCATATGTATTTTTATCAAAGAAAGGTTAATAATGGAAACAAAGACACAGAAAACAAATGCTCCTATTATTGAACTAGTCGATATAGTCAAAGAATTTGAAGACAAAACTGTATTAGACAACGTAAATTTATCGATTGAAAAAGGGGAATTTATTACCTTATTAGGCCCTTCAGGATCAGGAAAAACCACTATATTAAGAATTATTGGTGGTTTTGAATGAGTCACTCGCGGCGAAGTTAAATTTAATGGAAAAGATATTAAAGATTTAAGTCCTCATAAAAGGGAAGTATCAACAATATTTCAAGATTATGCATTATTTCCACATTTAAATGTTGAAAATAACATTAAATATGGTTTGCGTTTAAAAAGAATTCCGTTAGACGGTGCTCCAAAATCTTATGAGAACCGGCTAAAATTGCAGAGAAAAAAATGAAATAAAAAGGCTCGCACTGAAATGCGCATTTTAGACAAAACCATGGAGCATTATGAAAAATTACTTGAAAACTCAAAATTATCGGAAAAAAAACATGATAAATATCAATCGTGAATTGATGATATGGATTTTAAATATTCATATTGAGAAAATTATGTTGATCTAAAAATCGAAGCTTTTGAAAAAAGATATTTAACGCGTCGAATTACTAACAACGAAATGGATAAAGAAGTCCAAAAAATAATGAAACTCGTTGGGTTGGAAGGCAACGAAAAGAAAAATGTTAATTTTCTGTCCGGCGGTATGAAGCAACGGGTAGCGCTTGCTAGATCGTTGGTTATTGAACCTCAAATTTTATTACTAGATGAGCCACTTAGTGCCCTTGATGCTAAGATTAGAGAAAAAATGCAATTTTTATTACGAGACATTCAAAAGAAACTAAAACTAACATTTATTTTTGTAACGCATGACCGAAATGAGGCTCTACAATTAAGCGATAGAATTGCAGTCATTAGAGATGGGAAGGTTGAACAATTCACCACGCCAAGAGAATTATATGATTATCCTGCAAACAAATGAGTTGCTAACTTTATCGGCGATTCAAATTTCTTTGATGCGACTTTTGTAAGAGCAGGAAAAGTTAAATTTATGGGTCGCATATACGATACAATTCACGAGGAATTTGAAGCAAATCAAGAATTAGACGCACTAATTAGACCTGAAGATATTTATATTACTAAATCAAAAACTAATGCTAAATTGACTGGTGAAATAATAGCGGCAACATACGGTGGAAGTTACTATAATTACCAAATTAAGGTTAAAAATAAAATTATAAACATTGAAACTTCAAGCAAACACGATGTTGGAAAAGAAGTATTTTTAAATTGAGATATCGACTCAATCCATCTAATGAAAAAAGATGAAAAATGAAACGAAGAAGATAATAAGGCGGCTGAATATGCAAATTAGAGTGCAGGCGGCAAAAACAAATAAAAAAACTAAACGCCTTGTCGCGGGAAATATTTCCAAATTACAAATTTCGTTACTTATTCCATATATTCTTTTTGCTATTTTGTTTATTATTTTGCCAATGGTTTTAATATTCATTTATGCTCTAAAACCTATCGATGGTCAAAACCGGTTAGATAACTGGGATATTATTGCAAAGGGATCAACTTGACTAATAATTTTTCGCTCTTTATGAACCGGAATTATTGCAGCTACCTTCGCCTTAATCATTGGTTTTCCATATGCTTACATAATTTCAAAATCAAAGTCAAAAATTTTTAGAACTTTATCATTAAGCTTAATGTTAAGTCCTATGGCAATATTTACAATTTCAAAAGCATTGGCAGTTAGAGGATTATTTTCCGCAATCTTTGATGAAAATTATTTGAATAATAATGCTTTTGCAATCTTTGGAATGGTATATTTATTTTTACCATTCATGATTATGCCACTTTATCAAGTTTTAAAGGATATGCCTAAAAATATACTTGAAGCTTCAGAAGATTTGGGATATTCCAAAATTCAAACAATTTTCAAAGTTATTTTGCCATATTGTACAAAAGCAATTTTAAGTGGGTTTGGCGTTGTACTTATGATGTCGGCCACTTCAATTATTATTTCTGATAAACTCTTACCAAACGGAAGCCAAAAACAATTAATTGGAAATCTTATTAATCAATTCGCTAATACTGCAAATCCATTTGATTTAGCAAACGCTTCTTCGTTAGTAATAATCACTTTATTAGTACTTTTAGCAATTTATGGAATTATTTATGGAATACCATATTTAATTGCTAAAAAAAGACAAGGAGGAATATATGAATAAATTCAAATCAATATTAAAACACTCATATGTTATTTTAATATTGGCTAGTTTGTACATTCCAATTATTTTTGGAGCAATATATAGTTTTAATTCTCCTTCTGATAAAGGAATTTTTTCTGTTACTACTTGAAACCGCTCTTCGTTTGATGCATATAAAGAACTATTTTCAAAGTCACATGGTTTAGCTTTTGTTAATTCGTTTTTATTGGGTGTTTCTTCTTCAATTTTAGTAATTACTATTTCGCTACTAACCGTATTTGCCCTATGAAGACATAAAAATAATGCACCTCGTACCTTTGTACAATCAAGTTCAAATATTCCACTAATAAATCCTGACGTTATTACTGGTCTAACTTTAGCAATTGTATTAAATTTAATTTTCTTTGGTACATTAAGTGCGACAAACGAAGGCTTTTTTAGGGCGATTATTGGTCATACGGTTATGTCATTACCATACGGAATACTAATCATGTTGCCCAAAAGCGATAAATTCTCAAAAAACATTTTTGAGGCAAGTCAAGATCTGGGCTATTCAAAAATTAGAACTTGATTTAAGACATATTTTGTTTATATGCTTGGTTCAATAGCCTTTACATTTATTATTACATTTGCACTTTCATTTGATGATTTTATCATTACTAGAATAGTTTCAAACACGGAAACTTTAGGAACTCAACTATATGAAGGACAATTTCAGGCTTGGTCGCTTGCTATTGGCGCTATATCATTATTAATAGTTGTGCTAGGAAATGTTATTTACGGTGCGATTAAAGGATCACAATTCTATAAAACTAAAAAAATTCTACAAAATCAAAATAAAACCACTATTTTAAATTAAGGAAACTTATTAATTGAAATTACGAATTTGAAAAGTGATCCTTTCTGTGTTTATTTTACTTGGAATAGGCGTTTCTATTCTATTGGCATTAATTATAAAATTAGGTAATCAATATCGACCAAGTATTTATAATTACGAATCCTATTTGGCACCGTCCATTATCAAAAAATTAAAACAAAAATATAACTATAAAGAATTTAAAGAAATAAATGAATTTACGCAAGCACTTACTCAAGAAAAAGCCATTGCTGGTGTTGGAAGCGATTTCCAAGCTGCGCAATTAATCATTAACCAAAAAATTCAAAAAATAGATTTTGAAAAAGTTTTTGGCAAAGGTATAAAAAATGTCGATGGCACCCTTTCTTGGGAAAAACTTAAAAAGTTTTACACTCCTGCCGTTTCCAAGCATTTAGAAGCTTTTGATTCGTTAATTCTATCAACACTAACAAAATACGAAAATGAGGGCAATTTAAAA
Source organism: Metamycoplasma equirhinis (assembly GCF_006385185.1). GTDB lineage: Bacteria > Bacillota_I > Bacilli_A > Mycoplasmatales > Metamycoplasmataceae > Metamycoplasma > Metamycoplasma equirhinis. The sequence goes on along the minus strand of NZ_VFIX01000001.1, from coordinate 142,194 downwards.
AAATATAGATATTATTTAATTAAAGATAGCGATAACAAGCCTATCGGATATACAACTAAAGCTGATAGTTTAGTTTCTGATCATTTTTATGAGTATGTCTTACCTTATTTTGTTCAAGACAAAGGCATTGCATATAATATAAACAAAGATACTAGACCTGACTTAAATATTAAACTGGCCAATCAAAAATTAAATGATAAAAATCTAAAATTATCTTGAGAAGAAATTTTTACTTTTTTGCGAAAAGCAAATTACACACATTTTGGTTGAACTAACGCATTTGTAGACAATTTAATGATTGGGGCCATGACTTCAGGAGCCAACTGAGAAGATAAATTTACAAAAGTAAATAACGGAACAAGAATTTTTGATTTTAATGACGCAAATTACAAATTAGCCATTAATTCTTTCGTGCAATTTATTGAAAATGCAACAAATAAAAGCATAAAAGAAACTAAATTCAATTACTTAAGTGGTGATGGTTTAGATTTGTTAAATCATTTAATAGAGCCAAAAAGTGGGCGCTCCGATGCGGCTGTAATGTATAATGGTGATGCTATTGATGCATATTATTCTAAAGATAATTTTTCCGGAGTAAAAGAGGGTAAAATTCGTTTTATCAGGCCAAAGGATAATTACATACTAATGGATAACTGAATAATTTCGAAAGGTCTTAGTGAAAAAGATACTGCAGAGTTTTTAAAAACATTAGGTGAATCGCTATATCGCAAATGGAAGTTGGAAGATATTGAAACTAACAACTCAAAAGAATTTACCTCAAAATTAACATCTAATTTCTTTAGTGAATTTGTGGAAACTTTAGAAAATGGCAAAATTAATGAACACAAAACAATATTAACTGAACATATAAATCAATTGTCCAAAATGGAACTAGAAAAATTAAGGGGAGTTTTTGAAAAAACTAATTTATCAAATCATTTTGCTAGTTGAAAAATTCCGTCCATATTAAATGAATCTACTAGTTTAGATTTTAAAAAATGAATAATTAATATGTTCGATAATTTTATTAATAAAGCAGGACAAGCAGAAAATTATGAGTGATTGTTAGTAATTAGAAATTATTTTTCCGACTTGAATATTGTTCTAAGTGATGAAATAGATGATTTTTTTGCTGAAAGTTCAATTGGTGAAATCAAAAATTTTGATTATGTTTCATATACTCCGGCAATCAACTACACATTTGAATTTATTTTAAATTGATATTTCCGTGGCGATGAAATTAGTATGTCAATTTTTAGACAGCCCGAACCGGATCCTGTTAAAAATCCTACATACAAATTGTATACTTACCCAATAATTGACAACAATTTACGAACAAAAATTAATACTTATTTTTATGAGGCTACAAAGTCTTAATTTATCGGCACCATGTGCTGATTTTTTAATTTTATAAATTAATTATTGTAAAATTAATAATAAACAAAAAAGAATATTAAAGAGGTGTTATTTATGGAAATAAAGTCGTTATTTAGTGAATTAGAAACGCTAAAAGATAAAGGCAAATATGAGTTTGAAGGATGAGTTGTTTCTAATCGCGGCAATAATAAAATTACTTTTATAACAATAAATGATGGAAGCACTATTGATAATTTACAATTAGTTATCAAAAATGAGTTAAACGAAGCTTTTGCAACTGATAAAATTGCTTTAGGTTCATCTATTAAGGTTGCCGGAGAATTGAATTTAACATTAGGCGGGAAACAGCCATTTGAATTGCTTGTATCTTCGTTAACGGTGCTAGGGACTGTGGCGGAAGATTTTCCAATACAAAAAAAAGAAACGACATTAGAATTTTTAAGAGAAATTCCGCATTTAAGACACCGTACAAAATTATTTAAAGCTGTTATGTTAATCAGAAATTCACTACTTTTTGAAATTCATAAATACTTTCAAAATCATGGTTTTTTAAATGTTGCTGCTCCAATAATTACTTCAAATGATGGTGAAGGCGCAGGTGAAACGCTTTTGGTAGATGACGAAACTAAAGATTACTTTTTTAAACAAAAGGCTTTTTTAGGAGTTACAGGTCAACTTCATGGCGAATCTTACGCTGCTGGTTTTAAGAAAATATATACGTTTGCACCTACGTTTAGAGCTGAAAATTCGCATACATCAAGACATTTAGCAGAGTTTTGAATGATTGAGCCCGAGGTAGCTTTTTGGGATCTTAAGAAAATTATTCCTTTTGCTGATAATTTATTAAAAACAGCTATCAAGAATACGCTCAAAAATTACAAATCGGAAATGGAATTCTTAAATTCGCTCGACACAAATAATTCGCTTTTAAAAAGATTAGGCGATTTTATAAACAAGGATATTTTTGTTATGGATTATTCAGATGTAATTAATGAATTAAAAAAACACAAAGAAAATTTTGAAATTCAAGATATTTTCTTTGGTATGGATTTAGCATCAGAACATGAAAAATTTTTGTCAGACAAAATCGTTAACGGACCTGTTGCAGTTATTAATTATCCAAAAGAAATTAAAGCATTTTATATGCATCAAAATCCTGACAACAAAACTGTAGCAGCTTTTGATTTACTAGTTCCCGGAATAGGTGAACTAATTGGTGGTAGTCAACGTGAAGCAAACTATGATAAATTGATTCAAAGACTAAAAGAATTAAATATACAACAAGAACCTTTGCAATGATACTTAGACTTACGTAGATTTGGATATGCCCCAACTAGTGGTTTTGGAATAGGTTTTGAAAGATTGGTTATGTATGTCACCGGTATGAGCAATATAAGAGATGTAATTCCTTATCCAAGAGTTTCTGGCCAAATAAAGATGTAGGAAATATGAAAAAAAATAATAATTTAACAATCGTTGTTCCAATTTATAAACCAACAATTTCAATTGATGACATAATATACAATTTGCTTAAGCAAAAAGACCAAAACTTTAATACTGTAATCGTAATTGATAAGCCTACCGAATCTGATTTGGAATCACTATCGAAATTGAAATCTAAATTTGACAAAAGATTAGAAATAATTATTAACTCTAGCCACTTAAATTTAAGTCAGGTGTTAAAACAAACGATTGAATATGTTCAAACAGAGTATACTTACATTTTATTTTCCTATGTAACTTTAAAAAGCGGTTTCATAAAAAATATTAATTGTTTTTTAGATAATGAGATACACCCCGATTACATTGAACTATTAAGTACAATGTCGGGCATTATTGAACACAAATTATACGGTTCATTTTTTGAATCTGGCAAGCTAATTAATATTGAAAATAATGCCTTACCGCTGGCTCTTACTGCTCCTTTTTCTTTTACTTTTTTAGCAAAAACGAAAATTATTAAGGAAGTTATTGAAGGAAATAAATACAAAGGCGGTAATTTACAATATTCACCATTTTATTCAATTAGATCACTCTTGCTTTCAAAAACGTATGTATTTTTAGATACTACTTGAGTAACTGATTATAATCATGAAGTTTTAATTTTGAATCCGAAATCGCTAAACAAAAGCTGACAAATTATTAAAGGTTATATACCAGGAGATTTAGTCGCAATACAGCAAGCGTTAGAATTTGCAAAATTTTTAAATTTTTATTACTATTTTGCGGGCTATTTAGGAGGTTGCAAAACCAAAAGCAAATCGCTTAAAGGATTAAAGAATCTTTTAGAATCAGAATTAAAAACAATTGATTTAGATTTTGACAAATTTGCTGCAAATAACCCATATTTTAAATTATATGATAGTAAACAAATTAGAGAATTCGCACTAGATTCAAGAAAATGAAATTCGATTTTTAAAAAAGTTATATGACAAAAATAAACAAAAAAGCAAACTTTTGAACTCGTTTGTTAGCCACTACGATTGATTTATTAATATTTTTTTCTTTCTTAATAACTAGTACTTTTTTAGTTTTTGATTTTAAAAATGCTAATTTTTTTAACAAATGAACCTATTATGTTTGATTACCACTTAGCATATTGTTTATTTGTTATATTTGAATAATAATCCCTATTGTTTTTAGTGGGCAAACCATTGGCATGTTTTTTTGTAAAATAAAAATTATGCCACAGGATAACAAAACAAAACTTAGTAAGGCTATTTTTAATCGACAAAGGATTTTTGCTTTAGTCTGAATGATTGTTTTTCTTTTGTTTATGATTATGGTTTCACCTGATTTATTTTTAAAGGCTGCTATCATTAGGCAAAATAAATCTTTTTCCCTAGTTGAAAAATTTTGTCTTTCGATTCCTTCTACACTTGCAAGCATAGCGATTTTTACACAAACATTTTTAATTATTACTAACGCGAAGTCTACACGAATTGGTTTAAATGATAATTTATCTGATACTTTTACCGTTTGAATAAATAAGTATGAATTATTAGGAGAAAACGAAGTTAATACTCGCAAAATTTTGCCCAAAAAAAGAGTTTTGCCAACAATTAAATTTGAAAATTAAATAGCTTATGCTATTTTTTTATTTTTGGCAGTGATACACATGGAATTATGGTGCAAAATGTTATAATTATTAAAGATATTTTTAACTACAAAAAAATTTTTGTTAAAATTATACTCATTTTTTTAGAAGGTGATTGTATGGTTGATTTATCAATGCTAAACGAACAACAAAAAACTGCTGTTATGTATAATGATGGCCCACTTAGAATTATAGCTGGTGCCGGCTCAGGAAAAACAAAAGTTTTAACGCATAAAATTGCGTATTTAATTGCGTCCTTAAAAGCTAATCCTAGCCGAATCTTAGCTCTAACTTTTTCAAATAAAGCAGCTAACGAAATGAAACAACGTGTTTTTCGTTTACTTGCAAAAAACAACTTGGATGCTCAACCAATAATTTCTACTTTTCATGCTATGTGTGCGAAAATTTTGAGAAGTGAAATTCACAATTTTGGATATTCAAATGACTTTCAAATATTAGATGAATTAGACCAAAGAGAAGTTTTAAAAATTGTTTATTCAGAACTAAACATTTCCTATAATGAATATACATATTCATCAATAATTTCTTATATTCAAAATCAAAAAAATCAACTGTTTGAAATTAACAAAACCGAAATTAAAGATATTTTCACGCCCGGTTCGGCCGAAGAACAAATTGATGAGACAAAGCGTAAAATTTTTGAAAATTATCAAGCACATTTACAACGTTCACGATCTTTAGACTTTGATGATCTTTTAGTATTTGTATATAGATTGTTTTATGATCCAAAATACATAAACATTGCTAAAAAATGAGAAAAAAGATTTGACTATGTTTTAATAGACGAATTTCAAGATACAAGTATTTTACAATATAAGATTTTGCAAGCTATTGCTAAAAATAGTCTTGTTACCATCGTTGGCGATCCCGATCAAACGATTTATTCATGAAGAAATGCCGATATTAGCATTATCATGAATTTTGACAAAGATTATCCAAATACCTTAACAGTAAAATTAGAGCAAAATTATCGTTCAACAAAACGTATTTTACGAGCAGCTAATGAACTAATTTCACACAATAAATTAAGATTGGAAAAGAAACTTTATACTGAAAACGATGAAGGCGAAGATATTGATTTTTACTGCGGCTTTAGCGACGAAGCAGAAGCTAGATGAATAGCTAACAAAATTTCCACATTAAAGAAAAATCGTGTGCAATTAAAAAATATTGCAATTCTTTACCGTGTTAATAGTTATTCGCGGGCAATTGAAGAAGCTTTAATTCGAGAAAATACAATTTATAAACTATTTGGTTCAATTAAATTTTATCAAAGAGAAGAAATTAAAGATGCACTAGCATATTTGAGAGTTATTCACGATGGAAGCGAAATATCACTATTAAGAATTATTAATAAACCTGCTAGAAAAATAGGCGATGTTACAATCGATAAATTGCTAGAATTTGCTCGTTCAAAAAATAAGGATTTATTTAATTGTTTGCAAGATGATTTTGATGAAATACATAATGAATTAAGAATTTCTTTTGATACGCTAAAAAATCTAGCAGATTTAATTAACCAAATTAGATGAGCAAGAAGAGCAATCCAACAAAATTCCATTCATGTTACATTAAAGGAATTTATTGTTAACAAAATTAAATATTTTGAACAAATAAAAAAATCAGAGGAAGAATATGAAAGCAGGATGGAGAACTTTACAAGTTTAATTGAAGCAATTGAAGAATGAGAAACTAAAAATATTCATGGAACAATTGATGAATACTTGCAAGAGATTACACTAATTACTGATCGTGATGTTGAAGACGACGCTGTAAGCTTTGTGTCATTAATGACCGCGCACAATGCTAAAGGGTTGGAATTTGATTATGTCTTCATTGCTGGTTTATCTGAAAATATTTTTCCTTTACGTAGAGCAATAATTCTTTCGCCTCAAAAGGATTTTATTTATTTAAAAAACTTACACGAACAAGAAGAAAATCTTGAAGGATTAGAAGAAGAAAGACGTTTAGCGTACGTTGCAATGACAAGAGCAAAATTAAAACTATTTCTTTCATTTTCAGCTGGCAAAAATGGTGTCAATAAACGTAGCAGATTTCTAGGTGAATCAGGAGTAAATGAATCAAAATCAATTCGCATTGCTCGCAATTTTTCTATAGCACAAGAAATTCATGCTAATAATAATAATTTAATTGTTGGCGACTATATTACTCACAACACATATGGCAGAGGAATAATTATTGATATGGTGGAAGCAGTTATTGAGGTCAAATTTGATGATGGAAAAATTAAAAGATTAGCCAAAAATCATCACTCGATTAAAAAATGAGAGGAAACAAATGTTTAATCTAGCAACAATTTCTGCTTTTTTGCTAATAAGTGTTATGGCGGTTTTCATTGCAATAACTTTAATAATTAATGTATGAGTTAAAAGCAAAAATACCGCTCATAAAAACTCTGCCATGTTTTTCTCTTTTACTTTAGATTTTCAAAAAAATCGAATTAAAATAAATAATGATAACGAAGTTTACACCCCTAATCCTTGATTTGTTGCAAAAACGCTTTTGGCCACCAAACAATGAGTCAGCGTAAATGATTTTTTTCATTTTTTTTCAGAACATGATAGATCGCAAATTATGCAATTAATTCAAGATCAAAAGATAACAAAATATGAATGTAGCATTACTAATAAGAAAAGAAAAAACTCATTAACCACAATTACATTTGATTTTGGTTTTTATGATAAAAAACAAGTTTTAGGAAATGTAACCTGAAAAATTACAAATGCTAAAGAAAACAAAGTATTTAAAGCGATAAATTACAATTTAGAATATTTGTTTGATAAAAATAGTAAATATGAAACAATAGTTTTTATTTTAAACACAAAGAATATTTACGATATCACTAATTTCATAAATATTTTTAAAGAAAGATGCGCGAAAAAAAATATTTATGAAATTCACTTATTTTTAAAGTGAGATAAATTATTTTTTGTTTTCCCAAAGGATAAATTTACCCACGATAAAATTAAGTCTTCAACAAAACAAATTATTGATTGAGCTAGAATATACATCAAATCTTATTCTAAAATTATTAGATTAAATGAAATGTTGATACAAAAAATTGGCGAAGATAATTTTGAGAAATTTTTTGATTATATAAAGTTACAATATAAAACAGATGACAATATTTTAATTAATAACATATTTAGCAACCTCTTTGATTCTGAAAATTACAAAAAGTATATAAATGCGTTTTCAAATATTGAAAAAATAATTAGAAAAAAACAAAATTTAGAAGTTAAAGATTTATTAATTCATAAAATGCGCTCAAAACCTAAAATTAAAAAAGAAATTATTTTACCAAAACTATTTAAAAATCTAGATGTTGAAAATGATCGCATTTTAGAATCGCTTGATATTCATAGAAATTTTTATACGTCCATTTATGAAAATTTAGAGGCTGTAGATTTAACCGATAAATTCATATTGTGTAAAGACTTTATTTTCAATACCATTAAACCCGAAAATGTTATTGCTGCCCAAAAAGCTTTCCCATCATATGTACAATTTATTGAATACACAAGTTATAAGAGCACAAACAAACTATTTGAAACTTATAACAAACTAAAGCAAAAAACTAAGAAATTTGCATTAGGCCTTAAAATTGATCAAATCAATGACAATGTCATTAATATTATTGGTGATTGACTAAAATATATATGAATTGATGAGACCTTAGTTAATAATATTAATAATCCTAGTTATTCACTTTTGATTAACATAATACTTATCAAAGCTAAAGAAAATAAAATAAAAATTATTTTAGAAAATTTTAATTACAAGCTTTACAAAAAGACATTAGATCAAAAAATAACAAACATAATGTATACCGAATAGGAGAAATATGAAAAAAGAACTTTTAAAACAGGATTTTTATGAAGCAATTAACGGACAATGAATTGAAAAACATAAAATTCCGCAGCATAAAACCACGATTGGTTCATTTTCGGATATTGATGAAAAATTAGAAACAATAAAAAACAAATTATTAAAAAAATGACAAGAAGATAGTAATGATATAAAAGATAACAAACATCTTTTAGAAATGATTAAATATTTTTCTTTATTTAATAATTGAAACGAAAGAAAAATTAATGGTGTAAAACCAGCAATAGAAATTTTAAATTTTATTAACAACTTAAAAGATTGAAAAGATGTTGAAAAAAATTATTCTAAACTAACGCACTGAGGATTAAAAACTCCAATTCCTTTTTGAGTAGGGACGGATTTTAAAAATAGCGATATTGAAAATCTTTACTTATCAGATCCAAGTACTATTTTGCCTGAAAAAAATTATTACGCTAACGAAGATAAGAAAAAAAATTTACAGGCATTATGAAGTGCAATGGTTGAAAAATTACTGGTTAAATTCAATAAAAACAAGAAGCAAAATAAAGAATTAATCGCAAAAGCATTAAAATGAGATGAATTAGCAGCACAATATATTTTGTCAGCTGAGGAAAGCGCAATATATACTAATTTATATCATCCAAAAGCAATACAATATGTAAAGGAAACTATTAAATTATTGGATGTAGATAAAATTGTTAATAATCTTGTAAATCAAAATGTTGAGACAATTATCGCTGTTGACGATAATTTAGTGGAAAATTATAATAAATTAATTACTAATGAAAATTTTGAATTATATAAAGCCTATTTATATATTGAAACTATGTTGTTCTTAGCGAAATTCCTTGACTATAATTCGCTTGTTATAGCTGGTGAATTTAGTCGTGCTATTGTAGGGCAAAAAAAACCTTTATCTAAACAAAAAACTGCTATTAGAGCCGTTGCTGATGGAACTTTTTCGATGCCATTTGGTAAATATTATGGCGAAATGTATTTTGGCCCCAAAAACAAAGAAACCGTCGAAAAAATGGTCCAAAGTATGGTTAATATATATAAGCATAGATTAGAAAATAACACATGATTAAGTTCTAAAACACGAGAAAAGGCGATTTTGAAACTAAACAAAATTAGTGTTCATGTGGGATATCCTGAAAAATACGAAAGTTTTTATAACAAATTGATTGTAAAAAAATACAATGGCTTTGATGATCTACTACAAAATTCTCTAGAATTTAATTTACAAGCATCAATTTATTCTTTTAGTAAGTATATGAAAAAAATTGATAAAAACTTTTGAGGTATGAGCCCTGCTGTGGTTAATGCATACTATAGCCCAAGTCAAAACAAAATTGTTTTTCCTGCCGCAATTTTGCAAGCGCCATTTTATAACGAAAAACAAAGTTCAAGCGTTAATTATGGCGGAATCGGCGCGGTAATTGCGCACGAAATATCACACGCCTTTGATAATAACGGGGCCAATTTTGATGAAAACGGTAATATGGAGAATTGGTGAACCGACGAAGATAAAAAACAATTTGAACTCAAAGCTAAAAAAATGATTGAATTATTTGATGGCGAAGAAACTTCGGTTGGAAGATGTAATGGCAAGTTATCCGTTTCTGAAAATATTGCTGACGCTGGTGGATTATCGTGTGCATTAGAATCCGCTAAATTAGAAAAGGATTACAACCCTAAAAAGTTCTATATTAACTTCGCAACTATTTGAAGAATAAAAAGAAGAGATGAAATAGCGAGATTACTTTTAGATATCGACGTGCACGCACCTGCAAAATTACGCGCCAATATACAAATAAAAAACTCTGATGATTTCTATAAAACCTTTAAAATTACAAACAAAGACCCAATGTATTTAGCTCCTGAAAAACGTGTAAAAATATGATAAATCAAGAAGCTTTATGCTTCTTTTTTTATACCCAACAAAACGTATAGTAAAACCCTTTTAATTCTACTTTTTGTATATCTTTTAGAGGAACACAAATCAATAAATTCACTATAGTTTTTTGCTAGACTTATATTTTTCTTAAATAAATTCTCCATGCCTTCTGAAACCAACATTATTTGTGCAAGTTCACTAGCAGAACTTTTCATTATAACCTCTTTCATTTCTAAAAATTTGTCTTCTATTTTAGGAATCGGTTGAGATATTTGCATAGGTGAATATTGCGAAATATTTTTGCCATCTTTCAACATTTTACGTAATAGTGTAGCTGATGCATATTTTTGTTTACCTTCTAATGAAGAGTGCTCAGCTGTACGCAATACGCATTCAAGTTTGACATTAATATTATTATTAATTATGTATTTGGTATACTCAAAACCTAAAATGTCTTGAGGTATCAGCTCTTCGTCGCCCAAAATTTGGTGCATAGCACTGTACGTGCTAGCAACATAAGATTTTCCTTCTTTAAGATTTTTTTTAACTAGGATATTATATTTTTCTAAATTATCTTTTAAAGTTTGTGCAGCAAAAATATATTTATTTATATTGTCCGTGTCGCTTGCACCAAAACAAATAACATCAACATCTTTTGATATTAATTTTTTTATTGAACCTTCTGCAAAAACATGAGCTGCTTGTGTTGAAGTGAAAAAATCTAATTCAATTACTTCGTTTACACCATATTGTAACGCAATTTCTTTGCGTTCCGAAAAAGATGCGCACGCTATTTCGCCTCTTTGCACATAATCAGATGATAAAGCAACAACTATCTCGCAGTTTGGGAAACGTCTTCTAATTTCGCTAATTAAATATATATGTCCGTTATGAAATGGATTGAATTCGGCAACAAAGCCTATTTTCATATTTATTTCTTTTCCTTTTTAATAGGTTTTTTTATTTTTATTTCTTCGAAACCCGCTAAATCTTCGGGTTTTCAAATTTCAAGTTCGGTTGTTTGCTCTATAAAATCATTTGCAACTAATTGAATGTCATCTGCAATAACAAAATCTAGGCCTTGATTAACTTTTTTTACTTTTCGCTTAATTTGTGTGCTACTCTTCTTTGTCTCGGTGTTTTTCATAAATCAAATTATAACATAACAAAATATGTAATTCTAGATAGTAAATTTATTAATGGTAAATTAGTTAACATTTTGCAAATTTTAATAGTTAATTATTAACATAAATAATTGCCTTATTTTATGAGTAAAAAACGGTTATTAACATATAGACAAGCTTTATTATTATATTTAATCTAAATAACAAAATAAACAAAAGCGATATTTAAATTTAACTGCCTTGTTTTGGGCTAAAAAGAAATATTATCTATTTTATAAATAAGATAAATTATATAATTTAAGAATGAATTTTAACGACACAATCACTGCTATTTCATCAGGTAACATTAATCAAGCTATATCTATAATAAGAATCTCGGGTCCTGATTCGATAGCAATAGTAAAAAAAATATTTAAAGGTAAAATAGGTAAGGATAAAACTATAACTTTCGGAAATATTATCGATAACAAAACAAACAAAATGGTTGATGAGGTTTTAGTTAATTGATTCATTGGTAACAAAAATTATACCGGTGAGGACACAGTTGAAATAAATGCTCACGGCGGCATTGTTGTAACTAACAAAATTCTTAACTTACTATTAGCTAATGGAGCAAGATTGGCGGAACGTGGCGAATTTACAAGACGGGCTTTTTTAAATGGCAAATTAAATTTAGATAAAGCAGAAGCTATTAATAGTTTAATCCACGCGAAAACAAACAAGCAGGCAGAAATAGCAATTTCACAGTTCAATAAAAACGATAATTTTTTAATTGAATCCCTAGAATCCGAATTATTGAAAATTGTTTCAATAACCGAAATAAATATTGATTATTCAGAATACAACGATATTGAACAATTAGATAAAAACAAATTGTTACCGTTGGTTGAAAATCTAAAAAATAAAATTAAAGTCATTATTGATAAATCGGAAAATGCATGCGATATATATAAAGGTGTTTCTGTTGCTATTGTTGGTAAGCCAAATACAGGGAAATCTTCCTTACTAAATTGTTTGCTAAAAAAAGACAAAGCGATTGTAACAGATATAGCAGGAACAACAAGAGATATTGTTGAAGGCGAATTTGAAATAAACGGAATTTTGTTTAAATTAGTAGATACAGCCGGAATTCGTAATACATCCGATTCAATAGAATCAATTGGTATAGAAAAATCTAAGCAAGCGATACAAGAGGCAAAAATTGTAATTCATATGCATGAGCCAAATACTAACAATGATAAAGAAGATAATGAAATAAAAAAATTAGCAGAAGGTAAACAATATATTGAAGTAATAAATAAAATTGATACATTAAGCGACTTAAAATTTAAAAAAAACAAAATTTATATTTCTGCAAAAAACGCTAATGTTTGAGAACTTAAAAATGAATTAATCAAACGTTATTTAAACATCGATTTAGACGATAACGAAATCATTTATAACAATCGAAAACTTGCGCTTTTAAACGAATGTTATATTTCCTTAAACGAGTCTATAAATGGTTTAGAAAGTGGTTTTGGTCCTGAAGTGGTTATTTTAGATTTAACAAAAGCGTGAGGATGTTTAAGAGAAATGTTGAATAAACAACACGATAACGAAGCACTTTTAGACAATATGTTTAGTAAATTTTGTTTAGGAAAATAAAATGAATGATCTTGGCAAAAATAAAAAAATTTACAAAAATGTTTGTGTGACAGAAATGAGTTATGAAGGATTTGGCGTTGTAAAATTGAAAGACTTTACAATTTTTGTTGAAAATTTATTGATTGATGAAGTAGCAGATATTGAACTTTTTTGAGAAAACAAGAAAATTGCGTTTGCAACTGTCACTAACTATATAAAAAAATCAAAACTAAGAATAGAACCAAAATCAACAAAATTATTACAAAGCGGAGCGGCACCGCTTTGCGTTTTATCATATGAAAATCAATTAAAATTCAAACAATATACCATTGAAAAGCTTTTTAAAAGAAATTTACTCGAATTAAAAATAAACAAAATAATTCCTTCGCCAAACGAATATTATTATCGAAATAAAATCTCATTACATGTATTAAACGAAAACAATAAATTTAAATTTGGTTTTTTTAAAAAATATTCACATTTATTAATTGAACAAGAAGCTCTATTCTTAGCTCATAAAGAAATTAATGAAATATTTTTAAAATTTAAAGAAATAGTAAATAATAACAACGATTTATTTACTATATTAACGAACGCAAAGTTTAATGAAATAACAATAAAACACTCTAATTTTACAAACGAAAAACAAATAATTATGATTTGCGAAAAAGTTTTATATTTAAATACAAATCAAAAAAAATTAATTAAAAATGCAACAGGAATAAACTCGTTAATTTTAAATATTAGAAATAAACATGATAATTTTTTTAGAACATTAATTGGCAATGAGTTTATCACATACAAAATAAACGATTTAAAATTTAAAGTTGCAAATGATTCGTTTTATCAAGTTAATGAATTGCAAACCAAATATATGTATGAATGTGTTTGCAATTTAATTTCAAATGATTGCAACAATGTTATTGATGCTTTTTCTGGTGTGGGAACCATTGGTTTATTTCTTTCAGCTAAATCAAAAAAAGTAACTTGTGTTGAAATAAATAAATTTGCAACAAAATGTGGGATTGATAACGCTATAACAAACAAGAAAATTAATATAACTTTTGTAAATGATGATGTAACAGAATATTTAATAAAAAATAATACAAACACAAACGATGTGATTGTGTTTGACCCGCCTCGATCAGGAATAGATAAAAAAGTTATAGACAACGTGGCACAAGCGAAAATAAAACAAGTTATTTATATAAGTTGTAATCCGCGAACTTTGGTTAGAGATTTAATTTTATTTAACGAAAAAGGATATCAAATAAGTTTTGTTCAACCTATTGATATGTTTCCACAAACATTTCATGTAGAATGTATAGTGTTAATACAGAAAGAAAAACCCAAACAGTCTATATAGTCTTACAAATATTTTCTTTTTGATAATTAAAAATAGGTAAACTATTTGTTTTTAAAAATATTTTGATATATTTTCACAAATTTGTGGTGATTAAAATAAATGTAATAGTATTTGTTGAATTAATAAATGACGAGATTAGAGCGGTGTAAATTTATAAAGAGGTTAATTAAAATGTGTAAAGAATGCTATGTTGATAATAATAGAATAACTCCGCCTTCAAATCCATTAGATTGTTTCAAAAACCAACCACTTAGAATAGACAGCGCCTAATTTTTAGTTTAAACAATAATTTTTCTTGACAATGTTGTTTAAATACTAAATTTTATAGTTATAAGGGTAAAATATTAATTATTAATAAAAAAAATTTTTAATTTTTAGGGGTAAAAATGTCAAATAAAAATAATGAATCTACACAAAAAGCCGATCTTTATAAAGCTATTTGACAGATTGCCAACGATTTGAGGGGCGCTGTTGATGGTTGAGATTTCAAGCAATATGTTTTAGGAATTTTATTTTATAGATTTATATCCGAAAACATTACGAAATATTTTAATGATTCAGAACATGCAGCAGGAAACAAAGATTTTGACTATGCTCAAATAAGTGACGAAGAAGCTACAAAATATTTTAAACCCAATACAGTCGAGGAAAAAGGGTTTTTTATTTTGCCAAGCCAATTATTTGAAAATGTAGTTAGAAAAGCCATAAAAAATAATGCGAATCTAAATAAAGATATCGACAATATATTTAAATCAATTGAGCAAAGCGCTTTGGGCCATGAATCTGAAGATGATATTAAAGGCTTGTTTAAAGATGTTGATGTTACAAGTGATAAATTAGGTGATACCGTCAACGGAAAAAACGATCGTTTGTTAAAAGTTCTAACTGGAATAAAAAGCATTAATTTTGGTATTGAAAATTCTGATATTGATATATTTGGCGATGCATATGAATATTTAATCTCGCAGTATGCTTCTAATGCTGGAAAATCCGGCGGTGAATTTTTTACACCACAAACAGTATCGAAACTTTTAGCTAGAATTGTTATGAACGGACAAGATAAAATTAACAAAGTATACGATCCTGCTTGTGGTTCAGGTTCACTATTATTGCAAATGAAAAAACATTTTGATAAACATATATTAGAAGAAGGTTTCTTTGGGCAAGAAATAAACATCACAACTTATAACCTTGCTCGTATGAATATGTTTTTACATAATGTTAATTACAATAAATTTAGTATAAAACTAGGTGACACTTTATTAAATCCATTACATAAAGACGAAAAGCCATTTGATGCAATTGTTTCAAATCCCCCGTATTCAATAAAATGAATAGGAGATGATGATCCTACTTTAATAAATGATGAACGTTATGCTCCAGCGGGAAAACTAGCACCGAAATCATATGCAGATTATGCCTTTATAATGCATTCATTAAATCATCTTTCAGCAAAGGGTAGAGCTGCAATAGTATGCTTTCCTGGAATTTTTTATCGTTCAGGCGCGGAGCAAAAAATAAGACAATACTTAGTTGATAATAACTTTGTAGATTGTGTTATTCAGCTGCCCGAAAATTTATTTTACGGAACATCAATTGCTACATGTATTTTAGTTTTAGCACGTAACAAAAAAGATAACAAAATTTTATTTATAGACGCAAGTAAGGAATTTGAAAAAGATAAAAATAACAATAGATTATCTGAATTAAACATAAAAAATATTGTTGCTGAGTTTGCAGAAAGAAAACAAATTGATTATTTTTCTGCTAATATCGATAAAAACAAAGCGGTTGAAAATGATTATAACTTGAGCGTATCAACATATGTTGAAAAAGAAGACACAAAAGAAAAAATTGATATAAAAGTTTTAAACAAAGAAATTGAAGAAACTGTAGCAAGAATAGATACACTTAGAGCATCAATAAACGAAATTGTAAGAGAGCTAGAAAATGAGTAAAATAAATAAATTGTTAAAGAATGAAAAGATTCAGTTAAAAAAGCTAGAAAATCTATTGGATTATGTGCAACCATCAAAATACATTGTGAAATCTACAAAATATGATAGTAGATATAAGACTCCAGTTTTAACCGCTGGGAAGACCTTCATTTTAGGTTTTACAAATGAAGTGGAAAATATTTACAAAGCTGATGAGAATAATCCGGTTATTATATTTGATGATTTTACGGCAAGTAATCATTGGGTAGATTTTAATTTCAAAGTTAAATCATCGGCAATGAAGATTTTGAAACCTAAAGATGGTGTTAATTTAAGATATTGTTATCATTATATTCAAACCATAAGCATAGATACAACAGAGCACAAGCGTTTATGGATTTCTAAATTTTCGCAAATCAAAATTCCAGTTCCACCAATAGAAATTCAGAATGAAATAGTTAAAATTTTAGATAAATTCACCGAGCTTACAGCTGAGCTTACAGCTGAGCTTACAGCTGAGCTTACAGCAAGGCAAAAGCAATATGAATACTATAGAAATACCTTATTAAACTTTAATGATATAAAACTGGGGGGGGCAATAAGAAAAAGTAAATTGGGTGATTTAATTTCCATAAATAGAGGAACAAGACTAACGAAGGATCAATTGTCGGAAAAATTTGAATATGAAGTTTATCACGGCAGTAAGGATACTCCGCTTGGCAGATATAGTTTATGAAATGCTCCAAAAGATACAATCATAATTGTAAATACAGGAGGAGTAGGCGGAGTAAAATATTTAGATAAGGAATTTTGATGTTCAGACGGTAGCTTTTGATTGGATAAAAATGACGAAATAATACCTAAGTATCTTTACTATGTTTTATCGAAAAACGAAAAATATTTTGCTACAAAAAAACGAATTGCAGGTGTTCCAACAATTGATAAAAAGATAATTGAGAATTTTGAAATAAAAATACCTTCTATTGAAATCCAAAAAAGAATAGTGTATGTTTTAGATAATTTTGAAAAAATTTGTTTGGATTTAAATATAGGACTTCCTTCGGAAATAGACTTAAGACAAAAACAATATGAATATTACCGTGATTTACTTCTAACATTTTCTAATGACTTGACTGGGGGGGGCATAGCCAAGATGAAGTAAAATTGTTACAATTTGTTTATAGTCTAAATTTTGGTTATTTAATGGATTACTGCCAAATTCGTACAGGGAAATTAAACGCTAATTTTTCACTAAAAAACGGACGATATCCATTTTTTACATGTGGTGAAGAAACTTTATTAATAGACAACTATGAATTTGATACAGACGCAATTATATTATCGGGAAATGGAAATATAGGAATAATAAAAAAGTATTGTGGAAAATTCAACGCCTATCAACGTACATATGTTTTGGATAAATTTAAAAATTTTGATAAAAACTTTTTATATTTTTGATTTAAAGCGAAATTCAAAAATTATATTTCAAGTCATATAAAAAAAGCTTCAGTTCCTTACATTACTTTGTCTATTTTGCAAAAATTTTCCCTACCAATAATATCGATAGAAAAACAGATTCGCATTGCTAATATATTAGAGAAATTCGAAAAATTATGCAACGATTCTGAACAAGGATTACTTGCAGAAATAGAATTAAGACAAAAACAATATGAATATTATCGTGATAAACTTTTGACATTTAATAAAAGTAAGTAAATAAAAGGAAGAAACGTGTTAGAAAAACATACTTTAAATGAAGTGGCTAATATAATTAAAAATAATGATAAAAAAATTACAGTTTTATATGCTTTTAATGGCACAGGTAAAACAAGATTATCAATGGAGTTTAAAAATATTGTTAACGAGAATAATACCGATGAATCTATTAAACATGTATTGTATTACAATGCATTTACCGAAGATTTATTTTCATGAGATAACGATTTAGAAAACGATACCGATAGAAAACTTAAATTTGTCGCAAATACTTATTTTATTGGTTTGTTAAAAGATTTAGGAAAATATAACGATATAAAAAATAAATTTGCGTCATTCTCGTCGACAAAAATTGAACCAAACTTTAATATTAATGCAAATGAGATTACATTTAGCATACCCGAGCTGAAAAAAAATAGTGATAATAGAGACAATGAAAATATCAATATAAAAATATCTAAGGGCGAAGAAAGTGTTTTTATTTGAACATTGTTTTATGTTTTAATTGAAAATGTAATTGATCAATTAAATCTGGATCCAAATGACAGATCAACTCATATATTTGACGAAATTCAGTATATATTTATAGATGATCCCGTTAGTTCACTAGATGATAATAACTTAATAAAAATGGCGCTTCATTTAGCTCAAATAATAAAGAATAGTAAATCAGAATTAAAATTTATAATAACAACTCATCACGCATTATTTTTTAACTTATTATTTAATGAATTTAATCGATACAATAAAAATAATGGTAAAAATAGTCAATTTTCTTTTTTAAGAAAAAATTCTTTAGATGAATTTACATTATCAAAATTAAATAATGACACACCATTTAGTTATCATCTTTTTATACGCGAATTAATCAAAAATGCAATAAAAGAAGATGAAGTGAAAAGATATCATTTTATGTTATTTAGAAATTTATTAGAAAAAACCGCTTTATTTCTGGGTTATAGCAATTGACAAGATTTGTTTAGCGGCGAAAACAAAGAAATATATGCCAAATATGTAAATATATTTAGTCATAATAGAATATCTGATTCAGAAAATAATGAATTATCCAAAGAGTATCAAAACATGTTAAAGCAATTATTTGAAAAATTTGATAAAGAATATAAATGAAAATCAACATTGGAGGAAAATAAAAATGTCTAATGATATAAAAGATGAAAATTCGACTATCGCGGAAATGACTAATGGTATTATTAGAGCAAGTTTCCAAAGTTCTAGAAAAAACGAGTCTTCTTACCAAAGCGAAAAAGATCTTGAAACTCAACTAATAAAAAAATTAGTTTCGCAAGGCTATGAACAAATTTCTTTAAATTCAAGTAAAGAACTATTTTTTAATTTGCGAAAACAAATTGAAAAATTAAATAATTTTTCATTTACAAATTCGGAATGAGAAAGATTTTTGGCAGAGTATTTGAATAGCCCTAGCGATGGAGTAATTGAAAAAACAAGAAAAATTCAAGACAATTTTATTTATGATTTTGTTTCCGATGAAGGATATATAAAAAACATAAAAATCATTGATAAAAAAGATATTTCAAATAATTATCTACAAGTTGTTAGTCAAGTTGCCGTTGACGGTAAATTTAAAAATAGATATGATGTAACAATTTTAGTGAATGGACTTCCATTAGTACATATTGAGCTAAAAAGACGCGGAGTAAACTTACAAGAAGCCTTCAACCAAATTCATAGATACAGTAATGAAAGCTTTAATAATGAAAATTCATTATATAAATTTGTACAAATATTTGTAATTTCAAATGGAACGTATACCAAATATTTTGCAAATACTGTCGCACAAGATAAAAATAATTATGAATTCGCCTGTGAATGAGCTGATGCTAAAAATAAACCCATTACTGATTTAGAAGATTTTACTTTAACTTTTTTGGAAAAAAAAGTTATTCTTGAAATACTTACAAAATATTGTATATTTGATGTTAATAATACACTATTAGTAATGCGTCCTTATCAAATTGCTGCTACAGAAAGAATATTGTGAAGAATAAAAGCAAATATAAATGAATATAGACGCACTGGTAAAATTCAAAAAGGTGGATATATTTGACATACTACCGGTTCTGGCAAAACTTTAACTTCTTTTAAAACTGCTAAATTAGCAACAGAACTAAATGAAATAGATAAAGTATTTTTTATTGTTGATAGAAAAGATTTAGACTACCAAACAATGAAGGAATATCAAAAATTTCAGCCAGATAGTGTTAACGGATCTAAAGACACTAAAGAATTAAAAAAGGTGATTGAAAAAAACGACAATAAAATTATTGTTACAACAATTCAAAAATTAAATGAATTTATAAAACAAAATTCTAATCATGAAATATCTAAAAAACAATGCATTTTTATATTTGATGAATGTCATCGTTCTCAATTTGGTGAAATTCAAGAACGAATAAGAAAAATGTTTAAAAGATGTTTTCAATTTGGCTTTACAGGTACACCTATTTTTGCTGAAAATGCTTTGATAGAAGGAAATACTACAGCTGATATTTTTGGTAAGCAATTGCATAGTTATGTGATTACTGATGCTATTAGGGATGGAAAAGTATTAAAGTTTATGATCGATTATAACGATACTAGACCACAATTTAAGGCTGCAGAGCAAGAAAACGATGAAACAAAGTTAAAAATGCTTGAAAAAAGAGAATTAACCAATCCGATGCGAATCTCGCAAATTGTTAAATATATTATTGATATTTTCGATAAAAAGACACATCGAAATTCTTTTTTAAGTATTGAACAAAAAAGAAACAATGGGTTTAATGCTATGTTTGCTGTAGAAAGCATAGAAGCGGCCAAATTATATTACAAGGAATTTAAAAGACAACAAGAAGATTTACCGGTAGAAAAAAGATTGAAAGTCGCAACAATTTTTAGCTATCAACAAAATGAGTATATAGCATCACATGGCGAAATAGTTGAAGAAGGCCTCGAATCCGCAACTAATTTAATTGATAAAACATCAAAGGAATTTTTAATTGATGCAATTAACGATTACAATAATTATTTCAAGACTCCAAAAAATTTTTCAATAGAAGACAAGGGTTTTCAAAATTACTATCGTGATTTATCACAGAGTGTTAAAAACAATGAAATTGATTTAGTTATTGTTGTTGGGATGTTGTTAACTGGCTTTGATGCGCCAAAGCTAAACACTTTGTTTGTTGATAAAAACTTAAGATATCACGGATTAATTCAAGCGTTTTCACGAACCAATAGAATATTTAATAAAACTAAAGCCTTTGGAAATATCGTTTGCTTTAGAGATCTTGAAAAAGCTACGCAAGATGCAATTAAAATTTTTGGCGATGAAAATAGCGCAAATGTCATTTTAGAGCGAGCATTTATTGATTATATTAAGGGATTTACTAATTCTGAAGGAAAAATATTTAAAGGTTATGAAGAAATTCAAAAAGAAATTGAAAATAAATTTCCCGAACCAATTAAATTAAAATCAGAGGCAGAAAAAAAAGAATTCGCTAGCTTATTTGGTGAACTGTTAAAAATTGAAAATATTCTTAAAAATTTTGATCAATTTGATAACTATGAGCAAAAATTTTCTGATAGACAAATGCAAGACATGAAAAGCATTTACATAGAAATTTACGAAAATTTTCAAAAAGAAAAAGAATCTAAAATCATGGAAAAAAATGATATAAATTTTTCGGATTTAGAATGGCAAATAGAACACTTAAAGACCACAGAAATTAATTTGGATTATATTTTAAAGTTAATTGAAGAAAAATTAAATACAGGAAATGAATTGAGCAGTTTTAAAGAAGAAATTATGCGCATACTTAGATCTAGTACAGCGACAAAATCTAAAGAAGATCTGATTTTAGAATTTATGAATCAAAACGAGCTATCAAATTTGAGTCTAAAAGCAAATTTCTCTGATCTTTTTTACAATTTTGCGAAAGAAAAAAAGAAGATTGCAATAGAAAAATTAATTGATGAAGAAAATTTAAAAGAAGAACAAACAATTTTATTTATAGATGGATTTATTAAAAAAGGTTACATAAAATATGCTGGTGATGATTTAGATCAAATTATTCCGCCTACAAGTCGCTTTGGCGGAGCACGCGAAAAAAAGAAAGAAGTAGTTTTAAACAAAATAGGTAAAATAGTAGAAACTTTTTGTGGTATTTAATTTTTGTTATTCGCGTAAATAAGAATTTATAAACTAGATTTTAGAATAATTTATTGCAAAAGTAAAAATGTTTATTTAATAAATTATTCGAATTGACTATTCATAATTAAAATTTTGATAATGAGAAGAGATGATGTGTTAGTTGAAGAAAGCAAAAAATAAAAAAGAAAAAATCAGATTATAAAGAAATATTGTTAATATTTATGTTATGTTATTTTAATTACCTTCATAATAACTATCCTTATTAATTTATATGTACCTAAATTTAATTACTATTGATTATTTTTTACTTGAATTTTTGTTGTAATTTTAATAGTACCATTTGATATTGAATTTTTATCAAGCGCTAAATATAATCTAAAGAAATTGCGTATATGACCCAATCAAATAAGACTTACGGTTAACATTTTCTGATATGTTTATTTAGATGCGGTTTATATAGTTATTTATTTAAATAAAAATCCATTAGTATCTCTTGTCGTAGGTTTTGCAATTATAAAATTTATATATGACATTATTACAAAGTGGCGCGGCTCCACTTTGCGTTTTATCATATGAAAATCAATTAAAATTCAAACAATATACCATTGAAAGACTTTTTAAAAGAAATTTACTCGAATTAAAAATAAACAAAATAATTCCTTCGCCAAACGAATATTATTATCGAAACAAAATTTCATTACATGTATTAAACGAAAATAATAAATTTAAATTTGGTTTTTTAAAAAATACTCTCATGATTTAATTGTGCAAAGCACATTACCGTTAGTCCATAAAGAAATCGAAGATGTGTATTTAAATTTTGTAAAAATCGCAAACACCAACAAAAGAAGTAAATTATTAACTGATGCCAACCTAGCGAAATTACTTTTAGACATTTGAATTTTTCAAATGAAACCCAATTAATTTTAAGTTGCCAAAAGCTTCCTAAATTTTCTAATGAACAAATAAATCAAATTAAAAAATTAACCAACATTGACTCACTTGTGTTGTGTATTGTCGACAAACATAAGAAATCTTATAAAACGATATTCGGCAACGAATATATAAAATATGCAATTAATAATCTAAAATTTAAGGTATCAAATGATTCGTTTTATCAAGTGAATGAAGAACAAACCAAACATATGTATGAATATGTGTCCAGTTTAATTTCCGAAAACAATTTAAACATAATTGATGCTTTTTCCGGTGTTGGTACAATAGGGTTTTATCCATTGATACAGTCTGACTAATATGAAATATATATCCTACTTTTTGGAAAGCGTTACTGTCATTTAAAAAGGTATGCCTTTTTCCCCTCTCATGACAGTTCGATTAAATCTTTCCCTCCACATATCAAAGCTTGCACAAGCAGTTGCATTAGGATTTTTATCATAGATACTAAGTTGACTTAAAAAGTCATATCTTTGATTATTTCCAATGACCTTTAAGAGCTTTAGATATTCTCTTTCACTATCTAAAACATCTCTTTTTACAAGCTCAATTATGTTGTAAAAATCATTCATTCTCATCTTTACCTCCTATTTTTTTGTACTAAAAAAGACGATATTTCTATCGTCTTCATAATAAAGTTTATTCAAATTCAAGTTTTTCTTCTGCTGTATTATAAATATCAATCCTGTTTTCCACATTGATTTTATGCACTAGCCACCCTCTAAACAAGCACTGCTGTATAAATTCCTGCATTCTATTTATACCATTTACTTCTTTGAGAGTTACTACTACTCCAAATTTAAGATTATCTCCATCGCCTGAATTTAATATTTCTTTTGTCTTAATACTTATACCCCATAAACCATTAGCTTGTTTCGTTTTTGGTTTTTTTTGCAACCCCGTTGATGTCTTAATATTTTCTCGAATATGCTTGATATTATCCCATTTTCTATATAGTTTACGTGCTGTTCCTTCATACAACAATAGTTTACCATCATCGGATTGTTTATTATCATTAATAGAATTAATTTTTTCTTTTCCTCTCTTTGTTTTAACTAATCTACCAAAATGAATATCCATCTCCGTATTTGTATAGTCTACACCCTGATTTCGAGTACAATTAGGGAAATAACATAAAGTTGCCTTCGAAACAAATGGTTGTTTTTGTTTATCCTCAGGTATTGGAATATTATAATTGTAAGTATCAAATTTTTCTGAAATACCACTGATCATAAATTTTATTTCATCATCTGGCGTTTTTACAATCTCATCAATATTAACAGGAACTATACCATATCCTATCAATTGCGGACTATACGCCTTATCATTCCAACCTGCTGCCGAATCAATTATTAATGCTTTTGCTAATTCTCTAGTTAATCCTAACACTTCAATAAGATAAGCGAGTTTTCTTGCTAGCCATGGAGCAGCATATGATGTCCCTCGTACAAAAGTTTCTCCCTTTGGAGAACATGTCCTTATTCCTCTACTATCATCTCCACCATAATAACTTACATCTGGTTTATTAAAAAAAGATAACACCAAACCTTCCCTCGAATATGTCGTTGGTTTACCATCAAAACCCACCGAATTTACAACTAGCGAATTAATAGAATCCGCCGGAGCACCAATTCTTTTAATATTTGAATTCATAGGTTTATTTGTCCCAGCCACAACAAATATAACATCATTTTCATATTGAATCTTATCTAGGATAGCTGCTTCAGGAGAAATGAAATTGGTATTTATTTCCATAGAAGAACCTAGCGACAAGTTCCATACTTTAATGTCTCTATTAGACACAACAATTTCTTTAATAGCTCTTAAAACTGTAAAGGAACTAAATCTTCCACTTGTAGCAACTCCAAAATGTCTTGCTTTAAATCTGCCACATCCATCGTTTAATTCTGGATTTATACTTGCACCATCGACAATAATAGAAGTTACCATTGTTCCATGTTGATAATCCTCATCAGATAATAAAATTTCATCATCAAGTACATTTTTAAATTCAACCCATTCAGAAAAATAGACATTCTTATCAAACATAGTATCTATAACACCAATAGTTGGCTCATTGCTGGGCTTTGGAATAGAAATTGTTAAGTCGTCACCTTTATGAAAATCTTCTTTATCTAATAATGAAATATCACTCACTGCCATCGAAATTAAATATGGTGCCTTAGATTTCAATAAACTATATTGATCAGGAGTAAGTAAAATAGTAGTCTCATCAATACTTCTAATATCTGAAAACTCTATTTCTAGTTGATTCATTATATCTGCTGTTTTAGTTCCTGTATCATAAATCGTTATGATTGCATTTTCCCGTAAATCACTAGTATCTCTTTCTACTCCAAATTTTTCCAGATAATAAGCATCTACCACAATATTCACAAATCTACTTTTTGAAATTCCAACTTCCCCCCTTTTTCGAAAAAGGTGATTATATTTATTATTATTAATTTCAGATATGTTTCCATAAGTTATTCTATCTCCAAAATTGTTTCTAATTATAGAAACAACAGTTTCAATATTACTCATAGAGTCAATTATTGTTTTTTGATTAACACAATGCGTGATAATGTGCTTTTTACTTTCACCTGAAGTAAATTTAGCTCCTACAACAGAATTATTATTTTTCGTGCTTCCGCTTTCTAGCATTCCTTTTATTCTATTACTTTTTGCTACAACATCCGTATAATAAGCACTTACAAGTGGCCTTATTAATAATTTTTCCTTCTCCCAGAAAGCACTAACTTTACTTAAATCTTTTTTTAAATTAATTAAATGCTCAATGGAGACAAATTTATCCTTTGGAATATTTGACGGCCCTGGTTTATTACCAAAATCTTTTTGTTCAAATCTACCTTTTAATTGAAGAATTTCATTCATTTAAACTACTCCTTTAATTCTCTTGATACTTGACTTTTTGAAACACCCGTCAAAATCTCAATTTCTCTAACAGTAAATCCTTGACTTTGCATTTTTTTTAAGTTTTTATCACTATCAGTAAACACTGCCGTATATAATCTTCTTAGATAGTCATACTCATCGTTAGGATTACTAAATGCTAGGGATGTTTTAATGATATTTTTTAAATCTCCGGGGTATGGTATTGTATCCATAAGCGAAATTATTTTTCTAAATAGACGAATATTCCTAGCAACATTTTTAAATTTCGATAAATAATAATTTAATATTACTTCTGATATATCAATTAAATCTTCTCTTGAATATCTATTAAAATCTATAACAGAATCAAATCTTCGTACTAACGCCTTATCGAAATGCTTATATAAATTAGTTGTAGCTATCAGTAACATTTTATCATTTAATCCTTCTAAACCTTTTAATACTGATGTTGTTGCTCTTCCCATTTCTCTAAGATCTTTTGAGTCAGTTCTATCCAATGCTAAGGCATCTATTTCATCAAATAATATCAACGATTTTTCAGGAATAAGTAAATTATTAATTTCGTCAAATAATTGAGCAATATTTTTACCGGTCTGTCCTAATTTACTATCGATTAAAAAGGCAAAGTCTACTATAAATAGTTCTCTATCTAATATTCGTGCTATATGTTTTACAGTTTCTGTCTTCCCAGTCCCTGGTGCTCCTTGGAATAAAAATTTATTTACACCTATCTCATGCTCAACTGCATTTACTATACCTATTATGTCCGATTTTATTTCTTCGGGTAATGGCAACGGATCTCCACTAACTTCTATTTTTCTGACAAATGTTAAATCATTTTCATTTATTTGTGGAACAAATGTATTTGCATTTGAAAGAAGTGCCATTATATATTCTGATAATTGGTAATCACCTGATTTATCAAATTCATTCGCAATTTGATATGCTTCATTTCTGAATCCCGAGTCATTACTTTCGGCATAATATTTTATTAAATTAATGATATTTGCTTTTTTCATTTTCATCGCCTTCCATGCAAAGTTTTTTCATTTATAGTTTATCACATCGGGGACAAATTTTCAAGTTTTGGGACAATATTTATATAATTGTTTCTTCTAAAATTTTAAAGTTTACATTTTTACCAAACTTCCCAGCAGGACTTACTGTTATTTGAGTAGTAACCAGACCATATTCACCTTTATATTCATATCCCTGCCCGTAAACAATAAATACAAGCTTGTCATCATCAAGAAAAACATCTATACCATTTTTAAAATCCATTCCCTCTAAAACTTCTTTAACGTTATGAAGTTCGCTATAATCATATCTTGGCTCAATTTTCTTACTGTGATATTTATCTATATATTTAATGCCGTAAATGCAAACTGAATTTGGAAAGCCGTAAATTTTAGCAAATATATTTTCAACTTCCTTATGATGAATTTTTCCCTTTTCTTCATCTATTTCCATAATGCTATATGTTGTTAATCTTCTCATTTTTAATCTCCTCTAAAATTTCTTTTAATACTACTTTTAACACGTTCACGACAATGCTATTTCCAGCTTGTTTATATAGTATTGACGATAATTTACCTTTTCTTCCTGGATATATAGCTTTGAGTTTGTTAAAGTCTTCATCAGCAAAACCCATAAGTCTAATGCATTCTCGCTCAGTTAAATATCTATATTTGCCATTACATAAATCAATAATTCCTGAATTAGGAATACGCACTTGCTTGGCGGAAATTGTGTAGGCAAACTTATCTATCACTTTAAGTCTTCCTCTAAAATTATTATTCTTAAGTTCTCCTCTTATATGTCTAAGCATTGACTTTTGCCTTACTTCATAAAGATTTGAAGCGTCTTTCTCAAGAAATTCAGATATACTCCTTGTTTGTATTTTTTCGAGTTTGCCAAAATTAAAATGATTAGTTCCCAAGATGCTCACAACAAAGATACGCTCTCTTTTCTGTGGCATTCCAAATTCTATAGCATTTAGAATTTCATATTTGTTCTCATATCCCAGTCTCTCCATTTCTTTTAAGTAATGAAAAAAGGAAGCTCTCAAATTTCTATCGAGAACTCCCTTTACATTTTCCCAAAGCACAACCTTGGGCTTGATATTCATTTCTTCTATTATTCGTATAGTTTCAAAAAGAAGACTACTTCTTGTACCGCTACCTTTTGTGCCACCTTTCTTTAAGCCACTTCTACTAAAATCTTGACATGAACTACCATGCATTAATAAATCTATTCTTTCATCTGGTGGATGATAATCTACTATACTTTTAGGCTTAAATTCTTCACCATAAAGTGCATTATAGCTTTTAACACAGTTCTTATCTATTTCTACATAATCAACCGTCTTATGAGGGATTTTGTGCATTCATAAAGCCTAAACAAATACCACCTACACCGGCAAACAAACTTTCGACTTTATACTGTTTTTTCATAATAATATCCTTTCAATTCTTATTTATTTTCATCTTCACCAACCCTAAGAATAAGTTGAACATTAAGTTGGTCATAATAAACTTTGAATTTACTTTTCCCTTTTTCTAAATTTAGATTTTCCAAAATGCTCTTGGGCATTCGTATTCTCATATCTTTTTGTAGTACATAAGTGTCAAGATATATTAATTTTTCATCTTTCATATAGCTTCCTCCTCAACCTGATTTTAGACTAATTATAGCCTGTCTTTAGTCTAAAGTCAACTATGTGTGAGCTATAATGAACTATTTCAAAATTAATAAATCAAATAGATTATCATATTCTTATACCTATGTGTTACAAAAATACATTTTAAATTTAAAATTAATTCTTTATAAATATAGTAAACATATGGAATAAAAGATTTATAAAAGCTATCTTTCCATTTCCATACTCATATATTTTTCATATTTTTTTCTGATTTGATACAGTTCTTTCATATCGGATTTTGAAGAAGAATACTCTTGCATTAGTGTATTCTTTTTTTCGTTTAAGTTCTCATAGTTATGCCTTTCAAAAATTGTACAGCCCTAAAATAAAAATCTAATGAATTATTGGAAGGTGAATGTTATAGTTTACTCAAATATTGTACAGCCCTAAAATCGGCGACAATATCAGGTTTTTGACGCATATGTTATAGTTTACTCAAATATTGTACAGCCCTAAAATAGCTCCGATAATTGATTCCGCTTTAAACCTGTTATAGTTTACTCAAATATTGTACAGCCCTAAAATGACTATTATATATTAGTTGACACCTTTTTAGTTATAGTTTACTCAAATATTGTACAGCCCTAAAATATCTTTGAATGAGTTAACCGAGTAATCCTTGTTATAGTTTACTCAAATATTGTACAGCCCTAAAATAAATATAACCCTCGCCTATTTTTTCATATTCGTTATAGTTTACTCAAATATTGTACAGCCCTAAAATCTTAGTTTTTAATTGCTCAATTTCTTTTTTGTTATAGTTTACTCAAATATTGTACAGCCCTAAAATAACCCAAAAGCTTAACATTAGTACGGTCATGTTATAGTTTACTCAAATATTGTACAGCCCTAAAATGCAATTATAACGCTTATAACGGTTATATTTGTTATAGTTTACTCAAATATTGTACAGCCCTAAAATGTCAAATTAAGTAAAAATCTTATTTTTAATTATAATTTGCAATTTTTTTAATTCTTTTTTAGATTTTCTTTGATAATTTTTGAATAAATTTTTTTTACAATCAAAATTAATTTGGTCTTCCAAAATTTCAAAATCTATTATGTTTTTGAAATTATATTCTTCTTGAAAAAAACAAATTTCTAATTGTTTACATTCATCACACACAAAAAGAGGATTATTGCTTAATACAATGAAATTGTAAAAATCAACATATTTAACCAATTCACTTATTTTAATTCAATCTATATTTTTGATAATTATAGTTTTTTTATTTGAACTTAAATCTTTACTTTTTTTAAGTCAATTAAAAAATATCTCATTATCAATAAACGATAATTCGTTTACATCAAATAGGTCTTTGATTAATTTGGTAAAATCAAGATTTACATTCAAAAAATTTTCGAGACCAATAGACAAATTCACTTGTTGTGCAACATTTTCCAACACACTATTATTAATAAAGGCTCGTTCATTTATTTTTTCGTTTTCTAATATTGATTTGTATAATCAATTTTTTACTGTTAGGTTAAATAAATCACACACCCTAGTTAAATTACTAATTTGAATAATATCTTTGATGGATAAATCATTATTATTTACGATAATAGATTTTTCATCATTCTTTCATTCTCATTCATATATTTTTCTAATGAATTCATCTTCATTATTTGTTTCAATACAAATAATTCCATCAAATTCATCTATTTCTAATTCTTCAAACCCTTTTATTTTAAACATTATAATCTTATGAATCTCCCTTGATTTTGTAGATATTCATCTTCGCTTATTTTTCCTGATAATAATTCAATGTCTTGATATTGATTTTCAGTTATTAACATCACCCTTACATTCGAATCTACTGGAACATGTTGTAAAAGTTTTATTTTTTCTGATTTATACATTGTATGAGCATTAATGCACTTACAATATACTGAATATTGAATTCTGAAATAACCACTCTTGTTTAAGAAATTTAAAAATTTATTATATTTTTTAATATTGTCTTCATTGCTCATATTAATGTCATACATAACAATTAATCGCATATATCTATTGTAATTCCCATTCAATTTTTAATTCCTTTATTTTCGAGTCAGATTTTAATAAAAAATTAATATAATTTTCGATATATTCATCTAGTGTCATGAATCTACCGTTTACTTTATATTGTTTAAAAAAAGCATTAAATACTATTTCTTTAAATTCATTTAATTGTACAATTTCGTTTGAGTGCATATATTTATAAACTTCTAACTCAATAAAGCATCTAAACGGTTCCATAATATCGCAAGATAAGCCAAAATTATTGTTATAACTTTTGTGAAAAAAAGATAATCTGGGGTCATACCCTTTGGCGCATAAGCTTCGTGTAACATAACTTAATAAAATTGTGTATCCATAATTTAGTAATGAATTAATTAAGTCATCTGAATTTCTTTCTCTAACAAAGCTGTTACCAAATAAAATTTTGAAATTTAGCTTTGCTGCGTGACCTTCGCGATTTGTAATATCACCCTCTAAAGTCTCGCTTTCATATAATGTAAATTTATCAATTTGATCTAATGATATGATACCTAAACTTATAAGCATATTCCGTGTATTGACAATTTTAGATTTTATAATATTTTGTCATACAATGTTTTTAAATTTATTATTTCATTTGATTTGTTCTTGCAACGCTTTAGTAGAATAATAAGCATGATATGGGATAAGTAAAGCCGCAGGTAGATGATAATAATTGCAGATAATCACGCCAACATTTTTGTCCATTAATTCATTTAATAATTGCACCGAAATAGTTGTTTTCACATTATCAAATATAATATATTCTATTTCAGATATTGGATATCTAATTTTTAATTCATCTCTTTTAACAATTAAATTATGCAAAAATAAATGTGCATAAGAACTGCTGGAAATTTCTATTATTCTTTTCATTAATTCCTTTCTTTTGTTATAATAATTATGTACAGTACATAAATATTATAGTTTACTCAAATATTGTACGTCCTAAAACAAGGGGCATTATGCTCCCGAAATAGCCTGATAGTTTATCTATCGGGTTTTTTATTTATCTATAGGAGAGTATAATATAAAGTGATATATTATATCTATTAATTAGGAGCGACATGACAAAGGAAGAAATTACAATTGGCTTTGACCTTGGGGTTGGTTCTGTAGGTTGGGCTATTATAAATAATGATAATAAGATTATAAATTGAGGTTCTAGGTTATTTAGTGAACCACAACTAGCTGAAGATCGTAGAATTCAACGTTCAATTAGACGAATGCACCGAAGAAAACAATATAAAAATGAAAAATTTTATAATATTGTTTTAAGGTATAAAGAAGAATTTGGATTTTCTAGCAAGGAAGAAATAAAGAATGCTTTTATAAAACTTACAAAAAAATATCCAAATATTATTTTTTTAAAAAAGAAAATTTTTGAGAATGAATCATTAATTACAAAAAATGAACTTTTATGGCTACTTCATGACTATTTTCAAAATCGAGGATATTTTTATGAAATCATTGAAACCGCTGAAAAGGAAAAACCTAAAAAATCAGAAAAATCTATTGATGCAAAATATAAAAATGACTATTCAGGAGAATTGCCAACTCAAAAACAAATAGATTTTTTCAGTAAAAACGGTTTTTTCAAAAATTCGCAAGCATATGGTACCGACGACTATTCTAGTGCGTTTTCAAATAAAAAATTCGCCGAAGAATTAAAACTACTTTTTAAGAAAACAAATGTTTCTAGTGAATTTCAAGACTCAATAATTACTTTATTTACATTTTGTAGAAGTTATGCCGATGGACCTGGAAGTAAAAATAGTGTTAGTCCTTATGGAAGATTTTATTATGATGAAAACAATAATTTATGTTCATATGAAAATATATGATCCAAACTGATAGGAAAATGTTCATATTTTCCAGATCAACTAAGAGCGCCAAAATCGTCATGTTATGGCGAATTGTTTAATTTACTTGAAGATTTGGTAAACTTTAGATTTTTTGAAAATTTATACTCAAAAAATAAATTAAAAATTACAGAAGTTATCTCGAAAGCTAATTTTTATGATCTCTTAGATAAAATGTTTAACAATAATAAAATTCAAAATCTTACGATCTCGAAATTGTTAGGGAAAATTAACAAAAAAACTGAAATTAATTATGAAGTTTACAAGAAAAATTCAGATGGAACAAAATTCACTGAATTAAATTCAATCTCAAAATTATTCAAAATTATTTCTAAATATTATGCCGATGTTATAAATAAACATTTAAATTTCAAAAATATAATTGAATTATTAAACGAAGATAAAGATACTATATTAGACGAATTTGATCAAATTATTGAAATATTATCTAATTGCAAAACCAAAGAAGATAGGTATGAAAAAATTAGCTTAATTTTCGAAAATTTTAAAATTTTAAGAAAAAAATTAACTAACGATGATATTTTTCACAATTTATTGATAGAACTTAGTGAGATACCTGGAATAAGTTCGAAAAGAGCATCATTGTCAATAAAAGCTTATAAAAAATTTATTCCCAAAATTTATTATTCACTTGAAAATTACGAATCATTAAAATGAAATGAAATTAAAGAAAGAAACATTACTACCGAAAACAGAGTTTTACAGAATGCAAAATATATGAGCGACAAATTTTTAGATAATGCGATTTTGCCGCCATCAGTTAGAACCACGATATGTGAATCTGTAAGAGTTTTGAATAAAATAATAAAACTTTATTCTAAAAAATACACAATTAAAAATGTTGTTATTGAACTAGCAAGGGAAAAAAATAGCGAAGATGAAAGGAAATATATAAAGAAAATTCAAAAATTGCAAGAAAATAGAAAAAATAAAATTATTGAACAAATGAAATCTTTAGATATACCTGGTTTTTCAATTGATGATATAACAACCACCAAATTGCTTAAACTAATTTTATTTTTTCAACAAGACCAAATTGATATATATAGTGGTGAAAAATTAGATATTGAAAAAGTCTGAAGAGATTCTTCTTATTGCGAAATCGATCATATAATTCCTTATTCTTTATCCGCTGATGATTCGTTTTCTAATAAAGTTTTGGTAAAAAGAACTTCAAATCAACGAAAGGGCCAACAATTACCTATTCAATATATTAGAAAACATGAAACAGAAAATTGAAATATTGCAAAATTTAAAAAATATGTGAATGAACAGTTCGGGAAGCAAATGTGTGAGTTATTATCTTTTGAAGAAAAATTTTCGAAAAAACAATTAGATAAAAAGAAACACATTTTGTTATTAGAAGAATATGAACCCAGCGAATTTTTATCTCGACACATAAACGATACTCGATACGCTACTAAATTGTTTAAAAATAATTTGCTCGAATTTGCAAACAAAAGGTTTGGCGTACAAAATCTCAATGGAAATGTAACATCTTTTTTTAGAAAAAAGGCAAGAGAATACTGAGAAATTGAATTGGCTAAAAATAGTGTAAAAAATTTGGATTATGAAAAAAAATATGAATTATTAAACGACGAAAAATATCAAGTATTCAAAAAAGATCGAAATAAATTTTTACATCATGCAGTTGATGCCGCAATAATTGCATTAATATCGAAGAATAACCCTTCATTAAAATCGCTAACAATAGAAGAAGAACAATATGCTATTTACAATGAAAAAACTCTAATAAATGTTGAAACAGGCGAGTTAAAAAATATATCTAGTTCAAAAATAGAATCCAAATACTGAAATATTGAAAAAACAGCTGAAATAATTTTTAAGAGTATTTTTGACAGTATTTGGTCGGAAAATATGCCCAAATTTTCGCGAAAAGTTTTAATGGATTCAAACACATCCCTATTTAATTCAACAATTTATGCTTTAAAAGAGATTAACAATAATGAATTTTATAAAATAGAAAAATTAAATTTATTTGATGAAACAACGGAAACTTTAGATAAATTTTTTGCTAGCGCCGGAAATGAAAATGACAAAGTTCCAAATTTATTAATTTGTAGATCACATAATTCGGAATATGTCAATTTAAAAGAAATTTATGATGAATGAAAAACGAAAATAGATAAGAAGCAAAATCCTTTTATAGCTTATATGAAAAACCTTTGTGAAAATTGTGAAGATATAGATCCTGCTTATATTAAAACTCTTTATGCTGCAAAAAAAGTTTTTGTAACTAAAAATGCTTCTATATTTAGGAGTCTGAAATATATTTCAAATAAAATAGATAAAAATAATTTAATTTTAAACAAAAAACAGCAAGAAAAATCCTTCAATGACACTCTTAACTCACTTGGATGTTTAATATACAAAAATAAAGAAGATAAATATTCTAAGATTCCATTAAATGCAAAACTAATGCATTTTAATTCCAATATTCCAAAAAATTTATTAGATGAAAATATCTATTTTGCAAACGAGTTGGAACTACAAAAAAGATTAAATAACATCCCAATAAGTAACAAACCAATAAAATATATAAACAAAACAATGTGTATAAAAAATAATCTTGATGATTCTTTATGGTATATTTCTGGAATTCCGACAGCCGGAGATAAACTTGAAATAAAGCGAATTGATCGCAGAGTTTTGGACCTGAAAGAAGATGCCACAGATTTATTAGAAAAACAAAAAGACAAAAGATTTATAAAATCAATCAAAATAATAATGACAGAATTTTCATTTGTAGATATTGACGAATTAGGAAATTTCTAATATCATGCAAGCGAAATTAATTTGTTTTGCCGAAAAAATAGAAGCTAGTTTTTTTCTAAAATATATTCAGATATTAAAAACAAAGAAAATTTTTGCAAATGATTATCAAACATTTATGCATTGCAAATATAAAAATCAATTATTTTATTTACTTTTTACAGGCGTTGGAAAAGTAAATGCGGCCAGTTCCTTGTCACATACTTTACTAAAAAACAATAATATAGATTTAGTTATAAATTGTGGGCCCGCGGGATCTGTTTTTGATTCCAAAATTGGTGAACAATATTTGATTGAAAAATGCAATTATTATGATATTGATTTAACCGGTTTACCTAATTATAAATTAGGCCAACTCCCAGATAAAAATGTATATTTTGATGTATATAATTTACATAAAAAATTAGAAAAATTAAATCTTAAAAAAGCTAATTGTGCGACAGCTGATAGATTTGCGAAAAAGTGTGATGCAAAAATAATTGAAAATAATTTTGAAAATAAGCCATATCTAGTCGATATGGAATGTGCTGCACTTGCACATGTTGCTTCATTATTTTCTAAACCCTTTTTAGCAATTAAAATAATTTCAGATGTTATCACTAATGAAAATCACCTTGAATATATTGAATCAAAAAAAATATGGGAAAAATCGTGTGCGGATGCCTTGCTAAAAATTTTGGAGGTTTTATAAATGAAATATATCGATATTCATACTCATCCATTTAAAGAATATTATGAAAATCCTTTTAAAGTTGTAGAAGATTGACATACAAACGGAAATATGGAAAAGTTATTTATTTGTGGGACTAGCCGCGAAGATTCAATCGAATTAATGCAATTATGTCAAAAGGGAAAATATATGCATCCAATAATCGGCATTCACCCAACACTAGCAATAGGCAAAGAAGATGGCAACTTTCTTGAAAAAATAATTGACGAAACTGTTATCGGCATTGGTGAAATAGGTCTTGATTATCATTATGATGATTCGCCATCAAAGGAAATTCAAAAAGAAAGTTTTATCGCTCAATTAGATATAGCTAAAAAACACAATATTGTAGCGGTTTTACACATTCGCGATGCACTTGATGATGCATTTGAAATTGTTACACAACCGCAATGAAAAAATCTTAAAATTGTATTTCATTCATTTAGTGGAGATGCTGATTTTGTAAAAAAATGCTTGCCTTTTAAAAATTTGTATTTTTCAATAAGCGGAGTTGTTACTTTTAAAAATGCTAGAGCAACTCAAGAAGCAGTTAAAGAAATTCCACTTGATAGAATTTTTTGTGAAACTGATACACCATATCTTGCACCAACACCAATGCGAGGTAAACCTAACATAAGCCCATATGTTATGTACACTTATAAATATATAGCTACATTAAAAAACATTTCAGAAAATGAATTTGTTAATCAGGTTAGAAATAATATAAAGAAAGTATTTGGTGTCTAAAATGATTAAAGCACTAAAATCTTTTGGGCAAAATTTTTTAATAAATAAAAATATTAGATTTCAAATCGTTGAAAGTGCCAATATTGCTAATAAAAATGTAATTGAAATAGGACCAGGCTTAGGTGCAATTACCGAAATTTTAGCGGGCAAGGTTAAAAGCTTGGTTGCTTATGAAATTGATGAAAGACTTTATTCATATTTAAGAGAAAAAAACTTTGATTCAAATGTAACTATAATTAATGGAGATTTTTTAGAATCTTCAATTGATTTTATTGAAGGCAAAAAAGTAAATATCATCGGTAATATCCCATACAATATTACATCGCCAATTATTTTTAAATTGTTAGACAATATAGAAAAAATCGAGAGTGCTACACTTATGGTACAAAAAGAAGTTGCTGATCGTATTGTAGCAAGCCCTAACAACAAAGCATTTAGCAAATTGTCAGTGATCATGCAACTTTTTAGCAATGTTAAAAAACTTTTTAACGTAAAAGCCAAAGAATTTAGTCCTGCTCCAAAAGTGGATTCCGCAGTTATAAAAATTGATTTTATTGAAAATAAGTTTTTAATTGAAAATAAAAGGGAAATTTTAGAATTTGTAAAATTTTGTTTTCAATTTAAAAGAAAAATGTTATTCAATAACCTATTAACAAAATACGCAAAGGAAACAATTCTTAATATTTTTGCTAAATTAAATATTAGCAAAAATGCACGCGCAGAAAGTATTGAAGCCCAAACATTTTTAAAACTTTTTTTAGAATTTAATAAGCAAAAAGATCACTTGTAATACGAAAGTGATCTTTTATTAATTTGTGAATAAATATTTAAGCAACTAATCCGTATTTTTTCAAAGTTCTTGCATTTTTAGCGGTTACACGAACTGTTTTTTTGCTACCATTGTCAGTTAAAACGGTAACTTTTTGCAAGTTTAAATCAAATGTTCTTTTAGTTGTATTTAAAGCATGTGATCTTTTGTTTCCACTTAATGCTTTTTGGTTTGTTAATTGATCTCTTCCTGGCATAATTTTCTCCTTTACGATTTATTGTGAGCATTTATCAAATTAGTATGATTAATATTTTATATTATTTTTATTTTTTGGCAACGATTTTGTAAATATTATCGTCCACTCATACGATATCGCCAACTTTAATTTTTGCGTTTCTACCGCCAACTTCGCGTTCGTTAATAATTATTTTATGCGCTTTAACAAAATATTTTGCCATACCACCGGTGGGACAAACATCAATCAATTTTAAGAATTGGCTTAATTTAATGGATTCTTCTTTTATTTCTATATTCATGTTAAAAACCTTTTTGTGGTGTAATTAATTGCAAAATATTTGGTTTTTCATCAGATTTAACAACAATTCTTAATTTATCTC
Organism: Metamycoplasma equirhinis; assembly: GCF_006385185.1. Taxonomy (GTDB): domain Bacteria; phylum Bacillota_I; class Bacilli_A; order Mycoplasmatales; family Metamycoplasmataceae; genus Metamycoplasma; species Metamycoplasma equirhinis. The sequence goes on along the minus strand of NZ_VFIX01000001.1, from coordinate 103,883 downwards.
TGGTTAGCAAAATTCTGAGATTTTCATCAAAAACAGAAATTGCATCTTTTAAAAATTTGCTGTTAAGAGCTAATTTTAATTCGCCACCATCATAACTAAAGTTTTGTGTTTTTACTTCGGCGTTAGCTATTTCATCACGTGTAGATCAAATTGTTAAAACACCATCATTGATATGTAACTTAATTTTATTATAATTTTCGGTAATAATAACAGATGCCTTATTTAAAATATTATTTAGTTCACGTTTAGAAATCTTTAATTCAGTTTCAAATTCTGTTGGAACAATTCTTGATACATCTTGGTAAACTTGGTCAACAATTTTTGATTGAATAATTGTGCCTTCAATTTCAAAAATGATTTTTTGATCAGATACATATAATAAAACTTCTTCGTTGCATTCAAAGTTAAGCATATCGCGAATATTTTTAGCTAAAATTGAAACATTAAATTCTACATCTTCGTTTATTTCTTTAACTTCTTCGGCATAACGATATCTATCGGTTGTTATAAATTTTAATTTATGATTTTGTGCAGAAATATTTACACAACATAAAATTAAATTTAATTCGTTGCTTGATGCTGCAAAAATAACATCTTTTGCAAGAGATTTTAAATCTTCTCATTTTATTTTTATTTGGTCCCCGTAAACACTAAAATCGATTTCCGGATAATCAGAAATTGAATATAAATTCAAACGATAATTATCATTTTCAGTTTTAATTTCAAGTGATTTATCATCAGATTTTAAAATCAAATCGCCTTCCAATTTTTTAATAATATTTCTAAATAAACTTAATTCAACTAAAATACGACCTGGAGTAATAATTTCAGCATCCATGCTAGCTTTAATTTCATGTTTAATACTAATTTCACCGTTTGAACCTATTAAGGTAATTAAATTATCTTGAGCTTCAATTATCATCCCCTTCATTGCTGGTATAAATGGATTGGGATCGACTGCTTTTGCAACTCTATCGGTTATATAATCTAGTAGTAATTTATTAATTTTTAATTCCATATTTTTCTCCTCACTTTAAATAATCATCCGTAAATTTTCTTTAATTTTTTCAATTGCCAATTTTAGTGTTGGGTTAGATTTAATGTTCTTGTCAATTCAATTGATTGAGACAATAACTGTTGAGTGTGATTGATTTCCAACCATTTTGCCTATATCTTGAAGTGTATAATCAAAATTATTTTTTATTAGATAAATCGAAATACGACGAGCAATAACAATTTCTTCGGTTCGCGAATTACTGGTAATTTTTTTTCTATCAATTTTATAATATTTGCTTACTGCGTCAATTATTCTTTCTGGCGTAATGTTTTCTTTGATTTGAGTTGCATTTTTAAATATTCGATGCATAGTTCGCAAATCATAAGTAAAGTAATCATCATTTTCAGAAAATAGTTTAATGCGATTAATTGCACCTTCAATGCTACGAATTGAATTTGAGAAATTTCTAGCAATAAATCTTAAACTTTCGTCTTCTCATAATTTGGGATTAATATCATTTTCAATTAACTTAAATTTTAAAATTTCAATAATATCCTCAATGCCTGGTTGATTTATTTCAAGTGTGAGCCCGCCATTAAAACGCGTAATAAATCTTTGCTCAAAACCGCCCAAATCATTTGGTTTTTTATCACCACAAATAATGATCTGCTTTTCGTTATTAATCATTGTGTTAATAATAGTAAATAAAACACTTAAGGTACCTTCACGATTGCCATATTGTTGAACGTCATCAAACATTAAACAATCATACGTGGTTAATTCATCAATTATCTTATTTATTTTTTCTTGGTTTTTTGCTTTTAGTTGTTCTACTAATTTACGTGTTAGCGAGTCAGGATTAATATATAAACAGGTTTTATTTTGCTTTGTTAATTCATTTCCAATGGCATGCAATAAGTGGGTTTTTCCCAATCCACTATTTGAGTGGATAAATAAAGGCGAATAAATCATCTTATCTTCCGCGCAAATAATTTTTGCTGCCTTAATTACAACTTCATTAAATTTACCAGATGCGTAATTTTCAAAAGTTAAGTTTTGTTTAATGTTATTTGATTTAGTTTCAATTGGCTTGACTGTGTTTAAAGATTCTAGTTCATTCACATTAGTTATAAAAATAACATTAACATCGCGCTCGTATACATTTTTAATTGTTCGATTAATGTTTTCACCTTGAGTTGATTTAATAAATGAAATAATTGCTTCTGGACAAAAAACATAAATATCATCATTTTGTTCGTGTACAATGTATAAATTTTTTAAAAATTGGTCATATGTAAAATTGTCACTAGCGTTATTTTTAAGTTCATTTTGTAGCGCTATATTATGCACTTTTAAATCAGCTTGTAGCTCTTTTATATCCTTCATAGTAATAAAATTATATTTTAAATATTCTGTGAAATAAATTTTCACCAAATAAATCACATTATTTAAATTTTATTGACAAAGTTATTAACATTGTGAATTTTTGTTTTTCTCTTATTGTAAGAATATTTTTTTAGAAAAAACGGTAATTAACATTAAAAAAATAATGCTTATAATTTTGTTTATAAGTTTTTAGATTTTCCAAGAAAAGACAAATTAATTTAGAAAATAATGTAGCGTCACATTAGATTAAAAAATGCCTTTATTTATTAATATAAATATCCTAAAACCGCCACAATTAATTTTTAGAAAAAATTTAAAGATAAAAACGATACATTTTTTCTATAATATATTTGCCTAATTTTGGTTATTTTGGTAAAATAAATAAAGTTATTTTGTATTTATAAGATTAATTTTAATTTTTTAAAGGAGCGATATTATGAAGAGAACATATCAACCTAAAAAACGCAAACACATTAAAGTGCATGGTTTTATGGCTAGAATGCAAACTAAAAACGGTCGAAAAGTTTTAGCAGCAAGAAGAGCAAAAGGAAGACATAAATTAACAGTATCAGACGAAAAATAGTTTGATATTATTTTTATTTTTTAATAACTATGAATAAAGATAACGTTGTTAAAAAAAATTGAGAATTTCAGAAAATTCTTGACACAAAAAATCAAGTTGTTTCTAAAAATTTAATTATTTATTTTAGCAAATCAAAATTTTTTAGAGCAGGAATTTCAATACCTAAGCAATTTGCAAATGCAGTTGAAAGAAACCACTATAGAAATCAAATTAGAGCAATATTAAGAAAAATGGACATTAGCAATATTAACTTTGACACAGTTATCATTGCCCGTAAAACTTTTTTTAATTTGAGTTGAGATCAAAAAATAAAAGAAGTTAATAAATTATATGAAAGGATAACAAATGGCAAATAATGATTTTAGTAAACATTATAGTGATTTTAGAGCTAATCGCCCTGAAGATAAATCACCTAAAATGATTTGAAAAAAAGTTTGAAAATGAGTAAAAATTGTTTTAGTTATTGTGTTTATGACGATTGGTCTTGTTGGTTGTATTCAATCCACAGCGATCAAATCTAGTCCAAAGGTTGGCTCGGGGCAAGAACTTTACACTAAAAAAGAGAAAATTTCGCCTAATATTGTTTCACTAAGATACAACGAAATTAGTAAAAGTTTTGTCTTAGCTAATCAAGGCAAAACCGTTGTTGCCAATACTTATTTGAGCTTAAAAGAACCCGAAATTATTAAAAAATTGCAAGCACAAGATAAAAACTATGGCAAATATAATGGTCGCTCTTTTGCATTGCAATTGCAAAAGGAATTAAGTCAAAAAGTAAATAATGACAAAAATGACGAAAAAAATTGAGGCAATATTAATGGCGACAACGGCAAAGTGGTAGCCGATAAAAATTTTGTGTACAGTCGAGGCGATAACTATGCCTATTTAAATTTAGGTGATGCAAATGGTAATGGTGCCACCACAAATTACAAACCATTGACAGTCTTTAGCGAAATTTTAATTCCTGATTCAATCAAATTTAAAAATAACGCTCAAAAGAAGCATGATTATACTGCACTTTTAAATGTAGGATATGAAAAAATTCTTGGCCGTATATCAGCAAGCAAAACTCCATATGAAGCGATGCTTAGAGATTTACTACAAATTTTAATTGAAGAAACTCTTTTGATTTGAAATAAAGAATTAAGATTTGGCAACAAAGCTTTTCATGAAATTATTGGTGCTTCTGCAAATTCTAGTGCTCAAGAATTAATCGAAAAATGAAATGCCTATTTAAAAAGCTTCCTAACCAAAGTTGGAACGCCAATCAACGAAAAAGACGGACAACTATTTTTAACAATCACAACAATTTTTACAACAACTATTAAACAATATCTTTTAATTACTAATTACGAAAAAACAGGATATAAAATTACTGAAAATGGCGGCGAAAGATCAGTTTATTTTTTCAGCAGTATTACCCCTGGCGGAAATTATGACCGTAATAGTTGAATTGGAAAAATATTTAGTGAAAATGAACTAGTTCCGCAAAAACCAATTACAACCTATAAAGAATTTTGACAACAAGGCCCATTTTATGGCATGTTTGTGTTCCCTATTCACAGATTTATGACTGCGATAATGAGTGGATTAGGTGCAACTGGTTGAGCTGTAATATTAGCATTAATTGTCACAGTTATTATTGTTAGATTAATCACATTTGCTATTTCATTTAAATCGCTATTTAGTCAAGCGAAAATGGATGAATTTAATCAAAAGAAAGCCAAAATTGAAGCTAAGTATGCCGCATATAAAGGCGACAAGCAAATGATGCAACGTAAGCAAATGGAGATTCAAGAACTTTACAAAAAAGAGAAAATTTCGCCGTGAGGCCAGATGGTGAGCTTATTTATTACGTTACCAATTTTGATTGTTGTGTTTAGGATCATTTCGACTTCGCCGGAAATTAAACAAGCTACTTGATATGGAATTCAACTTTCAGCAACTTCTATGACAAGAGTCTTCTCTAATAAAGAATACATATACTTACCAATAATAATTTTCTCATTGGGCATGCAAGCGCTCGCGCAATACATGCCTAAAATATTGAAATATAAGCGTAAAAAATCATTGCGCGCTGATGCATATCAACAAGAAGCAATGAAAAAGGAGCGTCGCAAATTTAACATTATTTCACTAGTATTTATTGGCTTTGGCGTTCTATTTAGTGCTGGTCTTCAAATTTATTGAATTTTTGGTGCAATATGAACGATACTACAACATGTATTTGTTCATTACTTCCAAAAAACAAAATTCTTCAAAACTAAAGTTGAGCCAAAACTAGCATAATAAAATTAATACTTAAACGAGGATTAGTTTCCTCGTTTTTTTTTTTTTTTTTTTAATAAAAAAAGCGCAACCTTAGTTACGCATTTAAAATTATTTTTTAAAGATTTTTTTACCTAATTGAATGTAATAAGAAACTTTCTCATTTAAGATTTTAAAAGCCTTATTATAAATATCTTTTGAATATATATCAACACCAGCTTCCTTTAGAATTTCAGTAGGCCAATTTTTATCACCAGCGCTTAAAAATTTGTTCAAATAATTTTCTAAGGCAACTTTTCCTTCGGTTTTGTATTTTTGAAAAAAAACGTTTGCCACTATATATCCAAGCGCATATTTATATACATAGAAATAATAATAAAAGTGTGGAACCATAACAGAATATACGTTTAGCGGGTTTCCAATCTTTTCTGAGGCAGATTTAAATGAATATTTTTTAGCATTATTGACATATATTTCTTCAATCGCTTCATATGTATTAACAGGTAAGTTTTTATCAATCGCTTCATATAGTTCAAATTCGAAATTTGATCATTGTGTTTGACGTAAAACTGTGCCAATAAAATCATTGATACTTTCATTAATTAAATAAAATTTTTCTTTATCAGATTTAGCATTAGTTATTAAATAATCATTTAATAATAGTTCATTAAATATTGACGCAATTTCAGCAAGAAAAATTGGATATTGGCTTCTCTCAATCGGTTGGGTTTTATTTGAAAAATATGAATGCATTGAATGTCCCATTTCATGACATAATGTGTTAACAGAATTTAATGTTCCGTCAAAATTCATTAATATATATATTTTATTTAACCCGTATGACTCTCCAATTGAATATGCACCACTTCGTTTTGAAGGAACGTTAATATAATCAACTCAACGCTCTTTTATTGCTTGGGTAACTATATCATGATATTCGCCTGGCATAACTTTTGTTATTTCAGATAAAATTTTTTGTGCGTCTTCAATAGAATAATTAGATTTAATTTTTACTAAATCAACCGCCGCATCTCATTTTTGCATTTTTTTATTAAATTTTGCTTTATAGAAGCGAGATTTTGCTTGAAAATATCTACGAAAAATAGGCATATTTTCTTGTACAGAATTGTAAATTACTTCAAGCAATTTTTTATCAACGTGATCAGCTGATAGTATTGAATCTAATGAAGAAGGATATTTTCGATATAGAGCTTGAACAGAAATTTCCTTAATGTGTTGATATAACAATTTTGCAAGCGATTGCTTATGTACCACAAAGGCATTTGGATAATTAAAATAAGTTGATTTTCTGATAGATTCGTCAGCGCTTTTAAGCAACGAAATTCTAGTTGCTTCTGTTATTTTATGTTTTGTACCTTTTTTAGAAATTGCATAACCAAAATCGATTTCACTATCTGTTAAAATTGAGAAAATCTCTTCAGGATTTGGATCTCCATTAGCGGTAGCATTTATAAAAGTTTCGACCGAATCATCTAATTTATGATCTAGGTTTTCTAAAATTGCAATTAAATCTTTTCGCACATTTTTTAAAGCGGGTTCGTCTAATCATTTTTCAATTAATTTACGATTTTTAGCGATACGATTGCTTTCGGAACCGTTTCGTTTGGTATATTCGGCCGCTCTAGATTCAAAAACAGCAATTTTTTTATTTATTTCAGTATCTACAATGTTGGTATTCAAAGTGTTTGATAAATAATTACTAATTTTATTGCTTAAAATTTGCATTTGATTGGCTAACTTTAGGTAGTTTTGATAATTTTGCAAGGATTCGTATTTACTATCCTTTATTTCAATTATTTTGTCAAATAACTTAAAATATTCATCTTCAAGTTTTTCATAACTTTTACCATTTAAAATATCTTCTAAATCGAAGCGATATTTTTCTTCTATTTCTTGATATGAGTTATATTTTTTCAATTTTGTCATAGTTATTCGCTTTCATTTTCATTAACGTAAATTAAACTTTTAATATCAAATGGTAAACGTTTACGAGCATCAAAACCATCTAATTCCATTAATACAATAATTCGCAAAATTTCTACGCCTTGATCTTTTAGCAATTCGGTTATAGCTTCAAGAGTTCCACCGGTTGCCAAAACATCATCAATAATTACTGCCTTTTGCCCCGGTTTAACTAAACCCTTTTGAATTTCTAAAATATTTCTACCATATTCAAGTCCATAATCACAGCTAATAACTTCCCCGGGTAATTTGCCCTTTTTTCTTACCATAATAAATGGTTTAGATAATTTGGCTGCAACGGGCGTGCCAAATAAAAATCCGCGAGCATCGGGGCCTACAATAATATCCGCGTTTTGGGCTAATTTAGCCATTTGTTCAATGGCTTCATGCAGGGCCTCACCATTTGCCAAGAGCAACGAAATGTCTTTAAACTTAACGCCTTCAATTGGAAAATTTTCAATCGTTCTAATATATTTTTTTAGTTCCATAACATTAAAATTATATAGTTTTTAATTTTTTAAATATATTAGTAGAAGTTTTTTGCTAAATTACCTTTTTTTGTAACTTTATTGATAAAATAAAACATATTTAAAACTTTAATTTTCAAGAAAATAATGGAGGATTATGAATAAAATCAACTTTTTTGCATTGGGCGGATTGGATGAAAACGGTAAAAATGCCTATGTTCTAGAAATAAAAAATAAGATTTTTATAATAAACTCAGGAACAAAAGTTCCTATTAATTCACATAATGGAATTGATACTTTAATTTGCAACTATGAATATCTTGAAAAGAGACAAAAAGATATTGTTGGTCTTTTTGTTACTGATGTGCATAACGCAACCTTTTCGGCAATTCCTTGATTACTAATGAAAATCAAAAACCTTAAAATTTACACTAGCGCATTTAATAAAATTGTTTTACTAGATAGAATTTCAAAATATAATATTGAAAATAGTCATTACGAAATTAAAACCATTAATTCAACAATTGACTTTGAATTTGCTAAGGTTACACCTTTTGATTTAGCCGGGGGTTTACCCGGGCAATTAGGTTTTAATTTTGAATACGAAAAAGGCAATATTTTGTTTATGGTTAACTTTGTTGATGGGGATTTGGGCCCATATGGTAAAACAGATTTTGAAAATATCAAAAAAATAATCAATAATGGAAAACCTTTAGAGACATTAATAATGGATTCAGGACTTAGCGCATATAGCGGCAAAAGTATTGAAAAACTTTGAATTTCAAAGAAAATTGAATATAAATTTAAGGAAACAACTGAAGATAGTCGAATTATTGTTGGTTTATATGATGAAGACATGATAACTGCACATGAAATTTTAATTTTGGCAAAACGTTATCATCGGCCAGTTATTACCTATGGCCGCACTTATTCGCAATTAATAAATCTAGTTGCCAAAATTAATCCGGAACTGCAATGACCAGAATTTATTGATTATCGTTTAGCTAATGATGTTAAAAACGCGGTTATATTAGTAACAGGCGCTATTGAGCGTTTATATTTAAGATTTATTAGAATAGCATCAAATAATGATGTTTATTTGAAGTTAAAAAATAATGATGCAGTGATTGTCGTAGCCCCTCCAGTGAATGGGTTAGAAGTAAATTATGCTTTAACACTGGATGAAATTGCCAGAAACACTTCGAATTTAATTGAATTAGGATCGGATCAATACTATCCATGTAATCCTGCAAAGGAAGATATTCGCAATATTATTAAAATGTTAAAGCCTAAATATTACATTCCAATTCAAGGTCTATATCGCTATTTAGTTGTCGCAACACACGTAGCTAGAGAAGCAGGCATGAATTTAAATAATTGTTTAGTTTTGCAAAACGGAAAAATTGCCGAATTTGAAAATGGTGAATTAATTAGCCAAAAACATAGTATTAGAACGGTTGGCGATGTTGTTATTGACGGGCTTGGCATCGGCGATATCTCGCATGAAGTAATAAATGAACGTGAAAGTCTTGCAAGAGATGGTATTATTACGATTAGCTCTTTAGTGGATTATAAGAAAAAAACTCCAATTAATGAATTACAAATTTCATCTTATGGGATAATTACAAAAGAAAATAAAGAAACAATATATAAAATTATTAACGATTTGTTTTACAAAGAATTTGACGATAAGAAACCAAACGAAATTGATTTAAAAGAAATTAAAGAAAAATTAAGAAAATCAATTAAACGGAAAATTGCAAAAGCAATTGATAAAGAACCAATGACTGTTATTACCCTATATGAAATTTAATTGGAGGGAGACAAAATGAATGAAACTAGCCAAACAATTTTGTTAAAAGAAAAAAGAATAAAAAAGCAAAAAAATTATTTTTTTACTAGAGATTATGTAACTTTATGAACTATTATTCTTTTAGTAACAATATTTTTTGCCACAATTTCTTTTATTAACGTACGTGGAATAACAACAATTCACGCTTATACAACAAACATATTGTTTGGGCTTTTTTCAATTTTATTTTATGGGTTTGTTTTTACGCTATCGCTTTTTAAATTATTTAAATTAGAAAGTGGATTTTCAGTCGGAATTTTTCACTTTCACTTAATCAAACTAGCACTATGATATATCGCTTGAATTATTTTGGGGAGTATGATATTTTATACTATTTCGCTTTATGGCACTTCTTTTAATTCGAAAAATTCATTTTCAGTAATTTATAAAAATTGATTTGATCATTTTAGTAGTAATGGAATTCAAAACAAAAATTATTTACTCCCTAATCTAAACACACCAGGAATAATTGGCACTTTCTTTTTTGGAATATTTTCATTTATTGGTGGCAAGGCAGGCCTAGCAATTGGTTTTATTATTTCAATAATTATTTTTGCTTTGATAAGTTCACTATTTTTTGTAAAAAATAAAGCATTTTTAAAATTAGTCTTTTGAAAAAAACAATTTTCTAACCCAAAAATAGAAAATTCAACTAATAAATCAAATAACGTAATGTTCGAACAAACGTCATTTAAAAAGCCAAATAAAACCGCAAATTTAAGTGGCCAAATAATTAACAAAATAAACGAATTAAATTCAAAAAAGACTTCGATTAATAATGAATCAATTTACGCGAAACCTTTAGTAAATGATTTAGATGATTTTAATGAATTAACTATTAATAAAACACAAAATATATCAGTCACAAATAAGGAAGAAAATTTAGAAAATATAAAAAATATTGAAATTGATACCAATCCTTTTGGCGACACCGGTACATTTGATTTAAAACAACCCTTAGAAAATAATAATACCCAAAAGATAGAAGCTAACGACGAAAGCTTTGATCCTTTTGGCGAAAATGAATTTGAAGAAAATAGCAAAAAAGAAGACAAAAACTCAAAATTTTCAATCGCAGAAAACGAAAATGATTTCTTTTAGAATACTGGTAACAGTATTTTTTATTTATTGAACTATAATTAAAACATGAACAATAAAAAACAACCCGTAAAAAAAGATGTTAAAAATGATAGCGCCGCTAAGTTGAATATGAACAATATTTTTCGTGACCCCATCAAATACTTTTATGAATCAATTACGCAACAATTGCCAAGTAAATTTAAAAAAATAATTGATGAAAAATTTTTTACTGAAAAAGAAAAGAAAAAACTTAAAACCATAGAGGTTAACAAAGATACAATTAATGATCTTAATTTTGCAATTAGAGAAAGAAAAAAACAAGATAAAATTTCTAGAAAAAAAGCAGCAAACGGATTAATTATTTTTGGCTGTTTTTTTATCATAGGGTTATTTTTGCTAGGTCGATACAAAAAGAACCGAAAAGTAATAAAGGAATTTAATTCTTTTCACAATCACAATAAAAACTTAATTGCCGAAAAAATAAGAGAAAACAATAAAATTCTTTTATCAATTTATTCAAAATATTCACTAAGTGAAATAATTAATTTTTTGCTTTCAGATTTCGAGTTAAATTCTGTTAATAATTTTGATTTTAATGAATTGTCCCTATTTTGAAATGCCGAAAATTTTGCATGTTTTAATTCAATAAACAAATATGATATTCGTAATTCTTATTTTTACATTGTTTTATATTCAACTTTAACAATTAAAAATATTATTACATACGGAAGTATTTCAATTGATCATAAAGTTGGTGATTCATATGTAACTGAAACAATCACCGCCGAACACTCGGAGCCCACGCCTTTTATTGATGAAAAAAATGCAATGTTAATATTAACGAATTATCTAGCAAATTTTTCTTTTAAAGAAGACGGCAAAACCATGTCTGAAAAAGCTTATCAAAAAGCACTTAAAACTGGAGCAATTGTTTTAGAAAACCCAGAATTTCATAAATATTATGGAATAAGCTATACCGATAAATATAAATTCTTTGTTTACTTTCAACCGTTAGTTCAAGAAAACTACATTAAATATGCAAAATATGCGCAAGAAAATAAATTGCAAAATAATCGATTGCATAAAATTTGCCATCAAATGTACAGTTATTGGAATTTAGACTATAGTGATTTAATTTTTTCAACAATACATAACTGACTTTCTTCATTTATTGATTTTGACAAAACTAATGAAATTAATGATATAAATAATGCGATATTTGCACAGATCAAATGTGCAATTGAACCAACAATTTTTAGTATTACTAAAGCATATTTAAATAAATATATTGCTTCGGAAAAATATGAAGAATATGGTACAGGTTATATTTCAGAATATAAGGATTTAAAAATTGTTTCAAAAAAATATAATAATAACATTTTGTATTGATGAAATAAAGTAACCGCTAATCAATACTTTTCTTTGATAACTAGAATCCCAGACAAACCACCAGTATTAACATATGATAAGGAAATAAAGGGCCAATATATTAATCAAATCAATTTTACATTATCTTCATATTATGGCGTTAATGAAGTTGATGAAGTATTTACTCAAGGTCATTTTGTGCCGGTTTCGTATGTCCGCTACTATCCTTTCAAAGAAGCAAAAATGACTATTTATACAACTGACATAAAATTGAATAGTGACAAGTCTGAGATTTATGCACACGATTACAAAAACTTGTGCTACTCTAGTGAAACCATTAAAGATGAGGCATTAGTTAAATTGATGCAAGAAAATATGATTTCAGTTAATATTTATGCAACAGAAAATTTAAATGAAGCCAAAAAAATAATTCTCAAAATTGTCAAATTATACGAATTATTACCAATTTTAAAAACGCGGGCATCAATTTTAGTAAATAACTTGGGTTTTTCAATCCATTTTAATACTCCGGATTCACCAGAATTATTTGATATTTTTGACAAGCTTAATCAAGCATTACAAACTTTAATTTAGCAAGAAATAGTATAATTTAATAAATAAGGAGGAATAAAAATGTTATTTGACACAAGAACACAACAAGAAAAAGAAGGCTTTAAACCAAATGTTGATAATTCCATAAAACATCCTGAACCAACTAAAGGTGAGAAATTTCTATATATTTTGCTTTACATAATCACATTAGGGATTTTCTATTTTGCATATTTATCAAGGAAAAATATGCTAATGCGCAAAATGAATGAAATTCAACAAGCGTCATCTGTCATTCAAGCTGCCGAAAAGAAAAGACGCGCAACCCTATTAAAACAACTTGATACAGTTAAGGGTTATGCAAATTTTGAAAATAAAACCTTAACCGAGGTTGCTAAATTGCGTTCGCAATTAGTTAAATTAGAAAACGAAGAAGATACCGCAACTTTACGCAATAAATTAGATGTAATACAAAGAGGTATTAATGTTCAATTTGAACAATATCCAGATTTAAAAGCAAGTAGCTTGTTTTTACAATTTAATACTGAAATCGCAATGCAAGAAGATGAAATTTATGCAACTATTAGAATTTACAACATGAAAGTTAACTCATTCAACAGTGAAATTTATAGTTTTTGAACTAACTGTGTGGCAAAAAAAATCGGTGCATACAACCAACCATTATTTATTGCTAGCGAAAAAGAACGCGAAGATGTTGACACCTCTTCATTAAGTAATATGAACTTCTAATAATATTAACCGATAGAGCCAAAAGCTCTTGGTTTTTATTTTAGTAAGAAAAACAAATCAAGAAAATCGTTTTTGTTATTAATATTGATTTATTAAATATGCAAATTTCTAGGCTTTTATTGTAACAAGATCTATATAAAAAAGCAATTAGACGATTTACTAAAAACAAGTAATATCATATAAGGAAAGGTCTATAAATGAAGAAAAAAGTTTAAACTATGGAATTTTTGTGGGTGTCCCTGTTGTTGCAATTGGTTTTACATTAGCTATTGCAGGTTCCATCGCGGCGATTGTGGCTACACAATTCCCAAGAAAACCAAAAAGGAAAATATTTGAAACAGAAGACTTTATTTTTAATAGCATAATAACAAAATTAAGTAACTACGCAAAAAAATATTTTAATTTAGGGGGGGATGTATTTAAATCTGTAAATAATAGACAAATATCAGATGATGATGAACTACTAATTTTCAACTCTTTTTGACCGGATAAAACTCGAAAATTTAGATACTTATTTGTGATTAAAAGAAAATACTCGATGATTTTAATTCATATTTAAGCAAGTTTATTCAAGTAAAATCTTGTTTTTTGTTTTCTCATTCTGAAATGAAAACAAATAATAGTCTTTATAATGAATTAACAAAAGAGTTTAGAGTGAAAAAAGAAATTTTTTCTGAAAATAAGCCAAATACAAAAAATTATATTTTCCTTTCATTAAATTATGTTTTCAAAAAAGGTTATTTTATTTTGGATGAGTATGAAGAAGAAAATAAAATTAATAATATAGAAGTGAATTTTGAAATGACTAACATTATTATTTAATTTACTTTTGGAAAATTAACAACTTTACAAAATATATAACATTTTAGTATAATTATTAATATATTTATATATTAATACATTGAATAGAGGTAACTATGGATAAAGTAGATGAAACCAAAAAATACGAAGCAAGTAATATCCAAGTCTTAGAAGGGCTGGAAGCAGTTAGAAAAAGACCAGGAATGTACATTGGTTCTATTGGATTTAGAGGGCTTCACCATTTAATATGAGAAATAGTTGATAATTCCGTTGATGAGGCAATGGCGGGCTATGCTTCTAAAATCGATATTATTTTACATTCTGATAACGTAATTGAGATTGTCGATAATGGAAGAGGAATGCCAGTGGATATACACCCCAAAACACATAAATCTGCTGTTGAAACAATTTTAACTGTTTTACATGCCGGCGGTAAATTTGATGGTAGTAACTATAAAGTCTCTGGTGGGCTTCATGGCGTTGGCGCATCGGTTGTGAATGCTTTAAGCGATAAATTTGAAGTTTGAGTAAAACGTGATGGCAAACTATATTATCAAAAATTTTTAAATGGTGGTCATAGCGAAAAACCTTTAGAAGTGATTGGCGAAGTTAAAAATGGCGAAACCGGAACAAAAATTAAATTCCATCCTGATTTCACAATTATGGATAAGCTAGATTTCGATTATGGAACAATTCTTGATCACTCAAAACAAATTGCCTATTTAAATAAGGGTTTAATTTTAAATATTAAAAATAACATAAATAACACAAGCAAAACTTTCCATTTTGATGGTGGATTAATTGATTATGTTAATGAACTTAATAAGGGCAAAAAATTAATTAATCCTGAAGTTATATATGCTGAAGGCGATTTTAAAGATAAAATAGAAGGCGCAAATGATGTTATTGTGGAAATTGCAATGCAATACAATGAAACATTTACCTCTAACGTTGTATCATATGCAAACAATATTCAAACTGGTGACGGTGGAACACATGAACAAGGTTTTTATGATGCGCTAACAAGAATTTATCATAAATATGCAGAAGAAAATAAACTATACAAAAATAACACTGAAAAAATTTCTCGTGAGGATGTTAAAGACGGACTTGTTGCGATTATTTCAATAAAGCATACTGACCCAATTTTTGAAGGACAAACAAAAGGAAAACTTGAAAATAAGGATGCGCGAATTGCAACCAATAAAGTTATTTCAATTCAATTAGAAAAATACATGGGCGAAAACCCCGAAGTTGCTAAAGCAATTATCGAAAAATGTTTATTAACACAACGTTCAAGATTAGCTGCTAATGCAGCTCGAGAAGCTTCTAGAAAAAAAGATGGCCTTGATATAGGTAATTTACCTGGAAAACTTGCTGATTGTTCTTCTAAAAACGCTGAGGTAAGAGAACTATTCATTGTCGAAGGTAATTCAGCCGGTGGCTCAGCAAAGATGGGTCGTAATCGTGCTATTCAAGCAATTTTGCCATTACGTGGTAAAGTAATTAATGCTGAAAAAAATGCGTTTACTACAGTCTTAGCAAATAAAGAAATTGCAACAATGATTCATGCTTTAGGAACAGGTATTAGCGAAGAATTTAATATTAATAAATTAAAATATCACAAGATAATTATTATGACTGATGCCGACGTTGATGGCGCGCACATTACAACGCTTTTATTAACATTCTTCTATCGTTACATGAGGCCTTTAATCGAATATGGTTTTGTATACATTGCACAACCTCCACTTTATAAAATTACTAGCGGCAAAACGGTAAATTATGCTTATAATGACGCACAAAAAGAAGAAATTTTATCTAGATTAGATGACAAAAAAAACGTTGGTATCCAACGTTATAAAGGTCTTGGAGAAATGGATCCAGAACAATTATGAGAAACAACTATGGACCCAGAAACACGAAAAATGCTTCAAGTTCAAATTGATGATATAGCTATTTGCGATACTGTATTTTCAACATTAATGGGTGAAGAAATCGAACCTCGCCATGATTTTATTCAGGAAAACGCAAAATATGCTTCTAATATTGATTTTTAGTTAAAAAAATGAAAAAATTAGAAAATCAAGGTTTTACAAACGAGACTTTTTTTGATGATAATGATAATTCATTTGTCAAAGTAAAACATTTTGATTCGTTTAATCATAAAACGCCATATGAAATTGTAAATAAGCTAAATTTTGTGCCCAAATTAATATATGAAGATAATAACACATTAAAAACAGATTGAATTTCCGGCAAAGCCATTTTGCCTAATTTGATTACTGAAAATCAACTGAAAGAAATTGGCAGGATGCTAATTACTTTGCATAATTCAAAATTAAAATTTGCAAAAGAAAATCAAATTGCGCGAAGATTTAAAATTTACCGCGAAAAAATGTCGTCACTAAATAGAAAAATTCCAGTTTTAGATAAATACTATAAAAAGTTAAATCTATTTATTAAAAATATTGATACTTCTGCCCCTGTACACAATGATTTATGATTGTTTAATTTTATTCAAACTGACAAGAAAATTATTTTGACAGATTGAGAATACGCAACAATGGGTGATGTGCACTTTGACTTAGCTTACTTTATTGAATCAAGCAATTTAAACGCTAACCAAGAAAAAATTTTTCTTGAAGCCTATGGCGACGACTTTGAAGAAAAATATTTACTAGTGCATAAAATAATAGTTAATGCTTTATTTATTTTATGAAATGAGGCACATGAAATAATGCCAATTGATGACAAAATGTATGTGGGGAGGGTGGATAAATACATGAAATTATATTTAGACAAATATAAAATATAGTCATTTATTTATTGAAATTAATATGCCAAATAAAAAAAATTTCTCTGTACAACAAAGTAACCAGCGTAAAAAAAACACCGAAATTTTTGAAGTTTATGAATTAATAAAAAATAATTTTGGTATGAATGTGTTTGAAAAATTTTCGCACATTCGCTTTTATTATGAAGATTTTCACAATAAAAGTTATATTGGTAAATTAGAAAGTACTTGAGTGCAAATTAGAGTCCCTAAAAACATTATCAAAATTGACCATAGTAATGAAACTAAAGTAGTTAGCACCTTTAAAGACTATTTATATGTTAAAGATGGCATAATTGTTAAAAAGTGATTCCCAGGAGTAGATTTATTTAAAATTAAAATAGACGCGAAAATTTCAAACGCTATATTAAACTGTATTCGAAATTTTCAAAATATTTTAGTTAATGTAACAAAGTTTAATTGGCTTAAATATGATATAAAAGACAAAAAATATTTACATCTAGTAAAAAAATATGAAAACGACGAATTGGTTTTAAGTCACAATAATTTAAAACGACAAAATATACTAGTTAATAAATACGGCTTTATTAAACTAGTCGATTTTGAATTTGCGGCGTTAAACTCTCGATATGTTGATCCTGTTTCATTATATTTGTTTTTAGGTGTTGAAAAAAAACTTATTATTGATTTTTTTAATTTAGATGAAGAGAAATTTGATGACTTTGCTTATATGCTTCGTATTTTTAATGAAACCTCATATAAACAAACTTATGCAAATATAAAAGCACCAAATAATATGTTAAGCGAATCGCTTAGCCAATATAATAATAAAGATTTTTCAATTCCTAATCGTTTTATTGTTCAAAAATTTCATAATCAATTCGATAATCGTTTAGATACAAAGATTGTGCAAGATTTCTACTTTGTCCCTATTTGCGTATATGAAGACAATGATCGAATTATTTGACGTTGATTAAATTGCAAACCTACAACCGAAATAAATGCACGCCAAATTAAAGTTTTGGCTAAAGCTATGCGTACTTATCACGATTCAGATAAAAAATTTCCAAGTTATATTTTGCGAACTAAAATTGATTGATATTTGCAAACTATTGATAAAAAAATTTTATATGAAGATATTCAAGATAAAAAAATGATTGATGAAATATATCAATGAATTAAAGAAATTAAACCTGATGCTAATTGCCATAATAATTTAAATCTTGATAATATTTTCTTTACAGACAAATTAAATCTTTATATCATTGACTGAGCTATCGCATATCGTAATTGTCGCTTTTTAGATATTGCATTTATGTTTGAAAATACTCATATAGCTAAAAATATTGAAAATGTTTTTTGAAAGGCGTATGATATTCCTCAACCTAAAGATTTTTATAAGTATCGCATTATTATTCATTTTACGAGTTATTTATACAATCGCATATTAAATGGTGATTATGTTGAAGCAGGTATAAATATTACACGTATTATGGAATTATGGAAAGAATATAAGGAGTAAAAATGAGCGAAAAATCACAAAAAATCAAAAAGATTCTTAAGACTATTGGTATGTTTCTCGGTGTCGGCATTCCTTTGGTTTGTGCAGTTGCTATTCCATTAGCTTTAAATAAAAAGGCAAACATCAAACGAAAAAAATATTTCACTGACGAAAAGTCTAACTTCGAAATTAAAGAAGAAACTGATTCTATAACTAAAAATAAGAAGCTAATAATTAAACAAACAAATGCCTCAGGCAAAGAAATAATGGCTGAAAACCCACGGGAAATTCGCGAAAAGAACGAGAATGTTGCCAATAATGGAATTAAAAGCACAATCGACCTTAAGTTTTTTGACGATGGTCACGATTTTCAAAAATTTGTTGAAAACACCTTAAAATTAAAGGAACAAAAAACAAAAAGTATTGCACAAAATCTTAACGAAGAAGTCTATCGCTTAGATTTGCTTTCTGTTTTTGATAAATTTAACGAAGGAAAAACTAGAAAAGATAAAAAAACTATTGACTCATTTATTAAATCTATTGACAAATTAAATATTTCGTTAACTTATTTTTACAAAAAAGATTCAAACATATACTACTACGATATAAAGGAAAATTATTTTGGTTATTCAACTTTATATTTTTTTAAGAAGATAAATGAACAAATTAAAGCAAAAAATATTAGTAATTATGAAATTAAAAAAGCGCAGATGAATGCCTTTATAAAAATAAATCAAGAAAATCAAATTGAATCACTTACTTTTGATAATATTATCGAAATTGAATATAAATAAAAGGAGCTATAAACATATAGTTCCTTTTATTATTTGACTTAAAATAATTTATTATTTTAAATTAAAAGCTTTTTCAACAACTTTTTCTAAAGCTCCCATTGGTAATCCACCGTTCTTTAGAAGAATGTCAAAGAATTCTTTGATGTAGCCGTGTTGAGCATTTTCGGTTGTAGTACCATCAATTCTCTTAATATTTTTTGTGGCTTCAACAAATTCTTTACGTGATAAACCAAAGTGATTACGTACTCTGTCATATAGTCTTAGCATAATTTCTTTACCAGCGTTATATGATGTTGCTTGTCCTACACAATTTAAGTAACGTCTTGATTCAGATTCGATATCGCCAATACCTAAAGCTGAATTTGCTTTCATGAATTGTCTTACTTGGTTAATTGATGCACCTGATTTAAGATCATCATTTCCTTCAACACCTGAACCGTGGTAGGCGGTATCTACTGCTCTACGCATGTTACGTAATTGTGCTTCGTTTAATGCACCAAAGTATTGTAGCATGTTTGCCAATTTGGTTGCTCTTAATGTATGTTCTTTATCATCTTTTGAAGCAATTTTTGAATCTACTAATTTTCAATATACTCCGCCGTGTAATTCTTTCATTTTTGCAACCATTTCATCTGTTACTTTGTCCGCTTCTTTAACATTTACAAAACTGGTAATACCTTTTGAATTTGAGAAATCGGTTGGTGCAGCGTAGTAATCATCATTTTCATAATCTGGATTTCCGTATCATCCTGATTCGATTCCAAATCATTCCATAAATAGAGCTCATCCTTCAGCGTATGAAGTATAGTCAAAAATATTGCCTAATGTTCTACCGTCTTGTTTTGCTAAGAATTGTTTTGCATAGTAAATTTGGTTATGGTGTCCCATAATTCCTTCATGGTTAGCAAATGATGTTACTGATCATTTTGGCAATGAGAAGTAAGGATCACAGTTAAAGATAAATGCTGCTGCACTGCCACTGTATGCTCCAACTCCCTCATCATATCTGTCAGCATATTCATATGTTTGTGGACCGTAAGGTAATACTTTTTCAGCAAAGAAAGAAAGTCCATGGTCTCTTGTTTGGTCCATAAATTGTTGATAATTTTTAAATGCTTCTAAAGCACCATAGTAAAATTGATTGTCAGTTATTGAACCATATTTTGCATTCGAGCCTTTTAAACTTGAATATCCTTTTTCATTTAAATGTTTAACTACAGTAGTTAATTTGTCAAGTTCAGCAGTTTTTTCACTTGTGTAATATGATTTATCTTCACGACCGAAGAAAAATTCTTCTTGATTTAATCATTTGAAGAAGTTTTTTAAATTAATATCGCCTTTTTCATCACGAATAACCACTTCAATTTCTGTTGCTTCTTTCGAACCAATTCCATCTTCATCATATTTAAATTTAGGTTTTCATTCGCCTTCTGGTCCAGCAATTAATTCTGCTGTCATTTCAGCAACAATTTTCATATTTTTTGCTGCTGTTTTAGAAGTTTCATATCCTGATTTATATACTTCGTTAGGAGTATCGTTGCTTGTAGTTGCCATTTTTAAAATAGCATCATAAATTTTTGAACCAGGGTTTTCTTCATCACCTTTAATTCCAACAAGACCAACATTTTCAGCGTCTAAATCTTTTTGGGTAAAACCTAATCCATAAATTGTTTTAGTTCCAACGGTAATAGTATTTTCCACTTCTTTTAATTTATTGCTTTTAAATAATTTTAACTCATCTAGATTTTCACCAAATCCGTGATCAGATGCTTTATAGTATTCATTTGCATAGTATAAGTGGAATTCTCTCATAGCGCTTTCAGGTGCTTTATTGATTAAATCAACAACAGATATTTCTTGATCAGTGCCATTAGCAAATTCATTTAAGTATTTTGAATAATGATTTTGTAAAATATTCTTAACATTATTTTTAATAACAACTTTAGAAAGAGTAATTTTGTGTTCAACTGCTTCTTTTAAATTTTTTAATGCATTTACAGAATCACTTGCAGCAAGTTTTAAAGTGTTATAGAATGAGTTAGCTGGATAAGCATATCCTGTTCCTCAAGCATATGAACTTAATAAGAAACGTCCTCCTGAAGTATAGTTACTTTTAATAATTTGTCAATCGTATGCTAATCCTTCTGCTCATGCAAGAGTCACATCTGTTAAGTTTTCTCTTTTGATTGAGTTTAAAGCTGTGATATATTTGTCATAGTAAGCGGAAATTTTCTTTGTATCTTCTGCACTAGGGTAATTTTCATTAACACCTGCAAGTTCTTCAGCTTTATTGTCTTCAGATTCTTTTTTAATACGAGCAATATAATCAGCTACTATAGCAAAAATTTTTGAATTCTTTTTTCCATTGCCGTGTGTTGCAGCAAATTCTTGTGATTCATTAATTTTTTCAGTTAATTCAGCTGTTTTCTTTTTGGTTTCTTCGTATTTTTTTGTATATTCTGCTTCTTTTGCTCTAGCATCTTTTAAATTTTCGTTAGCATCTTCGAAAGCTTTCTTTGCTTTTTCTTTATCTTCAGCTGTTGCTGCAGGATCAGCTTCAACTCTTTTTTGTTCAGCTTTAGCTTGGTCTCATAATTTTTTAGCACCGTCAACAGTTTTTGAATATGCAACATCTTCAGCTTTTTGTGCTTCATTTAATTTTGCTAGTTCATCATTATAATTTTTAGCAATTTGAGAAACACGACCTTGGTAAGCACCTTGTTGAATTCCATATGCAACAAGTGGAATTCCGGCAGCAAGAAGCGCTCCACCACCAAATGCACCTAAAATAATTTTTGATTTTTTAGTCACTTTATTTTCCTTTCAATAAAAATAATAAATATTGATAAATATGTCTAAATTTGATTAGATAAGTAAAAATTATCTAAACTAGACAATATAATTTTAATATTTTCTAAACTAATATTTTTTAAATAGTTGTTAATGTTAGCGATTTTTTATAAATTATTGCTCTTAGTTATAAAAATTTACGTTTAAAGTAATTATTTAATAAGCTTGTGCGAAAGATTTTAATTTACCAAAGTTACCTGTTGAAAATTTAGCGATTTGTAAACCTTAAATTCTATATAATTATAAATATGAATTTAAATAGTGTTTATATTGATTTTGAAGCAATAACTAACCCTTTTGCTCGTTTAATAAACATTCCTAGTGGAACACCCTATGCTTATACGCTAGGACTTTTAAACACTAAAAATCAATTTGAATCAGCAACTTTTATAATGGATTTTAAAAAGCATAATAATTTGGGATCAATGTGAAATACAATCAAAAAATGTATTTTAAGAGACATTAGTAGAATCAATCCTAAACTCAGTTTAAAAGATATTGTTTTTGTGGGTCATAATCCCGTTTTGGAACACAAATGTATTAAAAAATTATTCCCTAATAATGACGTAAAAGCTTTAATAACCAATGAAACTGTTTCACTTTCAAAATTAACGGGAAAATTTTTCGAAAAGCCTTATTTTTCTAAAATTAAGCGTATGTTAGATAAAAGTAATGATGAGTATTTGAAAAATGCGCTTCAAGACCGTAATGGTGCAATTGCATCATTTGCCGGTTATTGGCTTTATACAAATTCCCTCAAAGATTTACGAGCAAATGATAAGCGTAAAAAATTTTTAATCGAACTTGATGCTAAAACGCTTTTACGAGAATTACAAAAATATTCGCGAGATGATGTTCACAAAATGCTATATATAGTAAATCATCCCGATGAAACTAATACTTTGCTAAAAGAACTTTCATATAAACGTGAATTAATAAAGCAAATAAAAAATTTAAAATTAGATGATAAATTAACAATAAAAGAAATTAAAGAAAAAATTTGGTCTTTATAAAATAGAAAGATGAGGTGTTTGCTTATGATTAAACAGGCACATTCAAATATATTTAGACGCATCTTTCCTCAAAATAAAGTTGATTGAAAACTATATTTTGCTAAAACTATTCCGATTATAATCGGCGAAATTCTTTTTTGCCTTAATGGATTTTTAGACAATTTTATGGTTACCAACATAACTGGTGGTATTGATGCATTAACTTATGCTAATACTTACACCGGAATAATGTATACGGTGTTTTTTGCCATTCAAGGAATAACAGCAATGTTTGTGGGTCAGTACTATGGCAAAAAAGATTATGATAAAGTTAAGCAAATAATGAATTTAAGAATAATTATGTATTTAATTATTTCACTTTGTTTTGCTATTCCGTGTTGAGTAGCCGGCGAGCAAATGATTCAATTAGTGGGAAATAAAAACATAAATGCAAATACGATGTTTCAAGCAAAAAATTATCTATGATTAATTATAATATCATGATTAATTACTTCTTTTAATTTTAATACCAATATGCTTTTAAATGAAACAGGGCACTCAAAACTTGCCTTTATCTCAGCTTTTAGTACTTTAATTGTAAACGCTTCTATAAATGCAATTTGTTTGCTAGGTTTTAAAAAAGATGCATATTATGCAGCAATTGGATCAATAATCAGTGCAATAGTTTGCTTGTTATCTGATTCACTATTAACTTATTTTAAGGATCGAAATATTTTTATTAACTTTTTTAAACTATTTCACATATCCAAAAAAATTGCAAAACAGATTTTAAAGCGTAGTTTTGCTATGATAATTACCATTGTTGGAATGATAACAATTCCCTTAAGAATGATTGTTTGAAGTAAGGCTTTTCCCGAAAATATTGAAGTAGGCTCTGGCATCGGACAAAAATGAATGGGAATAAGTGGGGTAACTATTTTAGGATTAGTTGAAAGCCTTTCCTCTATTGCTTCTGCCGTTACTAGCGTTTGTTCAAGTAATGTTTCTTATTTTGTTGCTTCTAAATTGGGTGAAAACAATTTTGAAGAAGCAGAGAAACATTCACATGCATTAAAAGGATTTCATGCGCTCGCAGGAATAATAATGTCAACTATTATGCTAGGAATAGTGTTTTTAATTGCATATTCACCAAACACTTCAAAAGGAACGGTTAACGGTGTAAAAGATTTACTTTATAGTCAAGATAAAAAAGATTACATTTTAGGCATTTTAGATCCAGCTAATTTGTCAGACAAAAAGATAGTAGATACAATTAATTTAACCGGTAAAATTCCGCAAATTGGCGAAAGTAGCGTATATGATCTTTGAGTTAAAAACGCTCAAGAATTTACTAAATTTACTTTTAGAAAAACCTTTTTGCTATCATGTCTAACATTTTTAGTATTCAATCCTGTTTGGTGTTGGTTTTATACATCTGCTGCCTTACCACGTGCAGGCGGTAGAAACAATGTTGCATCCTTTACTATGCTGTCAGCACAATGAATTTCATTCATTTGATTAATTGTTATCGCGTTTGCTATCGTAATTCCATTACACAATAGCAGCCATGCTTTATCTTTAGAATTAGCTTATTTCGCTTTTTATTCAATTGATATATTGCGTTGATTATTATTTGAAATAGTGGCATGAAAAACTAATTGAAAACACAATGTAACAACTGAAATAGAAACACAATAATTTCAATTAAGATTATTGTTTTATTTTATTTGTATAATAATTGATTATGAATAAAAAAACGTTTAATTTTCTTTCAATCGGCGATTCCATTGCCCAAGGTTTTAATAGTAAATTAGGGTGTGGAAGTTGTGGATTTAAAATTGGCAATGAACTAGCTTCGGGCTATAGTTATGGCGATTATTTTACTTTGCTTTTAAAAGATTACTGCGAACATAATAATTACAGTAATTTTTGGCAAAATTTTAATTATGAAAATTATGCATCATCAGTAATGCGTATTAATGATGTAATTAATTTACTTGATAAAAAGGAAGATTTTGCACAAGAATTTATTAATCTTATTCAAATAAATAAGGACATAGAAAAATTTGCTGATATTCAAATTCAAGAAAATGTTTGAAGTTTAGAAGGTCATTTAAGCGTAAAGGAAAATTTTGAAATTAATTCAAATAGGTTAAGTGCTGCAATTAAGAAAAGTGATTTAATTTCTATTTCGATTGGTGGTAATGAATTTCAAAGTTCTTTTTCGTTTGCTTTGTTTAATAAGATATTAAACGAACACAATATTTATAAACAATTAAAATTAAAACAGAAGCTTTACGAAAAATTACGAGACTTGGGCCAAAAAATTGGCACGCAATATAAAAATATGATGCTTAAAATAAGGCAAATTAACTCGGAAGCAAATATTATTTTGCTTTCATATATTCCACCGTTTATGCCTTTTTTAACTTCATATGAGAAGTCATTAAAGAAAATAAACCCGGTAGTTTACGAAGATTTATTTAAACAAATAAATATTTACTTAAATGAAACAATACGTGATGCTTGCATTGATAGAAAATGCCATTTTTTGAAGGTTTTTTCGTTTTCATATTGAAAAAAACATGTTGATATTTTATGTGAAAACCTTTTTGATGTTCATCCAACTGAAAATGGATATAAACAAATTGCAAGAACATTATTTGCATATGTCAATGAAAACAATTTAATTTTTGATTCATTTAATCAAGGTTATTTGAAACGTATTAAAAATTGTTCAATAAAGAAATTGAATTATAAATTTAACCGCATTGAACAAAAAATTACTAAAATATTTTCATTGCCCAATAATGTTAATCATATTGTTTATATTCTTCGCGCTTGACTTGATAAAAAAAATACCGTTCAAAATCCATATTTTGCCTTATTTAAGCGTGAAACCAAAGAACTGCTGGAAAATTATGATGCAACAAATAATATCGCTAAACGCGAGGATTATGTTTCATTATCATCATTGACGCTTGAAAAATTAATTTTTATTTTGAAACTATTTCCAAAAGATGCTAAATTAAGCACATTTATCCGCAATGAAGTAATAACTGATGAAAATGTATTAAAGCTTTTTAATTATTCGCTACGTTCTGAAACAATGATCAAAATTTTATATAATTGCGAATTTATTTACATCAAAAATAAAAAGCAAAAACTTGCTACATTTTTAAACGCTATTTTTAAAGAAAACGCTAAAAATGTTTACTTATTATTTAAAGAATGATACGAACAAATAACTTTTGAGTCTAAGCAAAATATCAAACAAATGATTAATTTGCTAAATGATGATTTTAAGAACCATAATTCAATCATTTTTAATAATTATAGTGTTACTAAGTTAATTAATAAAATGAGTTATGACACAAACGTTGTTGAAAAATTTAAGATCTTAAGTGAATCTTTAGGCAATTCTTTTGAGTTAAATAATTTAAAAAAATATATTGATTTTGATGAGTTTTTTACCTCGTTTATTGTTGAAAATGAAAAAACAATCAAAGAAATTTTTGTTTTAACAATTAAATTTATTGACGAATATTCGCATACCAATTTAGAAGATTTTTCAGAAATTATTACTAACATCATCCGCATTAATCATAATGAACTGAGCTTTAAAGAATGAAAACATTTAAATAAAATTATCACTAAAATTCAAAATACCTTAAACAATGAAAAATCAGTTGAATATATGGCGAATGTACTTTATAAAATAATGAGAAGTATAAGTTTATATAAAAGTATTGATTTTAGAAAACTTTCGAAAATTAGATATATTAGCATTTTGGCTAAAAAATTTCTTATTGGTGTCACAACAAACATTTTTAACAAAACAAATTTAAAACTTATTGGCATTCTATTACAAATTTTTGGTCTTAAATTAAGACATAAAATTCGTAAATTCTAACTTAATAAAAGAGGAAAAATGAAACTATATGAAATTAACAAACCATATAATACAGGCAGATTAAAAGTTAGCGGTTTGCATTCAATTTATTTTGAAGAAGTAGGAAACCCAAACGGCAAACCAATTTTATTTGTTCATGGAGGCCCGGGCGGAGGATTTTCAGAAAGTGCGTCACAGTATTTTGACCCAAAATTTTATCGAATTATATTATTTGATCAACGTGGATGCGGCAAGAGCACTCCAACAGCTTGTATTGAAGAAAACACTACCCTAGATTTGGTTAGTGATATTGAAAAAATACGCGAATTTTTAAAAATAGAAAAATGAACATTATTTGGCGGATCATGAGGTTCAACGCTTAGTTTAATTTATTCTATTTATCATCCAAAAAGAGTAAACGGTTTAATTTTAAGAGGTATTTTTTTAGGAAGAAAGGAAGATGATAATTGATTGTATCAAAGTGGTGCTTCATTTTATTTTCCTAAAGAATATAAAGAATATAGTGAAGTGATTGAACCCTCTAAGCGAAATAATTTAATTTCAGCTTATCATGAATTGCTTAATTCAAAAGATGAAAAAATTGCAGAAAATGCGGCATATCATTGAGCAAAGTGAGAGTTAGGGTTAATTACATTAAATCCAATTAAGGAGATTGAAGAAATTTTACAAGATAAAAAAGCAAATTTGGAATTAGCACGTCTTGAAAATAATTATTTTTACAATCATATTTTTTTAGAAGATGATAATTTTATTTTAGCAAATTGCGAAAAAATCACACACATTAAA
This sequence comes from Metamycoplasma equirhinis, assembly GCF_006385185.1. Taxonomy (GTDB): domain Bacteria; phylum Bacillota_I; class Bacilli_A; order Mycoplasmatales; family Metamycoplasmataceae; genus Metamycoplasma; species Metamycoplasma equirhinis. Next base: position 76,166 of record NZ_VFIX01000001.1, on the reverse strand, counting down.
ACCATTATTATTCACGGAAGATATGATATGGATTGCCGCCCCATAGGAGCTTATTTATTGCATAAAAAAATGCAAAATTCAGATTTGAGAATTATTGATGGTGCAGGTCATTCAACACGCGAAGAAGCCATTGCAATAGCATTAGTGACAGCAACCGAGGAATTCAAAAATTTTCTTAAAAATTAATAAATTATTTAACTAATTTAAAAAAATAAGTAAAATTATTTTGAAAGGAAAACAACATGTCAAACAAAAGTAGAACAGTTTTATCAATCTTATCATTCTTTTTTGGAGGATGAGGTGTTGATAGATTTTATGCTGGAAGAATTGGTTTAGGTGTTGCAAAATTACTAACCTTAGGTGGCCTTGGTATTTGAGCATTAATCGACTTTATACTAGCACTTTGTGGAGTACAAAAGGACTCAGAAGGCAACGCTATTAGTAAATGATAGTGTTTACATTAGAAAAAAGAGGCAATTGTCTCTTTTTATTTTGCATTTTCACAATTGTTTCCCTAGTTTAATTAGCTTTAAATTTTCTTTTATATAATTTCTAAAATAATGATTAAGGAGAAAATATGTCTACATCAATTGCAAATGTTGCTAAAAAATTATCTTTAAATGAAGGTCAAGTATCAGCTACTTTAAAATTACTAGAAGAAGGTTCTACAATACCTTTTATTTCCCGTTACCGTAAAAATGTTACTGGCGGGTTAGATGAAGATACGATTGCAAAAATTAATGATTTTTATATTTATGATGTTGAATTAGAAAAAAGAAAAGAATATGTTATTGGTATTTTAAAAGAAAACGGTTTGCTTACTAATGAATTAGAAAACAAAATTAAATTAGCTGAGACCAAACAAACAGTTGAAAACATTTACGAACCATTTAAAATTGGTAAAAAAACTAAAGCATCTGAAGCCATTGCATTAGGTCTTTTGCCACTTGCTGTTGAAATACTGAATAATAGCGACGAAAAATTTAATATGTATGCCGAAGCGAAGAAATATATTTGCGATAAATTAAAAACCGAAGAGGAAGTTTTAAGCCAGACAAAATTTATTATTGCTCAAAATATTTCGCAAGATATTAAAGCGCGAGAATTTATTAAGCATCAACTTTGAAACTTTGGGACAATTAAAACAAAATTAAAGAAAAATGCAGTAGATGAAGAGAAGACTTTTGAGCAATACTACGACTATAGCGAAAAAACAAACAAGATTCCAAATCATAGAATTCTAGCGATTACAAGAGCCGAAGATAAAAAAATAATTTCTTACGATATTTCATACAATGAAAAATACATTATTTATAACTTGAATGAAATGTTTTTTAAAAATAAAAGAACTGCAAAATTAGTTCAAGAATGTATTTTAGATGCGTTAGATAGGCTTTTGATGCCATCACTAATTCGTGAGGTGAAAAATGAATTATTTGCTAGAGCAGAAGAAGATGCCATAAAAGTATTTGCTTCAAATCTAGAAAAAATGTTACTTTGGCCAGCAACTAAAAATAAACGTATTTTAGCAATTGACCCAGCTTATATTAACGGATGTAAATTGGCAGCTTTAGATGGGAACGGTAATTTTTTAGAAAAAGGTATTATCTTTCCACATACGCATAATAAAGAAGAATGATTTGAATCGATAAATGTAGTTAATTCATTTATTGATAAACATAAAATTGATTTGATTGTAATTGGCAATGGAACAGCAAGTCGTGAAACAGAGGAATTTATTTCTAAATTACTGTCACATCGCAAAGAAAAACATCAAGGCGAAAATGTAAAATATGCGATTGTTAGTGAAGTCGGTGCTTCGGTATATTCTGCCTCAAAAATTGCACAAGAGGAATTTCCAGATTTACAAGTTGAATATCGTTCAGCAATTAATATTGGAAGAAAATTTCAAGATCCACTTAACGAGCTAATAAAAATTGACCCTAAATCAATTGGCGTGGGTCAATATCAACATGATGTAGATCAAAAGAAATTGGGCGAAGAACTTTTATTTAAAATAAATAAAGTTGTTAACTTAATAGGCGTTGACTTAAATAGTGCAACAAAAGTCATTCTTTCTTATATCTCAGGATTATCAAAAACAATAGCTGAAAATATTGTTCAATATCGTATGGAAAACGGTAATTTTAAATCTCGTGCTGAACTTAAAAAAGTTAAAGGTTTAGGGCCAAAAGCATATGAACAATCGGTTGGATTTTTAAGAATACATGATTCTAAAAATTTCTATGATAAAACAAATATTCACCCCGAAAGTTATTCTATTGCAGATGAAATTGTTGAATATTTAAATATAAACATTAATAATTTTGATAAATCAATTTTAGAGAAAACCAATCGTGAAGAATTAGCTAAAAAATTAGATATTAATATTTATGATGTTAATTTAATTTTAGATTCTTTGATTGCTCCTGAAAAGGACATTAGAGATGAAAAAGACGGGTTCATTATTTCTGACAAAATTATATCTATTGATGATATTCAAGTCGGCCAAGAAGTTATGGGTCAAATTCAAAATATTACTGATTTTGGTGCTTTTGTTTTCATCGGTTTGAAGCAAAATGTTTTAATTCACATTAGCAATATGAAAAAAGATGAAAATATAAGAATTAATCATCCACTTGATGTTGTATCGGTTGGTGATAATGTAAAAATAAAAATACTTGACATAGACAAAGAAAAAAACCGTATACAGGGGAAATTAATTTGAGAATAATTTCTTTTTAATTATTTATAAAATTACAAAATTATTTATATAATATAAATACTATTTTTACATCACATGATTAAAAAGGGTTGGCTTATGGCCAGCCCTTTTGCAATAAAAATAGTAATATTTCCTCTCAACAAATAAGGAGAAACATGAACAAACCAAACAATGTACCAAATCAAAGATCAAAAGAATTTCTTAGAGAAATTTATAATCTTGCCAATATTAAAGGAATTGATGAATCATTTGTTTTTGAATTAATTAAAAACGCGATAACAAAAGTTATTGTTGAAGAATATGATAACGATGCTGAATTAGAATTTATTTTGGACCGTGATAATGAAATTTTTAAGGTTTTTAATCACAATAAAGTTGTAGTTAAAGATCCTGAAAACGACAAAGAAAAAGATGATTTAAAACGTTGCATTGAAATTCCTTTGAAAATTGCTAAACAAATTAATGCAAAATCAAAAATTGATGACACCATGTCAGAAGAAATTAATTTTGAAGAATTTGGGAAAAGAGATTATATTCGTATACTAAGTCACTTTTCACAATCATTGCGCGAAAAAGAAAGATCTAACATTTTCAATAAATATAGCTCTCGCATCGGCCAAATTCTTAGTGCTAGAATTAATTCTAAAGACCGCTCTGGAATGCATTTAGAACTTTTAGAAGATGCAACACCTGCGTTTATGCCTTCGTCAAACTCTAATCCACGCATTGTGGCTAGATTAGAACCAGGTGCGATTATTGATGTTTATATTGAAGAGGTTAAAGAAACCGGAAACACACAAGTTGTTGTATCTTCAGCTGAAGCTAAATTATTAGAAAAATTATTCGAAAGAGAAATTCCAGAAATTGCTGCAGGCTATGTGGAAATAGTTAAGATAGCAAGAATAGTTGGTGAAAGAGCAAAGGTTGCAATTAGAAAAACAGAAAAAGCGCCTGAAGGAATAAAAGAATTGGGTGCAATTTTCGGTAATAATTCTACAAGAATAGAAGCAATATCAGCACAATTGCATGGCGAAAAAATAGATGCTATTTTATATTCAGATGACACAAAAGAATATATTATCAACGCAATTAGTCCAGCAAAAGTAATTGATGTTATTGAGGTTTCAGAAAGCAATTTTCCTACATATAAAGTTATCGTGCCAACAATTCACCACACATTAGCAATCGGGAAAAAAGGACAAAACGTTAGCCTGGCATCAGATTTAGTTAAAGCAAAATTGGATATTATTAGTCAAAAAGAAGCTATTGAAAATAATATTGATTTCAATATAAATAACGGCAATATAACACTTGAAGAAATTCAACAACTAGAACAAGGTAAGAGACTTGAATCAAATTTCAAAAGAAAACCAGCAGTGTCACGTCAAAATTTTGAAAATACTACTTTTAATATTAGCGATTTTGATGATGAACTTGCAGAAATGAAACAGAAAGCGCAACAAAATGATGATATTTTTGAAAAACAAATGTTTTCAGAATCACTTGACGATCAATTAGAAGAAACATTAAACAAAATTGAAGAAGAATTTGCAAATACATCAATTTTTGAAAAGGCAAGCGAAGATATTGATCCTTACTCTGACTCTATCGAAGATATGTTAAAAAAAGAAGAAGTCAAAAAGCAAGATTATGAAAAAATTACAGCTACTAAAATGAAAGACTTCAAAAAAGATGATGATTTAAGCGCTGGTTTAGAAAATATTGATTTAAGTGATTTAGACGATGAAAATTGATAGAAGAATTTATCTACGAAAATCAATTGTTGATTCACAATTATATGAAATAAATAATTTACTACGTTTTGTTAAAAATAAAGACGGTGTAATAAGTTTTGATTCTACTAAAACAAAACCAGGTCGGGGTGCTTATTGTTTAAATAGTCAAGATCAAATTGAAATATTATTTAAAAAAAGACTTCTTAATCGTGCATTTAAGCAAAATATTAGTATAGAAATTTATAATTCAATGAAAGCGGAGGTAGAAAAATGAATAAAGGAAATAAACGAACATCAAATGTAGCCTCATTAAAAGGCCATTTGAATACTGTTGAAACTAAATTAGAAGATGGTATTTTCACATTTAGCGGGCCACTCACTATTTCAGAATTTGCAACAAAGATAAAAAAAAGCCCTGCTGAAATTTTGACTCATTACTTTAAACAAGGTATTATGAAAACTATTAATACAACATTAAATGAGGAAGAAATTGCAGAACTATGTTTGAAATATAACTACGATTTCAAAAAAGAAGAAACAGTGGATGCCCAAAACATTTTAGAAAAATTCGAAATTGTTGTTGATGATCCAAATGATTTAGTTACTAGAGCTCCAATTGTTACAATCATGGGACACGTTGATCATGGTAAAACAACTCTAATTGATCAAATTAGAAAAAGTAACATTTTAGGAAGCGAATTTGGAGGTATTACTCAGCATACTGGAGCATATCAAGTAACACATAAAAGCAGAAAAATTACATTTTTAGATACTCCTGGCCATGAGGCATTTACTGAAATGCGTTCACGTGGCGCTAAAATAACTGATATTGTTGTTATTGTTGTTGCCGCAGATGATGGGGTTAAACCACAAACTATTGAAGCAATAGATCACGCAAAAGCTGCTAATGTTCCAATTATTATATTTGTTAACAAAATGGATAAGCCAGAAGTTGACGTTGAAAGAATAAAAAGTCAATTAAGTGAACATGACATTGTTTGCGAAGAATGAGGCGGAGATATTCAATTTATTTACGGGTCAGCATTTAAAAATGAAAATATTGATAAACTCCTAGAATCTATCTTTTTACAAGCTGATTTATTAGATTTAAAAGCTAATTTAAATCGCGATCCGATTGGAACAATTATTGAATCTAAAATCGATAAAGGACGCGGTGTTGTTTCGACTGTTATAGTTCAAAATGGTACATTATTGCCGCGTGACTTTATCGTAGCCGGCGGTCAATACGGAAATATCCGTAGCTTAGCAACCATTGAAGGCAAACCACTTGCCAAGGCTTTGCCGGGGACCCCATGTGTGATAACTGGTTTAAATAAAAATCCTCAATCAGGAGATAAATTTATTGTTATAAGTGATGAAAAATTTGCTAAAAAGTTAGCTGAAGAAAAAGCATATCTTGACAAACAAAAAGAATTAAATGAAAAAAATGCGTTTTCATTTAAAGATGGAATAAAAACCGTAAATATAATTATAAAAACAGATGTTCAAGGAACAGCAGAAGCCATAAAACAAACATTGCAAAAAATTAAAAATGATGAAATTGCAATTAATGTTATCAGAGCTACTGCTGGAGAGGTTACTAAGGCTGATATTTTGTTAGCAGAGACATCCAATGCAAGAATTTATATTTTTAATAATAACGTTAATGCCGAAATAAAAAAATTAGCTGAATCAAAAGGCATTAAATTAACTAAACATAATATTATTTACAAAATTGTTGAAGAGTTACAAGCTTTAATCACAACTTTAAAAGAGCCAGTGTATGAAGAGAAATTAATTGGCACGGCTCAAGTTATACAATTATTCTTTTATTCAAAGGTAGGAACAATTGCTGGATGTATGGTAACTTCTGGCGTTGTAAAAGAGTTTTCAAAAGTAGAAGTAATAAGAAAAAACAAAGTTATTTTTAGCGGACAAATTAATTCGCTAAAAAGAGAAAAAAATGATGTAAAAAGTGTAGAAAAAGGTTTTGATTTCGGGACCCACATTAAAGATTTTGATAAAATAGAAGTAGATGACGAATTAAAATTTTATGAGGATGTATTAGTATAATATGAACACAATTAATCACCAAAGAAAAACCCAACTATTATTAGAATTAATCGGTAATAGTTTTTATGAACTTAAGGATTTTGATGTAACTAATATTGCGTTGAATGATGTGATATTGACTACTGACGGATCACATGCAAAGGTTTATGTAACCTTGTTTAAGGATCAAAATCGTTATTTAGAAAAATTGGAAACAATGACACCATTTATTAGATCAGTGGTTTCAAAAAGTTGAAGATACAAGAAATTACCAGAACTTGAATTTTTAATTGATCAAGTTGAACCACACGCAAAAAGAATTGAAAAAATTCTTGAAAATATCAAAAAATAGGTAAATTATGAAATCCAATTATGATGCCATAGTCATCGGTGGCGGTCATGCAGGAATCGAAGCAACTTATGCATTAGCAAATCGTAACTTTAATGTTGCACTTATTACTTTAAACATTAAACGCCTAGGTATGTTGCCATGTAACCCATCAATCGGCGGATCAGCAAAAGGAATAATTACACGTGAAATTGATGCTCTTGGCGGAGTCCAAGGGCTTTTTGCTGATCGTGCAATGATACAAATTAAAATGTTAAACACATCAAAGGGGCCAGCGGTGTGATCGTTGCGTGCTCAAATCGATAAAGACAAATATTCGCAAATAATTCTTGAGGATATTCAAAATCAAAAAAATATAACATTGATTGAAGATGAGGTTAGTGATTTAATTGTTGATAGCCAAAACTGCCTAGGTGTAAAAACTTTAGCTCATGGTGATATTTTTTCAAAAGTTACTATTATGACGACAGGTGTATATATGAACTCGCGAATTTTGCGAGGTAAAGATATTAAACACAACGGCCCTGACGGCGAAAAAACAAGTTCAACTCTTTCGAAAAATTTAGCCAAGTACGGATTTGAAATAATTCGGTTAAAAACAGGAACTCCTTGTCGAATTTATACTGACAGCATTGATTTTTCTAAAGTTGAAAAAGAAATATTAGATAAAAATGAACTTTGTTTTTCGACTAAAAGTAATATTAAATTAGACGAACAAACTTGTTGTTATTTAACACATACAACAGCTAGAACAAAAGATATTATTTTAAAAAATATTAATCGCAGTTCACTATATTCCGGAATTATAAAAGGAATAGGCCCAAGATATTGTCCTAGTGTTGAAGATAAAATTGTTAGATTTCCAGAAAAGGAAACCCATCATATTTTTTTTGAACCGGAAACCTCGCGTTGTGACATTATGTATATAAATGGGCTTTCAACATCTATGCCAGAAGATGTTCAAGATCAAATGATTGCTTCCGTGCCTGGGCTTGAAAACGCGAAGGTTCAAAAGTATGGTTACGCAATTGAATATGATGCAATTAACCCGCTTAATTTATATAAATCATTAGAGTCTAAAATTTTAAATAATTTTTTCTCGGCAGGGCAACCTAACGGAACAAGCGGATATGAAGAAGCAGCAGCTCAAGGAATTGTTGCCGGCATAAATGCTGCAAACAAATTAGATAATATGCCAAATATGGAAATTAAGCGCAATGACGCTTATATTGGAGTATTAGTTGATGATATTGTCACAAAAGGGACAAATGAACCATATCGAATGTTAACAAGTAGAGCTGAATATCGTTTGCTACTAAGAAATGACAATGTTGACCAACGTTTAGCTAAATATGCATTTGATAATAAAATGATTGGTGCCGATGCATATAGCAAAATAATTAAAAAGTACGATTTTATTCAAGAAACTATTGAAAAATTAAAAAATCAGTATGTTTCTTCTAAAAGTAAAATTGGTCAAAAATATAATGTTGATAACGGAATTTCATATTTGAAGTTATTAGCTAATCCTGAAGTTAATCCAAAAGATATACTCGGAGAAGATTATCCATATATTGATGAGTTGACTATTCAAGTAAGACTTTTTGGTTATTTGAAAAAGCAAGAATCAGCTGCAGAAAAAATGTTGCGTTTAGAACTTTTAAAATTACCCGAAGATATAGATTATTATAAAGTTGATAATTTAGCGACTGAAGCTAGACAAAAACTTTCGCAAATTAGGCCCACAACAATAGGCCAAGCATCAAGAATTAGTGGCATTAATCCAGCAGATATTCAAATGTTAATGTTTTATTTAAACAATCGAAGGAAATAATGAAAATAAATATTATAGCTGTCGGTTCACTTACTAAGGAATATAAAACACTTTATGATTCTTATATAAAAAAGATTACCTTTTTTGCAAAAATAAATTTAATTGAAATTAAAGAAATTGTTAACGAAAATATTGGTATCAAGGTTTCAAAGGAAACAAAATTAATTATTGAAAAAATTCCTAAAAATTCTACTGTTTATTATTTATCATTACGTGGTCAAAAAATCGATAGTAAAGAATTTTCCTCATTATTAGTTGAAGACAATATTACTTTTATTATTGGCGGAAGCAATGGGGTTGATGAACAGTTTTTTCAAAACAAAATTTCCTTTTCAGATTTGACATTTCCACATCAACTTTTTCGTGTTATGCTAACCGAACAAATTTATCGTGGCTTTGCCATTTTAAATAATATTAAATATCATAAATAAACTATTGTATTAATAATTAGCCCTTATTAGGGCTTTTTTAAATTAAAAACCCAAGCATATTGGCTTAGGTTTTATGATATTATAGGTTGTTATTTAATTTCGATTCAGTCGCTAGTAAATTCTTTTGCGCTAATTTTGTGTCCGTTCGGATCAAATTTTGCAACTTTAAAAGTTAATTGAATTTTAGTTTTACTTTCATCAAGTTTGTAGTCAACAAATGAACTTAGAGCAGTTTGTCCTTTTTTGTTTTGATATGTAGGATTTTTCGCATTAACGATTTGATATTTAGCCCTACCAGGGAATTCAGTTAATTTAAAAATAACTTTGTCTCAGCTTTTTTCACCTTTTGGTTTTCAAACAATATGACCGCTTTTGTATGAATATGTTAATCCGCTTCCATTAGCTTTTTTTAATTCTTCAACATCTGCAGAATTAGTGGCTTCGAATTTAATATTTTTTAGATAGTTTTTAGCTCATTCTTCAAATATTTGATCTTGAGTTAATTCTACTTTTTTGAAATCATTTATAACATAAATAACTTTATAAACTTTCTTTTTTGAGTTTTCAATTGTTAAAGTTACAACTGCTTTGTTTTCCAATTTAATTTTTTCAATATCTATTTTAGTTACTTTGTGATCTTTAGGAACAGTGTATTTAATATCTTTTTCTGTAAAGTTTTCTAATTCAATTGCTTTGCTATTTGCTTCAATTTTAGTCTGGTTTTCAACTTGTTCTTGAGTTAATTCTTTTTGACATGAAGCTGCCACAAATGCAATAGGTGTAATAGCTGTTGCAATTAAAGAAGCACTCAATAAAATTTTCTTTTTCATATCTCTCCTATAAATTTTTACTTATTAAATTATATTACTGATAAATGAACATTATATTAAAAGCATTTAAAACTAGGTAAAAATTAAAAAATCTCGCCGTTTTGGCAAGAAATTATAAAATTACATTTTCATTTGTTCGGCGACTTCTGTTGCAAAATCTACTGTTTTCTTTTCAATTCCCTCACCGACTTCAAAACGTTTTGCACACAACAATTTTAATTTGCTATCTTCTAAAAACTTAGAAACTATCTTAGAATCATCCATAACAAAAGGTTGATACATTAAAACGCCTTTGTCGACAAATTCTTTTCTTAACATGCCGGCTTTCATAGATTGTTGGATTTTTTCTGGTTTACCGTTTAATTTTGGATCCGCATCAATTTTTTCGTGAATTCCTTTTAACTCAACTTCGCAAATATCTTTTTCAAAAATATACGCAGGATTTAACGCTGCAATATGCATTGTCAAATGTCTTAAGCTTTCTTGGTCTTGTCCTTTAGCGATGGCGATAACTGCAACTCTATTGTTAGCGTGAGTATATCCAGCTACAACTTCATCTGCTTGAGCTTCATATTTGATAGCTCTTCTAAATGTTATTTTTTCACCAATTTTAGCGGTTAATGAATTGCAATTTTCTTCAATTGTCATTCCATCAATGATTATTGATTTTAGATCTTCTTCAGTTTCAAACTTTGTTTCAATTAATTTTTGAGCAATTTTGTTTGATAAATCAATAAACAATTGATTTTTTGCAACGAAATCTGTTTCTGAGTTTAATTCAAATAAGATTGCTGAATTGCCTTCAATATGGGTTCTTACAATACCTTCAGCAGCTATTCTACCAGATTTTTTAGCAGCCTTTACGATGCCTTTTTCTTGCAATCATTGAATTGCTTCTTCAATATTGTTATTTGTTTCTTCTAAAGCATTTTTGCAATCTAGAAAACCTGAGTTTGTTCTTTCTCTTAATTCTTTTAATTTAGTTAAATCTACTGACATACTTGCTCTCCTTATTTTGCATTATTCTTTATCTTCTGAAGTTGATTCTTTTTGTTCTTTACGAACATAAGTTCTTTTAGGTGCTGAAGTATTAGCAGCGTTTTCTTGTTTAGGATCTTCTGGCAAAATGATTTGTTCATTTGTTTTGAAGGCAAACAATTGTTCGTTACCTTTAGCTGCTGCAATGGCATCTGCCAAAATTGTAGTAATTAAAGTGATTGATTTTACTGAGTCATCATTTGCTGGAATTACAAAATCAACTAAGTCTGGATTTGAGTTTGTATCTTGAATTGCAAAAATTTTTAATCCTTTTTTCTTAGCTTCTCTAATTGCAATTTCATCATCAACTGGCGATGCACAAATCATAACTTGTGGTGTGTAATTTTTGTTTGCTAATTTTCTAATACCACCAAGGTTTTTTTGCAATTTATCAATCTTTTTATTCATTAAAAGACCTTCTTTTTTAGTGTAACCTTTATAGTTATTTTTTTGAAGTTCTTCCAATCTTTCTAATTCTTTAACACTTCTAAAAATTGTTTGTGAGTTAGTTAATGTTCCACCTAATCAACGTTCTGAAACATATACAGAGTTTGTTCTTTCTGCAGCCGCTTCAATTGCTCTTTTGGCTTGCTTTTTAGTTCCTACTCAAATAAATGAAATAGGTTTTTGGGCCATTTTATTTAATAACTTGTAAGCATATTCAAGTGTTTTTTGAGTTTTGGCAATATCAATAATATGAATACCCATTCTTTTTCCTCAAATATATTGTTTCATTTTTGGGTTTCATTGACTTACTCTGTGGCCAAAATATGTTCCTGCTTCTAGCAATTTTTCACGAGAAACAATTACGGGTTCATTTGGTTGAGGTGTTTGTTGAATTTTTTGTTCTTTAATTTCTTCTGACATAATTTTCCTTATATTTATAAATTTGTTAAACTTCCCATTATTTCTAACAATTGCATTAATTTTTACATTAACACGAGCAATTGAATTCATAATAGTGTTTGATTAATTAAGATTATTTTAAATATGTACGATAAAAAGTACAATGTAATTGTACCATAACGGTATAAAATTTTATAGTTTTTTTGTCGCTAAAAAATAAAAACACAAATCGTTAAAAATTTGTGTTTGCAGTTATTGGTTTTGCATGCAGTAGAGCGAAAATGAAAGACGTTTTCCACCGTGACGTTCTTCAAAAACATTACGCTTGATTGATGTGTTTTCAAGATCCTGAAAATCACTAAATACACTAGAGTATCTACGAATGTCGAAATCACGCAAAATGTTTTTTGATTTTCTTATTTTTGTAAAAGTATACATTATTGGCAAAATGTCTTTATGCAAAATTTTTCCTTCAACTCTTTTACCGTTTATTTCAAGCATTTCTTTTTTGATTTCAAAATGCAAAATGAAACCTTCAGCAGTAAGATAATCAAAAGTATAAGTGATGGTATTATCATTTTTGTCATCAATAATGGTTTGATGCGAATAATCAATTAAAATATTTGATTTTGGATTATAAAAGGCACCAATATCTTTGCTTATTTTAACAATATTTTCTAAATTTTGGTCTGACAAATCCGCCTTATTTGGTGTAAAAGCAAATCTAAAGTAAGTTATATTATATAAGAATCAAAGTCAATCTTCTGTTAGCATTTTTCCAAATTCGGTTTCAAAATATTTGGAATCATTACGCTTAAAATAAGGCTTTTTTTCCTCTGTTAATCACAATAAATTATCTTGTTGACTTAGCGAATTAGTTATCCCGTTAATAAAAAATAATTTATTTCTAATTAAATTGTGCTTATTTGAAAAAATTAGTTTGTATTGGTTCTCTATATATTCAGTCATAGCTTTTTTAGAATCTTTTTCATGTCTAAACAAAATTTCCAATGTTTTTTTAATTGGTTGACTATTAACAAATAAATTAAAATCCTTTCTAATTTCTGTTTCTTTTTCGATTTTTTCGGTAAATTGAGCAACAATTTTTTGATGATTATTTTGTTTTCTAACGATAAAGGGAGTAGCGACTGAAAATGCAAATGCAATAGCAGTAGTAGCACTTAATCCCAAAACTAATTTTTTTTGCTTTGTCATTAGTTATCTCCTTTAGGTATTAATAGCATTGAAGCGGGATGACCGTATTTTTTTACTAATTTCCCTTCAAAACCGTTTACAAATTCATGTTCGCTATGATGCAATCAACACGAATGATATATTGTGTCAATAGTTCCCAATGAAATATTTTCTTTTGTATTTTGAAAATATCAAACAAATGGGTTAAAAACGATTTCATTTTTATTTAAGTCAATGTAAAATTCGAAAACAATATTTTTATGACCAACATAATAATTACTCTTTTTATATGTATGTTGACTTCATTCGGCAACACGGCTCGAGTCAATAGTGTTACCTTCTATTTTTGTTTCACTATATTTTTCTAACTTAGAAACCTTATTTGAATATTGTGCGATTATTTTGTTAAATTCGTCTTTACCTTCCTTTGGGTTTGGCGAAATTCATTTATCGAAAATTAAGTTAAATTTATCCATGTTCTCAAAAAATAATAGTCAATTTTTCGAAAGCCATTCCTGAAGCATGATAACTTTTTTATCTTCATGTTTTTTCATTTCTCTTGCTAGTGAATTAATTGAATGATTAATTTGTTCTTTTGTTTTAGGTAGCGAATTAATGTATTGTTCCATTTTAAGCAAATTGCTATCATATAAAGAATTTAATATTGTCTGAATAAATTGTTTTTTTGTTTCAATATCTTTATCAACATTATCAATAATGTCACCTTTTTTGTCAATTAGATTTTGCAAATTAGCATTTGTATTAGCACACGAAATTGAAACAGGAGGAAGTAAGGGTAATATTAATGACGGTAAAATAATAATTTTTTTATTAGCCTTCATCAATGAACCTCCATGTAAATTTAAAAATGCTTCATTTATTTTCCTCAGCTAAATAAATTTTATTAATAGTGTTTGTTAAAGCGTCTAGATATTCTGATGAAAAAGGTCTCAAAAAGTCAATATCTTTCAAACCGTTTCATGCATTTTTTTCGTTTTCTAACAAACGTCTTTTATATTCTTCTTCCGACATTTTTTCGTCTGGGTCATCTTGTCCTAAAATTTGTGATTCTTCATATTCATCTTTTAATTGTCTATCAAGATAAGCTTTATTGTATTTAGCTTTAGCGGTACGTTTTTCTCAAATACTTAATTCAAGCGACTTAATGTATTCATTTTTAGATTGAAAAATTTTACTTCAATCAATGTAAAGCAAATCATATGATAAAACAACCGATCTTAAATTATCTTCGCTAGTCATTTCATATAATTTAGTCACAATATTTTCTGTTAAAAATAAATATTTAACAGTAATTTTTTTATATTTATCAACTTGAATATTTTTTTTATCTAAAGGGATTTCAAATGCGAAGTTTAAGTTATTATTTTTGATTTTATTGTTTTGCAATTTAATTGTTGAATCGGAAAATAATTTAGTAATGTAATTGAATAATTTCGCATCATCAATCGGTGATGTTTTATATTTATGAATATTTTCCTCAACCAAAAATTCATCATAAGAAGGTCTAGCGTATTTCGAACCGTAAGGGTTAAACGTGTATGACATTTTATGAATATTTTTCAACATCCAAAGTCAATCATTTTGCAATGTTTTGATTAAAATTTTTTGCGATTTTTCAGATATTGGCAAATATTCTGTAGGATAAGATTTTATGTCATTTAGAAAGGGAGTAAATCATGTAAGTGCAACACTTAATTCACCAAATTTTTTAGGTGTCATTGTTGTTTGATAATCAACGTATGCATTTAATTCAGATTGGTTTTGTTTATAAAAACTCAATGTTGAAGCAATATTTTTATTTTCCAAAAAATGGTCATATTCTTTTAATTTGAAGTCTTTTTTGTTATCTTTGTAGCGATGAATTCTTTGACAAGTTGCCGAAAGAAGAGGCGTAATAATCAAAGGCGAAAGCGAGGAAACAGCAATAATTTTTTTAGTTGTTTTTAATAACTTTATCATAAAAGATATTCTCCAAATTAGAGTATTTTTTACCGTTATATAAAATTTCACCATTATGTATTAAAGTTAATGAATCGGTATAACGATCAATTTCAGTTAAAATATGTGATGAAATAAAAATGGTTACTCCCTCTTTTTTTAATTCATTTAATAAAGTAAATAATTCAAAGCGAGCTGTGGGATCTAAGTTTGCTGATGGTTCATCTAGAATTAATAATTTAGGTTTATGGATCAAAGCTTGAATTAATAATACTTTTTTCTTTTGTCCCGAACTAAACGAATAAGGGCATTTATTTTTAAGGTCATAAATACCAAATTTTTTTAGCATTTCATCAATTCGGTTTTGTGCAATTTTGGAATCAATATTGGATAAAAGTGCTAAATATTTTAAGTAAGCATTAGTGGTTAATTCTTTGGGAAAATTAGCAACTTCGGGTACATAACCGATTATTGATTTGCTTGATTCTTCTTTGCTACTAATTCCATCAATTAAAATTTCGCCTGTGTATTTAGTGTATAAGCCAATAATAGTCTTTATTGTTGTAGTCTTACCAGCACCGTTTTCGCCAATAAATGAATGAAAGTCGCCAGTTGGGACTTCAAACGAAATTTCTTTAATTCCTTTGTCGCTTTTTGGATATATTTTAGTTAAATTATTAATTTTAAGAATTGCTAAATTCATTATTTATAATCCTTTCTATAATATATAAAACCGTTAAGAAAAGCAAATAAAGTTGCGATTGAAATTCAAATTAAAATGTATAAATTTTTATTATTAACTTTTTTATTTCTTTCAATAGTCATAACTTCATTTGTGGTGGCAAAAAGACCTGTTGTTATATTATCTTCTGTGTCATATTCAATTGTGTATCTAGTAACAATTTTTTCAGGATCTTGTGGTGTTTTTTTAATTGCTACTTGTCTTGGCGTAACGGATTTAACGCCACCAATTATGAAATCTTTTCCATCAATTGAAATATTGTAAGATGAAGGTGTATATTTTTTTGCTTCATTATCATTTATTAATAAAGCATTTAAAATAAATGAATTTTGATATTTAAAGTAAGCATAATATATTAATGCAGTTGTTAAATAAATTTTTCTTTCGATATCGCTTTTAATAATTCTATTAACAACTGCATATTGATCAAAAATAGTAGTTGAAGGATCAATAATTTTATTCAAAATATTTTCCTTATTATTCAAAGCAAATTGTAGTGAGTCCACGATGTCAATTTTAGCAGCAACAAGATTTGCATGTGTTTCAATCCTTCCGACAAACTTCTTTTCAAAGTTTCCAAAGAAATCTTCAGCAAATTTATTAAATTCTTGGTGATTTAAAAGTTCAAAAATGTATTTTCATTTTAATTCACCTTCAAATGTTTCGGGCCTTGCTAATTCAAGTTCATCTTCAGGGAATCTCGCATCTATAGAATCAATATTTTTGCGAATATAAATCAGACCAGTATTATCTTGATTATTAAAGTGAGAATTTAATTTTAAAATATTAGGAAAAATATATTGATATTGCCCATTAACATTTTTATAAATTAAATCATTTGATTTATTTGTTAATTTATATGAATAACTTAGTTCATCATTATTTTTGTAGTATAGGTATTTGTCCATATTTGTTTTACGTTCATTTGAAGCTAATTCAAATATATTTTCACTTTTAGTATTAAATATGTCTAACATTTGGTAAGGAAAAGCTATTCACGAATATGTTTGTCATTCTAGTGCAGAATTTTTCGAAGCGTTAAAAGCCTTTTCTAAATATTCTTTTTGTCAATTTTCGATTTTTTTGCCTTGCCCATTAGGTATTAAATAAAGCGAGTCATTTTTCTTCTTATTCAAAAAGAATTTTTCAAAATCGGCTTCGGTTTTTGAATGATGATATTTATATTCTTTATTTAAATAATGTGCAACATTATTCATCGTTGATGTCGAATTTGACTGAATAAATGTTCCGCCGATAGCGATTGGCGCAAACATTAACAAGGCGAGCGCAACTGACATATCTTTATTTAATTTAATTGATATCATTGAAACGATATTGCCAAAAATAACATAAACTGAAAACATTGCTAAAAATGTATATATAAACATTAAATATCATGGCAATAAATCTAATTTGATCAATAAAAACATATTAGAAATTGCTAGAACTAAGGTTCAAAAACTACCAACTATCAACGAGACAAAAATTTTTGATAAAATAATTTTTTTTCTCGAAATAGGTTTAGAAAATAAAATTATTTCAACCCCCTCTTTTTCTAAATCGTGATAAAGATTCAAATGCTTTAGACTTGAATAAACGACAGTAAGCATTAATTCAATAAATGCAATTGCATATGTAATTATTGGTAAAAATCTGCCTTCAATTTTTATAAATGCAAACGAAATTGCCGCAATTAAATTTAATAAGAAAAATACAATTGGGATAATGTATGTATTTTTTTTAGCAAACAAAATTTGTGATAAAAATTTAACATTAGCAAAAAAGTTGTTATTTTTTTTAGCTTCTATGTCGCTAATTGTTTTAGTCATAATTTAACCTTCCTGAATCAAAATAATATAAATTTATTAACTAGTTGTTAATTTTATTTTGTATTTTTTAATTAAATAATAGCATAATTGACATTGAATTTACAAAAAAAATATAAAATCGCTTAAATTTTTATTGCTTAATTAAAATAGCAAAAAATAAATCGCAATTAGTTTTTTTGGTTGCTATTGCGAAATATTTTCTTATTTTCCTTTTATTGCATTAATTAATTTATCGTCATCGTAAAAGTCATCATAATTTAATATCTTGTCGACTTTTACTCCTGATTCAATTTCATTTAAGTCTAAATTGATAGAACAATTATTTGAACTTATTTCAACTGTTGTTCCATCAGCTAAAACTATCGGCAAAACAGAGCACATTCCGCCACCAGTTTTTTGTCCAATTATTTTTCCTAATTTTAAATCATTAAAAATACTTGTAAATAAATTAGCTGCACTAAATGTATTGATGCCAACTAATAAATTTCAGTTGTACTGTGTATACGCATCACGATCATATCTTCTATCACCGTCTGTATCAATTTTGTAATTTTCTCTAACAATTTGATTGGTTAATAGTTCATGGCCAATTAATGGAATTTGCCTATCAGTTATAAAACCTAGTACACGTAGCATTGCACCAATATTTCCACCGCCATTCAAAGATAAATCAATCACAATATTTTTAATATTTTTTTGTTTTATTTCTTTCATTGCTATTTTGAAAAATTGATATGAATCGTTGTTAGCGGTTTCCTGTTTATTTGGTGCAGTTTTAAATTGATTGAATGTTATTATGGCAGTATCGCCCTTGTATCTTATTCCTTCATTTTGATATGACTTTGCTTTTCTTTGTTGTTCTAGTTTTTGATAAGTTTCTATATAACGTTCCCTAAATAAACCCATATTATTTTTGTAAGCATCCATTTTTACAATTGTATCATTAGCTTTATTAAAAAATGAAGGCATTGAAACTCTAGTGTGCAATTCATCTAAATTGCGATGAAAAAACTCAGCATAATTACGATTAAAGAAATATTGATTATCACTTAGTAAATCTTTTTTTCTTGAATCATTTATTCACTTTGAAAAGTTTCGATATTTATTTTTTACTCTTAAACCATAAAAATTATCCATTATAAAATTAATATGTTTGTATGTCATTTCACGAATATCTTTAGGCGCCTTAGTATCATTTCATTTTGATTTTCTTATAGTTTCTAAATTATTCATTCCATCAATTAAAGCGTAATCTGTGGCTATCAAGGCTTCGCCATTATAGTATAAATTGAAATAATTTTGGCTAAAGAATAAAGTATTAAATACTACTAGCGGCATCAAAATTTTTCCGTCTTTTTTGTAAATATCGATACCGTATTCATTAAAATTAATTGTCGTTTTTTTTAAGCTTCTATTTTCCAAACTTGACGAAACAACCTTTAAGTGGCGCGAATAATTTGTGATGTTATTTGGTTTAACAAAATTATAAAAGTAATAATCACGAAAAGATAGCGTATTCTTATTTGTATCAATATAAAACGGTGTTGAATAAAAATTATCCGAAAGCGGTAAAAATTTTATTTCTGAAGAAAACAAGTTTTTTGAGATTGAAAAATTTGAAGTATCAAAAAAGCCACCGAATTTATAAAAAGTATCAACAACACTAACATAAGGCACATTTCCATTGTTTATAAAATATAAGTCAACAAAATTTTCATCAATATTGTAAACATTAGATAAATTAAAAAGCAAAGTTTTTTTCCTGTCTACTTTTATATTCTTATCTTCCTTTATTTTTAAATCACATGATGTTACAACAGCGGGCAAAATAGTTGCTGCAACACCACCTAAAATTCATAATTTCCTGTTTAAATGCATATTTTCCTTTTATTAATTATATTAAATAAAAAAGCGTCTTACATAAGAAGGCGCCATTTATCGTTATTGAGATATATAGTTAATTAGTTTGTGAAGAGTCATCTTTTTTATTAAGATCTTCAGGATTTACTCCTTGTTTTTTAAGTATTTCCATAGCTTGCGCCATTTTTTGTTCGAATTCATTTATTTTGGTTTCTAAAGTATCAAAATCTTTCTTTTCTAAAAGTGATTTTAATTCATCAACTTGTTTTTTAAGTTCTTCTTTTTGCACATCTTGCATTTTTTCGGCTTCTTTTGATTCTAACGCTTTATTTAAATCATTAATTAATTGTTCAGCTCTAACAGTTACTTCAATTTCGTGACGTTTCTTTTTGTCGGCTTCACGATTGGTTTCAGCTTCTTTTACCATTTTTTCAACTTCATCTTTTGATAGTGATGATGTATTTTGAATTGTAATGGTTTGTTCTTTGTTTGTTTTTTTATCCTTTGCAGTAACTTTTGTAATTCCATTAACGTCAATAGAAAAACTTACTTCTATTTGCGGAACACCACGAGGAGCAGGATCTATACCCTCTAAATTAAATTGACCAAGAATTTTATTATCTCTTGCAAATTCACGTTCACCTTGAGTAACAGCAATTGTTACTGCTTCTTGATTATCTGTTGCAGTTGAGAATACTTGACTTTTTGTTACAGGAATGGTTGTATTTCTAGGTATTAATGGAGCAACTAAATCACCTTCAACTACAATCCCTAATGTTAATGGTGTAACATCTAAAAGTAAAACATCTTGAATTTCTCCTGCTAAGATAGCTCCTTGAATTGCAGCACCAACACTTACTACTTCATCAGGGTTAATTGAACTATTCAATTTTTTGCCTGTAATATCACTTACTAATTTTTGAACAGCTGGCATTCTAGTTGAACCACCAACCATTAAAACTTCATTAATTTCTGATCAAGATAACTTAGCTTCTGCTAGTGCGTCCATTAACGGTTTTTTGGTTCTTTCTAATAGTTCGGATGTCATAGATTCAAATTCTGATCTTTTTAGTTCAAGTTCAACGTTAACTGGTCCATTTGCGTTCATTGCTAAAAATGGTAGTGAAATGTTAGCAACTAATGATTGAGAAAGCGTAATTTTTGCTCTTTCAGCTTCCTCTTTTAATCTAGCCATTGCCATTTTGTCATTTTTAGGATTAAAATCATATTTTTTAGTAATTTCTTGTGACATTCATTCAACAATTTTATTGTCTCAGTCATCACCACCAAGCACATTATCTCCTGATGTAGAAAGCACTTCAAATGTACCGTTTTCCATTTCTAATATTGAAACGTCAAATGTACCTCCACCTAAGTCAAATACTAAAATTTTATTGTTTTTTTCCTTGTCTTTATCAAGACCAAATGCTAATGCAGCAGCAGTAGGTTCATTAATGATTCTAACAACATCAAGACCAGCAACTGAACCTGCGTTTTTTGTTGCTTCACGTTGTGCATTATCAAAATATGCTGGCACAGTAATAACAGCTTTTTTAATTGGTTGCCCAATTTTCTTTTCAGCATATTCTTTCATATATGAAAGAATTAATGCACTAATTTCTTCTGGTTTGTAATTTTTATTGTTTGCATGAACAGTTTTTGAAGTTCCCATTAATCTTTTTATTGATGCAATTGCATCCGGGTTAGTTTCAAGTTGTCTTTTAGCGGCCTCGCCTACTATTGTTTCACCATTTTTAAATGCTACAACAGACGCAGTGGTTCTTTTACCATTAGGATTTTCTAAAACCTTAGAATTTCCGTTTTCAATAATTGAAACTACAGAGTTTGTTGTTCCAAGGTCAATGCCTAAAATTATTTCTTTTGCCATAATAATCTCCTTAAAAATAAATATATTTTGTTAAATATTTTTTTATAAATCTATTTCTGAATATCTACAAGTTATATTTTAGCACTCTTTTTATTAAAGTGCTAAAAAAATATGATTTATTTCGCCGGAAGAAAACCTTTTACTATTGTATATTAAAATAACATTATTTTGTTGGGAAGCTTATTTCGCGTATTTTGACTTAAAAAATATTAAAAAAAGTAGCATAAAGCTACCTTGATTAAATTTCCGCAGTTGGTTTTGAATCGTTATTGTCTAAATTAGAATTAGTATTATTGTTTTGTGAAACTACTATATTTTTCTTATCTTCTCTTAATCACAATATCGATGCAACTAAAGATATTATGGTACTAATAAACATGCCCAATAAAAATAGGACAAATAAATTGGTTTTTCCTTCTTTAAAAGTTTTAATAGCTGCTATTATGTTGCATACGAATGCACCAATTGATGTAACTAATAATGCTAGTCCAAAAAATATAATTGGCGCAATAAGTCCTGTATATTGTTTTACGATATACAATAATCTATCATGAAAATTGCCACTAATTAATAAATGCACAGTTGCTGCATATACCCCAATAAATGCTATAACGTATATTACTCTAAAAATTAAAAGTGATAAATTAAATCTAAACGTTGTTTTTTTAATATTTTGCATTTTTCTCCTTGCTAAATTGATTAATATAACTAATAAAATTATAACTTTTAAGAATTTAAATTTTGAAAAGTTTTTAGCCCATTAAAAAATTAATTAAATTTTGGGTTCAAAATCATAATAATCCTTATTATTGGTTTACTATATTTATCATAATTGTCATTTTCTGTTTTTGAATTTGCTTTTTTCAATGCTAAACAACATCCAATAAACGACAATATAAATATAAATGCACCAAGCGAAAATATAGGATTTAAAACTTTGATCGTTTAGTCGATATGCAAAGTTTGCACATTACGCTGAAAATGCAACTTTTGCAATAAAAATAGCAATTCAAACATAGGGAATTCATAACACATTTTGTAGGGTTTCAACGAAATTCTTTGATTTACTTAATACAATTCCAATAGCACTAAAAATAAATATCCCATACCCTCAAATAAAAGCAATAAAAATAATTAGAAAAACCTTGTTTAATTATTGGTTTTTGCTTTGATATTTTCATTTTTTTACCTCTCAGTTAATTTATTAATAGTTTTTTCTGAGAAATTTTTAACTAAATAAGAACCAACAACAGCCATATCCACACCAAATTTAAAACAATTTTTTATATTGTCACCATTAATCCCGCCATCAATTTGAATCAAAATATTTTTCAAATTATTTTTAGTTAAATATTGTTTTAATTCACTAACTTTATTTAAACTATTTTCAATGAATTTTTGCCCGCCGAAACCTGGTTCAACACTCATTATTAAAACTAATGAGAAATTTTTTATTAATGGAATAATTTCTCTTACTTTAGTTTTAGGTTTAATTGAGATCCCTAATTTTACATTATCTTTTTTAGCTATTTCTATTAATTGTAAAATTTCGCCTTCAGTTAATGCTTCATAGTGAAAAGTTATAATGTCGCCAACATTTTTATACATTTCATAATAACCAAAAACATCTTTAACCATTAAGTGAATATCCATTATGTGTTTCGGGCAATTTTCCTTAATGCTTTTTACTTCAGCATATTGTAATGCAACATTTGGCACGAAAATATTATCCATTATGTCATAATGAACGTTATTAACACCTCACTTAGTCAATTGTGTTACATAATTAATTAAATTATCTTTTGGAACATCTAATATTGATGGGCTAATTTTTTTCATTGTAACTCCTTTATTAAAATTTAGGATCGATTAAACGTTTTAAGAAACTAATGTAGTTATCATAACGTTCTTGTTTTATTGTGCCTTGTTCTACTAATTGTTTAACTTTGCAATCACTAACATTTTCAAGGTAATGTTTGCAAGTTCGATATTTACAAAAAACCGATGCTTCTCTAAACGCTTTAAAAGCCGTTGGTAATTCATTAATTGTTAAGTCAAATTCGATTGAAGAAAATCCTGGCGTGTCAATTATTTCACCACCATTGAAGTCAATTAAACTAACTTCGCGAGTCGTATGCTTGCCACGATTTAGAGCTTTTGAAATGGCTTGCGTTTCGAAAGTAGTGTTTGCTAAGTGGTTTATCAACGTTGTTTTACCAACTCCCGTTTGGCCAACAAAAAAACTAGTCTTGTGTCTAAAAATTTCCCTTAAACCTTCAAAGCCTTCATTTGTTGCGTAATTAATTTCAAAAACTTGATACCCCTGTTCTTTATAAAAATTTATTTTTGAAGCACTTGTTAAATCTTTTTTTGTTAAAACAATAATTGGCTTTACATTTTTGTTTTCGATAATAATCAAAAATTTATCAACAAGTAAAGAACTAAATTCTGGTTCAACTAATGACATAACTACAATTGCTTGGTCTACGTTTGCTATCTTTGGTCTTATAAAGAAATTTTGGCGTCCCAAAATGCGATGAATTAGTTCGCCTTTTTCGAATTCAACATTGTCTCCGACAATAGGTTTCATATCAAGTAAGCGTAATTTGCCACTACCGCGAACACGATAAATTTTATGATCAGTAAAACTTTTAACATCATAAAACCCAGCGACAGATTTAACTATTTTTCCTTGTTCCATTAAAATATACCCCCAGCATGAAGCCCAATTAATAAAATAGCAACTAAGATTAAAATTCCACCAAGAGTGAAATATAAAATTGCAAAAGTTTTACTCTTAAAAAATTTTTTGGCTTTAGCAACTTTCTTATTCACATTAAGTTCAAGTCTTGGCTCTGATGCTCGATCTGGTTTTAAACAACTTAATAAGTCCAAATATAATTGACTACAATTTTCATAGCGTTGTTCTGGATTTTTTGCTGTACATCTAATGATTATATTTTCCAAAGGTTGAGGAATAATGATATTAACACCTTCAATTTTAGGGAGAGGCTCATTAATTTGCATCAACATTATTTGCTGTGGATCTTGCGAAGTGAATGGTACTTTTCCTACTAACATCTCATATAAAATTATACCTAGTGCATAAATGTCACTTTTTAAAGTCGCATCCGACGAACGCGTTAATATTTCCGGAGCAATATATTGAATTGATCCAACGGTTTTATTAGTTGAAGTTACTCGTTTAGAAGTTTCATCAAGTGAAATGCCAAAGTCAATTAGTTTAATTGTGTTAGACTTACTATCAATCAAAATGTTGCTTGGTTTTAAATCGCGATGTACTACGCCCATTTTATGAATTTCAATAAGACCTTGACAAATTTCTTTAGCATATGAAACAGCAGTTTCTGGTAAAAGTTTTTTATTTTTTAGAATAATATTTTTTAGTCCGTTTCCGTTGATTAATTCCATAGCATAATAAGCCTCATTATCGGAAACAAAATGGCCAAAAAAACCAACAACATATGGGCTTTTGATTTTAGCTAAAAGCTTACATTCATTTTCAAAACGTAATTTGGCGGTTTCCGGCCTATCAGGGCTATTTAGTAAAACTTTAATAGCATAACGTTTTCCGGATTTTTTATAAGTTCCTGAATAAACCTCCCCAAATCCACCACGCCCAATTAAAACAAAATCTTCAAAATTTTTATTTAAATTTGGGTATCCTATTAATTCTTTCATACTACTCATTTTCCAACTCCACAATTTCGATTGATATGTTATCTTGAGATGAATTTCGAATCGCAAATTCGACTAGTTTTTGTGCTTTCGCTTCTAAATTCAATTTTTTATTTTGTAATATTTGTTCAATTGCGGGTTTTTCTACATAATCATGTAATCCATCTGATGTTAGAATAACATATTTGACATTTGCATCACTATTTATTAAAAAACCATCACATTTCATTATCATTCTTGGTCCAATGCAACTAACTAACTTATTAGCATCAGGGTGTTTTTTGGCTTCTTCAAATGATAAAATATCGTTAGAAACTAATTGATTTAAAAAGTTTTGATCTTGTGTGGTTTGATATAAAAGTCCGTTATATACATAAGTTCGAGAATCACCAACATTAAAAATATATATTGTCCCATTTGAATTAAAAATAAGGGCAGCAGTTAATGTTGTCCCCATACTTTCAAAATGAAAATTTTCCTCGATAAATTTATCTAAGGTTTTTTTAATTTGGCTTAATGCATTATTAAATCATTTATTAATATTACGTTTATCATTGAATTTTAAATTATCGGGAAATGTTTGCAAAAAATAGTTTTTTAATGTTTCGATAGTTAATTCAGCACATTTAGCACCACCAAAATGCCCGCCCATTCCATCACATAACATTGCTAGAGTTCAATTACTTAAAAACGCAATATCTGCGCGGTCTTGATTTTCTTTTCTTACTCTACCTATATCTGATTTAATGCAATATTTCATGATAATAATTAAGCCTTTCTCCCTTCTTCAATAATTTTTGTTCCGGCGATTACTTCTTTAAAATTATCATTAATTATTTTTGAAATTCTTTTCGCTGTTGTTTCGACACTATCATTAATTACAACATGTTGAAAAATTTCTGAAATTTTAATTTCTTCTTCTGCTTTTTTTAATCTTTGAGCAATAACTTCAGGAGTTTCAGTGTTTCTACCTTCAATACGTTTTTCTAGTTCATTAAACGAAGGCGGCATTAAGAAAATTGAACAAATTTCATTTTCTTTATTATTTTTCTTATAAAAATCAATTATTTGTTTAGCGCCATTAGTTTCAATTTCTAAAAACGGAATTTTGCCTTGTTCACAAATTCTATCGATTTCAGAATATAAAGTTCCATAATAATTATCAAAGTGTAGCGAATATTCAATTAGTTTATGTTCTTTTAAACATGCAGTAAATGTTTCTTTTGATACAAAATAGTAGTGAACACCATCAACTTCACCTTCGCGTGGAGAACGCGTTGTCATAGAAACAGATAATTTTAATTTTAATTTAGGATTGTCAAACAAAACTTTTTCGACAGTCCCTTTGCCAACGCCACTTGGGCCAGTAAAAATGATTAATTTTTTAGGCATTATTCTCCTCTCTTTAAATTTTTTAATTTAAAAATGTTTTTGTATGTAGTAGATATAAATTTTACCATATTTTTTGTTCCTGTTTATGCGATAGTTATTATGCTCGTATTCAAAATTGTTTCAATCTGTTTCAATAATTGCCATTCCATTCTCATTTAGCATTTCGTTTTCGCAAATAAAATCTAAACAATTTATTAATAATTCTTTTTTTGCAAATGGCGGATCTAAATAAATATAATCAAATTTTGAAGTTAAATTTTTCTTTAAAAAATCTAAAGCGTCAGTATTTATGACTGATAAATTTGTTTCATTTAATGTCTTTTTATTTTCTAAAATTATTTTATAGGCGTTAATATCTCGCTCAATGCAAATGGCATTTTTTGCTCCTCGCGAAAGAGCTTCTAAGCAAAACGCACCGCTACCAGAAAATAGATCTAAAAATTGTTTATCTTTAAGTGCGAATTGAATAGATGAAAAAATAGCCTCTCTAGCTCTATCGATTGTAGGACGCGTTGTTTGGGCGCTTGGTTGTTTTAGTAATCTTGAACGATATTTTCCAGCAATAATTCTTAACATAATATAAAATTATATAATTAATTTATAATTGTTAAATCGCTAATGAAAGAAGATGAAAAATGAAAGATAATTTAAATTCAAACCAATCACAGATACCTTCAAATAAATCTGCCAAAAAACCAAAAGGTCATGGCGGTCTTTCATTTTTTCTTACTTTACTTTCGCTTGGATGTGCTGCTGGTATTGGCTATGGCGTTTATCGTTATGTAAAAAATACAATAAATAATTTTAGCAATAACCAAATCAAACCAATCAATCCAAATGACTTTAAAATAAACGGCAAAAATGGCTATTTAAATTCGTCAATAAAATCATTTAATTCTAAATTAGAAAAAGACCTTAAAATAAACGATAGATTTGAATATGGTCATCTTTCAATCATCGAATACCCTATTGGCATCGACAAAAACGAAGAGCCTGTTTATTTCTTAGGAGAGGAAGGCAGAAAAAAATTAGATGAACTATTTCAAAACCGTGCTGTTTTTGGGCCAGAAATAAACGCTTTGCGCAATGTTTACATTAACAGAAAATATTCTGGAGAACTAAATAAGGAAGTTAATGGTTTTTATTTACCTGGTGTATTTGACATCTATCTTTTTTCAAATTCGATTTTTGAAGGCGACACAATAAATTATCAAATTTTAAATTGGGATGCTGAAAAACGAGCCGAAATGATTTTAAGTGTTTTGGTTCATGAATACACACACCATATTGATAATATTTATAACCGTAGTATTAAAAATAATGATTCATTAGCCAATAATGAATTAGAATATAAATTATCAAATAAGCAAATTGTTAAAGAAAATAATGCAAATAACAAAAAATTCTTACATGAATTTAGGGAAAATTTATCATATTATTTGCCTTTGGGTCAATCTAACGCTTATTTTCTAAAAAACCCAACAGCGTTTAAATATAAATTAATTAATCAAAATCCTGTATTTCAAAATCTTTCTAGTTATGATTTATTTAAATTTGCTAACCTTAATTTAACAGCAACTGAAATAATGAAATTTAAAAACCAATTTAGTAAAAATTTATATTTTAATAATTCAAATCTAAATGGCATCAATTTTATTAATGCTACTACAGAAGACCAAGTGAAATATTTATATTCATTTGAGGAACTTGTTCCAAGAGAATTGCTCAAAATGTCATTCACTTCTAATTCTAAGTTTTATAATCCACAAGAAAAAATTTATCGTGGCTATTTATATTTTGATAAACCAGATAAAAAAAGCACATATCTTTCAGCAATTGGCGACGATATTTTAAAAATGTATGTTCATGATAATAAAGAAATATTCTCCACAAATTGAGTTTTTGATAATGAATTAAAGGGATTTCGAAACGCAGAAGATGAATTAATTTTTAAAAATATTGCAAAAGATTTACGTTTGAAAGGACTATTTAAAGCTTACATTGATTTAATGGGTTATGGTCAAGCAATTAGTTATATAGGTGCCGATAATTGAAAATGGCAGTTCGATGATAAAAATAGTACCATTCAAAGAGATCACGCAAATCTTAATTTTGGTGGCTATTTAAAACTGGATAAAAATTATGTTAATAAAAAGATGGCGCTTTTGTTAACTAATCAAAATAAAGCAAGTGATTACCAAAAAATTGCAATTCATAAATCTAATTTCAATTTTGTTGCTAAAAAGGCATGAAATAGCGACATATCTGCTACTTACAATGTTGATTGAATATATCCCTTTTCTAGCCAAGAAAAAGATAAATATACTTATTTTTCATATTTTAGCGATTCAATTGATATCGAAACATTAAATAAATATTCATTGGGTAAAAAACTGGATATAAAACTTTGAATTGACGAAAATAGCGATAATAAAATGAGCGATAACGAAATTAAAGATTTTCTAAATGATGCTAATAACAACTATTTTGATGTTCAAGAACGAAGCAAACGGCGTGTTACTTCTTTTAGAAAATATATGGACCATTCATTAGGTTTATGAACGCAAGAATATTCTTATCAATTGAATATTAAAAAAGGTGCAAAAACCTATTTTGAATGAGATAAATACTAAATTATAAATAATGATTTGTATTTAATTTATCTATGATTTTGACAAAAAAACATGGCAAAATCGCCATGTTAATTTTATTTTTTAATTTCGTGAGGTAAGTAACCATTTACTAAAGCATCTTTTAGCACTTCAACGCCATATTTTTTATGATGTTTGTCATCGTTTTTATCAGGATTTTGGACGTAAGCTAAAATAGTATCCACTCCGTAATTGCTAAAGTTTTTTAGGTCATTTTCAGTAAATGTTTGATCTTTTGTATAGCCGCTAAATAATATATGTGAAACTAAAGTTGTGTCTTTTTCTTCGCTAATGCTTACATAAGGTGCATTTGTTCCATATTTCTGTTTTAATTCTTCTAAAATTTTTTGATTCTTTTCAAAATATAAATTCGCAACTCTTCCAATAGATCCAGACATTAAAGAAAATGCTATGGGTAAAAATACGGATAGACTATCAGGAATGTTAGAGAATGTTTGCATTAATAATGTAACATATATTCTATATATAGCTTTGTAACTATCAAGTTGTTTAACTTTAAGTATATCGGTTTCATTGTATTTTGATTTATTTATATCTAAAATGAATTGCTTAATTAAAGGTGCAAATATTGCTTGTACCATACCAACTCCACTAATAAGTTTTGTTGGATCGCTAGGCATTTCAATTTCAAATTTTAACTGTGAGGAATTAGGATTATCTTTTGGTTTTTCTGCAACTTTTTCTAGTGAAACAGAATCTTTTATATGTTTGGTAGCGGGTTCCACATATTTTCCACCAAATAAAGTGGTGTAAAGGCCAGAATTCAATGAGAAATTAGAAACTTCAAATATTAAATTAATAACTTTAACAAAATATTCCGAATTCATATTATCGAAAATTTTGTAAATTTTACCGCCTTTGTTTTTGTTTTCAGTTGAGCTCTCGGATTCAATTGCAAGAATTTTTTCAATCGAAATTTTTCCAGGCGCAGAACCTTGTACAAATTTCAACGCACCTAAAATAATTGTGTTTCTTAATTTTACAGCGTGATCAATTTTTTCATCTTTTTCCAATTTAACATTTTTTAAAGCATCAAATATGTTATTAATAATTTCTGAAAAAATAGTTTCTTCCTTGTTTATGGCCGAGTTTAATAAATCAGCAACGAAATTTGCTATTGTTCCTCTATTTTTTTCTATAACTTCCAGTTTATATAATTTGTTATTTGATTTTCATGATGAATATAGCAAATTTTCAACTTGTTTTCCAAAAATATGACCATGCTTTTCAAACACAAATTTTATGACATTTTTTAATGAGGTTTTTAATTTATCAATGTTTGGTAACGCAAATATTTTTGCAATAACTTCTATTCAATTTTGAGCATCTTCAAACACATTTTTGCTTTCTGCTACTATTTCAAATATGTGATTTAATGTATCTTCTAGGTATTTATTTGAGGCTAAATCTGAAATTAAATTAGCAAAATCAGTCGTATTTTCATCGCCGCCTAATAGTTTACTTAAGCCTAAGGTTTCTAGCAATTTAGCAAGCGTATCTTTGTTTCCTAAATTATTTTTTAGGATATCTTGAACAATTTTTACAAATAATAATTTATTTTCTTTAAAGAATTTATTGTTTAGCAATCCGCCAACGAATTTGACACTTGTAAATTTGTCATAGACAGCTCCGCCAGGTTTTAGCAATTTAGAAATTCCTTGGTTTGTGAAATCTTGTGATTTGAAGAAAGCAATTATTTCCTCAAAAATAAATTCATGCATTTTATGATCTTCTAAAAGCGAACTTATTAATTTTGTGAAATTTTCTTTAGTTACATATTGGGAAATGTAATTTTCAAGTTTGTTTCAAATTAATGTTGCAGCATCTTGTTCTTTAAATACTTTTAAAATATTTGCAAAGAATTTTTTAACTAGTTCTGAATGTTCTTTCAATTGTTCGTTTTTTGAAAATTTCTCAACGATTAACAATAATTTTTTGCCATCTTCAGCAAGTAAAGAATTGCTCATTGATTTAACAACTGAAAAAATTGTTTGTTCCAATTTTAAGTCTTTTCCGTGTTCTTTAATTTCATTAATTAATGAATCTAAAAATAGTTTAGAAATTTTTAATTCATTTTCAATTTGTGAAAAGACACTAACAAAATTTTCTAAAATTATCCTTTGATCTTTTTCAACCATACCACTAAATAGAGTTGGATATTCATTTGATATAAATGTTAATGAACTAGAAATTAATAACTCTTGAATATCTTTATCATTTACTAATTCACTAAACATTTTTTGAATAGAATCAATTACGTTAGAACTTTTTTCTTGGGTTAAAAGCAATTTAATTAAATCGTTAAAATTATTAACTTTGTCTAATTCTGATTTTTGTCCAATTTCAAAAATTGCTAAAATAGAATTTTTAGTAATTTCAGGAATATGACTTGAATTTAGAATTTTGCTTATGAATTTTTCATAATTTTCAAGTGTAAATAATTTTTGTACACTTGGATATGTTTTTTTAGCTAAAAATGAAATAACAGATTTTACTTTTTCGTTTTTTAAACTTGATTTTAAAAAATTAGATAATGCATTAGCGAATTTATCTTTGAAATCTTTAGAAAAATCGCTTTTTGTA
Organism: Metamycoplasma equirhinis; assembly: GCF_006385185.1. GTDB lineage: Bacteria > Bacillota_I > Bacilli_A > Mycoplasmatales > Metamycoplasmataceae > Metamycoplasma > Metamycoplasma equirhinis. Next base: position 44,507 of record NZ_VFIX01000001.1, on the reverse strand, counting down.
AATTCCTTAATTAATTCAACTAAATTTTCTTCTTTTAGAAATGTTTTTGAAAATATTTCAATTATGTATTCCTTATTAAGGAAATCAACACCAGGATTGCCGTCTTTATCTCAATCTGTTTCATGCGCAAGCTTTTGTGCTTCATTAAATTGCTTAATAAATCAATTTGAAGACTTGAATCATTTTATTAAAGCTTTAATGGCTGCGTAATCATTGTCTGCAAAGAATTTCTTAAGATTTTCATCGGGGTCTAATTGTTTCATATAATCAGAAGTGAAAACTTTAGTTACAAGTGCAATAGCAATTTCTTGCATAGTTGCTTCTGGGAAACCTAGAATCTTCTTAGCAAAATTATCTGAATTTAGCAAAGGTTTGATTTCTTTATATAATTCATCTTCCTCAAGTAATTTATTAAATGCTTCTTGTGGATTTGCACCAAAAAGTTCTTTATATAAATTTTCAACTTTTGGCGAGTTTAATTCTACTGTGTGATAATGTGTGCTTTCAGAGTTAAGAATAAAATTATTACTTCAGCCCAAACTTTGTAGTGTTTTGCCTTCAATTTTCGCATTTGTTAACTTAACAAATGCATCAAATGCCATCTTTTTATATCCTAAAGGTGATGGGTGGATATCAAATACTATTGAAGCTAAATGACGTTGATTCTTAGTTCAATATTCGGCATCATATACATCTAAATAACCAATATTTTCATAAGATTTAGTTGTATCACGAATCGCATCGTTTAATGGGCTTACCAACATGCTATTTAGATTAGCGTCCTTAAGTTGTTTTTTAGCGTTTTCTGGCAAGAATTCTATTAGTGATGAAACAAATCTTAACACTGGTGATGGATAAGAAATTATTTCGATGTTAGCGTTAGGATTAATTTCGGTTAATTTTTTAAATAACTCGTTCAAACGATCTGAAATTTCATCTTGCGCAATTTTTGCAAAGTTTTTAAAATATTCTAAAAAGCTATTTAAATCAAAATTTTTACCTTCAATTATTGAAGTAATAATTTTGTCAATGCCAGAAGCTTTTAAAATTGATGAAAATGAACGTAAAAAGTCATTTGCACCTAGTGATAAAGTGATTAAGTTAGCATTTTTAATTTCATTAACTAAATCACTTTTTAATTTATCAATATCGTTAAAACGATAGAATGTATTTTTGTATAGACTATCATTTATATCGAAAATATTAGGTTTTTTAGTTTGATATTTAACACCCAATAAATCAAGTCATTCAACTATTGTGGCATTTGATGTTGCAAAGTTTTTAAAACTTTCAAGTCGATTTGGAGTTTTCCGGTTTAAAAGATAGGCTAAATACGCAGCAAATGACATTCCTGTTACTTTGCCATCTTTTAATTCACCATGATGGTCTTCTTCTAATCAGCCAGTAAATCCTGCTGATATTGAATCTCCTATAGAAAGATATTTAATTTTCTGATCTTTTAAAATTAGATTCTTAGAAACTTTGGTTTCAATGCTTTTTTTAATTTCGGGAACAGGTTTATCTGGTTTTGGTTTATCAGGAGTAGGTGTATCTGGTTTTGGCAGATCTTCATTTTTTTTCATTTTTCTTGTATCTTTACATGATGCCGCAATTGCTGCTGTTGAAATTGGAGCTGCAACCACTGCGCCTAAAATAACAAATAATTTTTTTCGATTTAATGTTTTCATTTTTCCTCTCATCGTTATCTAAACTTTTTTAGATTAAGAAAATATATAAATTTAAAAAATATTTTAGTTGGAAATAGATTAATAAGCAACAAAAAAACACAAAAAATTTCTCTTTTCGTGTTTCGTTTTGCATATTTTAACATTTGTATGTGTAATTATAATTTTTTAGCATATTTAATTCAAGTTTTGCTATTTCAACGTAAACCAAATAAAATTGTTCGGAAAATTGCGTCAAGCAAAGTAGCTGCAGACAGTAGCAACATAAAGTTAGTGTGCGACATTGCGTAAATAGAACTGCTAGTTTGGTGAATAACTGCAACTAAGTAAACTGCGCTTAATTGAACACCAATCATCGTTACTATCGCTACTAAATTTGGTATTCAGACATCATTAGCGCCCCATAAAGCTCGTAGTGTTGTTAAATTTCCGATATCAAAAATAGCTCTTAGCATTAAAATTGCAGTTATAGAATATCCGAAATCTCTAATTAATTTTGGATCAGTTGAATAAATGGCTAGCATTGGATAAGTTAAGATCACACCAATTAGCGACATAATAACTTGTGCATAGAAACCTAATTTTAAAGAATTTCTACCTAGCAAGTGCGCTCTTTCAAAGTCTTGTTTACCAATTTCAATTGCAACAATAACACTAGTTACATAACTTAGTGCTAGAACAAATGATGAAAAAATGTCATAAGTATTATTTAACGCACGCCATATTCCAATAAATTGATCGGGAGCACCGCTATAAGGAATGGCGGCAGCAATAAAATATTGAGAAATATATCAAATTCCGCTTTCGATTGCAATTGGCAGCCCTAGACGAACAATTTCTTTTATATATTTATTATTTCATGAACCTGAAAATTTAAATTTATATTTTTTAAATATAAAACGTTGCACAAAAATATAAGCAATAAATAATTGAATAATTCCGCCCAAAATTGTTTCCAGAGAAATTAATATTGTAATTTCACTTTCGTTTTTTGCAAATAATGTTGGTACGAAAAATATTGCATATGTTCAGCAAGTACGTAGAAATATGGATAAAATTACACCAATAATAGCAAATTTATTTTTCTTAATAGCTTGCAAAACGGAAGTTAGTATTGCTGCTATGGAAGCAAAGAAAATATCGATAGTTGTTATTCTTAAAAATTTTTTTGTAAAGGATAATTCGTTATTTATATACTGAATTGCATTAGTGTTTGCAAAATTAATTGATTTAAATATTCCACCATTTACTAATGTATCTAGCGGTACATTAACCAAATTATTATTTTTTACTATATTTAAATTATTTTTATAAATTTCATAATCTAATTTGTTTTTTCATGCGTAAATAGGAGCATCTTTAGCGCCCGATTTAGCTAAAATTATTCCTGAAAAACCAAACATAATTAAATAGCAGCAAACATTAATAATAATTGATATGTAAATTGATGAACTAATAACTTTTGGAATGTCTTTTTCTCTTTTTTGTCCAAAAAGATTAGAAACAACAACTAAAACACCTAATTGATAAATTATAGGCACAAAAGTAAGAATTTTATAAACACTCAATATTTTTGCAATTGTATAAAAGTAATAGCCATTGAATGAACCATCAATGTGATAAACACGTAAATATAATGTAGATGCAAGCGAACCTAAAATTGAAACTATAGCAAAAAACAACGTTTGCACAAAAATTGGCAACGTTAATTTAAAAATATATTTAAAATCTCTTATTTTAAGTAGATTTATTATTCTAGTTTTAATAGAATCATTTTGCATACAAACAATTTTACTAAAATATTGAAAACAAAATTTTGTTATTTTGAAAAATTTCAATGATGTTGAAAGTAATAAAAAAAGAAACGCGATTGCGTCTCTAGGTAAATTAAGCTACTAATGATAAAAATAATTCGGCTACTAAATCCAATCTTATTTCTAAAGAAAGATCAATTATTTTATCGAATGCACCTTTTAATGGGACAGCAATTTTTGCAAATACAACCTTAGCAAAGTCTCTATAAAATTTATAGTTAGCCACTTCTTTTTCGTTTTTCTTTTCAGGAAAACAAGCATCAATTATACTATCTTTTGAATCATAAAATTTCCCTACTAGTTTTTTATAATATATAAAAGCGTCTTTCATTCTTTTTTCATCTGATTCATTTTCGTCATGTTTAAATTCTTTTTCAAGTTCAATTTGCATATTTTCTAGAACTTTTGAAAATGATTGATAATCGAAACCGGCAGCAATTTCGTTTCTGAATTTATCGAAACTCTCAAATTTGTAGTCATGTTTTTTAATAACTTCTTGTATCTCTTTGTCTTGTTTAATAAAATTTTCCAAAACCACGGTAGTTTTCAATGCAAATTGTTGTGATTTTTCCATTAATTTTTTAAGATCCAAAAAATCTTCGGGTGATTTTTCAAAGGCTTCTTTTCAAATTTTTTCAATTTCTTTTGTAATATTTAATTCTTTATCAATTTTGAAAACAGCGCCTGCTAGAATATCTATAGATTTATTAATAATATCAATTAATTTTTCTACGTTTAAATCTTTATATTTATCCTTATCTGTTTCGTTTTTAATTTCGTTATTAATTTTATCGGCAAGAAATTTTTTAATAGGCGATAAATCAAAACTTTTCTCAGAATCAGGCGACTTTTTATTATTATCTTTTTGGTTTTCTTTACTTTGATCTTTATTTTTTTGATCTTTAGCCTTAGGGTCGCCACAGCTAATAGCCAATGTAGCGATTGGCAAAACGGTAGTAAACGGAATAGCTAATTTTAAAAATTTTTTCATTTTTTTCTCCTTGTTGTTTGTTTTCTTGGATAGTAGTCTATTATATATCAACGGTTACAAAATAAAATTGAAAATATCTAGTTATTAGTTTAAAATTTATTAAAAATAATAATTTTTAAAATATTGCAAAAGGCGGTTAACATGGGATTTTGAAATAATCTGAAGGAAAAACTTTTTGGAACAAAAGAAGAACGAATTGCAAAAAAACAAGCTAAATTAGAAGCGAAACAACAAAAATTACTTGGAAAAGAATTAAATAAATCAAAAAAAATTGATAACTATATTGCGGGCTTGTCTAAATCCAATTCGTCATTCACGGAAAACGTTAGACAATTGCAAAATAGACACAATAAAATCGATGAAGAATTTTTTGAAGATCTTGAAGAAATTCTAATAATGTCTGACATTTCGATTAAGTTAGTTCAAATTATAATTTATGAATGTAAAAAAGAAGTTAAAAATGAAAACATTACTGATCCAAAATTAATTAGTGAAATTATTGCTGATAAATTATTTACTATTTATACATCAAATTCAATTATTGATACAGCATTAAATATTCAAAAAGGACGTTTAAATGTAATTTTAGTTGTTGGAGTAAATGGTTCTGGTAAAACCACTTCTATTTCTAAAATAGCTAAAAAATTGATTGATGATGGTAATAAAGTCTTAATTGCGGCAGCAGATACATTTAGAGCCGCAGCAGTGGAACAACTAGAAATTTGAGCAAATCGTGTAGGAGCAAGCATTGTCAGACCAAACCAAAATGAAAAGGATCCTGCGGCAGTTGTTTATAGAGCGATTGATCTTGCAAAAAATGAAAATTTTGATGTACTCATTATAGATACAGCTGGTCGTTTACAAAATAAAGTTAATTTGATGTCTGAATTGGCAAAATTGAATAAAGTGCTTTCAACTAAAATTGAAGGCGCTCCCCATGAAAGTTTATTAGTTTTAGATGCCACAACTGGGCAAAATGGAATTTTGCAAGCAAAAGTTTTTGGTGAGGCAACTAATTTAACTGGTATAGTGCTAACGAAAATGGATGGAACTTCGCGTGGCGGAATTGTTTTAACTATCAAAGACGAAATAGGTCTTTCAGTTAAATATGTAGGCTTTGGCGAAAAAGTAGAAGATTTAAATGAATTTGATTTAGATTCTTATATTTATGGACTAATGAAAGGGCTAGTTGAATAATGGAAACCATAAATGAAAGAACAAAAATAATTGAATTATTTGAAAAATATAAAGATCTATTAGCTCAATCGCAAAGACAAGCAATGTATTTGCATTATTTTGAAGATCTGTCATTTTCAGAGATAGCTAACGAATTAGCTATGACTCGTAGCGGCGCATTTGATGCAGTTAAAAAAGCGAAAGCAAAACTAATTGAAATAAATAATAAAATCAACCATTAATTATGAATTAATTAAGGAATGACATTTTAAATTCGCTAGGTCTAGAATCGAATGCGAAGAATATTATTGTGCTTCAGTTACAAAGTAGCGGCGATTTTTATATCGGGCTCAATATTTTGTAATTATTATTTCAATTATCATCTTTATAAATAAGTAAAAAATTCCGTTTTTAAAATAACTAAATTACTATATAATTATAAAAATTAATACAAAACTATCTTTAAGGAGAGTTGATGTCATATAAACGTGTTTTAATTAAATTATCTGGTGAAGGATTGGCTAATAAAGATAAGCGATTAGCAATTGATTATGAATTAGTGGAAAAATTCGCAAAACAACTAAAAGTTATAATTAAAAGAAATATCGAAGTTGCAATCGTTGTTGGTGGCGGAAACTTTTGGCGCGGTACTAGTGCTGCAAAAAACGGTATTCAAAGAGTAAGAGCTGATTATATAGGTATGCTTGCAACAACAATGAATGCGTTAGCTTTGCAATCAGGATTTGAAAATAACAATTTACATTGTAGAGTTTTATCAAGCTTAACAATGGACCCCAAAGTGTGTGAAGTATATATTAACGAAAAGGCAAAAAAATACTTAAAATCAGGCGAAGTTGTCATATTTGCCGGTGGAACAGGAAGACCATTTTTCACAACTGACACAGCATCTACATTATTTGCAAGTGAAATAAATGCCGACGCAATTTTAATGGGAAAGAATAATGTTGATGGCGTTTATGATAGCGACCCTAAATTTAATCCTAACGCAAAAAAATTTGAAAAAATTACTTATGATGAATTGCTAGAAAAAGACTTGCGAATCATTGACACAACAGCTGCATCAATGGCTAAGGAAAATAAAATTGATATTATTATCTTTGACATAAACGAACAAGATTCACTTTTAAGAGCAATAGATAACGAAGTACCAAACACAATCATTACATCTAAAAAATAAAGAGGAATATTATGGAATTAAATTTTTATTTAACACGTTTAAACGAAGAAGCAAAAAAATCAATTAATAATTTCGAAAATCAAATAACAAAAATCGCCGTGGGACGTGCAAATCCTGCGTTAATTAGCAAAATAAAAATCAACTATTATGAATCAATTATTTCTCTCGAAGAAATAGCTGCCATTAGTATTGCTAGTCCGCTACAACTTCTAGTTAAGCCTTATGATATGAGTATTATTAAAACAATCGAAAAAGCAATTATGGATAATAAAATTAATGTATCGATCGCTAACGAAGGCCATCAATTAAGATTGACATATCCACAAATGACAACTGACAAAAGAGTCGAAATGACAAAACAATTAAGCACATTAACTGAACAAGCTAGAGTTTCAATTCGTCAAATTCGTCAGGAAATTAATAAATTAATAAAGAGCGATAGTGATCTTTCAGAAGATTTGCAAAAACAATTTTTAGATAATATTCAAAAAGAAATTGATAGAAATATTGAAAAAATTAATGTTTTATCAAAAGAAAAAGAAAAAGATTTATTAACAATCTAATATCGTCTGTAAACTTAGCCCAAATTTATGGGTTATTTTTTTATTTATGGGGTCAAAAATATAATTTTTGATGTAATAGTTTCATAAAAAGTTTTTAAAACTAATTAACATATTATAATAATTGCACTATGAAAAATATAAAGGTAAGAGCAACCTCTGCAATAGTTTTATTATTAATTTTGATACCATGTTTTTTAATTACCTATTTTGCTAAAGTTCCAGGAAAAGTAATCGGTTTAGCTTTTTTTATGGTTTTTAGTTCTTGAGCGACATACGAAGTAATTTCACATAATAAATTACACCAATCTTTTAACATTATTTTTGCTGTTTTAGTTAGCATAACTTGATTTTTTCCATTCGATTGGTTTAAAACAACTTCAATTAACCCTAATGCATTTTGAGAAACTAAAACAACGGGATTTAATCATGATTTTTTAATTCTCACAATTAAACATCTTTTGTTTTTTGGAAAAGATGAAATTTCCGGACTAAATGCACTATCAATTTCAACTATTTTCATATTTTCAACAATTATATTTTTATTTAATGCTAGAAAATATGAAAGCACTATAGAGTTTTTTAAAGAATATATTATTTGTCTATTTGCCTTATTATTTATTCCGATTTTTTCAAAAGCCTTATATATTTATAACGTTGCCAATTTATACATTTTCTTTGCCATTTTTCTAATTCCGATAATTGCTGATACATCTGCTTACTTTGGTGGAATGCTTTTAGGTCACAAAATAATAAAGCGTGGATTTGCCCCACATATTAGCCCTAAAAAAACTTGAGAGGGAGCGATAATTGGCTATCTATTTGCTGCCCTATTCGTGTTCATTGCAATGTATTTAGGTAAAATGACTAATAATAGCCAATTTATAGTTTTGGCTAACTATAAACAATTAATAGTAGCAATTATTTTACTACCAGCAGTATCTCAAATTGGGGATTTATCATTTTCATTAATAAAGCGTAAAATGAATATAAAAGATTTTTCAAATTTAATTCCGGGACATGGCGGATTAATGGATAGATTTGATTCGGTATCGTTCGTCACATTATCATTATCATTGATATTTTTAATTAAATAAAATTGAAGGGGAAATTATATGAGAAAGGTTGATGAAACTTTTGTTAAATTATGTAAGGAGATAAATTTTGCTCCAAACGCGGAATTTGATGGTACTAGAATAATTAATGTCGAAATTAATCGCAAAGGAATATGAAATTTTCATATTTCTTTTGACAAACACATTAGTCTAAAAAATTACCGCGATTTTAAAGCTGCACTTAACGCCAAATTCCCCAAATCAAATATATCTATATCAATTGAGAATATACTGCGTGATAAAAAAATAGTTTCTGATTATTTAAATTATGTTATTCAAACCAAATTTTCACAGATAAACGATTTACGAATGTTTATAAATGAAGAAGATATTGAATTAACTGAAAATGAAATATATTTTTCGCTACCCTCAAAAACAATATATGATGAATTTACGAATTCGCATGAAACTTTAAAAAATGCCCTTGAAACAATCGGGTTTGGCTTTTATACAATTCATTTTAAATATCATGACAAAAGGCCTAAAAAAATGGATGAGACTAGAATCAAAAAATTAGCAAACAAATTTAATGAACTGAAATCAGTTGAAAAAGAAAATAGTAAAAAATTACCAAATACTAATTGAACAAATTCATATCGTAAAGAAAAAGTTAAGCCGATTGATATGAGCATTGAAATGTTGCATGATACATATGAAGAAATTTTGGTTACGACAAAAGGTGAAATATATTTTCTAGAAGCTAAAACATTAAAAAATAATAAGGTTTTATATACATTAAAAATTTCTGATTATAGCGAGGCTATTCAAGTTAAAAAATTTTATAACGAAGATGATGTGCTGCCAGACTTAAAAATTGGCGATGCAATATATGTTACTGGTAGACTAACCGAAGACGCTTTCACTAAGGCAAAGTGCATAATGGCAATAGGAAGAGATTGATTTATAATCACTGAAGGCTATTTAAAATTAAACGAAGATAAAGAAGAAACAAAAAGAATTGAACTTGCGCTTAGAACTAATATGAGTGCACAAGATGGAATTTCTAAGCCAGTTGATTATCTTAATGCTGCAAAATTTTATGGGCACGAGGCAATCGCAATAACTGATCTTGATGATGTGCAAGGATTTTCATCTTTTTATGTTGATTCTAAACAATTTAAAAATATTAAACCTATATATGGCGCTACAATTTCAACTATTAATTCAGCAAACGAATTTTTTTATGGGTTTAAAGACTTTGAATTAAAAAATGAACGATATGTTGTATTTGACTTGGAAACAACTGGTTTGAGTCCTAGATTTGCTGAAATTATTGAATTTGGAGCAACTATTATTGAGTCTGGAAAAATTACTGAGAATGTTCAATTTTTTATAAAAGCTTCAAAACCACTTTCACATTTTACAAAAGAACTAACAAACATAACTGATGAAATGTTGTCTAATGGTGAAGCACAAGAAGCCGGAATCAAAAGAATTTATGAAATTTTAAAAAATAGCGTATGTGTTGCCCATAACGCAAATTTCGACATTAATTTTTGTAAAGAAAAATTTATCAATTTAGGGCTTGATACAACAAAAATAGTGGGAATTGACACATTAGCGATTTCTCATTTTCTTGATCCACTAGAAAGACGTCATAGTTTGGGATACCTCTCAAAAAGATTCAATGTTCCATATGATAGCGTAGTTGCTCACCGTGGGGATTATGATGCTGAAGTTTTATGTAAAGTGTGATTAAAAATAATTAGTAGACTGGAACGCGAACATAATGTTAAAACTTCAACCGAACTTGCTAAACTTTGAAGTAAAGAAATGCTTGCAAGAAAGCACAGTTATGAAACAAGAGTAATAGCTAAGAATCAAAAAGGTATTAAAAAACTTTTCAAATTAGTATCAACTGTTTTAACTGACCAATACGCCGAGGGCGCACAACTTTATTTTGAACAAATAAAGAAAGATCCTGACTTATTTTTTGGTTCTTCAACGCATGAATCTTACTTATGAGAGCAAGTGTTTAATGGCTCGAGTGAAAATATTTTAAAAGCAATTCAAATGTTTGATTATATTGAATTACCACCAATATCTACATTTGAATATCTAGTAAAGAATGAAGAAATAACGTGAGATAATCTAGTTTTTGCGTATAAAGATTTAATACAAAAAGCCACTTCGTTAGGCAAACTATGTGTAGCAGTTTCTGACGCAAGATATGTTTATGATTTTCAAAAATTGATTCATGATGTATACATTAATGCTCCAACACTTGGTGGCGGGATTCATTGGCTTAAGAAAAAAAGTTTACACCCTAAATTTAAATATTTAAATACTACCGAAATGAAGGCAGAATTTAAATTCTTAAATGATGTTGATTTAATTAAACAAATTGTTGTAGACAATCCTAAAAAAATTTCCGATCAAATTGAAGCAAATATTCAGATTATAAAAGACAATTTACATGTTCCAGAATTTGATAATTCGCCCCAAAAATTACGCGAAATAGTTTATGAAAATCTAGAAAAAATTTATGGCAAAAACCCAGAAAAAACTATAGTAGAACGTATTGAAAAAGAACTTAATCCAATTATAAAATACGGATATTCAGTTATTTATTGAATAAGCCATAAATTAATTAAAAAAAGCAATGAAGATGGATATATTGTAGGTAGCCGTGGAAGCGTTGGAAGTTCAATTGTTGCTTATTTAGCAAATATTTCAGAAGTTAATCCTTTAGATCCTCATTATTTATGCCATAATTGCAAATATTTTGAATGAAATGAAAATAAATCAATTTTTTCAGGTTGAGACTTACCAAGTAAAAATTGTCCTAAATGTAAGACACTTTTGAATACGGATGGCCACAGTATACCGTTTGAAACATTTTTAGGTTTTGAAGCCAATAAGGTGCCAGATATTGATTTGAATTTTAGTGGTGAATACCAACCAATTATTCATAATTATGTAAAAGAATTATTCGGCGAAAGTCATACATTTAGAGCAGGAACAATTTCGACTGTAGCCTCGAAAACAGCATATGGTTTTTGTAAAAAATATGATGAAGAAAAACGTGTTGGTGAAAAACCTTGAAGTAATCAATATTTAGATTTTTTGGCAACGAAAACTATGGATGTTAAACGTACTACAGGTCAACACGCTGGCGGAGTAATTATTATTCCAAAAGAGTTCGATGTCGAAGACTTTACACCAATAAATTATCCAGCCAATGATACTAGCGGAAGTTGAAAAACTACACATCTTGATTATCGCGCAATTCATGACAGTGTATTAAAATTAGACTTATTGGGACATGATGATCCAACTGTGTTTAAAATGATTGAGGAATATACTAATACCGATATACATGACATTCCTAAATTTGATGAAAATGTAATGAAATTATTTTACACTACCGAATCAATGAATATTACTCCCGAAGATTTAAATGGTGAGACAACAGGAGCATTTGGCTTGCCAGAATTCGGCACCAATTTCGTTAGAGGAATGTTAAAAACATCACAACCCCGCACATTTAATGATTTAATTTTACTTTCTGGCTTAAGTCATGGAACAAATGTTTGGGCTGGAAATGCAGAGGAACTAGTAAAACAAGGTCTCAAATTAAAAGATTGTGTTTGCTGTCGCGATGATATTATGCTTGATTTAATTAAACATAATGTTGATTCATTAAAAGCTTTTGAGATTATGGAAAAAGTTAGAAAAGGTAAAGGTTTAACTGAAGAACAAGAAAAACTTTTGATTGATCATAATATTCCAGAATGATATATTAACTCACTTAAAAAAATTAAATATATGTTTCCAAAGGCACACGCAACTGCATATGTTATTTCCGCATGAAGAATTGCTTGATACAAAATGTATTATCCACTTGAATTTTATGCGGCATATTTTTCAACAAAACGTGAATATATCGATATTAAAATAATGAGTAGCGGACATTCAATAGTTAACTCACGTTTACGTGAATTAAAAACTCGTTTGGAAAGTAAGGATTCTAAATTGACCGATAAAGAAATTTCTACTATACCAATTTTAGAAATTGCAAATGAAATGTATGCACGTGGCTATAAAATAAAAAGTGTTGATTTAAAATTGTCAAATTCAAGCAAGTGAATTATTGCCAAAAACGAAAAGGCAATAATTCCTCCATTTAACGTTGTTGAAGGATTGGGTGATACCGTTGCTGAAACAATTATTGAAGCACGGAATGAAAACGAATTTATTTCAATTGAAGATTTAAAAGAACGCACGAAAGTAAATACAAAAATTGAATCTGAATTGCGCGAATTAGGTGTTTTAAATAATTTAGATGAAACTAATCAAACGAATTTGTTCTAATTAAAAGTTGTAAACTTTTTTCACTCGATAAATTACTCACAAATAAATTTATTAATTTGGTAAAATTAAAATGATTTTATCTAGAATGGAGATCACAATGTCTAATAATAAAAAGTGAAAAAATCGTAAAATAAATTTACAGAGTTATATAGTTAGCGAGGAAAAACCAAAAAAAACGCTTTCAAAATCATGAAGAATAGCGTTAACAGGATTATTTTTAATAGCTATTCCTTCATTTCTAATGTTTTTATTAATTGGCAAAGACGGTTGAATTATCTCAAACACCAAATCTTTTGACAGATGAGCGTTTGAATTGCCAATAGCTCTTGCTATAAGCGCTATTCAGTTAATGGGAATATTTCTATTAATTTGAAAATTTAAAGTCTTTGGAGTGGAAGCGCTAACATTTTTAGTTCCTATCACTTTAGCGATGAATTCATTTTTGGTTTCAAGTGGAGCAAAAGAATGATTTCTCAGAGTTTTACCAGCCGTTGCTATCGCATTTCTAGCTATTCCGATTTTAATAATTAACAAAAAAATAGCCAAAAAAATAGAGAACAAAAAACTGGATCAAATGCTGGCTGAAGAAAAGAAAAACAAATCGTTATTAGACTAATAATTTGACTAAACTTTATTAAGTTTAGTTTTTATTGTTTTATGAGGAGAAAGCATGTATAAGAAAATAAGTTTAGATGACAAAGAAATTGCGCAATATATCAATTTAGAAAATGAACGCCAGGAAAATAATATTGAATTAATAGCTTCAGAAAATTATGTGTCTGAAGACGTGCTAAGAGCCGCCGGATCATGTTTAACAAATAAATACGGCGAGGGTTACCCAGGAAAAAGATATTATGGCGGCTGTGAAAATGTTGATGAAATTGAAAAGATTGCCCAAGAAAGAGCAAAAAAATTATTCAACGTTAATTTTGTTAATGTACAACCATATTCAGGTAGTGTTGCTAATGCAGCGGTTTATATGTCATTACTTAATCCAGGTGATAAAGTTTTAGGCTTATCACTTGATTCAGGTGGTCATCTTTCACATGGCTATCGTATCTCATTTAGTGGATTGTTTTATGAATCGTTTAGTTATTCAGTTGACGAAAGCGGTTTACTAAATTATGATGAAATTTTAAAAATTGCTAAAGAAATAAAACCAAAAATGATAATTTGTGGCTATTCGGCATATTCGCAAATTGTTCATTTTGATAAATTTAGAAAAATATGTGATGAAGTAAATGCTTATTTATTTGCAGATATTTCGCATATTTCTGGTCCTATTATTGCTGGATTGCACCCTTCTCCTTCCCCTTATGCCGATGTTATAATGACAACTACTCATAAAACTTTACGTGGCACTCGCGGCGCGATAATAATGACAAATAACGAAGAAATTTACAAGAAAATTAATCGTTCAGTTTTTCCAGGCTACCAAGGTGGACCACTATTTCACCAAATTGCTGCTAAGGCGGTTAGCTTTTATGAAGCGTTACAACCAGAATTTAAACAATACCAAGAACAATTAATCACAAATTGCAAGGTATTTTGCCAAACTTTTATTAATAAGGGCGTAAAGGTTATTTCCGGATTGACTAAAAATCATTTATTTATGTTAGATGTTAAATCTTCATATGGAATTACCGGTAAAGAAGCAACTGAAATACTTTCAAAAATAAACATTACAGTAAACAAAAATAGTATTCCAAATGATACTGAAAACCCGATGATTACTAGCGGAATTAGACTTGGAACAGCCGCAATGACTTCGCGAGGTTTTAAAGAAGACGAATTTATTATCATTGCTAATTTAATTGATAAAGCCTTACGCGAATCAAAAAATGAAGCTTTACTAATAATGATAAAAAAAGAAATTGCCAAACTTGCAAATGCATTTCCAATTAAAAGAACATATATAAATCGTTAGTATAAAGGGGCTATATGAATATTAAAGAAGTTAAGCAAATTGTATCAGATGCAATCATGACCACGGCCGGAATTGTCGGTTTTGAAGAATTGCTTGAGTCAGAAATTAATATCAAAAATAATAACGGTCTAGTTGTTGAATACGATTCAAATAATGAAAATATTATCAATGTGACAATTGGGTTGTTGATTTTGTCAAACATTAGTGCAAAAAACACAGTTGAAGAAATCTATCAAAATATCACTCACTTTCTAAAAAAAGAATCTTTATTTTTAGGAAGTTTATCTGTTTATATTAAAGGAACCAAATAACATGAAAAAAATAACAGCGGAAATTTGAAAAAAGGCAATTATATCTGCCTCTAACAATTTGCAGAATAAGAAAAATACAATTAATGCTTTAAATGTTTTTCCTGTTCCAGATGGTGATACAGGAAGTAACATGGCTTCAACTATTTTGGCAGCTGCAGAATTAAAAACAGATAATATGGATTCACTTGCTAGTGTCGCTAAAAATATCTCACAAAGCATGCTTTTATCAGCTAGAGGCAACTCTGGTGTAATTTTAAGTCAAATTTTTAAAGGTTTTGCTAACGGATTTAAAGATAAAAACGAAGCAACGGTGTTTGATGTTGTTAAGGCATTCACTGAGGCACAAAAATCCGCTTACAAAGCTGTTTTAAAACCAATTGAAGGTACGATCTTAACAGTTATTCGTGAAATAGCCGAAGGACTAAATGAACAAATTACTATTGATGCAGACATTGAGCAAGTTTTTGCTATAGCTAAAAAATTGGCACGTACTAGTTGCGACAATACACCTAAATTATTAAAGGTTTTAAGTGAAGTCGGTGTTACTGATTCGGGTGGTGAAGGTTTATATGCAATTATTGAAGGAATGAATGCTTATTTTAATGATGCGCCAATTGAAATTTTAAATAGTGATGATACAATCGATAAATTTATTTCCGATACTGAGGTTTATAACGGCGAATTTGGATATTGCACGGAATTTATTTTAGAATTAACAAAGGACAATAATTTCAGTAAAGAATCTTTGATAAAAAAACTTGAAAAAATTGGCAATTCAATGGTTGTCGTTCACGATGAAGACCTTGTAAAAGTACATATTCACACTATGAAACCAGGCGATGTTTTAAATACAGTAAACTCATCGGGTCAATTTATAAAAATCAAAATTGAAAATATGACTTTGCAAGCAAATAGTAGCAAAGAAACAGCTGAAAAAAATAAAAAGTCTGAAGCTAATACCTTAACCAAACCTTGCGGTCTTGTTTCATGTAATTCAGGCCAAGGAATAATTGATATAATACGCGAAAACGGTGTCTCATACGTTGTTGAAGGTGGCCAAACTAATAATCCTTCAATACAAGATATTGTAAATGCGATAAATGCTGTAGACGCAAATACTGTTTTCATTTTGCCAAATAATTCAAATATTATTTTGTCAGCCCAACAAGCGGCAACAATTGTGCGTGATAAAAAAACTATAATAATTCCAACAAAAAGCCAAGCACAAACCTTGAGTATTGTCTTAAATTTTAGTCCTGACAATTCAGAAAAAGATAATCAAATGCTAATGAGCGAAGCCTTACGCAATATAAAATATGGCGAAATTGCCCCCTCAATTAAAAATACAAAACTAAATGGTATCAAAGTAAAAAAAGATGAATTTATGGTTATTGTTAAAAATAAATTGAAATCAACAGCGAAAACACCAAATGAGGCGGCGCAAAAATTAATTGATGAGATAGTTGATAGTGAAACACAACTTGTAACGATATTTTATGGCCAAGATGTTTCAGAAACCGAAGCTAAAGAAATTCAAAATTATATTGAAATAAGTTATGGCGCTGATGTTGAAATTATTTCTGGTGCTCAAACAATTTATCCTTATTTAATTTCAGCGGAATAGGAAAAAATATGAAAAAAATTGTTTTTGATTTACTAAATAATGATGGCGGACAAGAAAAAGCTATCATTGCTGCGAAAAACTTTTTGGAGACAAATTTGGATTATTCACTCATTTTAGTTGGTGACGAAAAGAAAATTACTAGCCTAATTCCTGTCAATTTACATAATCGTATTACAATAATTAATTCATTGGAAATTGTTAGCAAACTTGAAAGCCCTCGTGATGCTTTACGAAGCGATAGTTCAATGTTAAAGGCGTTCAATGCACTTTATGAACAAAACGCAGATGGGATCTTAAGTAGCGGAGATAGTGCTTCCTATATAATTTTATCCTCGCTAAAGGTTAAGCGAATAAACGGTATTTCTCGCCCTGCATTTATGCCAATTTTGCCTACAACCACAGCAAAAAATATTGTTGTTTTGGATGTGGGAGCAAACATTGATGTTAAACCCGAATATTTAGTTGAGTGAGCCAATGTTGCAAGCGAATTTTATAAAATATTATTTCCGTGCGTTGAAATCCCACATGTTGGTCAATTAAATATTGGAACCGAAAAATATAAAGGCAGCGAAATTGCTAAGGAAGCTAATAAATTACTATCAAGCCCAACAAATAAATTTATATTTAAAGGTTTTATCGAACCTAATAACGTTATTAACGGCGATGTTGACATTGTCGTTACAGATGGATATGCCGGAAATATATTCTTAAAAACAATGGAAAGTTCTTTTTTGGGCTTTGCAAAACTAATAAAAGGTATTTTTCTTAAAAATGTATTTACCAAATTTAGCGCTTTATTTGTAAAAAATGATTTTAAAAAATTAAAATCTAGATTTGACTATCGAAATATCGGTGGTGCGTTTATTGTTGGCCTTGATAAGATTGTTGTAAAAGCTCATGGTGGCAGTGATGAAATAGCATTTTTCAATGCTTTAAACCAAATAAAGTTAGGTATCGAAAACAATATTATTGAAAAAATATGTGCCAAGAGTTTAGCAATTGAGGGCAATAAAAATGAGTAGTGAATTTGAAAACAATATAAAAAATTTTTTAATAAAATGTAATATAAAACCTAATAAATTATCAAAAGATAATCTTGAAATTTTCTACCAAGCATTTACTCATAAAACTTACTCAAATGAAAATAAGGGTACCAAAAACTATCAATATTTAGAATTTTTGGGCGACGCTGTTTTGCAATTTACCATTAGTGAGATAATTTATCATAAATTTCCAAACTATGATGAGGGAAAAGCCACTGCTTTACGTGCATCAATAGTTGATCAAAATAATTTGGGGAACTTGGCAAACGCAATGGGTTTGCCACAATTAGTTAGAAGTTCAAAAAACGCTTTTATTAATGGACGAAACATAAAATCTGAATCAGATGTTTTAGAAGCATTTATTGGAGCACTGCATTTAGTCTATGGATATGAATTTGTTTTATCATTCATTTATAATTTATTTTTACAAGATTTAGAGAATCATTCAAATATGAATTTAAAAGATCCTAAAACTTTATTACAAGAATATGTTCAATTATCAGGAACTAATACAATCAAATATGAAACATTTGCCACTGACAACTCGCTTTTTAAAAGTGAAGTTTATGTCAATGGAATGAAATATGGTAGTGGCATGGGTAATTCTAAAAAGGAAGCCGAAAAATTAGCAGCTACAGATGCATTAAATAAGTTAAAGAATTAGAAGGGTGATATGGTAAATAATTCTGGAAGACTTTTTCTAGGAATAATGACTAATAGTGGCCTATGAGGAGCCATTATTAGTACACTTGTTATAACTTTTTTAGGTTTTATCTTATATAAAAAGAAAGTTTTGAATGATCATTCCTCAAATTCAATTCAAAAAATTGTTATTAGTATAATTATTCCGTTTTTATCATTTTATTCATTTTTAACAAATGCTGATTCAAAAGATATAAAAACAATCGGCATTGTTTTTGGACTAAGTGCCATATATTACTTTTTATTAACAACAATAGCAATTATTTGAGTTAAATATTTGCCACACGCTATTCCTAAAAGAGTTTTGCAAAAGGCGGAAGCCGAATTTGTTGAATATCAACTTAAATTGGAATTAAATCAAAGACAAATTTTTAGCTTAGGTAATTATTTTGAATCACTTCAAAAGAAACATCTAGTTACTTGACTGATGTGTATTTATGGTTCAAATATATTATTTGCTACTCCTATTGTAATAGGCGTTTTTCCAAATGGTATTGAATTGGGCTCATTAAGTATTTGAAATACTTTATATTATATTGGCGGTTTTGGGCTTTCATTTTCATTGCTTGCTGGAACCAAATTTAGTAAAGAAGAATTTAAACACACATTCAAAAAGGCGTTTTTAAATCCTGCGTTTATTGCCATAATTGTTGCCATTACACTTTGAGCTACCCAATATATTCCTAAAGCTGGTGTTTACATAGAAGATATTACGCCTTTCAGTGCAAAAATTCTTAAGGATGGTAAAGAATCAACAGTATTTTTTAGCCTAAAGGGAACATATGGGCCAAATTTTAGTGAATTATATGGTTTAAAAATTGTTGATCCAATTTCAAATAAAGAAGTTATTCAATGGTTTGTATACGAAAAATTACACGCAATATATGTTCCATATTTAAATAATCCAACAGGTTGATTTGATTGAAAAATAACGATGCCATATATTGCTAAGCCAATAACTATTTTAGTTTCACTAATTAGCCCATTAATTTGAATGGTCATAGGTACTAGTTTAGCGAAAACAAATTTAAAGGAAATGTTTACAAAAAAAGAAAATTGACTATTTTTGATTTATAAATCAATTTTAATTCCAATATTTATTTTGTGTCTTGTTATTCCCTTTGTTAAAAGTAAACTACTTTCAGCAAATGTTGGTTCAGTATTGGTTATGACCGGAGCTGTACCACCAGGAACATCTATAGTATTATATTCGCAGCATTTAAAAGTTCATGAAAAATATACTTCACAAGTAAGTTCTCTTTCAACTATAACAAGTTTTGTATTCATTCCTTTGTGATTAGTTATTGGAATTGTTACTTTAAATATAGTTTAGGGCGTACCCTCCCTAGCATTTCTCCTGCAAACTAAATCAATTTCTCAATGTCCAAATTCTGATCGATTATTGATATGTTTTCGTCTAGACCAAATTGGGCGTACATATTCGGCTTGAACTAGTCTATTAACTACATTTCGCTACTTCGTTTTCTACCCTTAACATAAGATTTTCTCAGAATTTGAGAATGTTTTAAGATTAAATTTCCAGTTTTAATTCAATTAAAAACAGTTTTTAAACAAGGGATAAAATAATTAGAATGCTTCTTCAATCAATAGATTGGCTGTTCATTTTTTTCTTTAACTTTTTTATGTATTTTATGCAATCGGCATTAGCAATCTCAAATTTCATAATAATGATGATATCATCATTTTGTTTAATTCATAATTTTATCATTGATATGTACAAAAAGCAAATTAGCATTTACTAACCAAACAATAATATATAATTTAAGGAATAATAATTCTCTTATTGAAAGGAAAATAATGAAATTAATTCAAGTTGAAGCACACGGATTTAAATCCTTTGCCGATAAAGTAGCGCTTAAATTTGATGGCGGTGTCGTTGCTATTATCGGACCGAATGGTTCTGGAAAATCAAATATTAACGATGCTATTAGGTGAGTATTGGGCGAAACTAGTTCCAAAGTTTTACGTGGAGATAATATGGAGGACGTAATTTTTTCTGGTTCGAAAACAGAAAAAGAAATGAATCGCGCAGAAGTTATCTTGACATTTGATAATCGTGATAGAACGTGTGATATTCCACATGATTATTTTACAATTTCAAGAGTTTTAACGCGTGGAAAAGGTAGTAACGAATATTATATAAATGGAGAAGTTGCCCGCCAAAGAGATATAAAAGAAATTGCAATGCAAAGTGGGATTTCTAAATCAAGTTTGGCTATCATAGGCCAAGGAACAATTTCTGATATTGCTGAAGCAACGTCAGAAAGAAGACGTGAGATTTTTGAAGAAGCAAGTGGAACTTCGATGTATCGTACACGTAAAATTGAAGCACAAAGAAAACTTGAACGTACGCAAGAAGCTCTTGATCAAATAGTTGTATTAGTAGATGAATTGGAAAGACAACTTAAACCCCTTCAAAGACAAGCGGAAAAAGCAAAAATTTACAAACAAAAAACTGAACAATTAAAAGATGTTGAAGTAACGCTTTTAGTTCATGATTTTATGCATTATTCACAACGACTAAACGAATTAGAGCAAGAAGCTCGTGAATATAACATTCAACGTGAGGATCTCGAAAACCGCCTAAAATCATACAAGCAAATTAGTGACCAAAAATCACTAAACAATCAAAGTTTGGAAGCAAGTATTGAAAAATTGCGTAAAAGATTAGACGAAATTAACTCTGAAATTACTAATCTAGAAGTAAGAAGTGCCCGTGATTCAAAACGCCGTGAAATGATGATTAATGGTGAAATTGAAGCAACTCCAAAAGAGCAAGCAGAAGCTTTAAAACTTGAATTAAACACAATTCACACACAAATCGAAGGTTACAAAGATTTTATTGATAAAAAGAAAAACGAAATAGAAATTTTACAAAATTCGACAGTTTCACGTGCAACTGTTATTTCAGGAATTAAGCGAGATATCTATAATGAAACTGAAAAGCTAAATAAAATCAAATCTAAATTAGATGTAATTTTAGAAATGAAATCCAATAAAACAAATTTAGCAAAAGGAACAAAACACATTGTCGAAAACGCACACTTATTTAAAGGATATAAGGCATTAGTTTCGGAAATAATTAGCGTTCCTGACCGTTATGCGCAAGCAATCGAAACAGTTTTGGCGGGCGCAATACAACATATTGTTGTTGATAACTCTGAAACAGCAGTTAAAGCAATTAACTTTTTGAAAGACAATAATGGCGGTAGAGCTACATTTATTCCATTGGCTTCAATTAAGGAAAAATCTGTTTATGAACAACATATTGTTGTTGCACAAACTCAAAAAGGATTTTTAGGCATTGCATCTGAAGTAGTTTCGACCGACTAAGAATTTATAGTTCTAAAAAGATTTCTACTGGGTAATATTTTGGTTTGTGACACGATTGAAAATGCTAATAAATTATCACAATTACTTGAAAAAAGATATATGGTTGTAACACTAGAGGGCGACATCATCAGAGTTGGTGGTGTTATGTCTGGTGGACAATCCAATCAAAATGTGTCAATTTTTGGTG
This sequence comes from Metamycoplasma equirhinis, assembly GCF_006385185.1. Taxonomy (GTDB): domain Bacteria; phylum Bacillota_I; class Bacilli_A; order Mycoplasmatales; family Metamycoplasmataceae; genus Metamycoplasma; species Metamycoplasma equirhinis. The sequence continues at coordinate 22,506 of NZ_VFIX01000001.1, read as the reverse complement.
TTGAAGAACAAGTTCAACAACTTGAAAAATTGTTACCCGTTTTTGAAGCAAATATATCTAAATATAACAGCGAATTATTAAAGCATGAACACGAACAAGAAAAAGAAATTGCATTGCTTTCAAACTACTCATTAGAAAAAAGTAATTATCAAAAAGATTATGATTTAGCCACAGAAAAATTTGATGAATTAAGAGTAAAATACGAATCAATTTCAAAAGACATATATGAAAGTGGCACAATTGTTAATATTGCTCGCGAGATTCAGAAACTAAATATTGAACGCAGCGATTTACAGGCACTTCTTACTTCTCAAAATGATTTATTCCTTTCTAGTCGTAAAGAATTTTATTCATTAACTTCAAAAATCAATGAAACAAATGCGGAACTTAATAGTTTAATTTCAAGTAATTCAGAAAAAATCAGCGAAAAAGCGAAAGCTGAAACTATTATTTCGCAAGCAAAACAGAGATTATCAGAACAATATAACATGCTATTTGAAACAGCACAACAATTATATAATCCTGAAATCGATTTTGAGGTTGCGAGAAAACTTGTTAATAATTTAAAACAAGACATTCGCGAATTAGGACATGTTAACCTTGATTCAATCACTCAATTAGAGGAAGTTGAAACGAGATATAATGATGTTAAAAAACAGGAAGAAGAAATTTCATCGGCTAAAGCAACTATTGAAGAAGCAATTATTGAAATGGATAAAATAATTGTTGAAAAAATCACTAATACTGTTAATTTGGTTAATAACGAATTTAAATTTGTATTTTCAAAAATGTTTGGTGGGGGTATGGCTGAAATAAGATACACCGATCCAGATAATATTTTGGAAAGTGGTATTGATGTTATTGCACAGCCACCAGGAAAATCAATTAAAAATTTAAAACTATTTTCTGGTGGGGAAAAAGCACTAATTGCTATATCACTTTTATTCTCAATTTTAAAGGCAAAACCACTTCCTTTATGTATTTTAGATGAAGTTGAAGCGGCATTAGATGAGGCAAATGTTATTAGATTTGCTGAGTTCTTACAAAATCTAAAAGAAGATACACAATTTATAGTTATTACTCATCGTCAAGGAACTATGGAAAGAGTGGATAAGTTATATGGCGCTACAATGCAAAAACGTGGTGTTACTACATTCTTTAGCGTTAGTCTAACAGACGCAAAAAAATTAATTGATTAATATAATATTAAAAAAGGATATTTATGAAAAACGGAATATTAAAAGAACTTACTAAAGCTTTCATTATTGTTGGTATTGTTTTAGGTTTCCCTTTAATTTTACCCATTATATTTGGCATACTAGCATTAAAAAAAATAGATGACCTAAATACCAATAAAAATGACTTGCTTGTTTGGGGCATTTTGACTTTAATTTTTGTAAACTTAGTATCTGGAATTGTCATGATAATTGAAAGCACACAAAATTCAAAAAATGACTTAAGTCAAAAAACTGAAAGCCCTGATGAACAAAAAACCGAAATTTAAAAAACCGCCTGTTCTTAGCTTTTGCAAAGAACTTGCGATTTTTTTATGTCCAATTTGTATATGGCGGATAGTAAGGGATTTGAACCCTTGAATGTCGTTAGACATTATTAGTTTTCGAGACTAACCTTTTCGGCCACTCAAGCAACTATCCATTTGCGATTTTATATTATATCATAATCATGCTTCTCAATAATAAATGCAGACAGTAAGTCCTCAATACGGAAATTCTTTCATGGCAATTATTAATTAATAATTTCTTTTAATCGCACAATTTAGTTTTTATTGAATTTAATTAACGATTTTTCAATCGCTATATTTTGTTATATGTTAAAAATTATTATTTTACTAAACTTTGTTTGCATTTATTATTTTAATAATTCATATTCAAATAATTTTGGAGCTATTTTTTCATCTTAAAATTTTTTCAATTTTTCTCTTAAATTTTCTATTGCTGAGGCCAATAAACCACTATCATTATATGAATAATGAGTAGCGCCAAATTCATCTATTGAAGTTCGATCTTTTACATTAATTTCTTTATTTAATTGATCGAGTCCATAATTATATCTAGGTTTATATAAGATATGTTTTTATATATACTTTCACTTTATAGCATAACAAGTGTAAAACTCAGAAAATGGAAATTGACTTAAATTCTGAAGGGGTATCAATAAGTTCGTTTTCATAAATATAATTTGTGTATTTGCTAGCATCAATTAATCAATATCTTCTTGCATTAAATATTGATATACATATTCATTTAGGTATTTTAATAGTACCCTCATCATTGAATTTTTTAAATATGTAAGTGCCTCACCAAATGCACGTTCTAACGTTTTTTTATTAAATTCCTTTTTAAATTCAAAAATAACACCGCCATCAATTCCGTCGGTGCCGTAAATAATTTTTTCCTCGTAATACGGTTTATCTAAAATATAATTTTCATCATCAATATAAACATCTTTAATTACAAAATTTAAAAAAACTTTTTGACAACCCTTTTCATTATGTCTATTTCAAGAGAACTTTAGTTCTCTCTCTATTCATAATTGTTCCTTTTTTAACTTTTTAATGTCAAAGAAAATTTTCTATGTTACGTACACCTAAATTTTACATTTGTTTAATTTTTATTTAGATTTTAATGGATAATACAAATAGCGTGGATATATCTTTGCAGGTTATTTAAAATTTATAATGTTATAATTAAATTGCAAGGATATATAAAGGAGTCAATAATGTACGGATTAGTTTTTTATCTTAATAAAGATAAATTAAAAGAAGAATATGGCCATAATGAAAACTATAAACAAGCCTATGAAGATGTTCGCGATATTTTAAGACATTATGGATTTCATTGATTGTCAAATAGCTTTTATTTTTCTAGATCAATTGATAATTTAAGACAAATTTTTCGCGCTATTGAACATCTTAAAAAAGTTAAATGATTTGTTAAATCATTAGTTAGCATTCATGTTTTTAAAATGGAAGATTTATCAAACTTTACTGAGGAATTAATGGGCGAAGCTGCTTCTATTGAAGACGAAGAATAAAAAATCAAAAGGCTTTTTATTTACCCTTTGATTTTTTATTATTCAATTATGTATAGTAATTTTGGGTTTTTTGTATTTGATTCTCATTGAGTTTTTTGCTCATTTAAGAATTTTTTAGTTGATTCATTTTCAACTTTTAATTTCACTGTTTTGCTTTCAGGAGTTATGCCTTTAGGTAAATCATATTGTAAAAATAAATACGAAACGTTATTTACATAATCATTTAATTCTAATTTTGTAAATTTGTTATTTGCTAAAGCGTGAGCTCTAATTTCGGTTACATTCCCCAAGTTTATTGTGTCATCTAATTCATTTTCTTCAAAAACGCCTTCCGTTAAAACTCTTAAATTTTCAAGTTCCCCAAAATTAATTTTTTGAATTTTATTTTTATAAAATGCGCGTTCCTCAATTTTTTCAATGGTTTTTGGCAACTTAAGATTTTCAATAGAATTAAATGCAAAAGCATCCTTTCTAATGTATTTTAAATTAGTTGCGGTGAAATCAAGTTCTTTAATAGTGCCTAGACCCACGAAAGCTCCACTATCAATATTTTCCAAACCCGACGGCAAAATAACTTTTTCTATATTTATTTTTGAATTTTCAAAATCATAAAGACCTTCAGCTACTTTTTCCACTTGTTTATTATCTTTTATGTTTCTAAGTAACATTCCATGTAAAGTGGAAAAAGAAAACGATCCGGCAGGAATACTTTTAATTTTAGCCTTAGATAAATCAAGTGTTTTTGTGTCTTTATTGTAATATTCCGCTGCCTTTTCGCCTAAAATAAAATCATGAGCAAATAAATTTGCTTTTTCGCCTTTACATGAAATTGCGACTAAACTTGAAACGGCAGGTGTAATAATACCAAGCGAAACTAAAATAGGAGTTAATTTATTTTTTTTCATGAATGTTATTTTATCATAATTTATATATTTATTTATGTTCATATAGTTTTCTATGTATGACTTTTTATATATGAAAATTAAACTTTAATTTTTAATATAAATAAATCAAAAGATTTTTATTAACTTTATTAAAATTTAATGTATGAATAATATGAAATTGATTTCGAAGTTTTCGCCCGCAGGCGATCAGCGGAAAGCTATAGACGAATTAGTTGAAGGTCTTCTAGAAAACAAAAAACATCAAATTTTGCTTGGAGTAACTGGTTCGGGTAAAACATTTACTATTGCAAATGTAATTAATAAAGTAAATAGACCAGCATTAATAATTAGCCATAATAAAACTTTGGCAAGCCAGTTATATAGTGAATTAAAAGAGTTATTCCCTGAAAATAGAGTAGAATATTTTGTTTCATATTTTGACTACTATAAGCCCGAGGCGTATATCCCTAAAAATGATACATATATTGAAAAAACAAGCAAAAACAACAAAGAATTAGAAGCTATGCGTATGTCTTCCATTAATGCTTTAAGTATTCGCCATGACACTATCGTTGTCGCTTCCGTTGCGGCTATTTATGGCGAATTCAATCCAACTCAATATCGAAAGAATTTTTTGCCGCTTGAAGAAAATATGTTATTTTCTCGCAAGGAAATATTACTTAAATTAATTCAAATGGGTTATGATCGAAGCGAAGCATTAGAAATTGGCCAATTTAGCACAAAAGGCGATTTAATTGAAATTTGCCCTGGATATACGTCAAATTGAAATATTAGAATTGAATTATTTGGTGATCAAATTGATAGAATAACATTGGTCGACCCCTTAACAAAGGAAACTATTGAGCATAAAAAATCAATTACAATTTTCCCAGCAACAACATATACAGCTATAAATAATATTAGCGATATTTGTGATGCTATTGAAATTGAATTAGACGAACAAATAAAATATTTTAAAGATAATGATAAATTGCTAGAAGCACAACGCATCAAAGATAGAACTTTAAATGATATTGATTCAATAAAAGAATTTGGTTATGTAAATGGAATGGAAAATTATGCCCGATATGTTGATGGGCGCGATGCTGGTCAGAGGCCATATACATTATTTGATTATTTGCCGAATGACGCAATAATATTTGTTGATGAAAGCCATATGATGATTCCACAACTTCGCGCAATGTTCGCTGGCGATAGATCAAGAAAAGAAACGTTAGTTAAGTATGGTTTTAGATTACCATCAGCTCTAGATAATCGCCCCTTACAATTTTTAGAATACGAAAAATTCGATTTTCCTCACATATATATGTCCGCAACTCCTGGTGATTATGAGCTTGAAAAAACCGAGGGTGAGGTTGTTACTCAATATATTAGGCCAACAGGTTTGTTAGATCCGCAAATTGAAATAATTTCAAAAGAAAATCAAATTATTAAAATTTATGATTTGATAAAAAATCAAATTTTAAAAAATGAGCGAACACTTATTTTGACAACCACGAAAAAAAATGCTGAAGAATTATCACTTTATTTGCAGGAACAAAAAATCAAGTGTGCCTATATCCACGACAAATTTAAAATTTTTGAACGTAATGAAATTTTAAGGGGATTACGTTTAGGGAAATTTGATGTTGTAGTCGGAATAAATTTGTTGCGTGAAGGAATCGATTTACCGGAAGTGAGTTTAGTTTGCATTTTAAACGCTGATATGACAGGATTAATGCGTGATGCACGTAGTTTGATTCAGATTGTTGGCCGAGCCGCCAGAAACGAACATGGTAAGGTTATATTTTTCGCTGACGAAATTACAGGTGCAATGCAAGAGGCGATTCGTGATAATAAAATAAAACGTGAGATTCAACAAAAATACAATATTGAGCATAATATTATTCCCAAAACAATTGTTAAAGCAATACCGCCCGCTTTATATGAAAATGTTTCATATGCTGACTTACTTTCTGAAAAAGAACGCTCTCAAATTGTGCATAATAAAAAGTTTATAAATGGATTAATTCATAAAATGAAAGATTTGGCCAAAAATAAAAAATTTGAAGAAGCAATTGAGATTCGGGATTATTTAATTGAATTAGGAATTGATTTAGAGTAGTTTTTATTCAAATTGCAATAAATCCATGTATTATTTTATTATGAATAAAAAAAGTAAAAAAATGATTTTAACATTAGGCAGTTGTTTAGCTACATTACCGCTTTTATTTTCGGTATCCGCTTCCGGCTGCGTTTTAACTAACAAACAAAATAACAAAAAAGAAAACGCAATTGAAAATACACGAAAAGAAATACTTGACAAATTAGAAGAAATGAAAAAGTTATTAGAAGACGATTCTAATACAAAGGAAATAAATGAATTTATTGACAAAATGTCATCAGAAGTTAGTGATGTAAATTTAACATTACCTATACTTCAAGCATTAAAGACTGAAATTAATAGAAGATTTGATGAATTTAAAAAATTAATTAGTAAAAGAAAGCCAAAAAAACCTAAAGATCCCAAACCAGAGAAACCTGAAGAACCAAAATTAGAAGAAGAGCATAAACCTATTCCAGAACAAGATAAATTAATAGGTATTTCAGATGGATATGGCAACTATAAATATGATTTAAAATTGGCACATTGAAACTTATGCCAATTTAGTGAAAAATCCTTTAATCAAAATAAACCTAAAGGTCAAGCAATTGCATCAATTATTTTTGCTCAAAAATATGATATTGTTGGGCTAACAGAAGTTGATGGAGATGGAACTTCGCCAAAATCACTTGCAGAATATTTAAACGATTTAGAAAAGAAAAATAATAGTGAAACTAGATGAGAATCAATAGTTTCAAGCAAATATCCTATCACGATTGGTTCTGGCCAAGCCGACTATGGAGCTGCATTTGTTTACAAAACAAACATGGTAAAAATAATTCCATTTAAAGATGGAAGTAATTGAAAATTTTATGACAATTCAATTTACGAAAAAAAATGAGGTGGTATTTGAAATAAATATTCTCGTGCCCCTTTTGGTGTAAGATTTAAATCTTTAATTAAAAATGTTGAAAACTGCGATTTTACATTTACAATTTGCCATTTTGATAGTCCTGGTGTCAAAAACGGCGAAGAAAAAGTAAACAAAAGCAGTAGCGGCGGTTCCGCAGAATATAACGAAGCATGAAATTTACAATATGTGATGAAATGATTTAATGAACAAGCCAACGACGATGATGTTGTATTTCAAGGAGATACGAACATTAAGAAAAATAATCTTGCATTTTCGTGAACAAAAAATGTAGGCGCGAAAATAGCTTTAGGTTCTAACGATAAACAAGATAAAACATCATTAAGTAAATCAATTGGAAAATTATCACAGCCATACGATAAAATAATTCATTATTCGAATTTAAAATTTTCTAATTCTAAAATTTATAATATCTGAAATTTTATAAAGGATAATTTTTTTCAATATTCAAAAATAAAAAATATTAATGAGTGGTTTGAATATTGCAGTACTCACGGAACAACTCCAAGTAGCGATGCCGCATCAATTTATGGAAATGTTTCAGATCACTGCCCTATTTCGTATGATTTAGAATTAAACTCAGGTGATACAAAATAAAATCATTTTTTGAATTTATTTAGTTGGTACACTTAGCATATTTAGCTAAGTGTTTTTGATATTTTAAATAGTAAAATTACCATAAAAAATATCAAATTTTTGAAAATTAAAAAACAATTATATTTTAAACAAAGATTAAGTATTAAAAATAGTAAGAGACAAACCTTAAAATTAAAAAACTAGCAATAATTGCTTTGACTATATTATGTATATAAAATCATTTAGCTTTTAATAAAATTTCTAGAATCTATATCAATTTAATAGTTTCTCATTTATAATAATTTAAATTATTATTAAGGAGAATAGAAATGTCAAAAATATTAATTATTAATGCTGGTTCTAGTTCAATTAAATGAAATCTTTTTTCGGAAAAATTAAATGTTGAAGCAAAAGGTGTTGCACAAAGAATAAAAATGGCGACAGGTATTTTATCATTGGATTTTAAAGGACAAAAAGAAGATATTGAAATGCCTCTTCCAACATTTTTGGATACAGTTAAAAAATTAGTTTCACTTTGAAAAGAAAGAGGAATTATTGCTGATTTTTCAGAAATTAAACAAGTTGCATTTCGTATTGTAAATGGTGGTCCAAATCTACAATCCACAAGTGAAGTTACCGAAAAAACAATTAGTTATTTAAAAGAGTCATTGGATTTAGCGCCTGTTCACAACCCGGGCGCTCTCGAGGCTATTTTAGCATTTAGAGAATATTTACCAAAAGCTAAAATGACAATGCACTTTGATACTTCATTTCATAAAACCTTGCCAGAAATTGCATATACATACCCTATTAACAAAAAGATTGCTAGCGAGTTAAATGTTAGAAAATATGGTTTTCACGGTTTAAATCATCACTATATAGCACTAAAAACCGCCGAAATTTTAAACAAAAAATCAGTAAATGCCGTTAGCTTACACATTGGTAACGGTGCTAGTTTATGTGCTATACAAGACGGGAAATCTATTGATACATCAATGGGCTTCACACCCTTAGCAGGAATAATGATGGGAACAAGATCAGGTGATGTTGACCCTTCCGTTATTCCTTATATAATGAAGCATAAAAATCTAACCATTGATGAAGCTATGAAATTGCTTAATGAAGAATCAGGAATGTTAGGAGTTAGTCAAGTTTCTTCTGATATTAGAGATATTCACAAAGTTAGAGGTGAAAATTCACAAGCTCAATTTGCAATGAATTTATATGTGACAAGAATAGCTGATTATTTAATTACATATCTAAATAAAATTGAAGGTAAAATTGATGCTATTGTTTTCACTGCTGGAATCGGTGAAAATGATGATTATGTCCGCGAACAAGTAATTAATAAAATTCACTTGCTAAATTTGAAAATTGATAAGACAGCAAATGAAAACCGTAATTTTAAGGATTACAAATTAATTTCAACCAAGGAAAGCGAATTACCGATTTTTGTAATTAAAGCCGAAGAAGAAATGTATATAGCAAAAGAAGCAAGCGAGTTTTTTAAAAAATAGAAAAACAAGCTTTCTTTTTTCTTATATAGCAAAATAAAAGGAGGGAGAAATATGTTACGGCTATATAAATATCTTGATAAGCGCTACAAATGACTTTCGTTTGTTACTATTTTCCTGACTAGTTTACAAGTTATTTCATTTTTATTAATTCCAATTTTAGTCGGTCAAATTGTTGGCTTAGTTGCACAAAGCAAACTACCAAATGGGCCACAAAATTTCGAAATTTTAAGAATTCCATTTTCTTATGCAACGCGCGAAATCGCCATTAAAAATATGGCCATATATTTTGTATTTGTTTTGTTATTTGGCGCAGTTAGTAGTATTGGCGCTTCAATTTTGGCGTCATATATTTCTAATTCTGGTTCTAAACAAATTAGGTCTAAATTATGAGCTCACATTGGTGAGTTATCACAAAAAGATATTGAGGCATTTACACACGCCAAAATATTAACAAGATTCACAATTGATATTTCTAGAATTCAATTTGGTTTAGTTTCATTATTACGTATGTTAATTATTGGGCCTTCGTATTTAATTTTCGGTTTAGTTTTTGCGTTTTTAACTAATTTAAATTTGTCAATTATTCTTGCGGTTATGGCACCTGTTTTAGCGATTACTATGATAATCTCTGGTTCGATAATTGGCCCAATATTTAAAAAAGAACAAAAAATGCACGATAAAATTAATAATGAATCACAAGAAAACATATTAGGCATTAGGGTTATTAAATCATATAATTTAGAACAATCTCAATTAGAGAAATTCGACCAGGCAAACGAAAATTGACGAAAAGCAGCTTTTAAATCATGGTTTTCTTTTAATTTAACATTCAATTTTATTAGTATTTTTTCAAATCTAACTTTAGTTTTTATTATCTATATTGCAGGTATAACATCTAGAAACATAACGACGCAAGCTGAATTTACAAAAGTAATAACCAATGTAACAACTTTTACAAACTATGTGATTTTCATTACAATTGGCGTCGTGATGCTTTCGTTTACGATTTTTAACATTTTTCGTGCAAAAGTTTCCGCTAAAAGAGTTTTAGAAATATTAAATAAAGTGCCTGACATCAAATTTGTAGAATCTAATAAGAAAATTACAAATGGATTAATTGAATTTGATCACGTTTCTTTTAGATACTATGATTCATCAGAAAATAATGTGTTGGAAAACATATCGTTTAAAATAAAACCTGGTGAAATATTAGGAATAATAGGCCCTACTGGTTCAGGCAAGAGTACAATTGCCAAATTATTAAACTTGGACTTTAAAATCAAATATGGTAATATAAAAATCGATGGCCATGAAATAACAGAAATTGACACAATATCATTAAGAGAATCAATTTCACACGTGTATCAAGTACCTTCACTTTTAAGCGGAACAATAAAATCTAATTTTCTATTAGCAAATCCAAATGCAAATGACGATGATATGATTTGAGCCGCCAAAAATGCATGTGCATTTGAATATATTAATCGTTTTAATGATAAGTTTGAACATGAAGTCAACAAAAAAGGCACAAACTTATCTGGTGGGCAAAAGCAACGTCTATCAATCGCGCAAGGACTAATAAGAAAGCCAAAAATACTAATTTTAGATGATTCAACTTCAGCTTTAGACGCTAACACAGAGAAAAAGGTTAGAGAAAATATTCGTCGTGAATTTTCTCAAAACAAAATTTCTACATTAATCATTTCGCAAAAAATTTCATCAATTATAGATGCCGATAAAATAATTGTTTTAAATCACGGACAAATCATTGGTAGTGGAAGCCACAGTGAATTAATGAAAACAAACGATATATATAGAGAAATTGCTCTTTCACAAGGAGGTGAAAATGATTAATCTTGATCCTTTAAAAGCCGAAAAAAAACTTTCAGAAATGTCTAAGTTAGAAAAAAGGGCACATTTTGCCAAAGTTAGAAAAATCAAAAATGAAAGTTTTAAAAAATTAATAAAGTATCTAAATTATCGTAAAGGAATTTTTGCCTCAATAGTTATTATTACATTTCTTTCAACATTAACTTCAACATTAGGAGTTTTTGGCTTTGGATATATAACCGATAAATATTTATCATGGGATTTTATTCATTCACAATATAACGGAATGGTTTTTTTAGCCGCAGTTGGTATTCTTGCCTTGCTATATTTTATAAATCAAGCATTTGTTTATTGAACAAATTGACTTTCAGTAAAAGCGGGTATGTATACTGCTAAAATACTACGAAATGAAGCGTATAAATCAGTCATGAAAATGCCAATATCATTTTTTGATAGAGTAAACACTGGCGAATTGATGTCAATATTTTCAAACGATATTGAGAATATTACTAACGGTATTTGTGGTTCGTTGAATGAAATCATAAACACTATATTTTTGATGGCAACATCACTAATTTTTATGGCTTATAAATCAATTTATTTGACGCTAATAGTATTAATATTATTTCCAATTTTTATGTTCATCGCAATTTGACTAATGAAACGAGCGGTTCCGCAATATCAAAAAATTCAAAGTAGAGTCGCTAAACTAAACGGCTTTGTTGAAGAACATCTAGCAGCGCATCATTTGATTAAATCATATAATCAAAACTCAGTGATTAATGATAAATTTGATGTACAAAATAATCGCTTATATAAAGCTTCATTTAAGGCAGGAATATATTCAAATGTAATATATCCATATGTAAATGTTGCATCTAATTTGTTGCAACTAATTCTTGTTGGAATAGCAGCTATCTTTAGTTTAAAAGGCATTGGGACAGGCTCAAATAGTGAATTTACACCCGGACTAATAATTTCGTTTATTATGTACATTAGAAGAATGTCAAATGAAATGGCGCGTGTTTTTGAAAATACAGCAACAATCCAAATTGCTTCAGTTTCTGCCTCACGTGTTATTAATTTGATTAGTTTAAAACCAGAAGTTGATGAAACCAAATTGGATAATTTAGACGAAATAAAGGGTGATGTGTCATTTGAAAATGTTTCATTTTCATATGATAAAAATTCTAAAAAATTACAATTAAGCAACGCGACTTTTAAGGCTAAAAAAGGTCAAACGATTGCTATAGTAGGACCTACCGGCGCTGGTAAAACCACAATTATTAATCTTCTAAGTAAATTCTATTGCCCTAATTTAGGAGAAATTAAAATTGATAACCATAAATCAACCAGTATAAATGAACATAGTTGAAGAAGCCAAATATCAATTGTCTTACAGGATACATTTTTATTTAAAACCACAATCATTGAAAATTTACGTTATGCTAATAAAAACGCTAGTGACGAAGAAATTAAAAATGCTGCAAGAATATCAAAAGCAGATGATTTTATTAAACAACTCAAATTAGGTTATGAAACTATTATTGAGGAAGGTGGCGCAAACTTTTCGCAAGGTGAAAGACAACTACTTGCAATTACACGTGCAATAATTGCTAATAAAAGTATTTTAATATTAGATGAAGCTACTTCTAATATTGATACTAGAACGGAAAAGAAAATTCAAAATGCTATGGCTGAATTGATGAAAGGTAAAACTTCATTTGTTATTGCTCATAGGCTTTCCACAATAGTAAACGCAAACAAAATCTTAGTTATAAATGAGGGTAAAATTATTGAAAGTGGAACTCATAAACAACTATTAGCAAAACACGGTTTTTATGAAAAAATGTATCATTCTTCATTTGATGAGGATGCATAGCCAAAAATTAAAACATTACTTATTTTAACCAAGACACAAGATGCAAAAATGTGTTTTGTGTTTTTAATTTTAGTTAATGCTTTGTAAATTATTTTTTATTATAAAGACAAAATCAAAAATACTTTAAAATATATTTATTAATTATGGAACGAGAAAAGATAAGAAATTTTGCAATAATCGCACATATAGACCACGGTAAAAGCACGTTAGCTGACCGTATTTTGGAATTTACAAACACTATATCAGCACGTGATTCAAAGCCTCAAATTCTTGATTCAATGGATTTGGAACAAGAGAGAGGTATTACTATTAAATTAAATGCCATTCAAATTAAATATAAAGATTATTTGTTTCACTTGATTGACACTCCAGGTCACGTTGATTTCACATATGAAGTAAGTCGTAGCCTTGCAGCATGTGAAGGGGCCTTATTGCTTGTTGATGCCACTCAGGGAATACAGGCACAGACATTAGCTAATGTTTATTTAGCAATTGAAAATAATCTTGAAATAGTCCCAATAATAAATAAAATAGATTTAATTAGTGCCGATTCAGAAAGAGTAAAAAAAGAAATTGAAGACATTATTGGCATTGATGCCTCAAACGCGATTTTGATATCAGCTAAAACTGGTTTAAATATTGATCAAGTTATTGAATCTATAATTGAAAAAATTCCAGCACCTAAAGAAGCAAATACTCAAAAACCATTGGAAGCATTAATTTTTGATAGTTATTTTGATAACTATCGTGGCGTAGTTATTTATACAAGAATATTTAATGGCGAAGTTAAAGTTGGTGATGAAATTTACTTCATGCAAACAAAAAAGAAATATTTAGTTACAGAATTAGGCGTAAAAAATCCTAATGAAATAAAGAAAGATAAATTAAGCGCTGGTGAAGTTGGCTGAATAGCTGCTTCAATTAGAGATGTTAAAGACGTTGCTGTTGGTGATACAGTTACTAAATGCGAAAATCCCGTTTCCTTTCCTTTACCTGGTTATAAAAAATTAAAACCAGTTGTTTACACAGGCTTTTATCCCGTTGATACGCGTGATTATAATGATTTAAAAGATGCACTAGAGAAAATTAGTTTATCCGATTCTTCAATCGTTTGAGAACCTGAGACCTCTAAAGCATTGGGGTTCGGATTTAGAATTGGATTTTTAGGGCTTTTACATATGGACGTTTTACAAGAACGACTTGAACGTGAATTTAATTTAGATATTATTGCAACGGCACCATCTGTTGAGTTTGTTATCACTTTGACAAACGGCGATATTCAATACATTACTAACCCTTCATTATTTCCAGATCGTAGTTTAATAAAAATGATTGAAGAACCTTATATAAGAGCAAATATTATGCTTTCAGAAGAATATCTTGGCCCAATTATGGAACTTTGTCAAAGAAAACGTGGCAAGTATGTCGAAATAGAATACCTTGATTCAACAAGAAGAAAATTAATTTATGAATTGCCACTAAACGAAACTATTTTTGATTTTTTTGACTTAATGAAAAGTTATTCAAAAGGATATGCCTCTTTTGACTATGATTATATTGGCTTACGCGAAAGTGATTTGGTAAAGGTTGATATTATGTTAAATGGCGAAAAAATTGACGCGTTAGCAATGATAGTTCATCGTGATTTTGCGTATATAAAAAGCCGCGAATTAACCGAAAGATTAAAGGAAGTTGTGCCACGTCAAAACTTTGAAATTCCTGTTCAAGCCGCAATTGGTGCTAAAATTATTGCAAGAGAAACAATAAAAGCTTATAGAAAAGATGTAACAGCTAAGTTATATGGTGGTGACGTTACAAGGCGCCAAAAATTGCTTAAAAAACAAAAAGCTGGTAAAAAGCGAATGAAGCAAATCGGAACAGTTGAAGTTCCACAAGAAGCTTTTTTAGCAATACTTAAAACAAACAATCAACAAGGTGAGTAAATTTTAAATAGAAAGGAAGCAATATGAAAATTAGACCAATTTTTTCTGGACAAGAAGAAATTAATAATGTTCAAACTGCGACTATTTCAAGTCATATGCAGGCAGAAACAATTGCGACTTCAACAATAAATAAAAAAGTTAAAACTCTTGATCCAGATGGAATTATTCCTAATGGAATATATAAGGTTTTTAAATATGAAAAAAATATAAAACGTGCAGTTATTATATTTGATGCAATTATCACAGCTATGTCGATAATATGTATTATTTTATTTGCATGCGTTCCGCAATCATTTAATTTTAATAAAGTTGCAAATTTTAAACTTCCTTGAGGTTGATACATTGTTCCGATTTTGCTAGCTACTTTAACATTAGTTAATTTAATTATTGAGACAATTGAGTATTTGGGAATTAAAAAGAGTGTAATTGCATATCGAGAAAGTATAAGATCAGGCACTAGTACAACACCGCCCTTTATTGCTCTTTTATATCGCAAGTTAATTGTTAAACAAGCTAGAAGAACTTGAGCAGTTATTGCAGTTATATTTTATGTAGGTTTATTTGCACTTACATTGTGAGGATTAAAAGATAAGGTTTGAGGTAAATTAAATTTTAAAGCGTGAATCCATAATGCTTTTCCCGGCGAAAACGGCGCAAATATTGTGTTGTATGCGCTTTGTGGTATAATGATTGTTGTATTGGTTTTATTCATTGTAAATACAATATTAAGAAAAAAACGAATGGTTGATATTCAATCTTTTTTTGGAACAGAAGTTATGAATTATAGTGAACTAGCTGAAAAAAGATCCGCTACTCATAGATTTTATGCCAAAATATTTTTCTTAAGTGTTTTAATTATTTTAGTTTTACCAATAATCGTATATTTAATTTTGAAGAAAACAGTATGAAAAGGAAAATAATATGCCAGGTTGAGCAATAGCATTATTAGTTATATTACCAATTATTACCGCAATAGGCGGTGGAATTGTTGCAACAATAATAGTTAAAAAGAAATTTGAAAAACAATTAAAAGAAAATCCTCCTATTACGGAAAAAATGATTCGTGTAATGTTTCAACAAATGGGACGCAAAGCCTCAGAAGCGCAAATAAAGCAGGTTATGCGTTCGATGCGAAATGCAAAATAATGTATAGTCACATTAATCAATAGTTTGTGCTATTGATTTTTTAATTAATTTTTGCTTAAAATAAGTCATAATTAGATTTGAATAAATTAAAATAATATAATTCAATATTATGAAATCAATTATTGAATAATTAAAATATTTAATTGAAGATTGTTTTTAATTTTATCTATTACATTACTAATCCCAGCTTTATTTTTATCAATGAAATATATTATGTAATTATGTTTATTTTATGAAAAATTGGAGTTTGAGAACCAACCTTAAGTGGGATTGCATTAATGTTTTGCATTGGTATGACAATTGATTTAATTTCTACCTTTGGTTGTTATTTACATTTATTAAAAAAAGAAAAAATTGAAGTAAATTTTAAATTTAACGATTTAGAATCTAATTTAAATTTAATTAATATCAAAAAATAAAATAAAAAATGGCGATCGCAGCAGGAGTTGAACCTGCGCACCAAGCTTAGGAGGCTTGTGCTCTTCCACTGAGCTATGCGACCGTTTTATTTTATTAATTATAAAAAAATAAATTATGGTTTTAGAAAAAGAGTTTGTTATTTGCAAAAATTTTAGATTTCAAATATAAATTAATAGATAAAAAACGATAAAATCATAATTAATATTTTTTGCGATTAGCAAATAGTAAAGTGTTTATCTAACTAATCGCAATCTGATAAAAACGCAAAATTAATTTATTTTTTATCTTATAATGTTATTTTATAAATAAGAGGCAAAAAAATGGAAAGAAAATTTAGCGAACAAGAACAAATTAGAAGAAACAAAATTGACACACTAGAGTCAAATCAAATTAGAGCATTTAATGCAACAATTAAACCAACAACTTCATCAAAAAAAATAATTGAAGAATTTAACAATTTGAATCGCGAAAATATTGAAGCGCAAAATAGAATTGAAATTTTAAATGGTCGTGTAATTGCTCAACGTGGGCCATTTATTGTTATACAAGACCGCTATGCAACAATGCAAATTTATATTGATAAAAAAGTTTTGGATGCTCAATCATTGGAAATATTAAAACAACTTGACTTGGGCGATATAGTGAGTGTTAAGGGGATGATCTCGAAAACGCACACTGAAGCATTAATGATTAAATGTGAATCAATAACACTATTAACCAAATCATTAAAACCCTTGCCAGATAAATATCACGGTCTTGTTGACCCAGAAGAAAGACGTCGTCATCGCTATGTTGACACAATTGTTAATGAAGAATCCCGTAAAACATTTATTTTAAGAACACAAATCATTAAAGGTGTTAGAGAATATTTTGATAATTTGGATTATATGGAAGTTGATACTCCTGTTTTACATCCAATTTTGGGTGGAGCAGCCGCAAAACCTTTTATCACTTATTATAATGCTCTAAATCGCGATTTCTATTTGCGTATAGCCACAGAATTACCATTAAAAAAATGTATCGTTGGCGGATTCGAAAGAGTTTACGAAATTGGCCGTATCTTTAGAAATGAAGGTGTTGATACCACACATAATCCTGAATTCACTTCAATAGAATTCTATGAAGCTTATTCAGATATGTGGGGAATGATGGAAAGAACCGAGGGCGTTTTCAAACATTTAACTAAAAAGTTAGGAATTGATAAAGTTAAATTTAACGGTATGGATATTGAATTTAAATATCCATTTGCCAAAATTAATATGGTTGATGCAATTTCTGAAAAAATCGGTATTAATGTTAGAAATCTAAATGATAATGATGCAATAGAGTTGGCTAAAAAACATGGCATTAAATGCGAAAAATATTTTAAATTAGGTCACGTAATTAACGAATTATTTGAAAAATACATTGAAGAAACACTTGTTCAACCAACATTCGTGTATGGACATCCAATTGAAATTTCTCCATTAGCATTTAAGGAACAGGGCGATGGCAGATTTACGCAACGTGCCGAATTATTTATCGGTACTAAAGAATTTGCAAATATGTTCACTGAATTAACCGATCCTATTGATCAGTTGGAACGTTTTGAAGCCCAACTTGATGAACGCGAAAGCGGAAACGAAGAAGCCAATGAAATTGATTGAGATTTTGTTAATGCGCTTGAATATGGTATGCCCCCTACTGGTGGCTGCGGTATAGGAATTGATCGTTTGGTTATGTTATTAACTCAAAATGATTCAATTCGCGATGTACTTTTATTTCCACAATTAAAAGACGCTAAAGAAATTAATAAACCAACTGATAAAAAATAATACAAAAAGCAGCGGAATAATATTTAAAGTCCGTTGCTACTTTTAATTACTGTTTTTATTATTTTTTATAATGTTTTATTTCTGAACTTTCTATCGCTTCATTTTCTAAACTATCTAACATTGCCAATTCTTTTTCTAAAATCAAAACTTCATCGCGTGTAGGTTTTGTAATTGGATTTTTAGGCGCAAATAGTTCACAAGTTTCGCAAGCTTTTTGAATCGAAATTTGTATTGTTTCAATTTTTGTAGCAATTTTAATAGTTTCATTTTTATCAAATGAAAGTAGAGGTCTAAAAATTGGAATATCGCACACTTGCGAGATAGTATAAATTGATTCAAGAGTTTGAGAAGCAACTTGCGCTAAGCTTTCACCATTAGATATCGCCTTTATGTTCAATTTCTTAGCAAGTTTATTAGCAATACGATAAAAGCTTCGACGCATAAGCGTAATTTTATATTTTTGGTTAGACACTAAACCAATATAATTCATTAATTTTGTGTAGTTAATTTGAATTAATTCGGCATCACCTTGATATTTAGATAATATTTGAATTATTTGATCAATTTTATCAGTTGTTTTTTTATCAGTGTGAGGCGGGGTAATAAAGTTTAAAAATGTAACTTTTAATCCTCTTTTTTGTAGTAAATAACCTGCTACGGGTGAATCAATTCCACCGCTGATCAAATGTAAAACTTTTCCTGAAGAACTAACAGGCATTCCACCAATTCCCGAAATATATTCGGTAAATACATATGTTTTTTTATCACGAATTTCAATATATATTTTTAAATCTGGATTTTTTAAAGATACTGAAATATTATCAGTTTTATTTTTTAAAACCACACCGCCAAAATAAGCATTTAATTCGGCTGACGTTAGAGGAAAATTTTTATTATGACGTCTTGAATCAATTGCAAATGTTTTAAAACTATTTTCATCGATTATTTTTTTAATAATTTCTTCAATATCTTTAAGATTATTTTCCATTTCATATACTGGTGAATATGATGAAATTCCAAAAATATATTTTAAGGCTTTTAAATTGTTTTCAGAATACAATGTAAACGCACGGTCATATTCCATTTTTAGTTCTGATTTTGGCACATACTGAAGTATATTTCGTTTTAATTGATTTATAAAGTCTTTTTTATTATCGCCTTTTAGAGTTAACTCTCCATATCTAATTAATATTTTGTTATACATATTATTCCTTATTAATTATAATCATCTAGGTACATTTGAATTTGATTAATTGCCACGTCGTATTCGCTATTTTCGAAATGTTGACTAATTTTTTTATATAAATTTTTTAATTCTTCATTTGAAGAAACCTTGTGACCTAAATTTCATAGTATATTATAAAGGCTAGTTTTTTTAAATATCTTATTTTGGAGCGAAAAATTTAATATTAATTCATATAATTTTAATTTCTCTAATTGGTAATCTTCGATTTCGTCTTTATTTATTAAAATTTCTATTTTTTTAATTGTATCTAAATCCTTTTCTGAAAATCCAATTTCGATTGCTTGTGCTCATACAAACATCTCTTTATAGGTGTTAATTAATGACTTAAAAATGGCTTTATTTTTTAGTTTCAAATTTTGATTTTTTAAATCTTCAATTATTAAATTTTCGCTTTGAATAATATCTTGCAATTTTTTTAATATTATTCGCAAGGATTCAAAAATCTGATTATTTTTGTAATTGAAATTGTCCTGTTTCAAAAAATCTGAAATAACACATTCTAATTTATCAATATTGTCCATATTTTTTTTGACATCTTTTACTTCCAAAAAACGATAACTTTTTAGTATTTCAATATTTATTTTTTTTATTTTTTCAATATATATAATCAAACGAGTTTTTATAGTGTTAAAAATATCTAAAATTTGTTTTTTATATATAAAAATATGTGTATATTTATTGACATCATACTTAAACGCCATTATTTTTGGTTCAATAATATTTTTTCAATCATTGATGTCTGTACTTAACATATATTTTTTGATTGTTTGAATTGTAGTTATTAGATTTTCTCTATCTAGATTTGTATTAATTTCACTAAGTTCATTACTTTCTAATATATTCACATTTTGATTTTTGATCATCTGCGCATATTCTAATATTTCATCTAATAACGAAAAATATTTATTTCCCATTATTATTAGCGTCCCATAATTTTTTAAATAATCATGCAATTTGTTTAAATGCTCCTTGAAATTTGGTTTTGAAAAATTTTGTCCATTTAATTTCATCTTTAACTCTTGAATTTTTGTGTTTAATTTAATAATTTCAGTGTTAAAGCAAATTTTGAAATCACCTGAAACCACAGTATTTAAATAATGATCAATTTCCTTATGTAGATTTGAATAATTATTTAATATTAGCATTGCGTTTGTGATATCACTACTAATCGAACCTGAAAGCGACTCAATATGTTTAAAATTAGCATTAAGTTTTGAAATAATAAAATTACTTTTTTTATTTGCTACTTTTACTTTTTTAATTAATTTAAAAATTGTTCCTTCATTATTTTTAAAGTATCTTGAAATATCGTTTACTACACTTTTATATAAATTATTAAGTTCAATTTTATTATTTTCAAAATTAATAGTAGCTTCGGATATTTTTTTTTCAAGTAGATTAAATTCTTTGTTTTGTGTAGAAAATTCATGAAACTGCAAATTCTCTTCAAAAATTTTAGTTCATTTTTTTTCAATTATATTTAATGATTTTTCTAGTTTTTTTATATATTGTTGTGGATATTTTGAAATCAAATATAAAATAACTGTTATTAAATAAAAAAAAGCCACAAAAGAAATAGCTATGATTAAAATTTTTAATCTAACGTCCATATTATAATTATTATATTATATTTACAATAAGTGTTTTGTTCAAAAAAATTTGACATAGCAAAATTAATAACTTCAAAACCTTGTAAAATTTTAATATAATATTATACTATGAAAAAAACAAAAAAAATAACCCTTGCATGTCAAGAATGTCTGGCAAAAAATTACTCAATAAATAAAAGTAATGATGCCAGATTAGAAATCAAAAAATTTTGTAAACATTGCAATATACAAACACTACATAAAGAGGAAAAATAATGAATGAAGATTTAGAAAATAAAAAAAATATTAAGCGTGAAGAGAGACAAGCAAAAAAGCAACACCGTTTAACTGCGAAAGGCCGCGAACCGAAACCATCGACCTTTAAAAATTTTATTAAAGAAATTAAGCGCATTATTTGACCTAAATCTTCTAAATCCTGAAAATGATTTGGTATTACAATTTCGTTTTTAATCGTTATGGGTGTATTTTGTTTTTTAGTTACTTTAGGATTTACCGGCATGTGAAATGCGCTTGGAATTAAAATATAAGGAGAATCAAAATGGAAGTTAATGAAAAAGATTTTAAATGATACATGGTTTCAACAGTATCTGGTAAAGAAGATATTGTTATAGATTCATTAAAAAATAAAATTGAAGCTCAGGGGCAAACAGAATTTTTCCGCGAAATTAGAATTTTTAAACAACCGCATTTATCAAATAAAGAATTAGAAAAAAAGACTCGTGGGGAAGAATATGTCACACGTTATATAAATATTTATAAAGGTTATATTTTTATTAATATGGTAATGACTGATGATTCTTGATACTTAGTTCGTAATACTCAATATGTAACAGGATTGATCGGATCTAGTGGAAAGGGTGCAAAACCAACACCAATAAGTGATCGAAAATTCAAAACGATGATTCAAGTTGAAGAAAATCTAACAAAGAAATTTGAATCTGGTGATATTGAAACCGCGTTTAAAGAAGGAACTCTTGTTAGAGTAATTAATGGTGTTTTCAGCGGAGAAATTGGTGATATTATCAAAAATAACGACCAAACACAAAAAGCGTTTGTTAATATCGAGCAATTTGGAAGAAAAGTTCCGACTGAATTTTCATACGAAGATTTAGAAATTTGTGGTTAATAAATAATAATATTAATGATACATACAAGCGAAGTTTTGCCAAAAAGCGAGCTTTGCTTTTTGTTACTAAATTTAAGTATTTTATTTCAAATCAAAAAATATTAACAAATAAGTTTTCTTTTTATGCTTTTTAATCAGAACAGCGTGATATTTTTATGCATAAATCAAGCCAAATTATAAATTTTTGAAAAATTACAAACTAAAAAATAAAATATGTATAATACTAAATGTACAATTTAGAAAAAGTACAGATAGTTCTTTGAAAACTGGATACGAATACCATAACGTCAATTTAAAAAAAAACAATAATAAAATAACTAACCAAAATCAAATATTAAGAGTTTGATCCTGGCTCAGGATGAACGCTGGCTGTGTGCCTAATACATGCATGTCGAGCGAGGCTAGCAATAGCCTAGCGGCGAA
>NZ_VFIX01000019.1 GCF_006385185.1 Metamycoplasma equirhinis | reverse complement strand
CGTCGAGGATCCCCTTGAACATCGCGACCAGGCCCGTGAGATCAGAGTTGGCGCGCGCCACGTGACAAGCGCCGTGCAACTCTTCCAGGTCGGTCTTCCCCCAGTCGAGGCCAGAACCGCGTTCGGACAACAGGAGATCGAAGAACTCGCGGGTCGAGCGGCCGTTGCCCTCGCGGAACGGGTGGGCATAGTTCACGTAGTCGTACCGGTATGCGACCTGGCCAGCGAGATCACCTTCGCCGACCGCTCTGAGCCGGTCGAGCTGGTAGATCTCCGCAGCCACATGCTCCATGGGCCGACTGATGCCGCCCGGCGCGCAGAAAGACTCGTCCTCCTTCTCGATGCCGACTGTCCGCAGATCTCCCGCCCAGACGTAAATGTCCTGGAACAGCTGGCGGTGAATCGCCCGCAGGTATGCGAGATCTGTGCGGTCGCCCAGCAGATTGGGATCCTCGCGGAGTTCGATCACCCGGGCCTCAACGAGGTCGTTCTCGGCATCACGCAGTTCGGCATGCGTTCGAGCGCCGACCCGGTTCCTCAAGACGGACATAGCGGGGATGAAGTAGCCCTGCCAATTCCGTTCGTGATCGCCGGTGTCCCATGGATGCGGCACTCCACCCCGGTTACTGGATGTTGTACCGGCGGCGGACGCGCTCACCCAACTCGGCTGCCGTGATCTTGCCGCGGGCGTAGTCGTTCTG
>NZ_VFIX01000018.1 GCF_006385185.1 Metamycoplasma equirhinis | reverse complement strand
CGCTGACCGCCGCGGCCGCCTACGCCGCGGCATCGGTTCATTCGCTGCTGTGGATCGGTGTCTTCCTGTTTCTCGGCGGCATGGCCGCCGGTGGTTGCAACAGCGCCGGCGGGCGGCTGGTCTCGGGTTGGTTCCCGCCCCAGCAACGCGGTCTGGCCATGGGAATCCGCCAGACCGCACAACCTTTGGGCATCGCCTCCGGCGCGTTGGTGATACCCGAACTGGCCGAACGCGGGGTGCACGCAGGGCTGATGTTTCCCGCCGTCGTGTGCACGTTGGCCGCGGTGGCCAGCGTGCTCGGTATCGTCGACCCACCGCGAAAATCCCGCACGAAAGCCTCCGAACAGGAGCTGGCCAGCCCTTATCGGGGATCGTCGATCCTGTGGCGGATACACGCGGCGTCGGCGTTGCTGATGATGCCGCAGACGGTGACCGTGACGTTCATGTTGGTCTGGCTGATCAACCACCACGGCTGGTCGGTCGCGCAGGCCGGTGTCTTGGTGACCATATCGCAGCTGCTGGGGGCGCTGGGCCGGGTCGCGGTCGGCCGCTGGTCGGACCATGTCGGGTCACGCATGCGTCCCGTCCGCCTGATCGCCGCTGCCGCCGCGGCGACGTTGTTTCTGCTCGCGGCGGTCGATAACGAGGGCTCGAGATATGACGTGCTGCTCATGATCGCCATCTCGGTGATCGCCGTTCTGGACAACGGGCTAGAAGCCACCGCGATCACCGAGTACGCCGGACCGTACTGGAGTGGCCGGGCGCTGGGTATCCAG
>NZ_VFIX01000017.1 GCF_006385185.1 Metamycoplasma equirhinis | reverse complement strand
ACGGTAAACCGGCGAAGGGCTTTCACGCGTCCTTACCTTACTGAGGATGCCACCGCGTGCAGTGCGCCCGCCGACCGCTGTGCCTTCGCGGGTGTGATCGGATACTAGGGTGGGTATCGGGCGCAAGAAGGACACACAAGGAACGACACATACAAGATGTCCCGGTGAGTGGCCGGGCAATCGGAACGGAAACGGAGTGGTGGGTGCCCGGTCGTGTCGAAATCGATGACGTCGCGCCCGTCGTTTCGTGCGGCGTATATCCCGCCAAGGCGGTGGTCGGCGAGGTGGTCCCGGTCAGCGCGGCGGTCTGGCGTGAAGGCCACGAGGCCGTCGCAGCGACGCTGGTCGTGCGCTACCTCGGAGTGCGTTACCCACACCTCACCGACAGACCCCGGGCCAGGGTGCTTCCGACGCCGAGCGAGCCCCAACGCGTCAAGCCGCTGCTGATCCCGATGACGAGCGGCCAGGAGCCCTTCGTTTTCCACGGCCAGTTCACCCCCGACCGGGTCGGATTGTGGACCTTCCGGGTGGATGGTTGGGGTGACCCGATCCACACCTGGCGCCATGGGCTGATAGCCAAGCTAGATGCCGGCCAGGGAGAGACCGAGCTGTCCAACGACCTGTTGGTAGGCGCGGTGCTGTTGGAGCGCGCGGCGACAGGTGTGCCGCGCGGGTTACGCGATCCCCTCCTGGCGGCCGCGGCAGCGCTGCGGACCCCCGGGGACCCGGTGACCCGCACCGCGTTGGCCCTGACACCGGAAATCGAAGAGCTGCTGGCCGACTATCCGCTGCGGGACCTGGTCACCCGGGGCGAGCAATTCGGCGTCTGGGTGGATCGGCCGTTGGCCCGGTTCGGCGCTTGGTATGAGATGTTTCCGCGCTCAACCGGCGGGTGGGACGACGACGGCAACCCGGTACAC
>NZ_VFIX01000016.1 GCF_006385185.1 Metamycoplasma equirhinis | reverse complement strand
TAGAAAGGAGGTGATCCATCCCCACGTTCTCGTAGGGATACCTTGTTACGACTTCACCCCAGTCACCAGTCCTACCTTAGGCGGTCGCCTCCGAGGTTAGCAAACCGACTTTGGGTATTACCAGCTCCCATGGTGTGACGGGCGGTGTGTACAAGACCCGAGAACGTATTCACCGCAGCATAGCTGATCTGCGATTACTAGCGATTCCGACTTCATGGAGTCGAATTGCAGACTCCAATCCGAACTGAGATCGGCTTTTTGAGATTTGCTCCATGTCGCCATATTGCTTCTCTTTGTACCGACCATTGTAGCACGTGTGTGGCCCCACTTGTAAGAGGCATGATGATTTGACGTCATCCCCACCTTCCTCCCAGTTACCCAGGCAGTATCTCTAGAGTCCTCGACTTAACTCGTTAGTAACTAAAGATAGGGGTTGCGCTCGTTGCAGGACTTGACCAAACATCTCACGACACGAGCTGACGACAACCATGCACCATCTGTCACTTTGTTAACCTCCGCTATATCTCTATAGTTTTGCAAAGGATGTCAAAAGTGGGTAAGGTTTTCCGTGTATCTTCAAATTAAACCACATGCTCCACCGCTTGTGCGGGTCCCCGTCAATTCCTTTAAGTTTCACTCTTGCGAGCATACTACTCAGGCGGATCATTTAATGCGTTAGCTGCGTCAGTGATTCTCCACCGACTAATGATCATCGTTTACGGCGTGGACTACCAGGGTATCTAATCCTGTTTGCTCCCCACGCTTTCGTCCCTCAGCGTCAGTATAGACCCAGTAAGCTGCCTTCGCCTTTGGTGTTCTTCCATATATCTACGCATTTCACCGCTTCACATGGAATTCCGCTTACCTCTATCCAACTCTAGTTTGCCAGTATCCAAAGCGAGCCGGGGTTGAGCCCCGGGATTTGACTCCAGACTTAACAAACAGCCTACGAACGCTTTACGCCCAATAATTCCGGATAACGCTTGCGACCTATGTATTACCGCGGCTGCTGGCACATAGTTAGCCATCGCTTTCTGACAAGGTACCGTCAGCCTAGTAGCATTTCCTCTACTAGGTGTTCTTCCCTTATAACAGCACTTTACAATCCGAAGACCTTCATCGTGCACGCTGTGTCGCTCCATCAAGCTTTCGCTCATTGTGGAATATTCCCTACTGCTGCCTCCCGTAGGAGTTTGGGCCGTATCTCAGTCCCAATGTGGCCGTTCAGTCTCTCGACCCGGCTAAACATCATAGTCTTGGTGGGCCATTACCTCACCAACTAACTAATGTTCCGCACCCTCATCCTTTAGTGGGGCTTGAAAGCCCCTTTCACAACGGAACCATGCGATTCCATGCGTATCCGGCATTAGCCAATGTTTCCATTGGGTATTCCAATCTAAAGGGTAGATTAAGCACGTGTTACTCACCCATTCGCCGCTAGGCTATTGCTAGCCTCGCTCGACATGCATGTATTAGGCACACAGCCAGCGTTCATCCTGAGCCAGGATCAAACTCTTAATATTTGA
>NZ_VFIX01000015.1 GCF_006385185.1 Metamycoplasma equirhinis | reverse complement strand
TACTAAAAGACCGGATGTTATAGCTGCATTTGGCAAATTAAAAGATAAAACAAATATTTCGCCAAAAATTAGCGATTTGAATGCTCATTTAACATTTAATAAGAAGCAAGTTGAAGATGCGTTAAGGGCCGCTACTGACTTTGAAGTTTCTAGACGAACTTTAATTAATAAGGCCAAAACCGAGAAAAAAGTTGAAGATTTGACGCAGGCACTTAGCGATTTAAAAGAAATTCAAAATCGAGCGAACAAAGCAAAAGAACTTGAATCGCAAAAAGGTTATGCTGCCAAAAGAAATGAAATCGATTTACTATTTAATCGGATTAATGAAGAAATTAGTGAAGTTGAAGAATTACTAAAACAAGCAAAGCAAACTGAAGCTCAAAGAATTCAAGAACTTTCTAAAAAAATACAAGATCAAATTACCGAATTGAATAATGTTGAAAATGTTACAAAAGGTAAATTTTCAACTTCTATTGAGTTAAAAAAACAAATTGAAAAACTTGAAAATGAATTGAAAAAAGCTAATAAACTAAAAGATGAATTAGTTGCCGAAACAAGTTCAGAATTAGTTACACCTAAAAATAATCTAAATGCCGCAATTAATACTGCAGAAACTACTTTGAAATTAGCCAAAGCAAAAGCGAACGCAATTGAGCAAATAGAAGGTTTTAACGAACTAACGCCTGAACAAAAACAAGATTTTATTAATAAAATTAATAATGCTGCTGACGAAAACCAAATTAATCAAATTATTTCGCAAGCACAAGATAAAAATAATGAAGAGAAAGCAAAAAATATTGCTGCTATTAAAGAAAAAATAACCAAATTAATTTCTGATTTAAACTCAAAATCAACTGAATTAGAAAATGGAATTGGCACATTGCCTATCACAGATTTACAAAAATTAATTACTGAAGCCAATGCGATAATTAGAGATTCCGAAGATTATCATTTACAAAATAAAAACAAATATGCGGAATTAAATGGTGACTTTAATAATTTACAAAACGCTATAAATGATGCTAAAGCAAAATCAACAAAAGCACAAAATCACATATCTTCAGGAAAACAAGCTATTGATGAAAAATTAAAGCAAATGAAAGATAAATTAAATGAAATTAATAACTTTATTAATAGCCACAGTGAACCTAAAGAAATTGATGAAAATCAATGAGAAACACAAAAACAAGCGATAACTAAATTAAGTGAAGATGCAAATAAACTAAAACAAGAAATCCAAAATAAAGGTTATAGCGAAAAATCAAGTGAAATAAACACTTTGATTTCAAATATTAATTCTGCATCTACTAAGATTGATAATGCCTTAGATAAAATTTCAAAACAAAAAGAAATTAGTAAAGCAATTAAGGATGCTAAAGATTTCATTAATTCGCTTTCATGAATTAATAAAAATGAACAAAATGACTTTATCAATAAACTAAATAAAGCAAATATAACAATTTTAGAAATTAATGAAATTAAACAAGGTGCAAAAACAAGAGATGATGAGTATAAAACCGAATTGGAAAAACATCGTGAGTATTTAGGTAAATTAAATGAATTGCTTAAAAATGCGCAATTAGCAAAATCTGAATATTCAGAAATTCGTCGCGAATTAGAAGGCATAATTGATGCTAATAAAATTGATTTAGATAAATATCAAAGCGATAGAAATACTAGAATTCATAAATTAGATGATATTAAAAGCAAAAATAAGAATTTGGCTGACGCAAATGATCCAATTCTTGTAAAAATAAT
>NZ_VFIX01000014.1 GCF_006385185.1 Metamycoplasma equirhinis | reverse complement strand
CAGCGGGAGCCTCGGCGGTCGGTGGATTGGCGAGGGGGGTCTGAACACACAAAGCCTCCCCACCCGCCCCAAAAGCGACGACTTCGGTCGGCGCCCCAAACACTTTTGGAGGGGACTCGCTGGACACAAAATTTTCCAAGCCACTTAGCGCGGTACACCGGTGACACGGGAGGACATCTAGTGGATCTTTGGTGTACCGATGGCGGGTGCACCTCCTCAGGTCTCCGGTTTCGGGCCCGTTCTCGCGGTCTCGGACCGCCCAGCACCCGAGAATCGAGTGGACCCGAAAGCAGTCAAAGCAGGCTGGCGGCTTTGACTCGGTAGCGTGTTCCGCCGAACACACAGCCCCGTTGAGAAAGGTCGACCACACGTAGTCGACACCACAAATGGGGCGTTCCAGCCGATAGGTGGGGGTACACGAGTGTTCCCAGGCGTTGACGAGGGGCAAAATATCTTCCAATTCTCCGGCGGACAGTTCGGTCTCTGAGTCTGATTCGTCGTCCTCGGGCCAGATGCCGTCACTGGGAGTGTCGGGGCATCGCTGGAA
Organism: Metamycoplasma equirhinis; assembly: GCF_006385185.1. Lineage (GTDB taxonomy): Bacteria > Bacillota_I > Bacilli_A > Mycoplasmatales > Metamycoplasmataceae > Metamycoplasma > Metamycoplasma equirhinis. The sequence continues at coordinate 1,833 of NZ_VFIX01000014.1, read as the reverse complement.
GTGGATGGGGCTACGGTCGACGCGACCCCCGAGAGAACTGGCGTCCCCGTCACTACCGGCCTCCTTAGGAACATCAGTCCCCACAGGAAAAGTAAACCCCATATTGATGGCATCGACCAATGGGGGGTGGTCGCGACAACCTGCCAACCAGGCCCGCACGTCACTGGCGGTGAGCAACCCGTATTCCGCGGGTAGTTTGACATTAAAGTCTAACCTCACCATGCGATCTTTCAGAGCTGGCCGATGTATCAGTGTACTGGTGTTACCATCACGGACAATGGTCATGTCTCCATTACTGGTGACGAGCACGGGCGTAGGTCGCAAAGCTGTACTGCCTTTGCATTTCTGATCGACCCGGACGGGCATGCCCCCCAAGATGGCCTTACAGGCCTCCACGATTTTACAGCTGATTCGCCCCTCATCCCACAAGATTAGACACTTATCAGCCGCATCATTAAAGGGAAAATTTTCATTTGTCCAATTTACCATACCATACACCGGCACACACTGACAGATCGCATTGGCCAAGTTAGTCTTACCAGTACTGGGGGGACCATAAAACCACAATGTATTCCTTTTGCCCGTCATCCCATCCGCCCAAGCCAGGACATACTGTCCAACCACCCGTGGGTCATAGTGTTGAAGTCTCAACAACTGTACGACCCGATTTTCCTCCCACGCCGGGGTGGCTACCACGGCTGGTGGGCCTCTGGTGAGAAAATGGCTGTTCGACATGGTATCGAGGATTATGTTACGGGCCATCATCAGCGCGGCCGCTACCTGCTGACGGCCGTGCATAGAGGCATACTGGCGTACATACCCGTTAAGGTCAGTCGCTCTCCACTTTTGTTCGGTCAGAATGCCTTCCTGGGCAAGCCAGTTGCATAAAGTCACAAATTCGTCAGAAGCCCGCGTCCGCTTGGCCGGCGGAGGTTGGACCGGGACTAGCGCCTGGTCTGTCCCACCGTCGTTCAACCGCTCAGCGGCTGCCAGAGAGCGGCGCCGGGTCTCGCTGAGAACTATGGGTTTAAATTTGTCAATAGTCGTCCAAGCCCACCACACACCGTCTAGCGGGACCTTTTTCAACAAATAAGTGCGGATGAACTCCTCGTCACACCTAAGTACTTTCCCGTGCCGGTCACGCGGCACGCTGTAATAGTACTTGGTCTCCTCGCCTGCCCCGCATTCCGCAAACATGCTGTGGAGCTTCGCGGTCAACTTCTTAAGAGTTGCCGTCCAGCCGCGCGCCCCCATGTAGGGCGCGTCCAGCACAATGTGGAGGTGGGGGCCACCCACTCCCGGCTCCAATTGCATGAAATGCATGGGCGGCGGACAGCCGTAAAACAGGCCAGCGAGTTGTTCTTCCCACAAATTCCAGATCAACATGCCCGCTTGCACATACTGATAGACCTGGCCCGTCAATTGGGGCCAGTCCAGTCCGTCCGTACACACATGCACATCATTCATCATCACACGGCCCATTCGAGACAGACAGATGCCGTCGGCCTTCAGCCTAATCACCCCCCGCCACATCTCACCAGTGGCCACCACCACACCAGCCATGGTACTCACCACTCGACGGTCAGGTCGCAAGTGAGGAGAACCAGGAAGTGCAGCTACTCTTATAGGGCACTCAACCAATCAGAAGCCGCCCCACCCATGGGTGCGCCCAATCAGACCGTGGGTGGAGTGTCCGGGGGGCGGAGTTGGAGAGGGGCCCAAAAGCTACTATGTCACCTGATCGCGGATGGCGCCGCTCCAAGGGCGGGACTTACAAGCGCGGGAAATTCGAAAAGCGCGCCGGCGGGAAATTTGAAAAAAGCGCGGGAATTT
>NZ_VFIX01000013.1 GCF_006385185.1 Metamycoplasma equirhinis | reverse complement strand
ATTGGCACTTATAATAATAGAAACGCCTATTTAAGTAGTAAAAAAACCGAAATTGAAAATGCTTATAAAGACGCTGAAAATAAAGCAAATCCGCTATTAGAACAAACAAAAAATCTAACTGGCAAACCAGTTGCTGATTTAACAGATTTAATTACTAATTTAACAATCGCAAAAGAAAAAGCCAATGGAGCTAAAAGTTTAGCAAGTGCTAACGGTTATAATCAATATGAAACTAAAGCAAATGAATTAATTAAAAAAATCGAGGATGCAATTCAAATTGTCACACAAGCAAAAACAAAACTTGAAGGTGAAGATAAATTAGCTAAAGATTTAATTAAAGAAATTCAAGAAAAAATTGATGCCATTGATTTAGAAACTGGAAAAATAACTGAAGAAATTCAAGAAAAAATTGACGATTTAAAGTCATTAATTGATTCTTTATCTTCTGCCGTGACTGAAGGTATAAAATTCCACAATGGAAGAAATGTTGATAGCAATCCTATTACTAAAAGACCGGATGTTATAGCTGCATTTGGCAAATTAAAAGATAAAACAAATATTTCGCCAAAAATTAGCGATTTGAATGCTCATTTAACATTTAATAAGAAGCAAGTTGAAGATGCGTTAAGGACCGCTACTGACTTTGAAGTTTCTAGACGAACTTTAATTAATAAGGCAAAAACCGATAAAAGCATCCCTGAATTGGAACAAGCTTTAAGCGATTTAAAAGAAATTCAAAAACGTGCAAATAAAGCAAAAGAACTTGAATCACAAAAAGGATATGCTGCTAAAAAAAATGATATTGACTCGCTGGTTACTCGAATTGAAACAGAAATTAGTGAAGTTGAGGAATTATTAAGACAAGCAAAACAAACTGAAAGTGAAAGAATTCAATCGCTTATTACTGAAATTAATAAGCAAATCACTGATTTAAACCGTGAAGAAAACGCAACAAAAAATAAATTTTTAAATTCTAATACATTTAAAACTCAAATTGAGAAGCTTAAAGAAGAATTAGAAAAAGCTAAAACATTAAAAAATAAAGTTGAAAGTGAAACTAATAACAATTTAATAGAGCCTAAAAAGAATTTAGACAAAGCAATAGCGAATGCTGAAACTACTTTAGAATTGGCAAACAAAAAATTAAAAGCTATTGAAAAAATTGAAAATTTAAAAGAACTAACGCCTGAACAAAAACAAGATTTTATTAATAAAATTAATAATGCTACTGACGAAAGCAAAATTAATCAAATTATTTCGCAAGCAAAAGATAAAAATGATGAAGAGAAAGCAAAAAATATTGCTGCTATTAAAGAAAAAATAACCAAATTAATTTCTGATTTAAACTCAAAATCAACCGAATTAGAAAATGGAATTGGCACATTACTTATCGCCGATTTACAAAAATTGATTGCTGAAACCGATGCGATAATTAGAGATTCCGAAGATTATCATTTACAAAATAAAAACAAATATGCGGAATTAAATGGTGACTTTAATAATTTACAAAACGCTATAAATGATGCTAAAGCAAAAGTGGAGAAAGCACAAAATCACATATCTTCAGGAAAACAAGCTATTGATGAAAAATTAAAGCAAATGAAAGATAAATTAAATGAAATTAATGACTTTATTAATAGCCACAATGAACCTAAAGAAATTGATGAAAATCAATGAGAAACACAAAAACAAGCGATAACTAAATTAAGTGAAGATGCAAATAAACTAAAACAAGAAATCCAAAATAAACGTTATAGCGAAAAATCAAGTGAAATAAGTACTTTGATTTCAAATATTAATTCTGCATCTACTAAGATTGATAATGCCTTAGATAAAATTTCAAAACAAAAGGAAATTAATAAAGCTATTAAGGATGCTAAAGATTTCATTAATTCGCTTTCATGAATTAATAAAAATGAACAAGATGACTTTATCAATAAACTAAATAAGGCAAATATAACAATTTCAGAAATTAATGAAATTAAACAAGGCGCAAAAACAAGAGATGATGAGTATAGAATCGAATTAGAAAAACATCGTGAATATTTGGGCAAATTAAATGAATTGCTTAAAAATGAGCAATTAGCAAAATCTGAATATTCAGAAATTCGTCGCGAATTAGAAAGCATAATTAATGCTAATAAAATTGATTTAGATAAATATCAAAGCGATAGAAATACTAGAATTCATAAATTAGATGATATTAAAAGCAAAAATAAGAATTTGGCTGACGCAAATGATCCAATTCTTGTAAAAATAATTCAAAAGAAAAAAGAATTATTAATAAAAGATTTTGAAAAAAGTATTGAACATATTACAAACATTATTTCTCAACTAGAGCAAATAAAAATTAATAGTAAAGCATTATCTGCTGCTCGCGAATTGGCTATAACCAAATTAGCAAGAGCAACAAAAGCTATACTTCAAGATCAATTGAATCAAATAAAAAATATTAACATTAGTATTACTACTATTCAACAAAATAATAAAGATTTAGATGCTTGAATATTTACATTTGAGCAGGAAACAAAAGATGCCTGATTTAAAGATGGTATAGTAGATTCTATTAAAAGATATTCTGACGCTGTTCAGGAAAAAATTGATGAATTTGAA
>NZ_VFIX01000012.1 GCF_006385185.1 Metamycoplasma equirhinis | reverse complement strand
CACCCCCTCCCCCCCGCCACTGAGTGTCAGGCGGCGGCTGAGTTTTTAAGTGGCGAATGCGAGAATTACTAATCCAGGCCGGGGTGGGAGTTGCTTGCTTGTGTGCTTACTGGGCTTGGCGCTACTGGGCGGGATGTGGGCATGTACATCGGGTCGGCAGGGTCGGCGCCGGTCGCGCCGTGCCACAAAACATGTGGTGGATCCGGGGGGTTTGGTTGATACTTTATTGCATGGGCCCCGCAACTTACATGATGTACAACATGTAATGGAACTGCTTGCTTCTGTCGCCGCTGGCGATGAGCTGTCATTGGATTTATTGGAACATTTAGAAATCAGTGGTATTCCTCATAATAAAATAGAAGCTTGGTTGCAAAAAGACCCTGACCACGTTATAGCCTTAGTTAATGAGTGGGTGGGTATCCGCAAAAAAAAACACCCAGAACAACATATCAGTGCTCCCAGCATTGTCGAGGAATCCCCGTCCCTGTCACCCGCAGAAGGCGACCCCCCGCCGCCAGCCGAGGACGATGAACCTGACAACTTGGACCCACTTGCTCCTGAATCAAACGGAAACAACTCTGTGGAACAGCCTAGTGTGGGGGGTCACGCACCTGATCGAGGGGGTCTCCACCTACCCGGTGATCGGTACCTTGGCCCTTTTAACCCTTTGGAAAATGGTCCCCCGAGGGACGTGGTGGACGCCTATGCGCGGATCCACGACTATCGGTATGACCAATTACAAAAATTAGGCTATAACCCCTACCTCGTTTTCAACATCGGGGACCAGGAACTAATCGATAACTTAAAGTCCCAACCTGGTGTGCGGGCATCACTTGCCCGCCAAGTCTTTGAAATAAAACGTGACATTACGCCACATTTACATTTACAGAACCCCCTCCCCGAGGTGCCAAGTTGGGCAGCTGGACAAGCCGCGGTGCGGGCCATGGCCGCTGCCACTGAAGAATCCGGTGCCGGTGGGGGCGCCCTCCCCGGACCCGCGGTGTGGAGTCAAGGCGCCACCTTCGGGGAGGAGACCGTGACCTGTTTCATGACCCGCAGGTGCTACTTACCCTTCAATGAAGATCCTGTATATAAACCCATAACCATTCAGGGAAAACATATGCTACGGGTACATGATGGGAATCTTTGGAATTCCGAGAGAAACTTGGAACTAGACCATCCTGTGTTAGGATACCAGACCCCCTGGCATTACCCCGATTTAAATTCGTTAAATTTATATTTTTCCCCATTAGAATTTCAACACCTTTTGGAACAATATTCCGAGATAGCTCCAAAGTCGTGGGAGGTCATCGTTAGTGACATCGTAGTTAAGGACGTAGCCACTCAGAATCAAACCACTCACGTTACCGACTCCCCGACGGGCGGCTTAGCCATCTTCGCAGATAGCAGTTATCGATTTCCCTATGTGTTGGGAACCGGTCAGAACACATTACCTTCTGACATCCCCACAGAGGTTTACTTACTACCACAGTATGCATACCTAACCACAGGCAGCATACAGAATCGTCATTCGGGCCGGGCCACCGACCAGGTGACCGTACCCAATGAGGAGACAGACTTTTATGTCTTGGAACACAGTACTTTTGGAATTTATAAAACAGGAGATTTCTTTACGCACTCTTACACCTTTCCGACCCTGACCCCAAAACACCTAACGGGGTCCTCCCAACATTTCTTCTTGATGGAAAACCCCCTTTATGGGTGCCGGTATGACATATTAGAAGAAGCCGGTACTCGGGCCCGCTGGCGCCACATAAATAAAGATGAATATGGCATCAAGCCCCAAAACTTTCTGCCAGGGCCCATGACGGGCACCCATCTTGCCACCCAAGGCGAGAATGCCGGCAAGACAGAGTTACAGCGGGTTTTAACAGGGACGGCGGTTGGGCGGACACCGGCTACCCGGTGGTCGTTCCGCCCGGGGCCAGTCTCCCAGCCGTATGCTCATGCCCCGGCGGATGACCCGACGAAAGATGTCCCTGACATCAATGTGGATGCCATTGCCCATGGCTACCATGAACCCATAGGACAAGACTCCGATGGTGTCCTGTTACAACAAGGGCGCCTGCCAAATGACCGGGAACAGGCCAAACAATTGTCGGGCATTGACACACAGTACTACCCAGTGACTTCGCTGGGTCAAAGTTTTGCCAACACACGAGGAAGTGGCTCGGGGCGTCCCCTGTTGCCCGGGTCGGTGTGGAATGAACGGAGTCTACATTATGAAACCCAGATCTGGGCCAAAATCCCCATTTGTGACCGGAGCTTCATGGCAGACTCTCCCATGCTGGGCGGCTGGGGGTGTGTCAGCCCGCCCCCGATGCTCTTCTTTAAAATGATCCCCACGCCAGCCCCCCTAGGGACGAATGTACAACATGACGCAGAGTCTAAGGAAGGGGGGGCACTACATCAATATGCAGTCTTCAATCTCACAGTGAAGATGGTCTGGCATGTGAAGAAGCGCGGCCCTGGCAGCCGGTGGAATCCCCAACCGGCCGTCTATCCCCCGACTGGGAGGGGTACTCATCCCTACCTACTGTATAATAATCTGCACCTTGAAGGGGCAGACTCATCCGTCTATGGCCACAAGGGCTATGAACGCAGTGACCAGTTATGGACGGCGAAGGCCCGTGTACACCACTTGTAAGCAATAAAATATTCTACCACCAGATGGCACTGTGTCGCGTGGTTTTTGGAGAGGGGCCCAAAAGCTACTATGTCACCTGATCGCGGATGGCGCCGCTCCAAGGGCGGGACTTACAAGCGCGGGAAATTCGAAAAGCGCGCCGGCGGGAAATTTGAAAAAAGCGCGGGAATTTCAAAAAAAGCGCGGGAAAGTCCGTTAAAGATGGCGCCACCGGAAGCGGAAATACGTCACAGTGACGTCAAGGGGTCACGGCCACGTCACTTCCGGAATTAGGGTTGGCAGGCCGCCAAGGAGTGAGGGTTAACA
>NZ_VFIX01000011.1 GCF_006385185.1 Metamycoplasma equirhinis | reverse complement strand
TTTTAAAAGATAAAAGTAAAGTTGAAAAACGTGCTGAAACAATTATTCGTCAAATTAAAGAAGCAATTGAACGTGCTGAAAAGGGAGTAATAATTCCCGAATTTAAAGCATCAATTAAAGAACTTGAGGAATTATCTGCTGCTGCTGAGGAAATTAAAACCAAGGCAAAAATTTTCGATTTAAATGACATTATCAATAAATTAGATGGTGCAATTAATGATGCTAATGCTGAAATTCAAATTCTAAAAGATAAAATTAGTAAGCAAGATGAAATTGCACAAAAAGAAGCAATTAAAAAATTTGCTGAAGAATTAAAAGATAAAGTTGATAAAGCAATTAAAAAAGGCGAAGATGCTCAAACTGTTGAAGAGCTAGAAGAAGCTAAAAAGCAAATTGACACATTAAAAGATGTTGCCAGTGAAGCTGCTAAAGAAGCTAATAAATTAAATGAACCTGAAGCTAAAGCAAAAATTGAATCGCAAATCCAACGTTTAGAAGAAGAATCTAAAAAACTTAATAAGCGTATTGAAGAAAAGAAAGCAAAAGATTCAGAATTAAAAAACGAACTAAAAGAATTACTTGAAGAACTAGAAAAAGCAGGTGCAGATGCTAAAAACGCTCAAAGCCTAAATGATTTAAACAAGGCAATCGCAGAATTAGAAGCAAAAATAGCAAAAGGCCAAGCTTTACAGCAAAAATTAAATCAAGCCAAATTAACTGATGAAGTAGATACATTAAAAAAAGCACTTGAAAAAGCTGCCGAAATTTTAACTGATGCTAAAAACCGAAAAGATGCCGAAAATACTCGAATAAATGAATTAAAAAATAAATTAAATAATCAAAAGCAAGACTTAGAATCAAAAACTAATAATACAAAATCAAAAAATACAATTTCTGAATTAGAAAATGCACTAAATGAATTAAATAAATCAATTAATGATGCCAAAACTCTTAATAATGATGCCAAAGATGATAAATCAAAAAATTCATTTAAAGATGAGTATAACGCCTTTGCTAAAGCACTAGAAGACGCTAAAAATCAAGCGCAAAGTTCACAACAAAAATTAGATGCTTTAAAACAAGCAAAAAATGAACTTGATAAAAAAGTTGCTGATGCAATATCAAATGCTAATGAAGCAATCAAAGAAGCAAATCAAAATAAAAATAGTGAAGATAAAGATGAATTATCTTCTGTTTTAGAACAAATTTCTAAGGCAAAATCTGATCTTGAAAAGGCAAAACAAGATTCAGAAGCAGCAAATGATAGTGAAAACAAAAAGAAATGTGAAGATAAATTATTAGAATTAATTAACTCTGAAAATGAAATTAAAGACCAAAAAGCTAAGGTTGAAAATAAAGAAAAAGAAATTGCTAAATCAAAAGAAGCAGTTAAAGAGCAAATTGAAGCACTAGATAAAGAAATTGCTAATGTTGATAAGGCTATCTCTGATAAAAATAAAGCAAATATTGATTTAGCAAAAACTGAATTAGATAAAGAAATTACTAAAGCAGAAGAATTGCTAGAAAAAATAAAAAACGAACCAAAACTAAATCAAGAACATATTGATCTTAATTCAAAAATAACTGATGCTAAAAATAAATCAAAAGCTGCTGAAGAAGCTTTAAAAAATATTAATAAAGCTGAAGATGACGCTAAAAAAGCAACACAAGAAGCCAAACAAGAATTGGATAAAGCTATTAATGACGCTAAAACTGCCAATCCAAATAAACTGGATGATTTAAAAGAAAAACAAAAACAATTAGATGAGGCTATTGAAAAAGGAAATAAGGCAAATAAACAAGCTGATGAAGCCGGTGTAAGCGATCAAGACTTAAAAGATAAATTAAAAGAAGCAGAAAAAGAAAAGAAAACATTAGAAGAAAAAATCAAAAAAGCAGAACAAGATAACATTAATCAAATTAAGCAAAAAATAAATGATGCAATTAGTGCATTAGATGGCGCAATAAGTAAGGTTAATGACGCAACACAAACCGCAAATAAACATGATTTAGTAAAAACAGAAGAAGCGATAGCAGAAATTGCTAATGCGCTAAAAACTGCAAACGATACTAAATCTGAAACTGAAGCAAACCAAATTAAATATCAAAACGAATTTAATTCTTTGGTCTCAAAAATCACAGATGCAAAGCAAAAACAAACTGAAATTTTAAAGCAAAAACAAGACATTGAAAATGAACGAAAAGTCGCAGATAAAGAATATGAAACATTAAAACAAAATGTTGACACAAACATTTTGTTATTTGAAAATAATTCAGATAAATTAGACAAAGTCACCGAAGCTATTAGTAAATTAGAAAAAAACTTAGAAAATGCTAAAAAACTGTTAAATGAATCTAAAAAAATTAAATACTCTGATCTAGAAAATAAGACCAGTGCGCTAATTACTCAAATCGAAACCAAACTTATTGAGGCAAGAGCCAAAGAGCAAACATTAAAAAATGCTCAAGAAGCCGAAAAACAAAGAATTGAAAAACTAAAAGATGATCTAAATGCTGCGAGTCAAGAGTTAGAAAACAAATCTAATATTTTGAATAATGCTCAAGGACTAGATAATAAACAAAAAGCATTAAACGAATTATCGGAAGCTATTACAAAAGCAAATGAAATCGCTAAAAAAGTTACCGATGTAGATAAAACTATTAATGCAAAAACCGAATGAGAAAACTTTAATTCTAAATTAACTGAAGCAACTAAATTAACAACGGACAAACAAAAAGAAATTGCTGATAAAAAACTAGATTTAGATAACAAAATTAAAACTATTGAGAAAAAAGTTACCGATGCAATTCAAAATGCAGCGCAAGCGATAGGCGAAAAAGACAAGTCTAAACTTCAAGCATCTAAAACCGAATTAGAAAATTTAGTTAAAGATTTAGAAAAACTTAAAAAAGAAACCGAACAAGAAAAATATGCAGAAGGTACAAAAAAAGTCAATGATGAATTAACAAAAATCAATGAACAATTGAAAAAAGTTTCCGATGAATTAAACTCAGAAACAAACCGTATTAGTCAAGTTAAAGAGGCTCTCGAAAAAGCAACCAGAGATCTTAAGGCCGCTAAAACAGAAGCTGAAAATAATAAAGATAAAGTTGACGAATTAGATAAAGCCTTACGAGAATTAGAAACTCAATATAATCTTGCTGACGCAGAATATA
>NZ_VFIX01000010.1 GCF_006385185.1 Metamycoplasma equirhinis | reverse complement strand
TGATGGCAGTCTTTACAATCAAATTTGATTTAGTACTAATCCTACTTATTTGAATATTAATTATTTTAATCAACACTATTTACGTTTTACAAACGAATTAATAGAGGAAATGAATAAAATTAATCTTAACCAATTAGTAAATGAATTTTTTACAACTTTAAAACTTAAAAATGAAAGTGATCAAAACAAATTTGCTTCAGAATTATTGAAAAATAAATCTTTATCAGAAGCCGAAAAATTATTTGAATTATCCTTTAAAACTTCTAAAAACAGTTATCACATTGAGACAATTGATTTAGATAAATTAAGAGATAAAAATCACTTACAATCAAAACTTTCGAAAACTGAAGAGGGTATAAAAATTTACAAAGATTTTAGTTTTAGTATAGAAACGCCGACTTTTGATGATATTCACGGATTAGTGTATATTAAAATTTCCGGAAAAACAACTGTTAATTCAAAAACATTAAATACAAGCAGAATAATGCGTTGCTATGCTGTATTTAAAAAATATTTTGATTATAGTACACCACAAAACTATAATGGACATTCAATTGTAAATGATCAATCAATTTTTACACTTGATGATTTAATTCAAAGAATGAAAGCCGCATCTAAAACTATAACTAATAATAAATTTGGCAATTTTGTTGAATTTAGTGGCGAAAACATTAATGGTTTAAAAGCTATAGTTGATGAAAATAGTATCAAAAAACACGACAGCAAAAAAATTGAATTTGAAGTGAAATTTGTTAAGGAAAACGTTGCTTATGTTGATAGCCAATCAGAAAATAAAGCGCAACAGTACAAAGATTATGAAATAGGCCATAAGAAATATATAATCGATTTCGGTGAGCTAATTAAAAATAATCGTAGAAGATATTTTGAAAATTCAACTTTTGAATGAATTTACTTAAGTGATAAATCTAGTAAAAAAGCATCTGATGCCAAATTTGAAGAATTTAAATTTATTAATTCCAAAAATTATAGTTGATTGAGTTCTGTTGATATTAAATATACAAATCCCAATGACTTAGATGGTACAGTTTCAATATGATATGACACTATTAATTTCAAGGATGGAATTGATAAAATTGAATTAGCCATTCCTAAGCAATCAAATAGAATATCGGGATTTAAGACGCATAAAAATAGTATTGAAGAGCCAAAATTTGTTTTCGAAATTAATAAAGAATCCGAAATATATAAAAGCCAATGAAATTGAGAAAATACAGGTCTATTAAGACACGGGATTGTCTATACTTGATTTTACAAGAAAGATTCTTACAACTGAAATAATGACTACGATAAAAATACTAAATATAAATTGTTTACCCAACTTTTCCGTGATATGAACACTAATACTGATTTGAATTTCAATGAAGCAAACATTTCTAATATTTCATACAATTATGGTAAAGGATCTTTTACAATTAAATATAATATTCAATTTGATGTTATTACGTCTATTGATCAAAATGGTCAAGTTCATAAAGCGCACATGGAAAACAATTATGAATATGAACTAGAATTAAAAAAATTTATTTTGACGTTGCGTTATTTAAGGACATTCGAAAATCCTAGCGCAACAGGTCTTAAACAAATTGTTTCTTATCCTTATCCAAATGGAGCTGGTAAGTTAACAAGCTTTTACGAATTGCATAAAACTACCGATCCAGAAAAATGAAAAGAATTAAAAAAGATTTTTGAGGAATTTTCTAACTTCGCTAATACTGAAGACGGAAAAAATGGAATAGGATTTCATCTAAATAGTGATATTGCCAGAAATAGGGAAAAACTTCTTAATAAGGAATTTCAAGAAAAAGTTATAGAACAATATGAATTCTGAATTTCAAAAATTAAAGCGTGATTTGATTCGGTTGGTGAACAAGGAACAACTACTTGAAAAGATTTATTATCATTTTATGATTTAACAAATAAGGATTCAGATGCCCAAGGAATGGGTGACATTTAGATCTTACATATTATATTATTAGGTGCAACACTTGTAAAAAGTGTTTGCATTTTTATAATACAATTTGGGGGAATTAAGTTTTTCAAAAACGCTAAAAAAATTCCTGAAAACAAAACATGTTATCACGCTCAATATTACATTTTAGGCGAAAAATACAATTGTCCATGTTTTTATTTTGTTTGATATTGTTTGACAATGCTATCTATTTGAATAATGTTAATGCATTATAAAAATCAAAAATAAAATGAGATTTTAATTGTGTGAGCGCAAACGAAAGTATAATTATTACACATACAATAAGCATTTGTGGGAGTAAATATGAATAATAAAAAAATTAAAGTATTTGTATATGATGCAATAGTAAAGGCTGAAAACTTTTTAGCTATGTTTGGGCTAAAAATTAAAAATGAGCCCGCCAAATTAGCTGGCTATAAATCTTTTTTTAATCGTGACAAAGACGTATTTATTAAAAAAGACTATTCATCTATAGTAGATGGAGTTTTGCTTGAATTAGACGAGGCAAATTTAAAGCGTCTTGATAAATGATATTTATTTCCATATTTTGATCGAATTATGTTGAATGTATTAGATGAGAACAATCAGATAGTTGAAAATGTCTATGTCTATAGCAAAATTGTTTCGCTAGAGGATTGCATTTCGTTTGATTCATTAATTAACCCTGAAGATAAGGCAAAAATTTTTAACGGAGTACACGAAAATCTTTTAAAGTTTTTGGAAGCCGAAAAGAAAACTAAAAACCTGCCATTTCACGATGTTGTTTTTCTATATGAATTGTCAAATGAGCAAATGCAGCAATTTAAAAATTATAAATACCCATATGTTTATATAGTTAATAAAGAATTCAAATATAACATTCCAGCTATGTTTTTACCTGTAACTATAAATGGTTTTGAATATTTAGCGCTTGTAGCTTTCTATCGCCAAGAACAACTGAAAGCAATTGACTATAAATCCTTTTTTGAAAAGCATCAAATATTTGAATTTGCAAGCAAATATAAAAATGTTGATGTTTCGATTTTAAATACTACCAGACCATTTCAATATCTAGTTACTTCAGAAAATACTGCGCTTTCATCTGAACAAATTGCAACTCACGAAAATACTTTTGAATTAATGACGTTTGATTTTCAATTAAACCCATGGAATCGCTTTAATTATCTAATTGGCGTATTTGATCAAATCGAAAATAGTAATTAATTAAATAAAAAATGCAGCCTTAACGTTGATTTGTTAGGGCTGCATTAAACTTATTTGATATTGTAGTATTTTTGATATCATTCAATATTTATTTTGATTAATACCTTTAAATAAAAAGCAAAAGGAATTCAAGTTATAAAAATTAATATTAACCCTAATATAATCATGACAGTTTGATTAATTTTATGTAAAACAAACGCAAATTCATTTAAAATCGCAATTGCGATGCTAAAAACTGTTAGCAACAAAAATGTCAAGATATAAGCAACTTTATCACGTCTACTTAATTTTTGGGTTAGCGTTGCCATAACAAAAGCTATTAAGTTTATTATAACGGGTAAGATTCAGGTCAATTGAATAAATATATATAGTAAGGTTAATTCGCTAAATATTGCGCCGCCAATTTTAAAACTATTTAAACTAATCGACAAATTTGTTGTGAAACCAAATATAAATACTATAGTGCTTAAAAAATAAAGTGACAAGATAACAATACTGATCGTGTTGAATGCCAACGTCATTTTTTGCATTTTTTCAGTTTTGCTATTATTACTTAAATTATTAATTTTCCTAATTGAATAAGCGTGAGAATCATCTACTAATTTAAAATTCAAATGTAAATCTTGATTAGTAATAATTGCTAATAATTTCTTTTTATTAAAACTATTTAAACAGAGCAATATATTTAATGGTTCATAATCATTATTTTCTTCATATTGATTTAGAAGACATTTAGCAATATTATATTTGCTAATTTCTAAATTATTCATATTTAAATATGACAATATCGCGGTGTATTTAACTGTGTTATAGTAGTTAAAATATTTAGCTATTTTCTTAAATTTTTCTTTTTCCGCTTCTATTAATCTTGAGTTGATATAGTCTGTCTTAATTTCTTTATAATATGCAAAGCAGAAGCTTATTATAAAATATGCCATTAAATATTTTACGAACTTGTAATTATTAATATCTTTATAAATAGCAAGCTTTTTCAATAGTGTGATTTTAATAGGAAGATATAAGTTTACAATTAATAAGATCGTGGTCAAGACAAAAACCCTAGTGTATTTTTGTATATATGCGCCTCTTAAAAAATATATTCCGGTCACAAGTAAAGTACATAGTATTGCTGATATAAAATTTCATACAACTAGTCAGGCAATATTTTTCTTAATGTCTTTTCCCTTAAATAATATTATCTTTGCATTTTCAATGTTTTCTTCTAAATTTTTATTCATTTCTAATATTTATTAGAGAAAAAACTATCAGTAAATTCTTTGTTTTTTGCGATTTTAAAAATTCAATAATAGTCTTTTATATATCCGCGCAAATTGTCATATATAATTCTTCAATAAATTCCGTAAATATTTTTATTTACAATTTCATTTTCAACATATTTGATATACACAATTATTGAAATCATATTTTCTCTTTTATGTAATTTATTGGTTAATAGAGCAAAATATGGTATTACCATACCGTAGTAATGATTAATGCTATTTTGAATAGAACTTCAAGCCATATTAATTACCCTTATTGCAAATTCAGCAGCAGATTTTATTGCAAGTATCATATCGAAAGTTTGGTTACCTGTTGGATCAACCCCTTCAAAAATTTTTGATAAATAATATTCTATTTCTTCTAATATTTTCGGCGCCTTATTAATTTGTCTAGAGTATCATTTTAAATCGCTTGCAACTTTACTAGCTAATGAAGTATAATCTATATATTTTTTTACACCTTCTTTATTAGCGGCCTGAATTTCATCAACATCGTATTCGCCCATAATTCTATTAATTTTTTCTTGATCTATTGCCAATTTATTTTCAAGAATATCATAGTAATCTTCTCTTATTCTTCTTGTGTATCCCTTTGAAGGATTTATTTTTTTTCTTAAATTTTTTATTTCACTAATTAATTCATCTTTCGTTTTAGTTTCGCTTTTCAAATTAATAATTTCATTTTCCTTTAAAAAAGCAAGTATTTTTTCTTTATCTTTTTCATTTTTTATTAAATCTAAAGTTTTTTGCAATAAATTCAATTTATCTTCGTATTTAATGTTGTTTTCATTTTGTTGTTCAACTATCATTTTTTTCATCTCCTTTTATATTTAATTTCGCCAATAAATAACACCGTATATCATTGGCATTAAAATTTAAATTAGCTGCAACATGTAATGAATGCTTATCAAATGTGTTTCAAAAATTAGATTTTAAATTTGTCACTATTTTAAGCGAATTTAATTCATTATTTTTTGACATATCTAATATTTCGTATCAAATAGGATTTCTATTTTTCAAAATGCTATCAATTTTTTTAATTTTATTTAGTATTTTTTTGTCAAAAACCATTGGCAAAAACTCAAATGTAAAAAAATTAAAAAATTCGCTGTTTAAATTATGTAGACATTCGTTTTTATAGTAAACATTTTTTATTTGTTTAGAAATTCAATTTATATCCAAAGTATATCTTTTGACATATGGGAAAAAATAATAAACAAAATAATTACTCAATACCAAATAATTTAATGTTTCGTTAATTTTATCTATATTTTTAAATTCCTTTGTGTGAATACTGAAAAGTCAAATTAGATCAACAATTGTGTTAATTCTACGTTCATTTTTTTTAACTAGAAATTCCATAAGTTGAAATAGCTTCATTGATATCTGTCAATAAACATTACAATAATAAATTTCGCCACTTTTTTTGACATATTCGTTAGAAATACATTTTGTTGGCAAAATTTCTATTTCTAATCCAGCTACATTGGTTAAAAAATTTATGTATGAATTTTCACAAACATTAATATTAAATTTTAACTCATTCATTTTAGATCTAATTTGTTCTATGTTGGCGATCCCATTTAAAAATATTAGGTCTATATCATTTATTTTTCTTCAAAAAATTTTGTCATTTAGCAAAATGGAACCGCTACCTTGCAATACCAAATCAAGATTGTTGAATCTTATTTTATTTAATATTTTAAATTTTTTAATGTTGTTGTATTTATTTAAAAACATTTTGATACTTTTTATTCCGAATAATTTGTTTATTTTATTTAATCTATAGAAAATACTAAATGTATTATTTTTATTAAAGGTGTGATTAAATTGAATAATTAAGTAAATTGAAAAAACGGCCATAAATATTATGATGCAAAGCATCAATACTCACGACCATTTAAAAAGCAATTTATTAAAAACTAATAAAAATATCGCAAAAATAATAGTTATAAATATGAATATTACAAAGCACAATATTGCTTTATTAAAGCATTTTAAAATATATTTGTTATTTTTTGATTCAAATTTTTTAATTTGAGTTTCGCCTATATCCATTTACTATATTCTATCATTAACATCAAACAATTTAATTTAAAATAGAAAGAATTTTTTTGAATATTAGAATTAAAAATGAGAAGCAACCGCTTCCCTTTTACTATATTAGTAATTAATTATTATTAGCTTTATTTAAAGCTTTATCAAGAGCTTCATCGTTGTAAAAATCTTTATAATCTATTTTAAGATCTGGCTCAATTCCACTTTCAATTTCTGAATTGTTTTCGCCGAATACTGCGTTGTTAGGGCTACTAATTGTTACGGTTGTTCCATCCATTAAAGTAAACGGCATAATAGCAGACATTCCACCACCTGTTCTTTGACCAATAATTTTTGCAATTTTCATTTCCTTGACAATACTTGTTAATTGATTTGCTGCGCTAAATGTATTCAAACTTACAAGTAAATTTCAATTATATTGTTTGTAAGCATCGTTATCGTAATTTCCATCACCATCTGTATCGACTCTCGATTTTGTTAAATCGGCGCGTCTATTTAAAACATCATATTCGCGATTCAATATCGGGTCATCAGTCATAAATCCTAAGGCTCTAACCATCGCATTAACACTTCCGCCACCATTTAATGAGATATCAAGAATAATGTTTTTAATTTCAGTTTTTTGTTTAACTTCATCCATTAATTTACGCATCAAATAATATGTGTCATATTTTCATGCATCTTCGCCTTGTATTTGATCTTTTTCGCCATCCACAAATTCAAAAACATTAACAATAGCTGTTTTGTTGTGATATCTAATATAATCTTTTGGTTGAAACTTAGAAATTTCGCCAAAACGTTTTTCAAATGATTCTCTTAACATTTTTCGATTAGCGTAAAATTTCTTAAGGTATTCTCCTTGTGTATCTTTTATTTTTAATGCGCCTAAACGTGGTTTACTTCAATCACTTTCGTAATATGATAATGAATTCATTCTCGTATGTAATTCGTTTAATTGTTTATGAAATATATTTACATATGCTTCATTATAATCTTCAGCGTTTGTAGATAAAAATTTTTCCTTGTTTTTCTTGCTTATATAATTATCAAATGAATCTATTTTTTTGTATCCTTTTAAGCCGTAAAAATAGTCCATTGTAAATAAAAAGTGATTATATGTCGCTTGCCTTAACTCTTTAGATTGACTTTTACCTACTAATTCATTATCTCTAATCTTCTTTCTAGTATCTTTGTCTGTTTCTCCATATGAATCCATGCCCGCAAAAACATTTACAAATTTTTTACCATTAAAGTACATGTTTGTAAATGCTTGACTCATGTATAATGTATTAAAGATTGAAAAAGGAATTAATAGTTTACCTTTGTGATATAAAATGTCCATATCATATTTTGCAAGATTAAAAGTTACACCTTTATTATCTTCTTTCTTGCCTTCATATTCAATTTTCAAAAATTGACTATTATCAGTTAATTGTTGCGGTTTAAGAATATTATAGAAAAAACTTGTATTTGTTACATGAATATAGTTTTTAACTCAATTGTAAATCAATTGTTCAACAACCTTATCGC
Source organism: Metamycoplasma equirhinis (assembly GCF_006385185.1). Classification (GTDB taxonomy): domain Bacteria; phylum Bacillota_I; class Bacilli_A; order Mycoplasmatales; family Metamycoplasmataceae; genus Metamycoplasma; species Metamycoplasma equirhinis. The sequence goes on along the minus strand of NZ_VFIX01000010.1, from coordinate 7,072 downwards.
CTTCTAAAATTTGGTAAATTTTTTGATTATTAACTTCGTCGACAATTACTTTAAAACTGCCATTATCAACATATCCTTCCAAAACTTTTAAAACTTCATCAAGATCTACTAAAGGATTTTCTTTTTTGCTGTCAACAAAATATGCATTAATTTTTCCAGGATTTATTGTATATTCACGGTTAGTGTTTTCAAAGTCACATTCTTCTTTTGTAATATTTGCACTATCATCATTTCTGGGTTCTGGATCAATTAAATTTTTGTCTTCTTTAGTTATGTCTTTTAATTCTTGTTTCGTCTTATTCAAATCTTTTTTGGTTTGGTCTAGTTGTTTTTTTGTTTCTTCTAATTCTTTTCTAGTTTTATTTAATTCCTTATTGTCACATGAAGATGACAATAGTGTTATAGGCATAAGCATGCCCATTCCAAGCGGCATAATAGCAGCTGTTAAAATTTTTGATTTAATCGATTTTTTCATTTATATATTGTCCTTATTTTATTTAGTGCTTTGCACGTTTTCATTTTAGCACCGAACAAAATCAAAAACAAAAATTTTTAAAAGTGTGGATTGTTATTTATTTAAATAAATAAAAAAATAATTGGTCTAATGTACCAATTTTTTTGTGAAATATTTTTTATTATTTTTTGTTAATTATTTAGTAAAAACGGTTTTGAAAATAAAATTTTTTTGCCTCTATAATTCTAAACATTTTTTAACTTTTGTTATGCAAATAATTAAAAAAATTTATTTTCTCAAATATTTCCAATAAATTACTTATAAATGTTAACTATGATAGTAATTATTTTTATTTAAAATCTTAAAAATTTTTGCATTTTTTTACGAAATATTTTTCCTGTAATTTACAATTATAATGCACGAGTTAACAGCAAAAAATGAAAGGAGGAATTATGCCAAAGAAAGTCGTTTTAGGAATGAGCGGTGGAGTTGATTCATCTGTGTGTGCCTATTTATTAAAAGAACAAGGATATCAAGTTATTGGTCTATTTATGCGGAACTGAGATTCATTTTTAAACAATGATTTTAAAGGTAATCAAAACATTAATGAAAATGTATGTCCGCAAGAACAAGATTATCAAGATGCACAAGTCGTGGCAAAAGAACTTGATATTCCTCTTTTTCGTGTTGACTTTGTTAAAGAATACTGGGATTATGTATTTAGCTATTTAATAGATGAATATAAAAAAGGAAGAACACCAAACCCAGATATTTTTTGCAATAAGTTTATAAAATTTAAGGCATTTTCTGATTATGCCTTTAAAAACCTCGATGCAGATTTTATCGCTATGGGACATTATGCAAAAGCATGTGATGGCGAATTGTATCGTGCAAAAGATTTGAATAAAGACCAATCTTATTTTTTAGCACAACTAAATAACGACCAACTTAGTAAAGTAATTTTTCCTTTAGCTAATTTTATGAAATCTGAAGTTCGTGAAATAGCTAGAAAGTTAAATTTAAAAACAGCTAATAAAAAAGATTCAACCGGAATTTGCTTTATTGGCGAAAGAAAGTTTACCCAATTTCTAGAAAACTATATTCCCGCGAAGCACGGCAAAATTTATGATATAGCTGAAAATAAAGTTGTTGGCTCGCACATTGGCGCAATGTATTATACAATTGGCCAACGCAAGGGACTTAACCTTGGTGGATTTGAAAAACCATATTTTGTTGTCGGACATAATATTGAGAAAGCAATAATTTATGTCGCCAACGAAAATCACAATGAATATTTATTATCTGATAAGTTGATCGCTACCGATTTTAACCAAATCGCGAAAAAATTCGCACCAGAAAATTTAACTGCAAAATTTAGATATCGCCAAGTTGATATTCCAATTTCATTAAAGTTAGGTGAAAATAATCAAATTGAAGTGCAATATCCCCCTACAGAAGCGGTTACTCCTGGCCAAGAAATTGTTATCTACCAAAATGATAAAGTTATCGGTGGTGCTATAATTGATAAAGTATATTATCAAAACGAACTAAAAACTTATTTATAACTAAGGAGAAAATGTGTTAACATCAAAACAAATAAGACAAATGTGACTTGATTTTTTTGAATCTAAAGGACATTTAATTGTCGAATCCAAATCATTAATTCCACAAAATGACCCTTCACTACTTTGAATTAACTCGGGAGTAGCAACATTAAAAGATTATTTTAGCGGTAAAAAAATCCCTCCTGCACGTCGTATTACCAATTCACAAAAATCAATTAGAACAAATGATATTGAAAATGTTGGTGTCACTGCCCGCCACCATACATTTTTTGAAATGCTTGGTAACTTTTCAATTGGCGATTACTTTAAAAAGGAAGCCATTGACTTTGGCTATGAGTTTGTTTTTAATGTTTTAAAATTGCCAAAGGAAAAAATTTATATTACTTACTTTTCAGAAGATATCGAAACATTTGAACAGTGAGTTAAAAATGGCATTGACCCAAGTCATTTAATAAAAGGAACAAGGGACACAAACTTTTGAGATGTGGGCCAAGGTCCTTGCGGCCCTGACACAGAAATATTTTTTGATCGTGGTGAAAAATATGACAAACGCGGTATTGAATTATTAATTAACGATATTGAAAATGACCGTTATATCGAAATTTGAAATATTGTATTTTCACAATTTAATAACGATGGTGAGAATAATTACACTGAATTAATTTCCAAAAATATTGATACCGGCGCCGGTCTTGAAAGAATTGTTTCAATTATGCAAGATGCCCCTACAAATTTTGACACCGATTTATTTTTACCAATTATTCATGAAGTCGAAAAATTAACTTCTTTAAAATATGAAATTGATAATTACTTCAAAAAAGATGTGTCACAAACCAAAATTAATACATATTTTAAAATAATTGCCGATCACATTCGTGCTTCTGTTAATGCGATTAATGATGGTGTTAATCCATCAAATGTTGGTCGTGGATATATTATTAGACGTTTAATAAGACGCTCATATCGTTCTGGCTTAGCTTTAGGTATAAAAGAAAAATCATTTTTATATAAATTAGTTCAAATTGTTAAAGAATCATTAATTTATAGCATTGATGTAAAAGAAGTTGAGAAAGTTATCAAAAGCGAAGAAGAATTATTCGCTAAAACAATCAATGATGGCGAAAAATTGCTAGAACAAGAACTTCAAAAAAACGGCACTATTAGCGTGAAAGTTGCTTTCAAAATGTTTGATACTTATGGTTTTCCGATTGAGTTAACTAATGAAATCTTAGCTGAAAAAGGTATAAAAATTGACATGCATGAATTTAATCAATTTTTAAAAGAACATCAAGAAAAATCAAGAGGTCAAATTGAAGTCGGAATGCAAAAAGTAATTAATTCGCTTGCAATTATCCCTGATAAAGTATCAGAATTTATTGGTTATGAATTTACAAAAAGCAAATCAAAAATTCTTTATTTGTTAGATGATGAACATCAGATTGCAAAAAATAATGACGCTGATGCTATAAACTATGTAATTTTAGATAAAACACCATTTTATGCAACAAGTGGAGGCCAAAATCATGATTTTGGTTATATGATTCAGAATGGTAATCGCATTGAAGTTTTGGATGTTTTTAAAGATAAATATTGAAATCCAATTCATATGATTAAAGGTATTATAAATGATAAAGACGAAGTTGAATGTTTTGTTGATGAACCAAAGCGTTTAAATTACGCGCGAAATCATTCATCAACACATATTATGTTTCACGCTTTAAGAAAAACATATCCACATGAAATAATTGAGCAACTTGGATCAAATATAACGCCAGAACACTTTACTTTTGACTTTGGATTAGATCATCGTCCAACCAAAGAAGAAATTAAAAATATTGAAAAAGAGATGCGTGAGTATATTAAGCAAGATGCAAAACGTAATTATATAGTTACAAGTGTTAAAAAAGCCCAAGAAATGGGCGCATATATGACGATTGCCGAATCAGAATATCATGACGCTAATGCGGTTAGAGTAGTTGAATTTGAGAATATCACAAAAGATCTTTGTGGTGGAACACACGTAAGTCATACTGGTTTAATTGAAGATTTTAAAATCGTAAGTGTTGATTCAAAAGGAACTGGAATTTATCGTTTAAGAGTTGTAACTTCGTTTGAATTAGTTGCTAAATATCTTGATAGAGAAATTAATGAAAAACAAAAATTGCTCGATACATTAATCAAAAATAATCAAGAATTAAATGCGAGTTATTCAATTGAATTCGTAAAACAAATTCCCGAAACAACCTCTGAAAAAGAAAAGTTATTAAACCAATATGAAATTTTTGAAAATTTAATCAGAAACGATTATCGTAAGTTTTTAAAACAAAAGCAAAACGAAAATGTGAATATTGATGAATATGTTGCACAAAGTATCGGTGACAAACAAATTATTATTATTGATAATTTAACAAATCCGATTTTAAATCGAGCAGTAATACAATTGCGTGAAGCAAATTCAGATGCAATTATTATCGGTTTGCAAAAGATAAGTAAAAATAATTATTTTATAATAGTTGCTTCAAAGAAATATAATGCCCGTGAAATTTTTATGGATATATGCCAAAAACTAAATGGTAAAGGTGGCGGCAATCAAATTGTCTGCCAAGGTTCATTATCACTTGAAATTTCTTTAAATGAAATTATTAGCAAAATTAAAGAAATTTTAAATGCGTAAGTTAGCACTTGATTTAGGCACTAAAACTTGTGGTTTTGCCATCTCAGATATAAATTGCATAATTTCAAGTGGTTTGGAAAATTTTAATTTTGAAGAAAACCATTTTGTTGAAGTTTTAAAAAGAATTGATTGATACCTCTATCAGTCAGAGTATAAAAATGAAATAGACGCTATCGTAATAGGATATCCATTACGTATGGATTTATCTAAAAGCAAAAGAACTTATATGGTTGAGCGATTTGCGAAACGTATTGAGGAGGCTTTTGCAATTAGCGTTATATTTCAAGATGAAAGACAAAGCACAATTAACGCTGAAGAAATTTTATTAGGAGCTGGTTATAATTCAAAAAAACGTAAGACTAAAAAAGATTTGCTTGCAGCACAACTAATTTTAGAAGATTTTTTAAACAAAAAATAAGGAAAGAAACTTATGGAAACTAAAAGGCAAGAAATAAAACTTTTTGAAGATGAAAGTAGAAAAATAGTTCTTGATGATGAATCTATATTTCATATAATTGTAGAATTACCTGAAAACGGTGAGGATTATTTCATTTTAACTGATAGTGAAGCTTTATATTTTGCAAAAAAAGGCGAAGGCTCTGTTTTAGTTGAATTGGAAGATGAAGGCGAAATCGACATTCTAACTGATTTTCTATTCGAATTAAACCAACATTATATTTTTTTGGATAAAGATGGAAAATCAGATCTGCTAGCTAGATTAATTGGATACAACAAGGAAGACTAAAATGTTAATTAATAGTGGTTCAAAATTATCGCAAAAAGTAAGATTAGCATTGATTATTAGCGTTGTTTGTGCATTAATAATTGCGTTTACCGTCTTTGCAATAACACTTTTGTTCAAAAAAAAATATGCCGCCAAATTTATTAATCCAAAAGAAGAAAGCGAACTTGCTAAACTTAAATTAGAAAATCCTAATTATGGCATTGTTTTGACAGGAATAAAAAAATTCTATACTGCTACCGAAGATGATTTTTTTGTAGCATTTATTATTAATAGTATATATTTAAACAAATATACAAATATTTTGAGCAATACTAGAGCTGATTATTTACCAATCTCGATTTCAACACTTGCAAATAATTGCACTGTTAATATATTGGATAGCAATCTAAAAGAAAAGAAAATTGATTTTGTTAAAACTGAAATTGAAAATCTAGATGAAAAAAATCTAAAATACATTAGGCAAATTGTATCAGATAAAAAATACGATATGATTGTTTCGCTTGATAAGACCGTATCTATTTCAAATAACATTTTAAATTTTAAAGAATATTTAAGCGATAAAGGTATGTTAATTATTAATATGAATAACTTGCGCGAATTAAAAGAGCAAAAAAATGCCATATTAGCAAACAACTTTCGCTATGAAACAATAAAATTTCATCACGAAAATGTTATAATATTGGCAAAAAATGAGAACATGTCTGAAATCGCTAAAACAAACTAGATTCTCTAACCCTATTAATAAAATTAAGGAGACATTAAATGCAAGAAGATAAGAAAAACTATTTAACTCGTCAAAGTTATGAAGAGTATCAAAATAAATTAAAATACTTACAAGAAGTTGAAAGACCACAAGTAATTGAAGAATTAGTCGAAGCTAGAAATCAAGGTGACTTATCTGAAAATGCTGAATATGATGCCGCAAGAGATAAGCAAGCAGCAATTGAAGCAGAGATTCTTAAAATTCAACATATTTTGGAAAATTGTGAAGTTATTGAAAACGAAGGAAAAGCAAATATTGTTAAAATTGGTTCCACAATTAAAGCTATCAATTTATCAACTAAACAATTAATTGAAGCAACGATTGTTGGTGCTCTAGAAGCTGATCCATTTAATAATAAAATATCTAATACTTCGCCATTAGCAAAGGCTGTTTTAGGAAAGCATGTTGGCGAAACTATTCAAGTTGATGCTCCAAATAAATATAAGGTAAAAATTGAATCAATTTTATAATTTACAATCTTGTAATAAAATATAAATAAGAATAATATTGGCAAAATTAACTAAAAATGCTAAACAAACAAAATCCCCTTTATATTCAAAATATTACTAATTTAATCATTTAAAGTGGCGAAACGCCATTTTTTTCATTAATTTTTCGCACAAAATCAAAAAAATAATTATTTTACAAACTAAAAAATAAAATATGTATAATACTAAATGTACAATTTAGAAAAAGTACAGATAGTTCTTTGAAAACTGGATACGAATACCATAACGTCAATTTAAAAAAACAATAATAAAATAACTAACCAAAATCAAATATTAAGAGTTTGATCCTGGCTCAGGATGAACGCTGGCTGTGTGCCTAATACATGCATGTCGAGCGAGGCTAGCAATAGCCTAGCGGCGAA